>NZ_AUIV01000008.1 GCF_000423885.1 Thermomonas fusca DSM 15424 | reverse complement strand
GGATGATCCCTTGGCAAAGAACGTCGCCGCTTCTCGCAAAAAATCGCGTTCCTTCTTCACCCGCGCCAGTTCGCGCTTGAGTTGCACAAGTTCCTCATCCCGAGGCGTCCCGGTGCCGCTGAAGGCCACCTTGCCCTGGCTCTGGGCTTCCCGCTTCCAACGGGTCAGCAAGTTGTCCCGGACCCCGAGCTCCCGGGCCACCTGGGCACAGCTCACCCCAGGCTGACTAGCCTGCTCAACCGCACCGCGCTTGAACTCCGCACTGAACTTCCTTCGCTTCGACATGAACACTCCTCATGGCCCTGCATCGGCCTTCTCGTAAGTGTCCGTGAAAACGGGGGTGAACCCCCTCGACCGATTCCACGTCCAGCGGCTTGCGGTTGATGGTGTTGACGATGGGGCGCAGCAGGGTGTTGGCTGCCAGCACGAACAAGGCACCTAATACTGCCTCCACGATCAGGTCGGCACCCGCTGCCGCACCGACTGCCGCTGACCCCCATAGGGTGGCGGCGGTGTTCAGGCCGCGCACATTGCCCTCTTCGCGCATGATCACGCCCGCACCGAGGAAGCCGATGCCGGACACCACATAGGCCATGACATGCACGGCCCCATCGTGACCGTGCAGCCGATTGGCCAAATCAACGAACAAGGCCGCGCCCACGGCCACCAGTACGTTGGTGCGCAGGCCCGCCGTGCGTTGCCGGTACTGCCGCTCGAAGCCGATCAGCCCACCGAGCACGAAGGCTGCGGCCAGGCTGATCAGGGTGTCGAGCAGGGAGGTCAGGTTGATGTTTTGAATTGCCTCCATGCTCGCCTCCTTATTGCCAGCCGTAGCGGCGGAAATAGATGCCCTTCATGGCCTGAGTCAGCCCCATGTATGCCAGCAGGATCATGGGCAGAAACACGAAGTACAGCGGCGGCAGGGCTTGCAGCTTGAAGTAGTGCGCCAACGGCCCCATCGGCAGGAAGATGCCGATGGCCATGATCACCGCCGTCATCACCAGCAGCGGCGTCGCTGCCCGGCTCTGGATGAACGGGATTTTCGGCGTGCGGATCATGTGCACGATCAAGGTCTGGGTCAGCAGGCCGACGATGAACCAGCCGGACTGGAACAGCGTTTGCTCGGCGGGTGTGTTGGCGCTGAACACGAACCACATCATGGCGTAGGTGGTGATGTCGAAGACCGAGCTGATCGGCCCGAAGAACACCATGAAGCGGCCCACATCGCCCGGCTGCCAGCGCTGCGGCTTCTTCAGCAGTTCGTCATCCACATTGTCGAAGGGGATGGCGATCTGGGAGATGTCGTACAGCAGGTTCTGCACCAGCAGGTGCATCGGCAGCATCGGCAGGAAGGGGATGAAGGCCGAGGCCACCAGCACCGAGAACACATTGCCGAAGTTCGAGCTGGCCGTCATCTTGATGTACTTGAGCATGTTGGCGAAGGTGCGGCGGCCTTCCAGCACGCCCTCCTCCAGCACCATCAGGCTCTTTTCCAGCAGGATGATGTCGGCGGCTTCTTTGGCGATATCCACCGCCGTGTCCACCGAGATGCCGATGTCGGCTGTGCGCAGCGCCGGCGCGTCATTGATGCCGTCGCCCATGAAGCCAACGACATGGCCGTTGGCTTTGAGTAGGCGCACGATGCGCTCCTTGTGGGAGGGCGTGAGCTTGGCAAAGACGTTGTGGCTTTCCACGGCTTCGGCCAGCACCTTGTCGCTCATGCGCTCGATGTCGCTGCCCAGCAGCACGCCCTGCTGATCCAGCCCGACCTCGCGGCAAATCTTGGCCGTCACCAGCTCGTTGTCGCCGGTCAGCACTTTGACGGTGACGCCATGCTCGGCCAGTGCTTTGAGCGCAGGCGCGGTCGATTCCTTTGGTGGGTCGAGGAAGGCCACATAGCCGATCAGGGTCAGCTCGCGCTCATCGGAAATGCCGTAGGTGTCTTGGGTCGGCGGTACCTCCTTCATCGCCACTGCCACCACGCGCAGCCCCTCTTCGTTCAGCGCGGCGGTGACTTCGCGGATGCGGGCCAGCAGATCGGGCGTCAGCGGCTCCACGGCGTCGCCATGGCGCACCTGCGTGCACACGCTCAGAATTTCTTCGACAGCGCCCTTGGTGATCAGCTCGTGGTGGTCCTCGCGCTCACTTACCACCACCGACATACGGCGGCGGTTGAAGTCGAACGGGATTTCATCGACCTTGCGGTAGTTGTTGGCCGGGTTCAGTTCCTGATGCACTTCCACGTGTTCGAGCACTGCCACGTCCAGCAGATTTTTCAAGCCGGTTTGGTAGTAGCTGTTGAGGTAGGCCGCTTCCAGCACCTCGTCGGACTCCTCGCCCCAGACATCCACATGCCGGGCCAAGAAAATCTTGTCCTGCGTGAGCGTGCCGGTCTTGTCGGTGCACAGCACATCCATCGCACCGAAGTTCTGGATCGCGTCCAGGCGCTTGACGATGACCTTCTTGCGCGACAGGATCACCGCGCCCCTGGCCAGCGTTGAGGTCACGATCATCGGCAGCATCTCGGGCGTGAGGCCCACCGCGATGGACAGCGCGAACAGCAGCGCTTCCATCCAGTCACCTTTGGTGAAGCCGTTGATGAAGAGCACCAGCGGGGCCATCCCGAACATGAAGCGGATCAGCAGCCAGCTCACCTTGTTGACGCCGGACTGGAATGCCGTGGGTGCGCGGTCGGTCGCCGTGACGCGGGAAGCCAGCGCGCCGAAGTACGTGGCGTTACCGGTGCCGAGCACCACGGCCGTGGCCGAGCCGGACACTACGTTGGTGCCCATGAACAGGATGTTGTCGAGTTCCAGCGGGTTGATCGCCTTGGCGTCGCGTTGGGTGGCGAACTTCTCCACCGGCATCGATTCCCCGGTCATGGCGGCCTGGGCCACGAACAGATCCTTGGCGCTGAGCACGCGGCAGTCGGCAGGGATCATGTCGCCCGCCGACAGCACAATCAGATCGCCAGGCACCAGCAGCTTGATCGGCAGCTCGATGCGCTTGGCATCTTTCACATGCAGATGCGCGCCGTAGTACTGCTCGAAGATCGGCGCGGCATCCTCGGACAGATCACGGCGGATGACGGTGGCCGTGTTGCTGACCATGGCCTTGAGCGCATCGGCGGCCTTGTTGGACTTGGCTTCCTGCCAGAAGCGCAACAAGGTCGAGAGCACGACCATGGTGCCAATCACCACGGTGGCCTTCATATCCTCGGTAAGGTAGGAGATGACGGCCAGCAGCGTCAGCAGCAGGTTGAACGGGTTCTTGTAGCAGTGCCACAGGTGGGTCCACCAAGGCAGCGGCTTCTCGTGCTCAACCTCGTTCAGGCCGACGCGGGTCCGAACGGCCTCGGCCTGCGATTCGGACAAGCCATCGGCGTGGCTGTCCAGTTGCCGCAGCAAGGTGGCGGGGGCAGCCGTCGCGGCGCTGACCAGGGTCTGGGTCAGCTCTGGCGGCACTTCGCGGCTGACGCCGGTCTGCGCGAGGGTGTCCAGCAGCGCCAGGCGGCGGAAGTGTCTGGCGAGGTGACGGGTACGCAGGAAGCCTGCGAACAGCTCTTTCAGCAGTGTGAAGTTCATTCTTGTTCTCCGGGGCGGCCTGCCCGATCCACACTGTTGAAAGCGTGCTCAGGCAGGCAGCCGATATTCAGGGTCTGGCATAGTTTGCTAAGGTTTTGTGACGGTCATGGCATCACGGCAGGAACGGCACCGACAGCAGGCGCAGGCCGATGGAAAACCATCGTTCGCCGCCGCCGTTGCGGTTGCCGTAAGTCGCATCGAGCTGGATGCGATCCGGCACCAGCCAGTTCGAGTTGATGAAAGGGCTTGCCCTGGTTCTGACCGAAGGTCTCGGCGATCAGCCAGGTGCGTTCAGTGAGCTGGGCTTCGGTGCCCAGGCCCCAGGTCAAACGGTTGCGCCGGGTCTCCCCCTCGCGCAGCCAGCCCACATTGGTATGAACGACCACGGCATCGTCGCGGAAGGAAAAGCTGGTCGGCACATAGGCATACCAGTCGCGGGTATCCGCTTGCGGGTGGCGAACCGTACCGGCGGCCAAACCAATGCCCCAGCCATTGCTGTCCATGGCTTTGAACAGGGTCTTGCCCTGCATGACGACATCTGTGGTTTTGGCACTGCCCGCTTCGCGGGTGGAGGCTCCGCCCAAGGTCAGCTCCAGATTGCCGGTGAAATTGCAGGCCGGAAGCGCCCAGAATTCGGTGCTGTCCGGGTTCTTCTTGACCCAGCTTTCGAGCTGGCACGCCTTGGCATCGACGATGCGGGCGTCGTCGGTAATCATGGGGCGTGCCGCATGGGCGGTGCTGCCTGCCAGCAAAGCGGCACTCAGCAGCGCCGAGCGGAGTGGCGGGTAGGCCGCGCCGAAGCGGCCGGGGTGTCGGAAACGGGTCATACGCACAGCGTTCTCCTCTTGGATCGAGGCGAAGCCCTGTCGCGTGCACGGCTCATCGCGTGGCACCTTGGTTGATGCACACGGCAAGCGATGTTCGTGGCCGATCACCCTGGGGCGATCAGCCAATCAGTCGTCTGGGAGGCGAATGACGTGCAGCGGATGCTGCGACGGGTTGCCGCCTCTCGCGTTCGGCGAGACAGCGGCAGGGAGAACCTGCGCGTTATCTTGCCGAGAGGGTGCCGGCGCTTAAAACCGGCTGACTACTGTTACTCGAACAAGTGCCCACTTGGGAACTCCGCAGTTGATGAAGGTCGTAATTCTACTCTCACGGCATTGACTGGACAATTCCCGAACCCAAGAGGTGGAGCAAGCTTCTCCTATTTGCCATAGTGCAGTGCACTTTTGAAAATGTGTGCAATCGCCTTCTGAAAACGACACCGGTGGCCATCACCATGCTGAAATAGCCCGGCGACAGGTTCTCGGTGGACGCGCGGACGTGCTGGAGCAGGGCAGGCATGGCGGTTCTCCCGTGGCGGGCTTGGGCGGTGGATCGGTGCCGTGGGGAGGCTGATCGAGACTAGTGGCGGGGGCGTGCAGGCCGTTTGATCGGGATCAAGTCGGGGCATGCGGATGTTGCCGCTCACACCAGCAGCGCCACCGCCTTCACCTGCGCCCACAGCGGCATGCCCGGTTGCAGCCCCAGCCGTTCCACCGAGCGGTGCGAGATGCGCGCCAGCAGCGCCTGGCCCTGCACCTCCAGCCGCGCCTGCACCTGCCCGCCGGGCAGGTCGGACAGTGCCACCAGCGTGGCCGGCAGCAGGTTGAGCAGGCTGGAATCATCGTGCCGGCCCAGCGCCAGGCTGACGTCGCGGGCCTGGATGCGCACCCGCAGGCGGGTGCCGGGCGGGTGCGCGCCGCCGTGCGCGTGCAGGGTGCCGGCCGACGTGTGCAGCGAGAGCAGGCCGTGCGCATCGCGCGCGCTGACTTCGGCTTCCAGCACCACCCCGGCATCGTCGCGCAGCGCCAGCGGCAGGTCGTCGCGGTTGAGCACGTCCAGCGCGGGCCCGGCGGCGCTGACCCGGCCGGCGTCGAGCAGGATCAGATGGTCGGCCAGGCGCGCGACCTCCTCGATCGCGTGGGTGACGTACAGCACCGGGATGCCGGCTTCGCGGCGCACCGCTTCCAGGTACGGCAGGATCTCGGTGCGACGCGGCGCGTCCAGCGCGCTCAGCGGTTCGTCCAGCAGCAGCAGGCGCGGGTTGCTGACCAGCGCGCGCGCCAGCGCCACCCGCTGCCGTTCGCCGCCGGACAGCGAGTCCGGCTTGCGCGACAGCAGCGGCGCCAGCGCCAGCCGCTCAATCCAGCGTTCGAGCAATTCCGGCGCGGCGCGGGCGCGCTTCCAGCCGAAGCGCAGGTTGTCGACGACCGACAGGTGCGGCAGCAGCGCGCTGTGCTGGAACACCATACCGATCCCGCGCCGATGCGCCGGCAGCGCGCTGCGTGCGTCCTGCCAGCAGGCCTCGCCCACGCGGATTTCGCCGTGTGCGCGTGGCTCCAACCCGGCGATGGCGCGCAGCAAGGTGCTCTTGCCGCAGCCGGACGGGCCGAACACCACGCTGCAGCCGCTGCCCGGCAGGCGCAGGTCGAGGTCCATGCGGAAATCGCCGCGGGCAAGCCGCAGCGCAATGTGGATATCGTCGGCGCGCTCAGCCATGCGCCACCGCCGTGCGTCGGCCCAGCCACTGCATCAGCAGCAGCAGCGCGAACGAGAAACCCAGCAGCCCGGCCGCCAGCACGTGCGCATCGGCATAAGCCATGCCTTCCACCTGGTCGTACAGCAGCACCGACAGCACCCGCGTCTCGCCCTCGATATTGCCACCCACCATCAGCACCACCCCGAACTCGCCCACGGTATGGGCGAAGCCGAGCAGGCTGGCGGTGATCAGCGACGGCCGCGACAGCGGCAGCACCACGCTGAAGAAGCGATCCAGCGGCGAGGCGCGCAGGGTGGCAGCGGCCTCCAGCAGCGATGGCGGCAGCGCGGCGAAGCCCGCCTGCAGCGGATGCACCACGAACGGCAGCGAGTACAGCACCGAAGCCAGCAGCAGGCCTTTGAAGGTGAACGCCAGCGTGCCCAGCCCCAGCGCGGTGGTGAGCTGGCCGACCGGGCCATCGGGGGCGAAGCCGATCAGCAGGTAGAAGCCCAGCACCGTCGGCGGCAGCACCATCGGCAGCGCCACCACCGCGCCCACGGGCGCGCGCCAGCGCGAGTGCGTATGCGCCAGCCACCACGCCAGCGGCATGCCCATCACCAGCAGGATCAGGGTGGTCAGCCCGGCCAACTTCAGGGTCACCCAGCTGGCGGCCAGCCAGGCCGGCGCGGCGGCATCCATCGCGGATCAGTCGTAGCCGAAGGCGCGGATGCGTTGCTTCGCTGCCGGGCTTTGCAGGTACATCAGGAACCCGCGCGCGGCCGGATTGCGTTCGCCGCGCTTGAGCAGCACGGCGCTCTGCACGATCGGCGCATGCCAGCTGGCCGGCACCTCCCAGCCGGAACCGCGGTGGGTCTTGCGCGCTTCCTGCACCAGCGAGCGCGGCAGCAGGCCTAGCGGCGCGGCGCCGCTGACCACGAACTGGGCGGCCTGGCCGACGTTTTCGCCCAGCACCAGCCTGGGCCGCAGCTCTTCCCAGCGGCGCAGATAGTCCAGCGACTCGCGCGCCGCCGCGCCGTACGGGGCAAGTTCGGGATTGGCGATTGCCAGCCGCTCGACTTCGCCCTTGCGCAGCAGCGCTTCGCCGTCCTTCACCCGCGCAGGATCGCGGCTCCACAGCACCAGCCGGCCGATGGCGTAGTCGTGCAGGGTGTCGCCGTCGGCCAGGCCTTCTTCCACCAGCATCCGCGGCGTTTCCGCATCCGCCGACAACAGCGCGTCGAACGGCGCGCCGTGGCGGATCTGCGCATACAGCTTGCCGGTGGAGGCGGCGCTGACCTCGATCCGGTGCCCGCTCTGCATGCCGTAGGCGGCTGCCAGCTGTTTGGCGGCGTCGGCGAAATTGGAGGCCACCGCTACCCGCGCCACCATCGGTGCGGCCGGCTTCCTGGCCCGGGCCTGGGCCTGCGCGGCGATGGGCAGGAGGCCAGCAAGCGCCAGCAGCAGGCCAACGAAGCGGTTGCGGGACATATCCGTTCCTTGGGGATGAACGGCGCAAGTGTAGGGCAAGGCCATGCCGGCGAAGCGCGCGCGGCCGGCGGATGCGCGCACCGCTGGGCCGCCGCCGCATGGCCTTATAATTCGCGGTCCCCGTTTTCCCGTCGAAGGCCACGCCGCGTGTTCGAATCCCTGACCCAGCGCCTGTCCGGCACCGTCGAGCGCCTGCGCGGCCGCGGCCGCCTGACCGAATCCAACATCAGCGAGGCCGTGCGCGAGGTGCGCATCGCGCTGCTGGAAGCCGACGTGGCGTTGCCGGTGGTGCAGGCGCTGATCCAGCGCATCAAGGTGCGCGCGCTGGGCCAGGAAGTGATGCGTTCGCTCAGCCCCGGCCAGGTGCTGGTGAAGATCGTGCGCGACGAGCTGGCGCTGGTGATGGGTTCGCAGGCCGCGGAGCTCAACCTCAACGTGCCGGCGCCGGCGGTGATCCTGATGGCCGGCCTGCAGGGCGCAGGCAAGACCACCACCGTGGCCAAGCTCGCCAAGCACCTGAGGGACAAGCGCAAGAAGAAGGTGATGGTGGTCAGCGCCGACGTCTATCGCCCGGCCGCGATCGAGCAGCTGCAGACGCTGGCGGGGCAGGTGGGCGCGGTGTTCTTCCCGTCGCAGGCCTCGCAGAAGCCCGAGGCCATCGTCAGGGCCGCCATCGACGAGGCGAGGAAGACCTTCGCCGACGTGCTGATCGTCGATACCGCCGGCCGCACCAGCATCGATGACGCGATGATGGCCGAGATCAAGGCGTTGCACGCCGCGGTCAATCCGGTCGAAACCCTGTTCGTGGTCGACTCGATGACCGGCCAGGACGCCGCGGTCACCGCCAAGCACTTCGGCGAGGCGCTGCCGCTGACCGGCGTGGTGCTGACCAAGACCGACGGCGACGCCCGCGGCGGTGCGGCGCTTTCGGTGCGTTACATCACCGGCAAGCCGATCAAGTTCGTCGGCGTGGGCGAAAAGCCCGACGGTCTCGACGTGTTCCACCCCGACCGCGCCGCCGGCCGCATCCTCGACATGGGCGACGTGCTGTCGCTGGTCGAGCAGGTCGAGGCGCAGGTCGACCAGGACAAGGCCAAGAAGCTGGCCGAGAAGGTCGCCAAGGGCAAGAAGTTCGACCTCAACGACATGCGCGACCAGCTCGAGCAGATGCAGAACATGGGCGGCCTGTCCGGGCTGATGGACAAGCTGCCGGGCGTCGGCCAGCTGCCGGAGCACGTCAAGCAGCAGGTCACCGGCAAGGAAGTGCCGCGGATGATCGCCGTCATCAACTCGATGACCAAGAAGGAACGCCGCAATCCCGACCTGCTCAACGGCTCGCGGCGCGCGCGCGTGGCGCGTGGCAGCGGCCAGACCCCGGCCGACGTCAACAAGGTGCTCAAGCAGTACCAACAGATGGAAAAGATGATGGGCAAGCTGGGCCGCGGCGGCATGAAGGGCATGATGCGCGGCCTGTCCGGGATGATGGGTGGGCGCGGCGGGCTGCCGTTCCGCTGATCGCCTGATGGACAAGGCCCGGCACTTCCACACGCTGCACCGGGCCGGCCGGCCACTGCTGCTGCCGAACGCCTGGGATGCCGGCAGCGCGGCACTGTTTGCCGGGATGGACTTCGCCGCCATCGCCACCACCAGCGGCGGGCTGGCGTGGTCGCTTGGCCATGCCGATGGCGAGCAGCTGCCGCTGCGGGAACTGCTGGCGGCCGTGCGCCGGATCGTGCGCGTGGTCGACGTGCCGGTGACGGTGGATTTCGAAGCCGGTTTTGGCACCACGCCCGCACAGGTGGGTGAGAGCGTGCGCGCGTTGCTGGACACCGGCGCAGTGGGGTTGAACCTGGAAGATGGCATCGCCCACGCCAGCCTGCGCAGCCTGGACGATGCAGCGGCGCGGATCGCGGCGGCGCGGTCCGCGGCGGAGGGGGTGGGCATTCCCGCCTTCATCAACGCACGCGTGGATGGCTGGATCGTCGGCGGGATGACCGCGGATGCGCTGTTCGAAGACGGCGTGCGCCGCGCCCGCGCCTATCTGGACGCCGGTGCCGACGGCATCTACCCGATCGCGCTGGCCGAGCCGGCCACCATCGGCGAGTTCTGCGCTGCGGTTGCCGCGCCGGTGAACATCGGTGCGCGTCCGGGCCTGCCGGATCTGGCCGCGCTGGGCCGGCTGGGCGTGGCGCGGGTCAGTACGGCGACGCGGCTGGCAATGCTGGCGCTGTCGGCCGCGCGCGATGCCGCGCAAGCCATGCGTGATACCGGCGGTTTCGATGTGCTGGCGTCAGGCGTTAGCTATGACGATGTGCAGCAGTGGTTTGACTGAGTCGCACGGAGGGAAACACCCATGTCGCAACGCCTCGATTACAAGGCCGCGTCCGCGGACGCCTTCAAGGCCATGCTGCAGCTGGAACACCAGGTGCATAAAAGCGGGCTGGAGCCGCTGCTGCTGGAGTTGGTGAAGTCGCGCGCCTCCCAGCTCAACGGTTGCGCTTGGTGCCTGGACATGCACAGCAAGGACGCGCGGGCGCTGGGCGAAACCGAGCAGCGCCTGCACCTGCTCGTCGCCTGGCGCGATGCCCCCTGCTACAGCGAGCGCGAGCGCGCAGCGCTGGCGTGGACCGAAGCGCTGACTCGGCTGGCCAGTGCCGCGGACGTGCCGGACGAGGTGTATGCGCAGGCACGCCGGCACTTCGATGAAAAACAGCTGGTGGACCTGACCCTGGCCATCATCGCCATCAACGGCTGGAACCGCCTCAATGTCGCCTTCCGCACCCGCGTCGGCGACTACGTCAGCCCGCACGCGCCGGCCGGCTGATCCCGCACGCCATTGCCAATCATTCGCAGCGCTGCCGGAAGCCTGCGGTTAAGCTTCGCCGTCGCGTCGGGGGACGCATGCATGGGGAGGCTGCAATGTTCGAAGGGGAATCCGGTACGCCGGAGCATGTATCTGCCGCGCCTGCGGAAACGCCGGTGGTTCGCCAGCAGCCGGAGTTCTCCGGCCGCGTCGGCGAGTATTTCGGCATCTGGTTCGTCAACCTGCTGTTGGGCATTGTCACCCTGGGCATCTATTCGGCCTGGGCGAAGGTGCGCACCGAGCGCTACTTCTACGGCAATACCCGGCTGGCGGGTTCCAGCTTCGATTACCTGGCCGACCCCATCGCCATCCTCAAGGGGCGTCTGGTCGCCTATGCGGTGGTGATCGCGCTGGCCCTGTCGTCGCATTTCCTGCCGCTGCTGTACGCGGTGATCCTGCTGGCGCTGGGTGCGCTGATGCCGCTGATCATCGTGCTGGGGCTACGCTTCCGCGCGCGCAATTCGGCTTGGCGCGGCTTGAGCTTCCGCTTCGACCGCACGGGCGGCGCGGCCTACGGCCCGTTCCTGGGCTGGCCGATCCTCAGCGGCCTGACCGCCACCCTGCTGTATCCGCTGATGAAGCTGCGGCAGCACGAGTTCGTTGTTGCCGGTCACGGCTTCGGGCGCCAGCGCTTCGTCTACGCCGGCGATGCCGGGCGTTACTACCTGCCGTACCTGATCGCGCTGGGAATCGGCGTCGGCCTGATGGTGCTGTTCTTCCTGGTCTTCGGCGCGGTGATCGCGGCCGGTGTGGTCGCCGGCAAGGGCGAGGCCAATGGGGCCGGCGGCGCGGCGCTCGGGGTCGGCATGGTGGCGGCGCTGCTGCTGCTGTACGCCGGCATGTTCGGCGTCGGCATCTTCCTGCGGGTGAAGTTCGCCAACCTGCTGTGGAACAGCGCGCGGCTGGGCCCGCACCGCTTTGAATCCACCCTGCGCGTGCGCGACATGCTGTGGATCTACTTCAGCAACCTGGTCGCCATCGTCTGCACCCTGGGCCTGGCGGTGCCGTGGGCGATGATCCGGCTGGCCCGCTACCGCGCGGCCCACTTCGCGGTGTGGGTGGAAGGCAATCTGGAGGAATTCGTGCGCGACAACGAGCGTGACCACGGCGCCACCGGCGCGGAGCTGGTTGATGCGCTCGACGTGGGCGTCGATCTGGGCTTCTGATGGCGCTCGCCGCGCACTGCTACGACGGCCAGTCCAGCCGCATGCGCGCGGCGCGGCTGGACTGCGCCGACGGGTTCCTGCAGCTGGCGTTCGAGGACGGCCAGTTGCAGCAGTGGCCGCTGGAAGCGGTGCGGATCCGGCCGCGGCTGGGCAATACCCCGCGGGTGCTGCAGCTGCCCGATGGCGGCCGCGTGGAAGTGGCGGACAGTCCCGAGATGGAGCGCTGGTTCCCGGATGGCGGTAGCCGCATCGAAGGCTGGGCCGACTGGCTGGAGCGCCGCCGCGGCGCGATCCTGGGGTCGGCGCTGCTGGTGCTGGCGGCGACCGTGCTGTTCCTCCGTCACGGCATGCCGTGGCTGGCGCGCGAGGCCGCCGAGCGCATGCCGGCGGCGGTCGAGCGGCATGTCAGCGAGCAGGTGGTCGTGCTGCTCGCGCGGCTGCATTTCGACCCGAGCAAGGTGCCGGCCGCGCGGCGGACGGCGCTGGTGCAGCGCTTCCGGCAGCTGGTGCGGGGCGAGCCGCGTTCGGAGCAGATGCGGATCGTGTTCGTCGACGCGGAGGGAATCGGGGCGAATGCATTCGCGCTGCCGGACGGGCGCATTTTCGTCACCGATCAATTGCTGGAACTGGGCGGCAGTGACGACGAGGTGCTGGCCGTGCTCGCCCACGAGGCCGGGCACCACGTGCACCGGCACGGCATGCGCAGGGCCTTGGAGCAGTCTTCGGTTTTCGTCGTTGCCGGCTTGCTGTTCGGCGACGCCTCGGGCTCGTCGCTGGCGGTGTCGATTCCGGCCACGCTGCTCGGCAGCGGATTTTCCCGCGGCCACGAGCGCGAGGCCGACGCCTACGCGTTCGACCTGCTGCGCCGGCACGGGCAATCGCCCAGGACGTTCGCCGCGATGATGCGGCGGCTGTCGGCGCAGTTACCGGAGGCGCTGGAAAAAGGCCCGATGGGTTACCTGTCCACCCATCCGCCCAGTCCCGAGCGGATCGGGGCGGCCGAACAGGCGGCCATGAACGCTGAAGCGGGGGCGGCTTCCCCGTAGCGGCCGGTGCGGCTATACTTGGCGGCTTACCCGGCCATCCCGGCCGCTGGGCAACACCGAGAAAGCACCATGGTCAAGATCCGCCTTACCCGTGGCGGCGCCAAGAAGCGCCCCTTCTACCACATCATCGTCACCGACAGCCGCAGCGCCCGCGATGGCCGCAACATCGAGCGCGTGGGCTTCTACAACCCGGTGGCGCAGGGCCAGGAAAAGCGCATCGAGCTGAATGTCGAGCGCATGAAGTTCTGGCTCGACAACGGCGCGCAGCTGACCGACAAGGTCGCCGACCTGTACAAGCAGGCCGCCAAGGCCGCCTGACGGTTTCGGGTCGCGTAGCGCGGCCCGTTGCATCGAACGCATGAACGCACCGGACGCCGGCCAGCGGAAGAATCCAGAACGGATGATCCCGATGGGCCGGTTGCACGGTGCGTTCGGCGTGCGCGGTGAAGTGAAGCTGGAAAGCTACGCCGATCCGCTGCGCGCCATCGCCCGCTACCAGCCGTGGACGCTGCGCGACGCGCGCGGCAACGAGCGGCTGTGCGAGGGCGCGAAGGTGCGCGAGGGCGTCAAGGGACTGATTGCCATCTTGCCGGACGTGGAAGACCGCGACGCCGCCGATGCGCTGCGCGGCACGGAAATCCTGGTGCCGCGCTCCGCGCTGCCGCCGCCGGCGCCGGGTGAGTATTACTGGATCGACCTGGAAGGCCTGCGCGTGGTCAATCTGGATGGCGCGGATTTCGGCGTGGTCTCGCACCTGTTCAACAACGGCGCCAACGACGTGCTGGTGGCGCAGGGCGAGCGCGAGCGGATGATCCCGTTCGTGCAGCCGGCGTACGTGCATGGCGTGGATTTCGATGCCGGCGTGGTCACCGTCGACTGGGACGCGGACTTCTGAGGCGGATGCCGATGCGTTTCGACATCGTCAGCCTGTTCCCCGAATTCGTCGCCCAGATCGCCGCGCATGGCGTGGTGGGGCGTGCCGGCGAGCGCGGGCTGCTGTCGCTGCACGGCTGGAACCCGCGCGACTACGCCGAGGGCAATTACCGCCGGGTCGATGACCGCCCGTTCGGCGGCGGCCCGGGCATGGTGATGATGATCGACCCGCTGCGCGCGGCGATCCGCGCGGCGCGCGAGGCCGACTCGGCCCCGGCGCGGGTGGTCTACCTCAGCCCGCAGGGCGGCCGGCTGGACCAGCGCAAGGTCCGGGAGCTGGCGGCACTGCCGCGTCTGCTGCTGCTGTGCGGCCGCTACGAGGGCGTCGACGAGCGCCTGCTGCAGGCCGAGGTGGACGAGGAGATCTCCATCGGCGACTACGTGCTGTCCGGCGGTGAGTTGGCCGCGGCGGTGCTGGTGGACGCGGTGGCGCGGCTGCAGGAGGGGGCGCTGAACGACGCCGAATCCGCGGTCCAGGACAGTTTCGAGGGCGACGGCCTGCTGGATTGCCCGCACTACACCCGGCCGGTCGAGCACGCGCTCGGCGCGGTACCGGAGGTTCTGCTGTCCGGCAACCACGCCGGGATCGCCCGCTGGCGCCGGCAGCAGTCGCTGGGCCGCACCTGGCTGCGCCGCCCGGACCTGCTGGACGAGGCGGCGCTGTCGAAGGCCGATCGGGCGCTGCTGGATGCATTCCGCGCGCGCTGGCTGCAGGCGGTGGGCGAACCTCCCGCAGGCGACGCCTGACCCCGGCACCGCGGCTGGATTTCCGCTACAATGCGCGGCTGGGCCCTGCCCATGTACCACGCTGCACCGAGCCATGACGCGGGTCCACGTGCACTCGCGCAACAACGACACCAACAGGCGCGTGCCAATGCACGCAACAAAAATCCAAGGTTGATCCCATGAACAAGCCCTCGATCCACACCCTGCTGCAGGACTTCGAAACCGCGCAGATCTCGCGCAAGCTGCCCGACTTCGGCCCCGGCGACACCGTCGTCGTCAACGTCAAGGTGAAGGAAGGCAACCGCGAACGCGTGCAGGCCTACGAAGGCGTTGTCATCGGCAAGAAGAACGCCGGCCTGAACTCCGCGTTCACCGTGCGCAAGATTTCCCACGGCTTCGGCGTGGAGCGCGTGTTCCAGACCCACAGCGCCGCCATCGACTCGGTGGAAGTGAAGCGCCGTGGCGCCGTGCGCGCCAGCAAGCTGTACTACCTGCGTGGCCTGGAAGGCAAGAAGGCGCGCATCAAGGAAGACCTGGCCGGCAACGCCAAGGCGCGTGCCAAGGCTGCTGCCGAAGCCGCCGCCGCCGAGTAATCCGGCGCAGCTTCCGCACGACGGCCACCTTCGGGTGGCCGTTTGCGTTTCCGGGGCCGCAAGATCACGCCATGCCGATACAGATGCCAGACGAAGCCGCCAGCGTCCGCCTTGACCTGTGGCTGTGGGCGGCGCGCTTCTTCAAGACCCGCGCGTTGGCCAAGCAGGCCATCGATACCGGCAAGGTGGAGATCGGCGGGCAGCGCGCCAAACCCGCGCGCGGGGTGCGGGTGGGCGACGCGCTGCAGGTGATGCGTCTGGACGAACGCTTCGAAATCGAGGTGCTGGCGCTGTGCGATGTGCGCGGCCCGGCCAGCATCGCGCAGACCCTGTATCGCGAATCCGAAGCCTCCCGGCTCGCGCGCGAGCAGGCCCGCGCGCAGCGCGCCGCCGAGCGCGCCGGATACCACCCGCCCGACACCAAACCCGACAAGCGCGCGCGCCGGCTGATCCGCGCGCTGGGCGATATCGACGCCTCGTGACCGTTGCGCGCACGGCGGTCGCGACCGCTATGCTGCGGGGCCTTTTTTCGCGTATCGCCCGATGACGCAGCGCGCCACCCGTCTGCTGCAGCTGCTGGATGATCTCCGGCGCCGGCGCCGCCCCGTTCGCGGCGCGCAGCTGGCGGAGCAGCTGGGGATCAGCCTGCGCACCCTGTACCGCGATATCGAAGCCCTGCGCGGGCAGGGCGCCGACATCGCCGGCGACCCCGGCATCGGCTACCTGCTGCGCCCCGGCTTCCTGCTGCCACCGATGATGTTCTCGGAAGAGGAGCTCGAGGCGATGGTGCTGGGCACCCGCTGGGTGGCCTCGCATGCCGATCCCGAGCTGGCGGTGGCGGCGCGCGGCGCGATGGACCGCATCCTCGGCATCCTGCCGGAGGCCCTGCGCCTGCAGGTGGAAACCGGCGGCCTGTTCGCGCCGGACTGGTGCCCGAAGACCCCCGAACCCTGGCTGCCCACGCTGCGTCGCGCCATCCGCGAGCAGCGCGTGCTGCACCTGGCTTACGCCGATGCCGGCGACCGGGTCTCGCAGCGCACGGTCTGGCCGTTCGCGATGGCCTTCCTCGACGACCGTCGCCTGCTCGCGGCCTGGTGCGAGCTGCGCGGCGACTACCGCCATTTCCGCGCCGACCGCGTGCTGGGACTGGAGGATGCCGGCCGGCACTACCCGCAGACGCGGCATGGCCTCCTGCAGCGCTGGCGCGAACACGAGCGAATCCGCCAGCGCGATTGAGGGCTGCTGCCAGCAGCTGTCAGCAGGGCCCGCGCAGACTGCGCGTCCACCCAACCCAGGACCCGCCATGACCCCACAGCTGCGCTTCTACACCAACCCGATGTCGCGCGCCCGCATCACCCGCTGGATGCTGGAGGAAACCGGCCTGCCCTACGAGGAAGTGCAGCTGGAATTCGGCACCAGCATGAAATCGCCGGAATTCCTCGCCATCAATCCGATGGGCAAGGTGCCGGCGCTGGTGCATGACGGCATTGCGATCACCGAGAACGCCGCGATCTGCCTGCACCTGGCCGACCTGTTGCCGGAGCTGGGCCTGCTGCCGCCGCCGGGCACGCCGGAGCGTGGCGCCTGCTATCGCTGGATGCTGTTCGCCAGCCCGCTGGAGTTCTTCATCACCGCGCGCCGCCACGGCACCATCGCGCCGTCGATGGAAGCAGGTTACGGCAACGAGGCCGACCTGCTGCGCACGCTGGAAGGCGCGGTGGCGGGCAAGCGATATCTGGTCGGTGACCGCTTCACCGTGGCCGATCTCTACATTGCCGCGTTCATCGGTTACTACATCCAGATTGGCGAGCTCGAGCCCAAGCAGGTGCTCCAGGACTACGCGATGCCGCACCTGCAGCGCGCCGCTGCCCGGCGTGCGAACGACCGCGACGACGCGCTCGCAAGGCCGGCATCGAAGCCGGCGCAGGACGAAGCCCACTGAAGGCGTGCACTCGCCCGGCCGGCTTCCCGTGCGCGGGAAGCCGGCTGGCGTAGGCGTGCGGGTGCCGCACCGGCTCCGCGCGCAGGACAGCGGCGTGGTGCCGCTGCGGAATGGATTAGGCGGAATGCGCTAGGCCCGGCGGCCGCGGTTAGTGCTTCCAGCAAATGGCGGTGCGTGCCGTGCATTGCCAACATGCGCTGGAAGCACTGGAGGCAAGGAGCCGCGCCATGGCCGTTACGGTATTGAGGATGGGGTCGAAGGGAAGCGAGGTAAGGCGCCTGCAGGAGGCGCTCAACCGCAAGTTGCCGGGCTGCAATCTCCGCCCGGACGGCGACTTCGGCAACAACACCCGCAATGCCGTGCGTCGCTACCAGGACCAGGCCTGGCTGGTGGTGGACGGCGAAGCGGGCCAGTGCACGCAGAACGCGCTGTTCGATGCGGAAGCCTATCCGCCGGCCCGCCACCAGCGCACCTTCATCCCCCAGCCCACCAACAGCACCTGCTGGGGCCATGCTCAAGAGCAGCAGCGTCGCCGCGGTGAAAGCGGCGACGCCTGCCGACATGTGGGATGACGCCAACGGCCTGTACAACCAGTCGGACGTCGCCAACTGGGTACCGCAGACCGAGCGCTATGCGCGGGTGCATGGCTTGCGTTCATACCCGCCGGCGTCGTGGATGCCGCAGGCCTTCGCGGCGATGGTGCGGCAGGGGCCGTTGATGGTGGATACGCTGTGGAATCCTGGCGGTTACCTGCAGCGGATTCCCGGCGGCTACCAGGGCAGCCCGGGGCACATGACCCTGGTGGTGGGGATCCGCGGCGACAACGATCCGACCGGGCGCGGCACCTCCCTGATGGTGTACGACCCGTGGGAGCCGAACATCGGGCGGCAGTGGCGGGTGAGTTATCTGCGCTGGGTCTCCGAGGTCAGCACCCGCACCTACCGGCTGTTCCAGTGAAGGGACGGCAGGTCACGCCCCGGTTTCCCGCGCCGGCAGCTCCACGTTGCGCTGGAACTCGAAGATCAGTCGCGTTTCGATATGCGCCACTTCCTCCCGCTCGGTGAACGCGGTCAGGGTGAAGTTGCGCAGGTGCTCGCTGTCGCGTACGCCGACGTGGGCAAGGAAGTCGTCGGCTCCGGCCACGTGGTAGCAGGCCAGCACCTCGGGCAGGCCCAGCAGGTGTTGGTGGAAGCCGTCGACCAGTGCACGCGAGTGCCGGGCCAGCCGCACCGAGATCATCGCCTGCAGACCCACGCCCATGGCTTCGGGTGCGATCTCGGCGTGGTAGCCCAGCAGGATCTTCGCCTCGCGCATCCGCCGCACCCGCTCCAGCGCGGTGGATGGCGCGATGCCGACCTTTTCGGCCAGATCCTTGTTGGGCAGCCGCGCATTCTTCCGCAGCAGGCGCAGGAGGGCGTAGTCGATTCGGTCCAGCATGGCGATTTCCTGCCTTGGCAAAATATCCTTCGGCGTGACTGTTTCATGCCGAACAGGGTTCTAGGATAGCGGGATCCCATCGCACCCGAGGCCGCCATGCACCGTTTCCAGACCACTGCCGTCCACGCCGGCCGCGAGGACTTCGGCGACCTCTGCGTGCACGCGCCGCCGCTGGACCTGTCCACCACCTATCCGATCGCCGACCTCGACGTCGGCAGCGCCAGTTTCGATGCGCTGGTCGGCGGCCACGCCAGCGCCGCCAACCCGATCTACGCGCGCCTGCACAACCCCACCGTGGCCCGCGCCGAAAACGCCATCGCCGCGCTCGAGGGCACCCAGGCCTGCGTGGCCTACGCCTCCGGCATGGCGGCGATGACGGCCGTGCTGCTGGATCGCGCCCAGCACGGCAAGCACGTGCTGGTGGTGCGCCCGCTGTACGGCACCGCCGACCACCTGCTGGCCACCGGCATGTGCGGGCTGGAGGCGGAGTTCGTGAAGGCCGAGGACATCGCCGCGCGTCTTCGCCCCGATACCGCGCTGGTGGTGATCGAAACCCCTGCCAATCCCACCCTCAACCTGGTCGACATCCGGGCGGTGGTCGCGGCTGCCGGCAGCGTGCCGGTGCTGGTGGACTCCACCTTTGCCACCCCGGTGCTGCAGCGCCCCGCGGAGCTCGGCGCGGCCTATGTGCTGCACAGCGCCACCAAGTTCCTCGGCGGCCACGGCGACGTGATTGCCGGGGTGGTCTGCTGCGATGAAGCCCGCGCCGCGCCGCTGCGCACCGTGCGCGCGGCCACCGGCGCGCTGTTGCACCCGCTGGCCGCCTACCTGCTGCACCGCGGCCTGCCCACGCTGAAGCTGCGGGTGGAAGCCGCGCAGGCCAATGCGCAGGTGCTGGCGCAGCGGCTGAGCGAACACCCGGCGGTGTCGAAGGTGTTCTATCCGGGCCTGCCGGGCGCGCACGGCGCGCACCTGGTCGGCACCCAGATGCGCGGGCCAGGCTGCCTGATGGCGTTCGAATTGCGCGGCGGCCATGACGCAGCCGCCAAGGTGATGGCGTCGGTGAAGGTGATGACCGCGGCGGTGAGCCTTGGCTCGGTGGACAGCCTGATCCAGCATCCCGCCGGCCTGACCCACCGCATGGTGGACGAGCAGGTCAAGGCCGCCACCGGCATCACCGCCGGCCTGCTGCGCCTGTCGGTGGGGATCGAGGACGTGGAAGACCTGTGGGAAGACCTGGCGCAGGCGCTGGCGGCCAGCGCGGCCTGAGTATCAACACAGGCCGACGCCCCGCGCCGGCGCCGGCGACTCAGCTGAACCGGCGACCGACCGGTGGCAGTACGACAATCAGCAGCGTCGCCAGCGGCCCGCCAAGCAGCGAGCCCAGCCACCAGCCGAAGCCGCTGCGGCCCTTGGATTGGGCCAGGCCGGCATTGATCAGTGACAGGGTTCCCCAGCCGACGAAAAAGCTGGAACCTGCTTGCGGAAGGGGCATGCGTTGCGCTCCATTCGGGGAGGACGTGCGGGGTGGGGTGCGCGGACGGGGAGGTCCGCGCACCCAGCGGGGCGTCAGCGCCCGCCGCCGAGCAGCCCGCCGCCGATCTTCATCAGATCGCCCAAACCCAGCTGGCCGTCGCCGTCCTGGTCGAGCACGGCGCCCAGCAGTCCGCCGCCGAGGCCGCCGGCCTGCCGCACCTGCGCGTGTTCCTGGCCGAGGATGTCGCCCAGCGCCTGCGGCGATGCCGCTTCCTGCTGGCCGCCGAACATGCGCTTGGCCAGGTAGGCCATGACGATGGGGGCAAGGATCTTCAGCAGCATCTGTGCCTTGTCCCCGCCCAGCCCGGTGGCCTGGCCGAGGCCGCTTTCCGCACGCGGCAGTTGGCCGCCGAAGATGTGGCCGAGCTGGCCGAGGCCGTCGGTCTGGCGGCCCTGCTGGCCACCCAGCACCGCGCCGAGGACGTCGCCGAGCCCGCCGCCGCCGTTGTGGTCGCGGCCCAGCGCGCCGAACAGGGCTTCCGCGCCGCCCGGCTGGGCGGTGTTGCGGCCCATCGCGCCGAGGATCATTGGCAGCGCGGCGGCAATCGCCCCCGAGGTCTGCGCGGGGTTGGTGCCCAGTTGCTGGCTGATCTGCTGCAGGGCGGGGCCGGAGAGCTGGGAAAAGAGGTCATCGGTCAGGGACGGCATGCGGGACTCCTGCGCGGTCGCCGGTTGGCGGGTGCGGCTAGGGTAACCCCGCAACGGAAACGGCGGCAGGCGAACCTGTCGGCGTCCAGGCGGGATGGTGAAGTCTTCAGCCCAGGCTGTTCGGGGATTGCTCGCCGGCGAAGGCGCCGAGCTTGCGCAGGGCGGCCTCCACCCCGGCGCCGTAGGCCGGGTCGGCCTTCGTGCAGTTGTCCACGTGACGGCGCTTGATGAAGTCGGGCGCGTCGCCCATGGCACGGGCGGTGTTGTCGAACAGCAGTTGCTGTTTTTCCGGCGTCATCAGGCGGAACAGGTCGCCGGGCTGCTTGAAGTAGTCGGCATCGTCCTCTCGGTAGTTGAACCAGTCGGCGAGGTCGCCGCTGATCTTCAACGGCGGTTCGCGGAACTGCGGCTGCTCCTGCCACTGCTGGAAGCTGTTGGGCTCGTAATGGGGCATGCCGCCGTAGTTGCCGTCGACACGGCCGATGCCGTCGCGGTGGTTGCTGTGCACCGGGCAGCGTGCGGCGTTGACCGGGATCTGCTGGTAGTTGGTGCCCAGCCGATAGCGCTGCGCATCGGCGTAGTTGAACAGCCGCGCCTGCAGCATCTTGTCGGGCGACACGCCGATGCCCGGCACCAGGTTGCTGGGCGCGAACGCACTCTGCTCGACGTCGGCGAAGAAGTTCTCCGGGTTGCGGTTGAGCTCGAACTCGCCGACCTCGATCAGCGGGTAGTCCGCTTTCGGCCACACCTTGGTGAGGTCGAACGGGTGGTAGGGGACCTTCTCGGCGTCGGTCTCCGGCATTACCTGCACGTACATCGTCCACTTCGGGAAGTCGCCGCACTCGATGGCGTCGAACAGGTCGCGCTGGTGGGTCTCGCGGTCGTTGCCGATCGCTTCGGCGGCCTCGGCGTCGGTGAGGTTCCTGATGCCCTGCTGGGTGCGGAAGTGGAACTTCACCCAGAAGCGCTCGCCGGCTTCGTTCCAGAAGCTGTAGGTATGGGAACTGAAACCGTGCATGTGGCGGTACGACTTCGGAATGCCACGGTCGCTCATCACGATGGTGATCTGGTGCAGTGCCTCCGGTAGCAGCGTCCACCAGTCCCAGTTGTTGGTAGCGCTGCGCAGGTTGGTGCGCGGGTCGCGTTTGACCACCTTGTTGAGGTCGGGGAACTTGCGCGGGTCGCGGATGAAGAACACCGGGGTGTTGTTGCCCACCATGTCCCAGTTGCCTTCCTCGGTGTAGAACTTCAGCGCGAAGCCGCGGATGTCGCGCTCGGCGTCCGCCGCGCCGCGCTCGCCGGCCACCGTGGTGAAGCGGGCGAACATTTCCGTCTTCTTGCCGACCTGGGAAAAGATCGCGGCGCGCGTGTACCTGGTGATGTCGTGGGTGACGGTGAAGGTGCCGAACGCGCCGGAGCCCTTCGCGTGCATGCGCCGCTCCGGGATCACCTCGCGCACGAAGTTGCCGAGCTTCTCGTGCAGCCACACGTCCTGCGCAAGGAGCGGGCCGCGCGGGCCGGCGGTCAGGCTGTTCTGGTTGTCGGGCACCGGCGCGCCGAAATCGGTGGTCAGGAAGCTGGGCTTGGGGGGATCGGTGGGCTTGCGCATCGCACTGGCTCCGTGGCGGGTGATGCGGCCACTCTAGGAGCCCTGATCGATCTTGGGAAATCGATTGGCGGGATCGGCGCCATCGATGCTGGCTATGCGCCAGAAGTGGGGGTCAATCTGCGCCTGGCCCGTCGATGCGCCGGCTCCAGTCCTCCACCGCGCCCTGTTCCATGCGCCGTTCGATCAGCTTGCGGTGCGATGGCACCAGCGGCAGTGCCAGCGCGGGTTCCAGCTGGGCCGGATCGAGCACGCGCCGTGACAGCAGTTCGCCCAGGCGCTGCAGCGTCCAGCCCGGATGCGGGCGTTCGGCCAGCGCCAGCACGTCGCCGGCGCGCGCCGTGCCGGGCCGCAGCACGCGGTAGTACCAACCAGTGCGGCCGGTGGCCTGCACCCGGCGGGCCATGTCGGCCACGCCGAAACGGTCGTTGAGCTTCCAGCACGGTTGCCGGCCCTGGCTGACTTCCAGCAGCGCATCGCCCAGCGCGAAGCGGTCGCCCAGGCAGACCTCGGCTTCGGTCAACCCGCGCGTGCTGATGTTTTCGCCGAACGCGCCGGGCGACTCCAGCAGGGCCAGGGCACCGAGGTCATCGCGCCAGAGCGCGTAGTGATCGAAGGCGTAATGGTGCACCGCCTTGTCCACGCCGCCGTGCACGCGCGGGTCGCCCTGCTCATCGCCTTCGATGCCCAGCTCACCGATGCGCACCTTGCCAGCCAGCGGTCGCTTGTCGATGGCGCTGCAGGAGCCGGGTCGCGTGTAGGCGCGGGCCTTGCCGGTCAGCAGCGCTTCGACAATCACAGTGGGCGCAACGCTCATGCCAGCGCCTTCAGCCGGTACAGCGCTTCCAGCGCCTGCTTCGGGGTCAGCTCGTCGGGATCGATGCCGGCCAGCGCGTCCAGCGCGGCGCTGGAGGGCGCGAACAGGCCGAACTGCTGTGGCTGGTCCAGCGCCGCTGCGCTCAGCGGGACGTGCGGCGCATCGCGGCTTTGCGCTTCCAGCTCAGCCAGCCGCGTTCTTGCCTGCTGCAGCGCTGCCTTCGGCAGGCCGGCAAGCGCCGCCACCTGCAGGCCGAAGCTGCGGTTGGCCGGCCCGGGGCGCACCGCATGCATGAACACCAGCGCCTCGCCGTGCTCCACTGCGTCCAGATGCAGGTTGGCGATGCCGCTGCCGGGCTCGGCCAGCGCTGTCAGCTCGAAGTAGTGGGTGGCGAACAGGGTGTAGCTGCGGTTCGCCGAGGCCAGCTGCCGCGCCACCGCGTCGGCCAGGGCCAGACCATCGTAAGTCGAGGTGCCGCGTCCGATCTCGTCCATCAGCACCAAAGATTCTTCGGTGGCGTGGTGGAGGATGTAGGCGGTCTCGCTCATCTCCACCATGAAGGTGGACTGGCCGCGGGCGAGGTCGTCGCCGGCGCCGATGCGGGTGAGGATGCGGTCGATCGGCCCCAGCTCCGCCTTCGCCGCCGGCACGAAGCTGCCGATGCAGGCCAGCAGCACGATCAGCGCGTTCTGGCGCATGAAGGTGGACTTGCCGCCCATGTTCGGGCCGGTGATGACGTACATCCGGGTGGCGTCATCGAAGACGAGGTCGTTCGGCTCGAACGGCGCGTCGCGAAGCGCTTCCACCACCGGGTGGCGACCGCGTTCGATGCGGATGCCGGGGTCGTCGTGCAGCGTCGGCCGGCTCCAGTCCAGCGCCTGCGCGCGCTCGGCGAAACCGGCCAGCACGTCCAGTTCGCTCAGCGCCAGCGCGCAGTGGCGCAGCGGTTCCAGCACGGCGTTCAGTGCGTCCAACACCCCTTCGTACAGCAGCTTCTCGCGCGCCAGCGCCCGCTCGCGCGCGGACAGCACCTTGTCCTCGAAGCCCTTCAGCTCCTCGGTGATGTAGCGCTCCGCGCCGGTCAGGGTCTGGCGGCGGGTGTAATGCACCGGCGCCTTGTCGCTCTGGCCCTTGCTGATCTCGATGAAATAGCCGTGCACGCGGTTGTAGCCGACCTTGAGGTTGGCGATGCCGGTGGCCTCGCGCTCGCGCGCTTCCAGGTCGATCAGGAACCGGTCGGCATTGGTCGAGAGCTGCCGTAGTTCGTCGAGTTCGGCATCAAAGCCCTCCTCGATCACGCCGCCGTCGCGCGCCAGCAGCGGCGGCTGGCCGACGATGGCGGCGCGCAGCATGCGCGCGGTGTCTTCGTGTTCGCCGAGTTCGGCGTGCAGCGCGGCCAGCCGCGGCGAATCCAGAGGAGCGAGGATCCCGCGCACGGCCGGCAGCAGCGACAGTCCGTCGCGCAGGGTGGACAGGTCGCGGGGGCGGGCGCTGCGCAGGGCGACGCGTGCGAGGATGCGCTCCATGTCGCCAAGGCTGCGGAAGGCCTCGCGCAGGGCGTCGTCCGCGCGATGTTCGATCAGCGTCTGCACCGCGTGGTGGCGTTCACCGACCACCCGGCGGTCGCGTAGCGGGCGATGCAGCCAGCGCCGCAGCAGGCGCCCGCCCATCGGCGTGACGGTGGAATCCAGCACGCCCAGCAGGGTGGCTTTGACATCGCCGTCGACGCGCGAATCCAGCTCCAGGTGGCGGCGCGTGGCCGCGTTCATGGCGATGGCCTCGGAGCTGGTCTCCAGCGCGATGCTGCGCAGGTGCGGCAGCCGCTGCTTCTGGGTTTCCTCGATGTAGCCCAGCACCGCCGCGGCGGCGGCGATCGCCAGCGGGCGCTCGTCCAGGCCGAAGGCGGTGAGGTCATGCACGGCGAAGAACTGCAACAGCTGGCGGCGGCCTGAGTCGGCGTCGAACAGCCACGGCGCGCGCCGGCGCAGCCCGCGCGATTCCAGCGCGCAGGCGGGCCAGCCGTCCTCGTCGGCGAGCAGCGTTTCCGCCGGCTGCAGGCGCGCCAGCTCGGCCTCCAGCGCATCCTCGCCGACCACTTCGTTGGCGCGCAGGCGGCCACTGGCAAGGTCGGCCCAGGCGAGGCCGTAACCGTGCTTGCCGCGGCTGATCGCCAGCAGCAGGGTGTCGCGGCGTTCGTCCAGCAACGCTTCGTCGGTGACGGTGCCGGGGGTGACGATGCGCACCACCTTGCGCTCCACGATGCCCTTGGAGGTCGCCGGGTCGCCGATCTGCTCGCAGATCGCCACCGACTCACCCAGCGCCACCAGCCGTGCCAGATAGCCTTCGGCGGCGTGGTGCGGCACCCCCGCCATCGGGATCGGCTGGCCGGCCGAATTGCCCCGCTGGGTCAGGGTGATGTCGAGCAGCCGCGCCGCCTTGCGAGCGTCATCGAAGAACAGCTCGTAGAAGTCGCCCATGCGGAAGAACAGCAGCACGTCCGGGTGCTCCGCCTTGGCGGCGAAGAACTGCTTCATGAGCGGGGTGTGTTCCGCGGCTGGCGCGGGTTTCCTGGATTGTTCTTTGGTGTCGGGCATGTGCCGCGGTTGCCGGGATCGAAAGGTGGCTGCGCATTCGCAGCAGGGGGCAGCCATCTTAGTGGGCAACGCCGGCGAAGGGGACGGCTGCGCGCCCGCCACAAGGCGCGGGCTTGCCGGATCGGCGCGGCTCCGCGAGGACTTCAGCCGCGCGGCCGGCGCGGCCGCACCGAGACGTGGCGATGGTCGGGCACGTGCCAGCGCCAGGGGAAATCGGTGGCCTTGCTGATGCCGATGCGCGGGCCCGCGATGGGGTGTTCCGGCGGCGGCGTGCCGTCGCCGACGATGCGGATGCCGCGATCGCCCAGCACCAGGTCGGCGCCATCCAGTTCGCGGGTGATGCCGAACGCCTGCGACAGCTTGCCCGGGCCACTGGCCAGGTCGGTGTCGCGGCGGGCGGCGGGTCGCGCCGCCCGCATGGCGTCGATGCCGCGCAACGGTTCGGCGGCGCGCAGCAGCACGCCCACGCCTTCGCCCACTTCGCCGCAGACGGCGTTGCTGCCCCAGTGCATGCCGTAGCTGAAATAGACATACAGGTGGCCGGGCGGGCCGAACATGGTGGCGTTGCGCGCGGTCTGGCCGCGGAAGGAATGCGCGGCCGGGTCTTCGTGGCCGGCATAGGCCTCTACTTCGACAATGCGGGCGACGCGTCCGTCGGCCCGCACCAGCAGCTTGTTGAGCAGTTCCGGCGCCACCAGCGCGGGATGCCGGCGGTAGAACGCGCGTGGCAGCACCGTCCAGCTGTCTTCAATGGAGTGCGGCACGGTCCACCGTGGTGGCGGCGAGGGCGTCGGGTTGCTGCCGCGGGTTCGCGGCTGGCCCCGCTTCCGGACAGGGCTGGCCGTCGCGGCGATCGATGTCCGCGAACACCCGCTGCATGTCCTGGCGGAAGCGCGGCATCTGCGCAGCGATGACGTCTAGCCGGGCGCCGAGGTCGGATCTGCTGGTCATGAGGGCCTCCTTTTGTTTGCGCACGAGTGTATTGCCACCGTGCGCGGAGATGGTTCACGAGGCATTGACGGGTGCGGCGCTGAGCGCAGACCGATGCGCTCCGCACACGTCCTGCGATCCGCTCCCGTCCACTACCGCGGGCGCGCACGCGGCGGCTGTTCGCCCTGTTGCAGGTGTGCTAGCGTCCTTGCCATGCGGCCATACCCCCACGTGGCCGCGGCAACAGGCAGCTATCCATATCGATTCAATCGAAACCACCAGCTGGGGGGAAGGTCATGCTTCGCAAGCAACCGCAACGTAGTCCGCTGTCCATGGCAGTCATCGCCGGACTGGTCTCCACGCTCGCCCTGCCTGCCTTCGCGCAGGATGCCGCCCCGGCGGCAAAGCAGGAAGCCAAGACCCTCGATACCATCGTCGTCACCGCGCAGAAGCGCGAAGAAGTCATGCAGGACGTGCCGATCGCGGTCACCGCACTGTCCCAGCAGACCCTGCAGGACACCGGCGTCCGCGACATCAAGGACCTGCAGATCCTGGTGCCGGGGCTGACCGTCACCAGCACCCAGAGCGAGACCATCACCACCGCGCGCATCCGCGGCATCGGCACGGTGGGCGACAACGTCGGCCTGGAATCCTCGGTGGGCGTGGTGATCGACGGCGTGTATCGCTCGCGCAACTCGACTGGCTTCGGTGACCTCGGGGAGCTGGAGCGCATCGAGGTGCTGAAGGGCCCGCAGGGCACCCTGTTCGGCAAGAACACCTCCTCCGGCGTGATCAACGTGGTCACCCGCAAGCCGGGCTTCGAGCGCTCCGCCGACGGCGAAGTCACCTTCGGCAATTATTCCGCGCTGGGGCTGGCCGGTTCGTTCAATACCCCGCTGGGCGACTACGCCGCGCTTCGCGTGTATGCCGCGCATCGCAACCGCGATGGCTGGATGTCGGTGAAGACCGGCGCCGGCCCGCGCAGCGAGGATCGCGACTACGACCAGGACTTCGACACCTTCCGGGCGAAGCTGCTGATCGCCCCGACCGACAACGTGGAGATCATCCTGTCGGCCGATTCCACCCGCCGCGACGAGAACTGCTGCACCGCCGTGCAATTGGTCAGCGGCCAAAGCTCGACCCTGATCAACGCGCTGGCCGGCGGCGGTGCCATCGCCCCCACCGGTCAGGCCGATCCGTGGTCGCGCATTTCCTACAGCAACCGCAGCACCGCGCAGAAGATCAGCGACCGCGGCGTGCAGGCGGAGGTCAACATCGACCTGAACATGCTGGGCGGGACCAGGCTCACCTCGATCACCGCCGGCCGTGACTGGGACGCGGTCAACGGGCGCGACTTCGACTTCACTACCGCCGACATCCTTTACATGGATCCGAAGGAGGACGAGTCGTACGCGCGCTTCAAGAACTTCAGCCAGGAATTCCACCTGACCGGCGCCACCGACAAGGTCGACTGGCTGTTCGGCGGCTTCTATACGAAGGAAACCATCAACCGCACCGAAAGCTACCGCATCGGCGCGCACTACGAGCCCTACCTGTCGATCGGGTTGCTGTCGATGATCAACCCGGCGCTGGCGGCGCTGCCAAACGCGGCGACCTTCCTGGCCAATGCCACCGGCAAGCCCTACGGCACCACGTTCGCCGGGCTGGGCTCCCTGGATCGCTACACCCAGGATGCCAAGAGCACCGCGCTGTTCGGCAACACCACCTGGCACGCCACCGAAGCGCTGGATTTCACCCTGGGCCTGCGCTACACCCGCGAGACCAAGGACCTGCACTCGGTCTACAGCAACCCCAACGGCAGCCCCGGCTGCGCCTCGTATTTCGGCCCCACCGGGGTCAGCGCCGCTGCAATCGGCCGCATTGCCGCTGCCCTGACCGCGCGCGGCGTGCCGTTTGCCTCGCTGCCGGCCGCCAACCAGCAGGCGCTGATCAGCAACATCGTCGGCTACAGCTGCCTGCCGTGGGCCAACGCACTGCATAACGGCCGGGTCACCGACCAGTCGCGCAGCGAGAACGAATGGTCCGGCACGGTGAAGGCGGCCTACCGCTGGAACGAGCACGCCATGACCTACCTGTCGTACGCGCGTGGCTACAAGGCGGGCGGCTTCAACATGGACCGCGTGCAGTCGTCCACCGGGCTGTCCAGCGGCGGTGCCGGCATCACCCCGGTCAACGACACGTCGTTCCCGGGTGAATTCGTGGACAGCTGGGAACTGGGCGCCAAGACCACCTGGGCCGGCGGCAACCTGCTGCTCAACGCGGCGCTGTTCCACCAGACCTACAGCGATTTCCAGCTCAACAGCTTCCTCGGCACCAGCTTCGTGGTGCGCTCGATCCCGGAAGTGGTCTCCAAGGGCCTGGACGCCGAGCTGCTGTGGCAGGCCACGCCGGGCCTGATGCTGCAGGCTGGCGCGATGTACGCCGACACCAAGTACGGCAACGACATCCCGGGTGCGGACTTCACTTATCCGGGCGCGCTGTACAAGCTCCCGGGCGCGCAGATGAGCTTCGCGCCGAAGTTCTCCGGCTCGCTGTCGGCGACCTATGAATGGGACATCGGTGCGAATCTGGAAGGTCGCTTCAACATCGGGGCCAAGTACATGTCCAGCTACAACACCGGCTCCGACCTGGACGCCGAGAAGGCCCAGGACGCGTACACGGTGGCGAACGCACGCCTCGGCATCGGTTCCCGCGACCGCAAGTGGCAGCTGGAGCTGTGGGCACAGAACCTGTTCGACGAGGACTACGTGCAGGTCGGTTTCGACGGCCCGCTGCAGGCGCTGGGCACGCCCGAGCCGGGCAACCCGAAGAACACCTACAACGCCTTCCTCGGCGCCCCGCGGATGTACGGCGCCACCCTGCGGTTCCGCTTCTGAGGCCAGCCGCCAGCGATCCAGCCCACCGGCCCGCGCAAGCGGGCCGGTTTTGTTTTCGGCCGCGGATGCGCTACAACGCCCGCAGGTCTTCCTCCGGTTCCGTTGATGACAGCCCCCACCGACGCCGAGCTTGATGCCCTGTCCCGCGCCACCGGCGAGCGCCTGCTGGCGATGCGGCACATGCTGGTCACGGCCGAAAGTTGCACCGGTGGCTGGATCGCCAAGTGCATGACCGACGTGCCGGGATCCTCCGGTTGGTTCGATTGCGGCATGGCGGCCTACAGCTACGAGGCAAAGCAGGCGCTGCTGGGCGTGCGCCCGCAGACGCTGGAGGAGTTCGGCGCGGTCAGTCGCGAGACCGTGGTGGAAATGGTGTCCGGTGCGCTGGTGCATTCCGGTGCGACCATCGCGGTAGCGGTGACCGGCATCGCCGGACCCGGTGGCGGCAGCGAGGACAAGCCCGTGGGCACCGTCTGGATCGGCTGGAAACGCCGTGGTGGCTACGCCCGCGCCGAAATCTTCCATTTCGAGGGCGACCGCGACGCGGTCCGCCGCCAGACCGTGGCCGCCGCCCTGCGCGGCTTGGAGTCGCAGCTGGCCTGACCGGGCGTTGACGGCCGGGGTTGTTAGTAGTATTACTACTAACCATGAGCCTGACCGAAACCCAGCGCGCCATCCACGCATTTCTCGCCGAGCGCATCGAAGCGGACGGCTTCGCCCCCTCGCAGGCGGAGATCGCCCGTGCCTTCGGCTTCAAGGGCGTGCGCGCCGCCCAGTACCACCTGGAAGCCCTGGAATCGGCCGGCATCGTGGAGCGCAGCCCCGGCCGCGCGCGCAGCCTGCGCCTGCTGCAGCTGCCCGGCGGCCCGCGCCAGCTCGACCTGCCCGCCAACGACGATGCCTTGCAGCTGCCGGTGTTGGGACAAGTGGCCGCCGGCGTGCCGATCGGTGCCGATATCGGCAGCGACCAGATGGTGCTGATGGACCGCGCGCTGTTTTCGCCCACGCCGGACTACCTGCTCAAGGTGCGCGGCGACTCGATGCGCGACGAAGGCATCTTCGACGGCGATCTGATCGGCGTGCACCGCACTTCCGAGGCCCGCAGCGGCCAGATCGTGATCGCCCGCATCGACGACGAGATCACGGTCAAGCTGCTTCGGATCGGGCAGGGCCGGATCCGCCTGCTGCCGCGAAATCCCGATTACGCACCGATCGAGGTGAAGCCGGGGCAGGACTTCGCCATCGAAGGCCTGTACTGCGGCCTGGTCCGCCCCAATGCGTGAAGCGCCGAGCCGGCGGCAGGGCATTCCCCGATGCCCGGCGTGCGGTGCGGATGCGATTTTCATCCTGCGGTCCGGCGCGTCGCAGTCCGTGCGACCGGCCCCGCCTAAGCTGACCCCAATCCAGAGATCACCGACTTGAGGAGCACCACGATGGACGAGAACAAGAAGCGCGCGCTTGCGGCGGCCCTGGGCCAGATCGAACGCCAGTTCGGCAAGGGTTCGGTGATGCGCATGGGCGACCGCACCGTGGAAGCGGTGGAAACCATCGGCACCGGTTCGCTGATGCTGGACATCGCGCTGGGCATCGGCGGTTTGCCCAAGGGGCGCGTGGTCGAGATCTACGGGCCGGAGTCCTCGGGCAAGACCACCCTGACCCTGCAGGCCATCGCCGAGTGCCAGAAGGTCGGCGGCACCTGCGCCTTCATCGATGCCGAGCACGCGCTGGACCCGATCTATGCGCAGAAGCTGGGGGTGAACCTCGACGATCTGTACCTGTCGCAGCCGGATACCGGCGAGCAGGCGCTGGAGATCGCCGACATGCTGGTGCGCTCAAACGCCGTCGACATGGTGGTGGTGGATTCGGTGGCCGCGCTGACCCCCAAGGCCGAAATCGAAGGCGAGATGGGCGACCAGCTCCCCGGCCTGCAGGCCCGCCTGATGAGCCAGGCGCTGCGCAAGCTGACCGGCAACATCAAGCGCAGCAACACGCTGGTGATCTTCATCAACCAGCTGCGCATGAAGATCGGCGTGATGATGCCCGGCCAGAGCCCGGAAGTGACCACCGGCGGCAATGCGCTGAAGTTCTACGCCTCGGTGCGGCTGGACATCCGCCGGATCGGCTCGATCAAGAAGGGCGAGGAGATCATCGGCAACCAGACCCGGATCAAGGTGGTCAAGAACAAGCTGGCGCCCCCGTTCAAGCAGGTGGTCACCGAGATCCTGTACGGCGAGGGCATCAGCCGCGAGGGCGAACTGATCGAAATGGGCGTCAACGCCAAGCTGGTGGACAAGGCCGGCGCTTGGTACAGCTACGACGGCGAGCGCATCGGTCAAGGCAAGGAGAACGCCCGTCAGTACCTCAAGGAGAACCCGGCCTCTGCCGCAAAGCTCGAAGCCGCACTGCGCGAGCAGTTCGTGCCGGAAGAGTCCTCGCGCGACGAGGGCGGGGCCGCCGAAGAATGACCGGGTCGGGCGGCGGTGACGACGGGGTAGCCTCGTCAGCGCCGAAGCGTCGCCGCCGCCCGGAGCCCACGCCCCTGCAACGCGCGCTGGGCCTGCTGACCCGGCGCGAGCATTCCAGGCTGGAGCTGGCGCGCAAGCTCCAGCAGCGCGGGGTGGAGCGCGCCCAGGCCGACGTCGCCATCGGCAAGCTGACCGAGGCAGGCTGGCAGGACGACGGCCGCTTTGCCGAATCGCTGCTGCGCAACCGCGCCAGCGGGGGCTACGGCCCCGCCTATATCCGCGCGGAGCTGGCCACTCACGGTCTGGGCAGCGAAATCATTGCCGCCGTCATGGGGGGGTTCGAGAGCGATTGGGTCGAGAACGCCCGCGACCTGCTGCAGCGCCGCCATCCGCAGGCGCTGGCCGGCGATCGCGACGCCCGCCGCAAGGCCGCGGATTTCCTGCTGCGCAGGGGCTTCGGGATGGAGCATGTGCGCGCGGCAATGGAGGCCGAACAGGGCTGATCGCCTGTAAACTTGCGGCCTTGGGTTGCCAACTCGGTTTCGCGGCTGCATCTTGAGCGGTTCGCGGGCGCAGCGCTGCCCGCCACCTCCCCGATGCCCGCATGAACACTCCAGCCAAGACCACCTCCGAGATCCGCCGCGACTTCCTCGATTTCTTCGCCTCCAAGGGCCACACCATCGTGCCGTCGGCACCGCTGGTGCCAGGCAACGACCCGACCCTGCTGTTCACCAATTCCGGCATGGTGCAGTTCAAGGACGTGTTCCTTGGCGCGGAGAAGCGCAGTTACGTGCGCGCGGCGGACGTGCAGCGCTGCCTGCGCGCGGGCGGCAAACACAACGACCTGGATTCGGTGGGCTACACCGCGCGCCACCACACCTTCTTCGAGATGCTCGGCAACTGGTCGTTCGGCGATTACTTCAAGAAGGACGCCATTGCCTGGGCATGGGAGCTGCTGACCGAGGTCTGGAAGCTGCCGAAGGAGCGCCTGCTGGCCACCGTCTACCACACCGACGACGAGGCCTATGCGATCTGGCGCGATGACATCGGCTTGCCGGAAGACCGCATCATCCGCATCGGCGACAACAAGGGCGCGCCGTTCGCTTCCGACAATTTCTGGCAGATGGCCGATACCGGCCCCTGCGGGCCGTGCAGCGAGATCTTCTACGATCACGGCCCCAGCCATTTTGGCGGCCCGCCCGGTTCGCCGGATGAGGATGGCGACCGCTACATCGAGATCTGGAACAACGTTTTCATGCAGTTCGACCGCGGCGCGGACGGCACCCTGACGCCGCTGCCCGCGCCCTGCGTGGACACCGGCATGGGCCTGGAGCGCATCACCGCGATCCTGCAGCACGTGCATTCCAACTACGAGATCGACCTGTTCCAGGCGCTGATCAAGCATGCCTCCCGGCTCACCGGCACCGCCGACCTGGAGAACAAGTCGCTGCGCGTGATCGCCGACCACATCCGCGCCTGCGCGTTCCTGATCGTCGATGGCGTGCTGCCGTCGAACGAAGGGCGCGGCTACGTGCTGCGCCGGATCATCCGCCGCGCCCTGCGCCACGGCTGGATGCTGGGCGTGCGCGAGCCGTTCTTCCACAAGCTGGTGGCGACCCTCGACGAATTGATGGGCGAGGCTTACCCGGTGCTGCGCGAAGGCCGCGCCACCGCCGAGCGCGCGCTCAAGGCAGAGGAGGAGCGCTTCGCCGAGACGCTGGATTCCGGCATGAAGATCTTCGAGGACGTGGCTGGCCGGGTCGGCGACAACGTCATCCCCGGCGTCGATGCGTTCCGCCTGTACGACACCTACGGCTTCCCGCTCGATCTGACCCAGGACATGGCCCGCGAGCGCGGCATGTCGGTGGACGTGGCCGGCTTCGATGCGGCGATGGAGCACCAGAAGGAAACCGCCCGTGCCGCCGGCAAGTTCGGCGGCGGCGTGCAGCTGCCGGCGGATCTGGTCGCCAAGCTCGCGCCCACCGTGTTCCTCGGCTACGACGAACTGGCCGCAGGCAGCCTGCACGTGCTGGCGCTGCTGAAGGCCGGCAAGCCGGTGGAAGTGGTGGAAGCCGGCGATGACGCCATCGTCATCCTCGACCGCACGCCGTTCTACGCCGAATCCGGCGGCCAGGTCGGTGATACCGGCGACCTCGACGGCGTTGAGAGTCGCTTCAACGTCGCCGACACGCTCAAGCTGGCCGGCCAGTTCCACGGCCACGCGGGCCGCCTGCAGTTCGGGCGCCTGCGCGTGGGCGACCACCTGCGCGGCGAAGTCGATGCAAGCCGCCGCGGCGCCACCATCCTCAACCACAGCGCCACCCACCTCCTGCATGCCGCCCTGCGCAACGTGCTGGGCACGCATGTGCAGCAGAAGGGCTCGCTGGTTGCGCCGGACCGGCTGCGCTTCGACTTCTCGCATTTCCAGCCGATGACCGCGGCTGAACTGGCCGAGGTCGAGCGCCGCGTCAATGCCGAGGTGCGCGCCAACCACGAGGGCGAAGTGCGCCACATGGGCATGCAGGAAGCGCTGGATTTCGGCGCGATGGCGCTGTTCGGCGAGAAGTACGGCGAACATGTGCGCGTGCTGCGTTTCGGCCCGACTTCCACCGAACTGTGCGGCGGCACCCATGTCGGCCGCACCGGCGACATCGGCCTGTTCAAGATCGTGTCCGAAGGCGGGGTGTCTGCCGGCGTGCGCCGCATCGAGGCGGTGACCGGGCAGGGCGCGCTGGATTTCGTGGCCGAGGAAGAGCATCGCCTGCACGAAGCCGCGCACCTGCTGGGCGGCAACGCCGCCGATCTTTCCGGCAAGCTGCATGCGCTGCTTGACCGCCAGAAGAAGCTGGAGCGCGAAGTCGAGGCGCTCAAGGCCAAGGCCGCTTCCAACGCCACCGGCGACCTCGCCGCGCAGGCGCAGGAGATCGCTGGCATCAAGGTGCTGGCGGTGCGGCTGGAAGGCTTCGACGCCAAGGCCCTGCGCGACGCGATGGATCGGCTCAAACAGCAGCTGGGCGATGCAGTCGTGGTGCTGGCCGGGACCGAGGGCGGCAAGGCCGCCCTGGTGGCGGGCGTCAGCGGTGCGGCGCTGGGCAAAGTCAAGGCCGGTGATGTGCTGGGCGAAGTCGCCCGCCGGATCAACGGCAAGGGCGGCGGCCGTCCGGACATGGCGCAGGGCGGCGGCGAAGACGGCCCCGCGCTGGTCGCCGCGCTGGAAGGCGTACCGACCAGGGTACGCGAGACCCTGCAGGCGTGAGAGCTGCAGTACTTGAGTTGGGTTGTGGATCCCGAAACCGCACCAGTATCATCGGGTAGACTGGATGTCTGTGCTCCCGTATGGTCGGCAGCGCATGAATACCAGCGACAGGGGAGTTGCGCGATGTTGATCTTGACCAGACGGGTAGGTGAAACCTTGATGATCGGTGATTCGGTAACCGTCACCGTGCTTGGGGTGAAAGGCAACCAGGTCAGGATCGGCATCACCGCACCCAAGGACGTCGCCGTGCACCGCGAGGAGATCTATCAGCGGATCCAGGGCGGCGAGGACAACCGGGACGAAGAAAAATCGTCCTGAGGTTTGCCGGATCGGCTTGTTACCTGTATTCTTGCCGGCTCGCGTTTCGCCTCACGGAGACTTGCCCGAGAGGCCGAAGGGGCTCCCCTGCTAAGGGAGTATGGGGTCAAAAGCTCCATCGAGGGTTCGAATCCCTCAGTCTCCGCCACTTGCGGCGAAACGCGAAAAACCTGCGCTGACACGGAAGTTTCCGTTGACGTGCAACTAGTGGATCTGCATAATTCCGCTTCTGCGCCCGTAGCTCAGTTGGATAGAGCACCAGGCTACGAACTTGGGGGTCGGGAGTTCGAATCTCTCCGGGCGCACCATCCAAAAAGCACAAGGGTCAATGAGTTAGCGCTCGTTGGCCCTTTTGCTTTTGGGGCGCTTGGGGCATTCCGTGCCACATCCGTGCCATGTCCGTGCCATGTTCTTGGGGCGGTCGTGTCGGGTCAGGTGAACAGGGGTCATTTCGCTTGGTGGTTGCTTGGCATGAGATCGCAACGCCAGATCCTCGGACATGATTTCCAGTTTTCCGCATTCGTCCTGCGAAATGGATCGCACCGTCGGCCACTGCGCCTCATCCAAAACCTCATCGGGCCGAAAACGTCCTCGACAAGCTGCGCGCCACGGGCGACACGATCAATTGGCGATAGCTTCCCAGGAACGAGCCGGGAACCCGAGAGAGTCCGAGCTTCGTGAAGGCCACGGTGTGGCGCGAGACCCAGCCCTCTCTTCGTGAGACCCACATCATGTCGCCATGATCGGCGATCGGGACTAGGCCGAACTGGGGTTGTCATTGTTCGCCAAGCTGCACCGGCAGAACTGGAGCCGCTATCGGGTTTCGTCCACGTCGTCGTCTTGGCTTACGCCGGGGTTATCCGGAGTGCGGGCTCCAAAAAAGGCTTTCATATAAGCCATTTTGCTTGATAAGGCTTATAAAAAATCCTATATTGGACGCATGGCAAAGCCAATCGTCCGCACCTATTCCCGCTACAGCCTGCATGCGCTCAGCTTGCTGGGGGGCTTGCTGCGTGCCGCGCGGATCGAGAAGAAGATGGGGGTGCAGGTATTGGCCGAGCGCGCCGGGATTTCACGCGATATGTTGCGACGGATCGAAAAAGGGGATCCGCGCTGCGAAATCGGCGTGGCATTCGAGCTGGCCGCCATCCTCGGGGTACCGCTGTTCGAGCCGGACCTGGGAGCACTGCACAAGCGCAACCGTGAGATCGAGGATCGATTGGCGCTGTTGCCCAAAGCCGTGCACGCGCCACGCGGGGAGGTGAAGGATGATTTCTGATCCCGGCAGCGCCCCGCGCGAGGCCTATGTCTGGACCTGGCTGCCGGATCGGGCCGAACCGGTGGTGGCCGGGCGGCTGGCCACCACACCACTGGGACTGCAGTTCAACTACGGTCGCAGCTACCTTGCCCGCGAGGACAAGCTGCCGCTTTATTTGCCGGAACTGCCGCTCCAGCCGGGTCTTCTGCCCTTGCCAACCGGTCTGTCCATGCCGGGCTGCCTGCGTGACGCCGCGCCGGATGCTTGGGGGCGTCGCGTCATCCTCAATCGTCTGCTGGGCCGCGCCGGTCGGGATGCAGATACGGCGGTGCTGGACGAGCTGAGCTATCTGTTGCAGTCGGGGTCAGACCGGATCGGCGCGCTGGACTTCCAGGTGTCGGCCACGCAATACCGCTGCCGTGAGGGAGGCGAGGCCTCGCTGGAAGAGTTGCTTGAAAGCGCTGTGCGGGTCGAGCAGGGGCTGCCGTTGTCCCCGGCGTTGGCGCAGGCCATCCAGCACGGTACCGAAATCGGCGGCGCGCGCCCGAAAGCAACGCTTGATGGGGGCGGGCGCAAGTGGATCGCCAAGTTCTCCAGCAGTACCGACGTGATGCCGGTGGTGAAGGCCGAGTTCATGGCGATGCGCTTGGCGGCTTTGGTGGGCTTGTCCGTGGCCCCGGTGCAGCTGGTGCAGGCGGCAGGCAAGGACGTATTGCTGGTTGAGCGTTTCGACCGCGAGCACCATGCGAGCAGCCACTGGCGGCGGCGTGCGCTGGTGTCCGCGCTGACCTTGTTGAGCCTGGACGAAATGATGGCGGCGTATGCGAGCTATGAGGAGCTGGCAGACATCGTCCGGCACCGTTTCACCGAACCGCGGGCCACCCTGCGCGAACTGTTCGCGCGCCTGGTGTTCAACATCCTGTGCGGCAATACCGATGATCACGCGCGCAATCATGCTGCGTTTTGGGACGGCCGGCAGTTGGTACTGACGCCCGCCTTCGATATCTGCCCGCAACCGCGGGCGGGACAGGAGGCTACCCAGGCGATGAAAATCCTTGGCGACAACCGATTCAGCCGGCTGACGGTGTGCGTGGAAGCCGCTGCACGCTTCCAACTGTCAGCCGAGGAGGCCCGCGGCATCATCGATGCGCAGTTGCAGGCACTGCGGCGGCATTGGCCGTCGGTGTGCGACGAAGCGAGACTGGGTGAAGCCGAGCGCAACGCCTTTTGGGGGCGTCAGTTCCTCAATCCATTCGCTCTGCAGGACTACATGGAAGGTTGAGGGAGCCGCCCGCACTACGGGAGAGGGGGCGGCTGGGTGCCGGCGTCAATTAGAGTTCGAGAGGCCCAACCCGCAGCGGCTGAGTTTCTACTGAACTCTGGTCGGTCCAATTACCCCCGGCGAAGCCGCGCACCTCAATGCGGGTGGCGCTTGAGCGACACCGGTTCGTCGCGATAGCGCCAAGTCATCCACATGCCGACCGCAATCGCGTAGCAGATGTTGGGGATGAAGGCGCGATCAAGCGTGGTGATACGCGTGGTGAGCGCGATGAAATTGGTGTACGCGGCCTGCGAAAGCGTGAACGCGGCGACGATCAGCATGAAGCGGATCGGGATTGGCTGGCGTGTTCTCAGCGCCAGTACGGTGCCTTCGGATACCAAGATGCCAACCAGTACCGGCATCACGCCGCCCATCATCACCATCCACAGCAGGCTGTCCTGTTGGTGCATGCGCACCATCATGTCTGCAAAGGTGACATGCAGTGGGCGGCACAAAAGGAAGATCAACAACCCCGTACTGAAGGCCATCAGCCTGACGTAGCGTTCGTTGCCTACCGTCGCAAGGATCACCTTGAACGATACCCATGTCTGCCCGACGATTGTCATCAGGATCAGCATCTGCTGGATGATGGTGAAGGCGTCCCACTTCACGGCGCGGCGCAGTTCTCGGGCAACGGCGCCCGAGCATACGTGGCTATACCTTGGTTGGGAAGCATGGCACCATCGGCCGCGCCAACGGAACGTCGCGTCAGGGAGGGCGCACCGATGAATGCCGCGAAAGTCGTATTCTTGCTTGTCCTACTCGTTGCCGCGTTGCTGGCTGGCGCGTATCTATCGGGCTTGTTTGTCGGGTTGCTCATCGGTGTGGATGTGCCGCTTGGACCCAAGACCTGGTGGTCGTACTGGCAAGCCATAGACACCGTGCGCATGCAGCCGTATGTCACCAAGGTCAAGGTTGCGGGGGCGCTGGGTTTCGGCAGCACGATGGTGGCCTGGTTAGGGTTTCTGATCTTGGCGTTCAAGCGTCAGCAGAAGTCTGCGCATGGCGAAGCCCGCTTCGCGAGCCGGGGCGAAGTTGCACGCCATGGATTGCTCGACGACAAACCCGGTACCGGCATCGTGGTTGGGCGCCTGGGCGGGAAGCTGGTGACGTTGCCGGGCCAGCAATTCGCCATTTTGGCTGCTCCGACGCGCTCGGGTAAGGGCGTCGGCGTGGTGATTCCCAATCTCCTGGAGTATCGCGACTCGATCGTGGTGCTTGACATCAAACAGGAGAATTTTCGGCTCACGTCGGGCTGGCGTCGGGAAATCGGGCAGAGCGTTTACCTTTTCAACCCGTTTGCCGAGGATGGGCGTACGCATCGCTGGAATCCGCTGAGCTATGTTTCCCGCGACCCGGCATTCCGCGTATCCGATCTGCTTGCCATCGCGGCAATGCTCTATCCGGATGTCGGTGAAGAGCAGAAGTTCTGGGTCAGTCAGGCGCGCAACGCATTCCTCGCCTTTACGCTTTATCTGTTCGATTTTCACGATCACGAGATCGCCAGCGGGTTGCCCGCTGCCAAGGCGACGTTCCCTACGTTCGGGCATGTCTATCGGGTTTCGACCGGTGACGGCCGCGATCTCAAGGCTCAGTTCAAGGAGATGCTGGAGCGCCCGTTCGTCAGCCCGGCATGCCGCAATGCGTTCGCGGGTCTGGTGTCGCAGGCCGAGGAGACCTTCGCGTCCATCATCGGAACGTTCAAAGAGCCACTCAACCCCTGGATCAACCCGGTGCTTGATGCGGCCACGTCCAGCAATGATTTCTGGCTGACCGACCTTCGCCGCAAGCCCATGACGATCTACATCGGCATCACGCCAAACAAGTTGGCGGAAGCGCGTCTGATCGTGAACCTCTTTTTCAGCCAGCTGATCAACGTCAATACACGTGAGTTGCCTCAGGACAACCCGGCACTGAATCATCAGTGCCTGCTGTTGATGGACGAGTTCACCAGCATCGGCAAGGTGGACATCATTGCCAACGCGGTCAGCTACATGGCGGGTTACAACCTGCGTCTGCTGCCCGTCATTCAGTCGATGGCGCAGTTGGACGCCACCTATGGTCACGAGACTTCACGGACCTTGATCACCAACCACGCGATGCAGGTGATCTTCGCGCCGCGCGAGCAGCGCGACGCCAACGACTATTCTGAAATGCTCGGCTACACCACGCAACGCAAGCGAAACCTGAGCCGATCGCGTGGTGCCAATGGGAGCGTTACCCTCACCGACGTCGAGGAGCGCCGCGCGCTCATGCTCCCGCAAGAGCTCAAGGCGATGGGGCGAGAGAAAGAGGTCATCCTCTGCGAAGGGCTGGCCAACCCGATCATGGCCCAGAAAATCCGCTACTACGAGGATCCGCATTTCACCGAGCGCCTGCTCCCGGCCGTGGATGTGGAGCCACTTGCCTTCATGCAGCGCATCAACCGCACGTTCTGAGCCCCTTGATGGGCCCAAGACTACTTGGCGGTCGCGATGTGACGCAGGGGGTTGAAATGTGACGTAGAGCGTTGCATCATTGCGAAAATTGGACGCAGCGCACTGTCTTTCCAGCTGCCGTTCACCCCTTCTTAAGCAATGCGCGGGAAAGGAATCCTCCGTTGAAGTCTCTTTTGCTATCGCTAGCCACGCTGTTTGCGATCTCCGCATGGGGGGCAGACGCCCAGCAGAAGCCCGCCCCGCCTTGCATGGGGGCTTCGATGGACAAGGGCTGTTACACCGAACTCAGGGATTCCAGCGGCAAGTTGTTCCGCGACGACGATCCATTCCTGTTCTGCGAGGACGGGATGAAGGAGCGCCCACGTGCGTGGAACCCGGTCTCGCCCGCACAGGGGATATGGGCGCCCACGCCAGGCTATTGCCCGTACCCGCTGCAGACCTGTCCCTATCCGCTGACGATGCTGAGGGGGTGGTCACAGCGGGAAATTGATGGCGTCTACCTGTTTATGCGCGTGTGTCCCGCAGCCGGGGGCACGGGCAAGTGGGAAGGGAATGGGCGTCCCGAAAACACGCCGCATAGCCACTGAGTCGACAAGCGTAGCCAAGCTTTGAAGGGGAAGTACACGTGGGGTTCTACCGTAGTGTTTTACCGCTGGTGCTCGCACTGGCGGCCAGCGCATGCCAGACCCAACCGCCGCCGGAATTCCACGGGCGTTGGCGTCCGGTCAACAGGTTGCCTGAGAAGACGCAGGCGATTCCGCTCAATCCAGCTTACGTGTTCTACGCCACGCCTGTGGACGGCACGCTGAAGGCGCTGCTGACTCGCTGGGCGCGTGACAGTGGGCTTCAGCTTCGTTACGGCATCAGCACTGACTTCTCACTGCACGCGCCGGTGGCACAACTGCATGCAGTCACGGTGGATGACGCGGTGAGCCAGTTGTCTGCCATCTATGCCGAGCAGGGCATAGCCATCACCACGTCAACGGGCGCCATCGCGGTGGACGCTCGCCCAACGGCGGCCTCCAACTGAGGCAGGGCGCAACGGCGGCGCAATGGCCGTCGCATCACCGGAATGGGCACTATGTTGAAGCGCAAAACCACGGGCGAAGCGATCGATAAGGCGGTCAAGCGCTCCTTAGATTTCGAGAACACCATCGCCGACATGGCCCGCCGCAGCGAGAAGCGCGCTTGGCGCGTCGCGGGTGCGTCACTGGTGATGTCTTTTGTCTTGGCGGGCGGCGTCATCTATTTGATGCCGTTCCTGGAGCGGCGTGAGCCGTACCTCATCATGGCCGATGCATACACCGGCACGGCCTCCGTTGCGCGGCTTTCCAGCGGCAGCGACTTCGTCAACATGCGCGCCAGTGAAGCGGTCAACCGGAGCAACATCGTGCATTACGTGCTGGCGCGCGAGTCCTACGATTCCGGGGCTATAAGCGAACGCGACTGGCGGACCGTTTACACGATGTCGGCGCCGAAGGTGCGAGAGCAGGTTCGCACTGAACGCAATCCCTCCAATCCACAGAGCGCTGCCGCGATGTATGGCCCGAACCGGGCGTTGCGCGTTCGCATCCTCAGCGTCACCCCGCTGGGCGCCTCGCAGGGGCGACCGCCGACCAGCGCAACGGTCCGGTTCCAACGCGTCTTGTTCGAGAAGGCATCGGGTAACACGCGCGTACTCGACAACAAGATCGCGACGATGGAATTTGAATACAAGCCTGACATTCGCATGAACGACGCGGACAGCGTCGAGAATCCGCTGCGTTTCCAGGTCACCAGCTACCGCGTCGACAACGATGCCTCGACTCTGGTGCCAACCGAAACAGCCTTGGCCCCAGCGGTTGCTTCGCCGCTCCCGGCTGCTCCGTCGGTTGAACCCGTCGGCCAACCCATCGACCCGGCAGCCCTCCCGGCAACCGCTGCTCCCGCCACCGTAAACAGGTCCCCGGCGCCGGCCGTGGCCACCGAGTCCCCATGATGAGTGCGATGAAAGCAACGAGGCTCGCCTCGGTCCGCCTGCTGCTGTTGCTAGCCATGGTGGCTGGCACGGCCAATGCCCAGGTGATGAAGGAATACATGCATGTGCCGGACGGCATCTACGCCGTACGCACCGGGCTTGGCATCACCACGATGATTGAGCTGAGCCCAAGCGAAACCGTTCTGGATTACAGCCTGGGTTTCAGTAGCGGCTGGGACGTGAGCCGCCGCGACAACATCTTCTATCTGCGCCCCAAGAATGTGGACGTCGATACCAACCTGCTGGTGCGCACGGAAACCCACTCTTATGTTTTTGAGCTGAAGGTCGTTGCGACCGACTGGCGTGACCTGGAACAAGCCAAGCGTGCCGGGGTCAATTACAAGGTGATCTTCAAGTACCCGGCCGATGCGCGCTTTGTTGCCAAATCGGAGGACAAGCCGGCGATGCTCAATACCGGCATCCAAGCCGGCCGCGTGTACAGCTTCGACTACGAGTATGCGACCTATTCGCGTGCCGCTTGGCTGATTCCGGCGCACGTCTATGACGATGGCCGATTCACCTATATCCAGCTCAAAGACATGCGCGGCCTGCCTACCGGCAGCTTTCCAGCGGTGTACGCGAGAGAGAAAAAGCGTTCGGAAGAGTTCCTGCTCAATACGACGGTAGAGGGCAACACCATCATCGTTCATGGGATATATCCCTACATGGTGATGCGTCAGGGAGACAACGTGATTGGCCTGCGTAGAGGGTTTCTGAAATGAGCAACAACTTCCCTCCGGATTACGATGAACCCGCGCGGGGTACACAGTCCGCCGGCGATCAACGGTCGCCCGCCGCGGACGGCAATCCGTATATGCGCCAGGGCGAGCAGGCAACACCCGACCTTGACGCAGCGGCGCCGACCCTGACCGTCAACGAAGTCCGCCAGCTCAACCGGAAGGCCATGCTCTTCCTTGGCGGGATTGTGGGTCTGCTTTTGTTGATGGCGTTCTGGTTCATGAGCTCGTTGTCCAATCGTGAAAAGGCAGCGCCGAAGAAGGCAGGCGCCGAAGTGGTCACGACGCCGGATCTTCCACAAGCGACGCCGCAGCCCGCGTTGGTGGAGCCGGCACAGCCAATCGACGTGGTCCAGAACGCGCCGCCGTTGCCGCCGCCGCCGCAGAGTTCATACGATGATGATTACGGCGATGACATGGGTGCGTCGCGCGCGCCGCCACCGCCGCCCAGCCTGACCGAACGGCGTATCGCCGATGGCGGCGGGCAGGCAGGCCAGGGGAGCGGCGCGACGCAAGGGATGGTGCCCGGCATGATGCAGCCAGCGGCGCCCATCCAAGCTGAAGTGACCAAGCCCCGCACCGTGGCCAAGCTGCTCAACAACCCGGATGCGCTGATGGCGCGAGGAACCTATATCCGCTGCGTTCTGGAGACGCGGATCGTTACCGATGTGCCGGGTTATACGTCTTGCCTGGTTGCGGAGCCGGTGTACTCGGTCAACGGCCGGAGCCTGCTCTTTCCCAAGGGCACCAAGCTGCTCGGCCAGTATGGTGGTGGGGGTGGTGGCGCCCGGGAACGGGTAGCCGTGGTTTGGGATCGCGCCATCACGCCGCAGGGCGTCGACGTGACCATGGCCAGTCCGGGCATCGACAACCTGGGTGGCGCGGGTCATCCGGGCCAATACGACGCCCATTGGGGCAGCCGCATCAGCTCCGCCATTTTGATCAGCATGGTCAGTGACCTGTTCAAGTACATGGGCGAGAAAAATGGTCCGACCACCGGCGTGGTCTACCCCCAGTCCGGTGTGGTGATCGAGCAGCCGTACCAGAGCAATACCGCTCAGACCGTTCAGCAGCTGGCCCAGCAAGCGTTGCAGGAAGGCGCCAATCAAAGGCCGACGATCACCATCAACAATGGTTCGATCCTGAGCGTCTACGTCTCCCAAGACGTCGATTTCACCGGCGTGCTCCGCAGCCGTTGATGCAGACTGATCATCGGCATGGATGAAGACATTTCCCCGGTCGCAAGGATCTCCAACGAGTTCCTGGAGTACCAGTACGCGGTGTTGGGCGTGCAGGATTTCCTGCGCTCGGAACGAGTGACGGAAATCTGCATCAACCGACCGGGTGAGTTGTATCTGGAGACACTGGATGGCTGGGAGCGGGTCGACGTGCCGACGCTGACTTTCGAGCGGGCCCGGCAGTTCTGTACCGCGGTGGTCAATGAAAGCAATACCGGTCAGCGCATCACTGATGCGGATCCGATGGTGTCACTGACCTTTCCTACCGGACAGCGCGCGCAGTTTGTCATTCCGCCGGCCTGCGATCCGGGCAAGGTATCGATCACCATCCGCTTGCCGGCGCGGCAGACGCGGAGCCTTGAGCAGTACGAGTCCCAGGGGTTCTTTGCAGAGATCCTTGAGGGGCATCGTCAATTGAGCGAGCACGACGAGCATCTACTGCAGCTGCGCGCGCGGCGCGAGTACGGTGACTTCTTCCGCCATGCCGTCGCCTACCGTAAGAATGTGGTGGTCGCCGGTGCGACGGGCAGTGGCAAGACCACTTTCATGAAGTCGCTGGTGGATCACGTCTCCGCGCAGGAGCGCCTGATCACCATCGAGGACGCGCGCGAGCTATTCATCTCGCAGCCCAATGTGGTGCACCTGCTCTACTCAAAGGGTGGCCAGAGCGCCAGCAACGTCACCGCAAAGTCATGCATGGAAGCGTGCCTCCGGATGAAGCCGGACCGCATCATCCTGGCCGAGCTGCGCGGCGATGAAGCGTTCTATTTCATCCGCAATTGCGCGTCCGGCCACCCCGGCTCCATCACCAGTTGCCATGCGGGGAGCATCGAGCAGACCTGGGACCAGATGGCGCTGATGGTGAAGGCCTCGCCGGAAGGTGCTGGTCTTGAATTCAGCACCATCAAGCGGCTGCTCATGCTGACCATCGACATCGTTGTTCATATCAAGGCGCATGCAGGTCGTCGCTTCATCACCGGCATCGACTTTTCGCCCGATCGCGCTCTGGGCGGCGCTGGTGGGGCTTTGCAATGACAGGTTCGCAAAACGCGCTGTCGCACTTGCGTACCAGCGGACGTGGCTCGAAAAGGACCAAGAGAAACGGGGAGGGGAGATGTTGCCGGGAATGGAATTGATGGGTTGCGCGTTGGAAGTGCCTGCCAATGTGATGCACCACGTCGTCAAGGTGGAGTCGTCCTACAACCCCTTTGCGATTGGGGTGGTGGGCGGCCATCTGGCGCGTCAGCCGCGCAATCTGCCTGAGGCCATTGCCACCGCCGAGATGCTCGAAGACCGGGGTTTCAACTTCTCGCTGGGCCTCGCGCAAGTCAATCGCCACAACCTCAAGAAATACGGCATCACCAGCTATCGCGCCGCATTCCAGCAATGCCCCAACCTGCTGGCGGGTTCGCAAATTCTGCGCGAGTGTCATGGTCGTGCCGGAGGGCAGTGGGACAAGGCTTTCAGCTGCTACTACTCCGGCAACTTCACCACTGGCTTCCGCCACGGCTATGTGCAGAAGGTGCGGCAATCGATGCTTGCCCAGCATGGACCTGAAGCGCCGTCGCTGGCCATTCCTGTCGTGGATACGCGCAAACCCGCCGGCAAGGCCCTCGGGGCGCCGGCGAGCCGGGCGGTAGCCGTTCCCAACCGCGCCATGCAGGCAGGCCTCGCCGGTACGCCGGGCGACAGCCTCCTGCAGCGGCGCATGCAGGTCGGCGTCGCGTCCACGCCCCCCGTTGCTGAGGCGCCTGCGCCCGTTGCGACCGCGGCTGCGGACGTTGGAGTACCGGCACCTCCCGCTGTCGCCGTCTTGACGTCCTCAGCACCAGCGCAACCCGTTCCCCCCAACCCACGTCCATCGAATCCCGATTCGGCGTTCGTGTTTTGATCCCTGGCCCACCACCCAAGCGAAAGGAAACTGCAATGAAGAATCGTAAGAACTCCGTTGGCCGCAAGCTCAAGCTCGCCTCTCTCCTGATCCTGTTGGCCTACCTGGTCCTGCCTGCGGTCGCCATGGCGTTTGGTCAGGATCCGTCGCCGGGTGGTACCGAAGCGCAAGCCAAGCTGTGCGGCGTGATGGGCAATGTGCATTCGATCCTGAAAGTCGCATCCATCCTCATCGTGACTGTCGCCATCATCTTCGCCGGCTATCAGATCGCATTTGCCCACAAGCGCATCTCCGACGTCGCTCCGATTCTCATCGGCGGCCTGCTCATTGGTGCGGCTGGCCAGTTGGCGGTGATGGTCATCGGCAATGGTGATTTCAGCCAGGATTGCGGCACCGCGATGGTGATGCCCGCCGATCAGGTCTGGAATGCGTAAGCACACCGTATTTCGCGGTTGCACACGGCCCCCCATGTTCATGGGGGTGCCGTATGTGCCGTTCTTTGTAGGCGCGGGTAGCGTGCTGCTACTGGCGATGTACAGCGGCCAGCTATTGCTGCTGCTGCTGGCGCCCGCCGTCATCTTTGTGATGCGGATGATGGCCAAGCGTGACGAGCTGATCTTCCGCCTCTTGGGGCTGTCCATTCTATTCCGCATGCGGGCACGCAACCTGCGTGAACACGGCGGTCTGCTGGTACTCAACCCCAATCCCTACCGGGAAAAGCCGGCTCGGAAGAGCTGACCAACCCACCAGGAACACCTTTCTTCATGTTCAGCCCGGATACTTCGACCAGCGAGTTCCTCCCGTTCTCGACCCATGTGTCGCCCACCGTGGTCAAGACCACCGATGGTGATTTCATGGTGTCCTGGGAACTGGCGGGCATGCCCTTCGTTGGGCGGCTCGAGGAGGAGTTGGAACACAAACACGGCGTGTTCAACCGGCTGTTGCAAACCTTGCGTGCACCGGATTTTTCCAACGTGGCGTTTTGGGTACACGACGTGCGTCGCCGTCGCACCATCGGTGATGGCGGAAAATTTTCCGCCGTGTTCAACCAGGACCTGTCCGACCGCTACTACAAGCGCTTGTCCGGCGAACGCATCATGCAGAACGAGCTGTTTCTGACAATGATGTATCGGCCAATGCCGGAGGGTAAGCGCCTTCGTGAGAAGACCGCGGACATCAGGCGTTTGGCCGCGTTGCAGCAGGATGCCATCGACAAGCTCGACGAGATGTCGATCAACCTCGAAACCGTACTTCGCGACTACACGCCAAGGCGTTTGGGCATGTACGAGGCCGAGAACGGCGTGGTGTTCTCGGAGTTGCTGGAACTCTACGGTTTCATCCTCAACCGCGTGGATGAACCGGTCCCGGTGCTGGATGCGCCAGTGCGCAACTACTTGCCGGTCAGCCGCCACATGTTTTCCAGCAAGAGCGGTGATTTCGTCGTCAACACGCCGGACAATCGCAACCACTTCGGCGCCATCCTGAACATCAAGGAATACGCCGAGGGCACCTATCCGGGCATTCTCAACGGAATGAAGTATCTGGATTTCGAGTACGTCATCACCCACTCGTTCAGTCCCAAGGGGCGACACGACGCGCTGAAGACCCTTGAACGCACCCGCGGCATGATGATCTCTTCGGGCGACAAGTCGTTCACCCAGATCGAAGAACTCACCCACGCCATGGACCAGCTGGCCTCCGGCAACTTCGTCCTTGGCGAATACCACTTCATCGTCACTGTTTACGCTGACAGCCAGGAGAAGCTGGCGCAGCAGATCGCACAGACCCGCGCCGAGCTGTCCAACGCGGGGTTCGTCTCCTCCAAGGAGGACATTGCGGTTGCTTCGTCGTTTTTCTCGCAGTTCCCGGGCAACTGGAAGTACCGCACCCGGCTGGCCAACCTCAGTTCCCTTAATTTTCTGGGGCTGTCGCCGCTGCACAATTTTGCCACCGGCAAGCGCGACCAGAACCCGTGGGGTGAGTGCGTCACCACCCTGCAGACGACGAACGGCCAGCCCTACTTCTTCAATTTTCATGCCACCCTGCCGGGCGAGAACTCGTTTGGCGAAAAGGCCATCGGCAATACGATGGTCATCGGCAAGTCGGGTACGGGCAAGACCGCCCTCATCAATTTCCTGCTCAGCCAAACGCAGAAGCTGGACCCCGCGCCCACGATATTTTTCTTCGACAAGGATCGCGGCGCCGAGATTTTCGTGCGCGCCTGCGGGGGCAACTATATGACCCTGCAGAACGGGGAGCCGACCGGGTTCAATCCGTTCCAATGCGAACGCACGGAAGCCAATGCCCAGTTTCTAGCAGATCTGGTGAAGGTGCTGGCCGGCAAGCCCACTTATACCGCGCGCGAAGAAGAAGACATCTTCCGAGCCGTCGCGGCCATGCTGGACATGCCCATGCATCTGCGCAGCATGAGCAACTTCCAGAAGAGCCTGCCCAACCTGGGCGATGACGGCCTGTACGCTCGGCTCCGCAAGTGGACGCAAGGCAACTCGCTGGGTTGGGTTTTCGACAACCCGCGCGACACCATCGATCTGACCCGCGCCAACATCATCGGCTTTGACTACACCGAGCTCATCGAGAACGAAGAAGCGCGCGTGCCGGTCATCAACTATCTGATCTACCGGTTGGAATCACTGATCGATGGGCGTCGGCTGATCTACGTGATGGACGAATTCTGGAAGATCCTTGATGGCAAGGGCGGCCTCAAGGAGTTTGCCAAGAACAAGCAGAAGACGATCAGAAAGCAGAATGGCCTGGGTATCTTCGCCACGCAAAGTCCCGAGGATGCGCTGAAGAGCGATATCTCCGCGGCGCTCATCGAGCAGACCGCAACCCTGGTCCTGTTGCCCAACCCCAATGCGAGCCGCGACGACTACGTGGAAGGTCTCAAACTGACGGACGCCGAATATCAGGTGGTGGTCAATCTGGATGAGCGTTCACGCGCCTTTTTGGTAAAGCAGGGGCATGCGGCCAGCATCTGCCAGCTCAACCTGCGCGGCCTGGACGACCAGCTTGCGGTGATTTCCGCCAGTACCGACAACATTGAAGTGCTTGACCGCGTCACCGCACAGGCCGCCATGGACGCAGGGATTGGCGTGGACGAATTGCAACCCCGGCAGTGGTTGCAAGATTTCTATGACCAGCGAAAGGGATCGGGCAAGACGCCGCGCATCCTGCGCGTGCCGCGCGCCATCCTGTCCAACCCAGTCACCACCCACGATGCAGTCTGACCAGAATTCCGGAGGAAAGACATGACCCGTACCGCCCAATCCAAACCTGCAAACCACCCGCGCCGTCCCCAGCGAGCCCTGCGCACTGCTTTGTCGATGTTGATGGGTGCCGCGCTGACGGTCAGCCTGTCCGCTTCCGCCGACTGGCGCGTCTACGACGATGACGTGCATGACGAACTCAAGGAAGTCAACAAGAAGCTTGATGCCAGAAACAAGGTGGGGCAAGGCGATTTTGAGCAGAATCCCACGATTGGCGAGCAACAGGGACGTTACAAGGATCCGCCGCGCATGTTCACCCAAGCCGAGCAGGACTCGATTTCCCAGGTGAGCATGACCGAGGGCGATCGTTGCCCCGAGCCCCCAACCCCGGAAGCCCCTGATGTGGAAAACGTGTCGATTCCCTCGGTACCATCAAGTGCCAACGGGATTGCGCAGCAGCAATGGACGATATGCAAGGAGTTGCTGGAAACCGAGAAGGCCCAGTTCAAGTACAACGTGATGATGAGTGACTTGGCGCAGAAGCGCTTCGATCGCCTGCAGGTCATCCAGCGTGAGCGCAGGAATAACATCGACGATGACAATGCGGGGCGGATCGAAAGCAACACCAACAAGATCCTGGCGTTGTTGACGTTGATTCAGATCGATCAGCAGCAACAGAAAGCCTACAACGACGCCTACACCGCCCGCATCGCCTATCTCCGGGCAATGCAGAATCGCTTGGGACAGAAAGCCTTCAAGGGCACGGGAGGCGAGGGCGTCGTAGGTCCCGGTGGCTCGGCGAACCACCTGGCCGGCGATATCGCCGCCTTCAGCGTCATGCAATTGGCATTTTCGGATGGGTCGCCCATTCATGCTGCGCGTCGCGACTAAACACTTGGGCATGCCTCGCAGCCACCTGGAAAAAATATAATGGAAAGCATAGGTCAGTGGCTGTTCTTCAAGCTGATATTCGATTTCATTGATACGGAAATCGAGACCTTCCGTCACAACCTGATGACCGGGCTGATCGAATGGATCCTCCTGTTCGGAACGATCATGATCACGGTCTGGATCATTTTCCAGGGGTGGCTCATCGTCACCGGCCGCTCGCGCGAGCCGATGATGGCGTTGGTGACCCAGGCCATGAAGGTGGTGATGATTACCCTGCTGGCCACCAGCTTCAGCTTTGGCGGACAGAGCATTTCCAATCTACTGAGTAACACCTTGCCCAAGGCCGTCACCGGGCTGGTGAGTACCGAAGAGGACAATCCGGCGGTCGAGATTGACCGCAATCTCGCCTATATGCAGCTGATAACAGGCTTGATGGACGGTTACGCCGCCACGTCCAGCGGCGAAGGCTGGAAGGAGCAGATCGACAAAGCATCCAACATGAGCGCAATCGGCGTGGCAGGACCGGCGGTCATCGGTGGTGCGCTGCTGCTCACCTACAAGGTCGCCTTGGCTCTGTTCGTTGGGTTGGGGCCATTGTTCATCCTGACGCTGCTATTCAATAGCACCAAACCCATGTTCACCAAATGGCTGACATACGGGATAGGCACGATATTTTCGCTGGCCGTGCTTTCGTTCATGGTGGCCGTGGCCATGAAACTGGTGGGTGTCGTGGCGGTCGCGATGTTCGTCAAGTACCAGATCATCATGGCTACCTCGGCGGGCGTGGGTTCCGCCGGCATTAGCAGCGTGGCCATGCAACAAGCCGGCTTGGGGGTCATCTTGACCGTATTGCTCATTGCCACCCCGCCCATTGCGGCGATGTTCTTCCAGGGCACGTTGGCCAACTTCTCTGCGTATTCGCAGTTTGGACAGGCGCAGGCGAGGGATTCGGCGGGGAATCCGGTGGGGGTGGGCGCGGGGGGGGCGCGACAACCAGCTTTGGATCCGAAGGCGGCTGATGGTGGCAGCGTGCCTAATATTCATAACCGGAGCGTCGGATGAGCGGATTAGATACGGGATTTGGGATTATCGCGAGCCCGTTACTCAGGGTCTATACGAGTTCGCTGATACTAGTGGGTGCGCTCGGCTCGACTTTCCCCGCAAACTCGCAAGCGCCGCCTCCTGGGCGGGGACCTTGCGGTATGGGGGCGCCTATCAACGGTAGCTGCGGCTCGCCCTCAAATGCCGGAAATAGACAAATTGCGGCGCCCGCCGAAGTATGGCGCAGCCGCTACGGTGCTATTGCCAGGGATGCGGACGGTAATACTGTTTCTACCAAGGACCAAGAAAGTCGGAGAATTGCGAGGCGGAAGGTCCTGGAGGAGTGTGGAAAGGGTTGTGAGATTATCGCGGAAACTCGAAATTCATGTTTGGGAATTGTCAACGGCTACGGTCGCTTGTACTCCGGCGGAGCGGCTGACCCAGAGGCGACACGTAACCTGCTTCTGTCAAATTGTGCTTCGGATAGTCGACCAAGCTGTGAGGTGGTGTACGTGGGCTGTAGTTATCCTGTGCGTGTGCGCTAGTCTCGTTTTTTTAGGCCGAAAGGTTGGATGAAATGATATATCTCTTGCAACATAAGCATGGGTAAATCAGGAGCTCCGTTGCGACTGTTCTCCAGCCATGCTTGCGGTTTGGAAGGGGATGGATATGAGGGATGCGAAGATGCGCTTGGCTTCTATTTTATTCGCCGTCGGGCTCGCGGTTACCCTGGGTGCCTGTGATGCGCCAGCTGGGCGCGTCGATACCGCTTCGACGCAAGCGGCGTCCAAGTCCGGGGTTCGTGGCGCAGGAAAGCAAGAAGGAAGGGTCATGGAAAACGCCATGAACGAAGATGCGAACGCTTTGGTGGAAGAGCAGCCGCCGTCGGTGCCCACCATTCTCTATCTTCTCTACGGTCAGGATGGGGATGGCGCGCACGCTTACGAGATCGCCAACCACATGCGGGTGTCGGTATGGGGACACCATGCGCTGCGCGTTGGGGGGCGGCAGTTCTATACAGCTTTTGCGCAGGATACCCCGGCCAAGTATGGCAACCCACCTCAACCTGAAGATCCAGCGGAGGGTGTAATGCTCTCGGCAGCGACCTTCGAACTGGTTCGCCCTGGTACGGAGAAGCCTTGGAAATTCGTGGGCGGTGAACGGTCTGTGGGGATGTATGGTTCGTATGGTCGCGAGATCCGGATTGATCCGTCGCGCCTCATGGTAGAGCACAGGGTTGACGATAAGCGTTTGTTGCTCGCGATCCCCACCGTACAAACCTCACTTGCCGGGGATTCCGAAGATTTCGAAATGTCGTTGTTCTCATTCGATCTGCCTGACGATAGTGCAGAACGCAAGCATGCGTGGCGCTATCTCGGAAGTGTATTGACCGGCGTTGACAATTCCCGGCTCTGCAAAACCAACCCCAAGGCCGACTGCACCAAATGGTCCGGCACATTTGAGGTCGTTCCTGCTCCCGGCAAAATGCCGACGCTGCGGGTGGTCAAAAAGGGCACGACCATCGACGACGCGACCGGCAGCATCCGGACTGTGGGTGCCAGCGATACCTCGGTGTACGTGTACGACCAGGAAGAGAAGCACTATCGCTACAAGTGAATTGGTATTGTCTTGCTGACTGCCTGTATCTGGCGCAAGGACGCGCCCTGTCGGCTCCCACGCGGCCATGGCCGTTCAAGCAGGAGCTGGTGATGAAACTGAAGTTTGAAGTGCAAGAACTGTCCCGGATGGAGGTGGTCCGTGGCTGATCCCGTGATCGTAAGGGTGACGCTACCCACCGACCAGCGCCGCACGTACCAAATGAGTGACGGCAGTATCGTGGTCCGCGATGGCGGTACGGTTGCATGGCGCAATAACAACCCCGGCAATCTCAAGTTCGAGTACAAGGGAGATGCCGACCAGACCCACAACGTATCCCGGTCCAGGGAACAGGCCTTGGCCTCCGCGCAGCGCCGCTATGACGGCGTAGTGGATCTTGATCAGTGGGGCAACGCCATTTTCGCAACGCCCGAGCAGGGCCGGGCAGCCAAGATCAAGCTGCTGACCAACAATGGCGACCTGACTGTCAGGGAATTGTTGCCGAAGTATTCGACGGCCGATTATTCCGGTAATACCAATCATGCTGCGCAGGAGCGGGCGATCTACGCGGTTGGTGACGCCCGTGGAGTGAACCTGCGGGGCAAGCAGATTTCCCAGATGACGCCCACCGAGATTTCTGCACTCGCCGACGGTATCGGCCAGTTCGAGGGCTTGCGTGTTGGAACCGAGTCGGTGATTCGTGGGCCCACGGCACAGGTTGCGGCAGTCGCCAAGCCGGTGTTATCGCAGGAGGGGACTGGCCAGAGCCCAGGCATCCAGCTGACTGCCGCGTATGCGATGGGTGTGAAGTACGACGATGTGAAATACGCAATCAATGTTCCGGGACATCGTTTGTATCACGCGGGCGTCAGCGGCAAGAACCTGTCACAGGGCTATATCGACTGCTCCGGCTGGGTTAGCAACCTGCAAAACGCGACCATGGAGGAGATTAACAAGAAGGCCGGGCGTACCGTATTTTCGAAAGCCGATATTCTGGATCCGCACATGGTTGGGTCCGGCGGCATAGTGAAGCTAGGTTACGACCGCGCCAAGATCCTGCTCAACGACGCTCAGGTCCGCGCCGGTACAGACCTGAAAGAGGGCATGGTGATTGGCGTGGACAGCGGCCGCACGCGGCATGAACACTGGAAGGGCATCGACCATATCGTGATGGTGGTGCGGGATCCCCAGAGCGGTGCCCTGCTGGCCAGCCAGTCCTCCGGCAGCAAGGGAGTACACACCATGCCGCTGACCGAGTACCTGCGGGGCGTGCCTGCGAGCTACACACTCGTGGCCAGCGACCCGTTGGCAAAGGCGCGTGGGCTGTTGCAAGGCAAGGTGGAGTCGCGTGACCAGATGTCTGAGAATCAGGCCGTCACCGGCCGCGCGCAGCAGGCCGCCCCCGTGAGCGCAGGCGCGCGTGGTGGCGTCCTTGATCGCAACGACAGTGGCCGGGCGGTGATTGAGCTGCAGCAGCGCCTGAGTGCATTGGGATATGACGGAAAGGACGGCTATCAACTGCGCGGTACCGGCAATTTTGGTGTCAACACCGAGAACGCCGTACGCGAGTTCCAGCGTGCACACGGCCTGGCGGTGGACGGGATCGCCGGACCCAAGACCCTGGCGGCGCTGGAGCGAAGTGTCGCGCACCCCCTGCTGTCCGAGCGAGCGCACCCCAACAACGGGCTATATCAGGCGATCGCCAGTCAACTGCCAGCCGGTACGCGGCGGGAGGTGATCGCCAACGTGGTTGGGCAAGCTACGGTGAATGGCATCACTGACGCCTCGAAGCTGCGCGATATCGTCCAGTTGGACAACGGCGCCCTGCTGGTGCGCGGCACCACGATTGGCACGGCGACACGCGTGGATCTGGACGCGCCCACCCCTGGGTTCCAGGCCATGAGCGAGCAACTGTCACGCGAGTCGGCCCAGCGCCTGCATCAGGCCGCCGAGCAGGAGCAGAGGCGCCAGCAACAGCCGGCATTGCAACCGGCCGGTCAATAAAAGTGGCCATGGGCCCGGAAAACCGGGCCCATTTTCCTTCACGCGCCATTTTCAATCAGGTGCAGTCGTAGCGCGCATCAATCAATTTTCTATTTCCCGCCCCGCGATGATCTCAATGCTCCCAGCCTCACGCATCTTCATGATCAGCGTCGTCATTGCGCTGCTGGCCGCCTGCGCCGCCGACGCCGTACCGCCCAGAAACCGACCCAGAATGACCGCCATGAACGAGCCGCTGATCGTCGGCCCCACCGATGGGAATTTCACCTATACCAACGAGCCGCAGTTGACCAAGTTGGGGCCGCACCGGTTCATGATCCCGGCCAACTACTTCACGGATCAGATCGGTCCGGACTTTCAGGGCGGAGCGATATTGGAACTGGTGTGGCCCAAGCTGGAAGCGGCCCCGCCGGGCTGGACGCGGATCACGAATGCCCTGCAACAGGCGCATCTGGTACGAGCAAATCTGGACTACATCGACAAATGGCCATTGCAGAACGCCATGGACAGCTCGTTGCGCACCGGCTCAGAGGATCCGATCCTGCGCCAGGATCCAACGGACAACATCGATTACCGCACCCGCAGGGAAGACGTGTTGGGCCTGGAACGCTGGGTGGTCAGCGAAGAAGACAAGACGCGCTACCTCAAGCTGACCGAAGGGCAGCGCGATCGTTACGGATTGCCCGCAGATCCCTGGGATTTCGAGGATTGGTATCTGCGGCGGGATTCGCATGGTCATGTACTGACCCATATAGAGTGCGCTCCGGCGACCCAGCCTGATGGCTTGATCATCGTGAATGATTCCTTGATCCGAGAGGACACCACCCGGGTAGCTCTATGTTCGCACGCGTTCTCTGTTCCGAAATACGGTGTGTCGCTCAACGTCACCTATCCCCGCGTCGTGATGCATGAGTGGGAGCACATCGAAGCGCGCTATCGAGCAGTGATGGATCGGTACTACATCGGCACTGAGCGCAATGGTGACAAACCATGAACGGATTATCTTGGAACGGAGTTCTGCCCCAACCGCCACGGATTCTCATCACCTTGGTTGCAGCCGCGATTCTTGCCGCCTGCGCCGCCGACGCCGTGCCCCCCCAAAGCAAACCCCGAATGACCTCCATGAACGAGCCGCTGATTGTTGGCCCCACCGACGGGAATTTCACCTATACCAACGAGCCGCAGTTGACCAAGTTGGGGCCGCACCGCTTCATGATCCCGGCCAACTACTTCACCGATCAGATCGGTCCGGATTTCCAGGGCGGAGCGATATTGGAACTGGTGTGGCCCAAGCTGGAAGCGGCACCGCCGGGCTGGACGCGCACCACGAACGCCCTGCAGCAGGCGCATCTGGTAGTAGCCAACCTGGACTACATCGATAAACGGCCTTTGCAGAACGCGATGGACAGCTCGTTGCGTACCGGGTCGAATGACCCGATCCTGCGCCAGGATCCAACGGACAACATCGAGTATCGCACCCGCGTGGACGACGTACTGGGTCTCGAGCGCTGGGTGGTGAGCGAAGAGGACAAGGCGCGCTATCTCAAGCTGACTGAAGGGCAGCGCGATCGGTACGGATTGCCCGCGGATCCATGGAATATCAAGGATTGGTATCTGCGCCGGGATGCGCAAGGTCATGTGTTGACCCGCATGCGCTGTGATCCGCTAGCCAAGCCAGATGGCTTGGTCATTCAGGGCGACACCTTGGTCAAAGACGGCAACCCGCGGGTAGCGCTATGCACGCATACATTCTCGATCCCAAGCTATGATGTGATGTTAGTCGTGGACTATCCTCGCGTCGTGATGCATGAGTGGCAACGCATCGAAGCGCGCTACCGGGCACTGATGGATCGGTACTACATCGGCACCGAACGCAATGGTGACAAACCATGAGCGGTTTGACGCGGAAGGATTTGAACATCCTCAAGCACTATGCGTACAAAGCTGAGAACCGTGAGCTTTACTGGAATTACCTCGCCCAACTGCCGGGCAACGATGGGTACGGATTGCTGGCCTTGGGCGTTGTCCGCAACGACAACATGCCCGGTGCCGTCGCCAATGCCTATGCGCAACACAACGGCGGGCGCAGGCTGAGCGAGCGCGAGTGGGAAGCCTTCGGCCAACAGCTCATCAGGGAGGACTTTGAACGCAGACGCATACAACTGGAGGACAACGGCAACCCAAAAGCGGCCCTGAATCTGCCAGTCAAGGACGTTCAGCGCGTACACGACAAGACGTTCACCGATCGCAACCTCGAACGCGACGCCTGGACCCCTCGTCGTCTGCTGGAAGCCGCGCGCAAACAGGGCGGTGAGCAGGCCGCAGAACATGTCTGGTCAAACATGCTGGACAACTCGTGGAAGGGGCTGTCGCGCGGCGGAGACACGGTCAACGCCATTCGGCGCTACATGCCGGTATCCGAGGCGGCTGGCTATACGGCAAGACTCGGCGTGGCCACCCTCATGGCCAAAGACAGCCGCGACGCGGTCAACCCGAATGTCATTGGCGGGGACGCTTTCCACTATCGCTACAGTCCACGCGACCGCAGTTGGTCTTCCATCACGGAGCTCAGTCAGGGAGGCTTGCCGGTAATCCAGACCGTCACCGACCCGCGCACGCTGCGCGAACTCAACGACGCCCGGCAGCTGCGTCTGGAACGGCAGGAAAAGGCGGGGCAGTTCCATCCGGACGACCCCTACCGGGAGATCGCACAGAGCCCGCGGACCATTGCACAGCGGGAGCCGGCTGACACCGACCTGCCAGGGCGAGCTTCGCTCACGCGCAGCCTTCCCACTGACTTCGCGCCTGCGCTGCAGGCGCCTGCCGACATCCGCCATGCGGGGCATCCAGGGCACCACGCCTTTGCCGACGCGCTGGACGCGGTGCGTCGCATGGAAGGGAGCAGCAGAATCACCTCCGGTGCGCACAGCGAAGTACTGGCGGCACGTCTTGCGGCCGAAGCCGCCGAGCGCGGACAGGGCATCACCCATGTGGAGCTTGGCCGCGATGGGCAGATCCACGTGATCGAGCGGCATTTCGCATCGGAGCCCGGCAAGCGCTTTTCCATCCCCGGCAGCGCAGCCATCCGCGACAACATCGAGCAGAGTTCCAGCCGATGGCTGGAGGCCAGCTCGCCACACCATGCCGCGACGCCGGCGGGTGCGCGCAGCGCTGAGCAGACGGAAGCGCTTGCGCGCCTGAGCCCTGAGGACAGGGTGTTGTTCGCTCATATCCGTGCTGCCGTCCCGGCGCGCATCGATGACGACATCGTGTCACGGAGCATGGCCGAGGCGAAGCGGGCCGGCATCCATGGTCCCGGCGACATCCGCCTCATGGGTTTGAATGGCAACGCGCTTTACATATCGGGCAACTTCCCCGGACGCAGCGCGATTACCGATGTCTCGCAGCCCGCTCCGTCATTGCCGCATGCGGTCGAAGCCAGTTATGCGTTCAGCGAGCAACGAGGGCAGCGCGTGGCCCAGTCATCGCTACCCCATGAACAGGAGCGCGTGCAGACGCAGGCACGCGGCCTTTCGATGGTTTGAGCCTTCTGGGTACGACACGGGAGCGGGGCTACGCGAATAGTTCGTTTGCAAGGTCGATGTGAATGACGCTGCCCTGTTTGGATTCTCCAGCCCTTCTGGGCGGCAGCGGTTTTCCGCGCTGCTCTAGCGTTCGCTTCCCGGATCCATGCGCCGTGTGGCGAGGAGGACGGGGAGTTCGTCATGCAGCTGGGCAAGGGCGTCGGCCAACCGGCTCGCGCAGCTGTCCAGGCCGCCCGCGTCCTGGCGGCGGCAGGCGTCTTCGATGTCGGCGCAGAGGTCCGCGATCAGCGCGGCGCCCATCGCGCGCGATGAGGACTTCAGCCGGTGGGCTTCGGCGGAGGCCCGCGCATAGTCCCGCACGCGGGCCATCGCCAGCATGTCCTTGATCGACGGCGGCGCCATCGTGCAGTACGCCGACAGCAGCTCCTGGATCGCGGCCTCGTCGTCGCCGATCAGGTTCCTCAGCACGGCCAAGTCGATGATGGGGCCGTCGCTGGCGTGCGCGGGCGGCGCCGGGGCGGCGGGTGCGGCGCCGGCGCCGGCGCTGTCCGCCAGATGTTTTTCCAGCGCGGCCTCCAGCTGTTTCAGCCGCAGCGGTTTGGTCAGGTAGTCATCCATGCCCGCGGCGAAGGCGGTTGCGGCCTCGCCGCGCAGTGCGTTCGCGGTCAACGCGATGATCGGCATCCGCCCGTCGCCGGATTCTTCTTCGCGGATGCTGCGGGCCAGCGTGTAGCCGTCCATCAGCGGCATGTGGAGATCGGTGATGAGCATGCCGAAACCGCCCTTGCGCCACAGCGCCAGGGCCTCCTCGCCATTGCCCGCCACTTCCGCGGCGTACCCCAGGATATCCAGCTGGCGCAGGATGACCTTCTGGTTGATGGCGTCATCCTCGGCCACCAGCACCAGCTGGCCCGCCGCGCGCGCCGCCGCGACGCTCGGCGGCAGGGCGGGCTTCGTCCGCGAGGGCGCCGCAGGAATCCATGCCGGCTTTGTGATGGTGAAGTGGCCGGTCGCGGCGGCCACCGCGCGGATCAACGCATCGCGCCTGAGGATGTTGCTGTCCAGCGACACGATGCCCTCGGCTTCCAGGCGCGGTGCCCTGCGGTTGCCGCGGGTGATGATGACCCTGGCCTGGGTGCCGGATCTGGCGCGGGCGTTCTCCAGCAATCGGCCCTGCTCGGCACGGTTGGCGATGCCCTCGATGGCAACGCGTTGTGAGGGGGATTCGGACAGGAACGCGTCCAGGTCGTCCACCGGGCCGATGACGTCGGCGCCCGCCGCCCGCAGATAGTCGCCGATGTCGATGAGTTCATCCACGTCGCCATCTGCAAGGACGCAGGTGATGCCGTCCAGCCGCAGCGCCTTGGCGTCTTCCTCCACGGCGTCCACCCGCGCCATCGGCAGGAACACGGCGAAGGTGGACCCGATCGACAGCCGGCTGGAGACCTTGATGCTCCCGCCCATCAGGTCGACCAGGCGTTTGCAGATCGCAAGCCCGAGGCCGGTGCCGCCGAAACGGCGGGTGGTAGAGGCTTCGCCCTGCTTGAACGGGCTGAACAGCCCGGCGATCACCTCGTCCGACATGCCGATGCCGTTGTCGGAAACCGAGATCGAATAGGAATCCGACAGCGCATGCATCCGCACCTCGACCCGGCCCTGTTTGTCGCTCCCGCTGGGGCTGAACTTGATGGAGTTGCCCATCAGGTTCACCAGCACCTGCCGCAGCCGCACCGGGTCGGTGTAGATCCAGGCGGGAAGCGACGGGTCCACGTACAGCGAGAGCTGCGTGCCACGATGCCGGGCAACCGGCAACAGGTTGTCGCATACCTGCTCGGCCAGGTCGCGAAGGTTGACCGGCTCGCATTCCAGCTGCATGTGGCCGGCTTCGATCTTGGAAAAGTCCAGGATCTCGTCGATCAGGCCCAGCAGCGAAAACGCGGATTCGCGGATGGTCTGTACCGCATCGGTCTGCGTGTCGTTCAGTGCGCTGTGCGCGAGCACCTCGATCATGCCGATCACGCCATTCATCGGCGTGCGGATCTCGTGGCTCATCGCGGCAAGGAATGCCGACTTCGCGTGATTGGCCTGTTCCGCCTCCACCCGCGCCCGCGTCAGGTCCTGGATCAGCCGTTCGCGTTCGCTCAGGTCGCGCAGGGTGCCGATGAAGAAGCGCTCCCCGTGCGCGCTGTACTGGCTGATCGACAGCTCCAGCGGCACCGTCTTCCCGGACCTGTGGATCGCCCGCACCGAGTGCGCATCGAAGGCCGGCGCTGTTCCGGCACGCGAGGCCTGCAGCCGCAGGAAGCCGCGGTATCGCATCCGATCCTCTGCCGTCATCAGCATCGAGACATTGCGGCCCACGACTTCGTCGATCCGGTAGCCGAGCATCCGGCTCACCGCGGGATTGGCGCTGCGGATCGTGCCGGCCTGATCGATGGAAATGACGCAGTCGTTGAGGTTGTCGAGAAGGGCGCGGTGTTCCTGCTCCTTTTCGTTGAGTTCGGCCAGTGCGCCCTGGTGTTGCCTCACCCGCAGCGCGAGATCCGCGGCGAGTGCCTGGGTGCGCAGCTCCGCGTCGTGCTGGCCGGTGATTTCCCTGGCCACGGCGAGGACCTGGCCGGGAGGCGACGGGTCGGCCCCCAGTGGACTCGTCTGCACGTCCCACCAGGCGAAGCTTCCGTCCCAGCGCCGCACGAAGGCCCGGAACCGGCCGACTTCACCGGCCAGGGCCTGGTCAAGCGCGGCCTGGGCCGCATGTCCCTCATCGGCGCTCCACAGGTCGAACCAGCTGCCGCCGGCCGGCTCCTGTCCCGCGGGCACGCGCAGCATGTCGCGGGCGGCACCTTCGACCTGGACGATCCTGCCTTCGGCGTCCAGCACGACGATGCAGTCTTGGCTGGCCGCTGCGATCTGCTGCGCGGAAACCGGCGCTCCCGGCGAACAGCTGGCCGCCGGACGCTGCGCCGCCGGCACAAGGCCCTGGCTGTCGGCGTCCCTGGTCATTGCCGCATCGCCTGTGTTCGGCGCGGCGTCAGGGCCCGGCCGCGGTCGCGGGCGATGGGCGTTGCGCCCAGTCCGCCAGCCAATGGCCGAGTTCGGCGATGGGCAGGCCGGGTGAGATCAGGAACCCCTGCGCGCGCGAGCAGCCCCGTTGTGTGCAGGCCTGCCACTGCTCGGGCGACTCGATGGCAACGGCCGTGCAGCGGAGCCCCTGGTTTGCGGCCAGCGTCGCCATGGCGTTGAAGCCTTCCTGCTCGGCCACCGCGTCCGAGGTGCCGGTGTGCGCTCCGATGCGGATTTTCACCTCGTCGAAGGGCGTGCTGCCCAGGGCCGCGGAATCCAAGCCGCCGCTGCCGAACCGGTCGATGGCCAGGCCGACGCCCTGCATCGCAAGCCTTGCCAGATTGGCGAGGAGGGTGGTGTTCGGGCTTGACCCCAGATCCGCTTCCTGGATTTCGATCCTCAGGGCAGCTGCAGGCACGCCGGCGGTGACCAGGAGCTCGGAGAGACGATCGGGAAAATCCGTCGTGCCAGCCAGGGCCGCGGACACGTTCACGCTCACGAACGCTTCCTCGACCAGCCCGCGTACTGCCGACAGGTCGGATGCGACGTGCAGGAGGACCTGCCAATCCAGCTGCGCCACGCCATCCGCCTGCATGGCCGGCAGGAACTCGTTCGGCAGCGCCAGTCGCCCGCCGGGCACCGGCAGTCGCGCCAACGCCTCGAACCCCGCCGGCCGATCGCTGGCGACATCGATGATGGGCTGGTAGAGGATGCGCGCCTGGTGCATCGCCAGCACCCTGCGGATGTCATCCGCGTCGATCATTGGACTCGGCGCGGCATCGCCGCGGTAGGCCTGCAGCAGGTGCGTGAGCACATCGGGAGGTACCGGCTTTTCGGCGTACGCCACCATGTTCAGCCCATACGCCTTGCCCACCGCAAAAGCGGTCTTCAGCGTGGCCGCGCCCGCGCCAGAGAGCAGCACCACGCCGCCGCGGAAACCGATGTCGGACAGGTGCCTGAGGAACTCGATGCCGTCGATTTCGGGCATGACCAGGTCGCAGAAGAGCAGCCCGACGTCGTGATCCGCGTTGGCCAGCAGTTCGATGGCGGGCCTGACCCGGTCCAGCGAAGTCACCCCGGTAAAGCCGCGGTCTTTCAGCCGCAGGTTGCGCAGCTGGATGTCCAGAAGCCGGGGAAGAAAGGGGTCGTCGTCGACGATGAGGATCTTCATGGATGCTGTCCTTGACGCTGTCAAGTTTGAGGCGGGGTGCAACAGCTCTGCCAGCATGACCATAACTCCGGGCCGGTGATAAGGACAGCAGGGCCGCCCATCAAGCATTGCCGCGCCAGGCAGTTCGCGCCGGCAGGGCAGCCGGTCGCGGGGCCGGGATCGGGGATAATCGCGGGCACTGGATGGGATCGCGTCCGCGCCGCCGTGGTGCGCGGCGGGCATGGAACGGGAGGGCGGTACACACGATGCAAGCAAGCGCGCCCCTGTTCGAGCTGGTGCCGGCCGGCCTTTTCGGTCCGCTGGCCTCGGCCAACCGGCAGCACCACTGGGCGCTGCTGTGCCGGCTGTACGACGAATTCTTCGGGCCGGACGCGCCGCTGGCGCCGCCGATCGGGTTCCAGCGCCGCGAGATCACCGCCGCCATCGAGCGCTACCTGCTCAGCGATGATCCGTGGGAGGACGAGGACGGGCAGGCACCGGACGCGCCGCTGAATGTCCGCGCCAACGCGATCCACGAGCGTTTCCGCGCGGCCGGCTGGCTGCGCCAGGAGCGGGTGGGCGCGCGCGAGATGGTCAGCATGCCGCCGCTGGTGGCGCAGTTCCTGGCTACGCTGGTGGAGTTCGCCGAGCACGGGCCGACCTTCGTGTCGGTGAAGGTCCGCTCGATCGAATGGCAGCTGCGCCAGGTGGTGGAGGGCCGGGCCGGCGGCGACGCGCTGGACGAAGCCGCCGACCAGGCGCGGCGGCTGCTGGTGTCGCTGAGTTCGATGAGCCTGAAGGTGCGCGACCTGATGCCCGAGCTGTCGCGCGCCGAGAGCACCGCGCAGTTCGCACGGCTGTGGTTCGAGCGCTACGTGTCCAGCTTCTTCGTCGGCGACTACGCCGAGCTGCACAAGGCCGACCACCCGCTGGCGCGGCGCGGCGCGATCCTCGGGATGGCGCGCGAGATCGAGACCGGCGACCGGCGCGCGGCGGTGCTGGGCTGGTACGCCGAGCACCTGACCTCGGGCGACGCCGGGCGGGCCGAGGCGCGATTGGCGCGCAGCCTGCGCCGGCTGCACGAGCTGGAACGCATCGACGAATATCTGGGCCGGCTGGACGAGGACATCCGTCAGGCCAATCGCCGCGCGCTGGCGTTCCTCGACTACCGCCTGCGCGCGCCGGCCAAGCTCGATGTGCTGCTTGCGCGCGCGATCCGCGGCGCACTGGCGGCGCCGGACGATGCGCTGCGGCTGCCGGTGGCGCCGGGTGCATTGATGGACGAGGAGCAGCTGCGCCCGCCGCGGCGCAAGCCCGCCGCCATCGCCCGCAGCGCCAATGCCGTGGCCCGGCCCACGCCCGAACAGCAGGCGCGGTTGGCGCTGCTGCGGCGGATCAAGCGCGCGCGGCTGGTGACGGCGGAAGACATGGCCCGCTACGTCGGCCGCCACTTGCCAGCGGACGGGCGGGTGGACTCCGCCGAGCTTGCCATCGACAGCATCGCCGACCTGCGCGCCTACCAGACCCTGCTCACCCTGGCCCTGCGCAGCCACCGCATCGGCGGCCTGCGCCGCGACGACCCGTTGACCCGGCTTGCCAAGGGCTTCCGGGTGGAGCTCGTCGACGCCGGCGAGCGCAACGACAACGGCTACCTGCGCGCCCCGCGCTTCGCCATCCACCGCATCCGAAAGACCGCATGAAACGCAGCTGGAACGTCCTCTCGCAACTCTCGAACGGCATCCACGCGGTGGCGGATTTCGAGCGCGCCGCCTATCGCCTGGTCACCGAGCAGGTGCTGTATGCCAGCGACCGCGGCACGCGCACCGCCTACCACCTGGTGGAGGACCATTTCGACGATTACGTGGCCGCGCTGGCGCCGCTGGGCATCCGGCTGGAGCGCAACGCGCATTACCGATACGTCGTCGCGCTGCCGGCGCACGCCGAGGGCGTGCCGGTGACGCTGGAGGAAACCCTGCTGCTGCTGGTGTTGCGCCAGCGCTACGACGCGGCGGCGCGGCAGGGCAACATCGAGGAACTGGGCGAGGTGGTGGTGGAGCTGCCCGAGCTGCAGGAGGCCTATCAGGCACTGATTGCGCGGCCGATGCCGGAAGTCGGCACGCTGCGCGCGCTGGCGCGCACGGCCAGGCGCTGGGGCGTGGCGCGGCTGGTGGACTCCGAACCGGACGACCCGCAGCCGTTCCACCTGCGCGTGCGCCCGGCCATCGTGGACATCGTGGGCGAGACCTGGCTGCAGCGGCTGGACCAGCACAACCGCGACGACGAGGCCGACGACGCCGAAGTCGCGGGCATGGAGGACGACGATGCAGCTGCTTGAGCGCGTGCACCTGGTGCAGTTCTTCCTGTTCGAGGCGCAGACGCTGGAGCTGTCGCCCACCAGCGCCATCATCGCGCCCAACGGCGCCGGCAAGAGCGCGCTGCTGGACGCACTGCAGGTCGTGCTGCTGGGCGGCGACCGCTCGCGCATCCGCTTCAACGCCCAGGCCGGCGGCAGCGCCCGCGCCCGCTCGATCCGCGACTACTGCCTGGGCACCTGGCGCAGCGGCGAGGAAGGGCGCAAGCGGCGCACCGCCACCACCTACATCAGCCTGGTGTTCCGCGACCAGGACAGCGGCCTGCCTCTGACCGCCGGCATCGCGCTGGGGGCCAGTGCCGACGAGCCCGAGCACCGCGTCTACGGCCAGTACATCGTGCCGGGCGTGGCGCTGACGCTGGACGACCACCTGGAACGCGCCAACGGCCGCGACCTGCCGCTGGCCTGGGGCGGCTTCAAGGAGCTGCTGGCGAAGCGCTGCCGCGACGCCGGCAGCGGCGCGGGGCCGGAGCTGCACGCCGGCAGCGAGCGCTTCCTCAAGGACCTGCTGCTGCGCCTGCGCGCCGCGCCCGCCGGCCAGCCCGATGTCAGCGCCTACCGCAAGGCGTTCCAGAACGCGCTGAACCTGCAGCGGGTGGAGGACGTGGACCTGTTCGTGCGCACGCTGGTGGCCGAGGACCGGCCGACCGACATCGCCCGTTTCCACGCGCTGCTGGATACCTTCCGCCAGCTCAAGGAGAAGATCGAACAGGTGGTGGCGCGGATCGCCGCGGCCGAGGGCGTGGACGCGCAGTACGAGAAGATCGCCCAGCAGGCCACCCGCGCCGCCAGCTGCCGCGCACTGGCCGCGGAATACGCGCGCGACCTGCTGTCGGAACAGGTGGAACAGGCCGAGGCGGCTTGTGAAGCGGCGACCCGCCAATTGGCCGACACCCGCCGCGCGCTGGGCGAAGCCAGCAGTGAACAGGCGGCCATCGAGGACGCGCACACGCAAGCCCAGGCGCGCCTGCAGGGCAGCGCCGGCTACGGCGAGCAGGCGCAGATCGACGAGCTGGCCGGGCGCGACCGCGGCGAGCTGGCGCGGCTCAAGCGCGAACTCACCCGCAGCGTCGGCATGGTGCGCGAGCAGTGGCAGGCGGCCGCCAGGCTCGAGCTTCCCGCGCTGGACGCGGCCGCGCTGGCGCAGGCGCAGGCGGCTTGGCAGCGTTGGTATGACGCGCTGGCGGCTTTGCCGGTCGATGCCGAACTGCCGTGGCAACCCGCCGCGCTGTTCGCCGAGGCGCACCAGGCGCTGGCCGCCGCGCAGCCGCTGATCGCCGCCGTCGACGGCCACGCCCGCGCCCTGCATGCCGGGGTGGACGCGGTGCAGGGCCGCTTGGCCGCGGCGCGGCAGAACCAGAAGCGCCTCGCCGCAGGCAAGGCGGAGCTGCATCCCGACGTGGTGCGGCTGATGCACTACCTGCAGGACGAAGGCATTGCCGCGCGCCCGGTCTGCGACCTGGTGCGGGTGCGCGATCCGGCCTGGCAGGGCGCCATCGAAGCCTATTTGCGCAGCAACGTCGAGGCGCTGCTGATTCCGGCCGCCGACGAGGAGCGCGCGGTGAAGCTGTATCGCGCGCTCAGCGGCGGGCGCAGCGTTTACGGCGTCAAGCTGGCGCTGTCCAGCGCGGCGCGGCGCGGTGGCGAGGACCCCAAACCCGGCAGCGTTGCCGCCTTGCTGGAGGGCGACAATGCCGAGGCGCTGGCGTTCCTGCGCCGCACCCTCGGCGAACTGCGTTGCGTGGACAGCGAAGCGGAACTGGTCGCCAGCCGCCAGGGCCTGACCCGCGACGGCCTGCTGGCCAAGGGCGGCAGCATCGAGCGCCGGCGCCTGCCCGCGGCCGACGAGCTGAAGATCGGCGCCAGCGACAATCGCGCGCGCCTGCGCGTGCTGCGCGAGGACATCGACGCCGCCGAGCGCGAGCTGCGCGAGCTTGAACCGGCGCTGCGCCGCGCCGATGCCTGCCAGCGCGGTTTGGCACCGCTGGCCGATCCCGAAGCGCTGGCGCAGGCACTGCACGATGCGGCGCTCGAACACCGTCAGGTGTTGCGCCGCTACCGCGACGCGCAGGAGGGCCGCGAGGCCGCGCAGAACCCCGATCTGCTGCGCGCTTCGGAGCAGCTGCGCGAGCTGGCAGAGCAACTGGCCTCCTGTCGCAGCCGGCGCGACGCGCTACTGGGCAGGGTGGCGCTGGACGAAGGCGCGGAAACGACCGCGCAACGCCTGCTGGACGGCCTGCGCGGCCAGGAAGACCTGGTCGCGCGGCGTGCGGTGGAAGCCTTCCGCGATGCCGACGTGGATCCCAACCGGGTCGAACGCCTGCGCGAGGAAATGGACGCCAAGTGGCCCGCGCTGGAAGAGCGCGGCGCGCGCTGCGAGGAGCGCGCGAGGGACAGCGACCGCCAGCTGGACAACCTCAAACCCGAGGCCTGGGGCACGCTGTCGCAGTACGCCAAGGACCACGGGCTGGCGCTGGCGCTGGCCCCCGGAGACTGGCGCGCAGCGCGCAGCCTTCTGGCGAAGGAACTGGCGCAGCTGCGCGAGTCCGAACTGGCCAACTACCAGCGCCAGGCCGACGAGGCCTACGCCACCGCCACCGAGACCTTCCGCAGCAACGTCGCCTCGGCGCTGTACGACAACTTCAGCAAGCTGAAGTACCAGATCGGCACGCTCAACCGCACCCTGCGCGCCAGCCCCGCGTTTTCCAACAACGAGCGCTACCAGTTCCACTACGAGGTGGCGCCCGAATACCGCGAGTTGCACCGCTTCATCCAGCGGGTGGCCGACGTCGGGGGCGAAGACGGACTGTTCGGCAGCGCCGGCGAAGTGCCGGCCGCCTTCCGCGAACTGATCGAGGACAACGCCGCGCAGCGCGGCGCCGCCTCGGCGCTGGACGACTACCGCCGCTTCTTCCGCTTCGAAGTGCAGATCCGCCAGGACGACAAGGTGATCGGCTCGCTGTCCGAACGCATGCGTTCGGGCTCGGGCGGCGAACACCGCGCGCCGCTGTACGTGATCGCCGGCGCCGCGCTGGCCGCCGCCTACGGCAAGAGCGCGGCGCATCCGGGCGGGCTGGGCCTGATCCTGCTGGACGAATTCGGCGACAAGATCGACGCGCAGAACGCACGCGCCACCGTCGACTACCTGCGTTCGCTGGGCCTGCAGCTGGTCCTGGCGGCGCCCGACACCGCACAGGGCACGCTGTCCGGCGTGCTGGACAGCTACATCGAACTGTTCCGCGACGGCGACCTGCTGCAGGCCGAACGCATCGAAGTCGGCGAAGCGGCGCGGGCACTGCTGCTCTCCGACCAGTTCGACCTGCACCCGCAGCTGCTGGCCGAGGAGGCCGCGCGCATCGCCGCCGGCAAGGGCGAGGCGTGAGCGCGGCGGGCTCGGCGGACGCGCTGCTGGCACGCCTGCTGCGCCGCGCGGAGAGTGCGCGGCGACGCGGCGATAACCGTCCCGTCGCCATCAACATGGTTCGCATCGATGAATCCATCGCCTTGCGTACGTTGGCGGAATTTGAAACCTTCCACGCTCGTATCGGCCTGGCAGAACGCGCCGGCGCAGTGCGAGTGCAACGCGACGTGCATGGCGGAGATGGCACAAAGCTGCTGCGGCTGAGCGTGTGCGATGTAGCCGCATTGGCGAGGCACCTTGGCGTCAGCCTGTTGGACGAACGCATGGATGCGGCCGAAAGTCGACTGGATCCGTGGCGCGCGCGCTTCCCGGTGCTGGAGGAAGTGCTTGCCGCATGGCGCAGCAATCGCAAGTTGCGCGGTGCTGGCCCCGAAGCTGCGCTGGATTTGGCCGATGCCGCCGGTGCGGTTGCCGCGCGTCTGGACGATGTCGGGGCAGAGCGGGTTCTTCGCCGCGAGAGCGCGCGGCTGTTCGGTGACAGCAAGCGGCTGGAGAAACTCACCCGTTGGCTGGAACTATTGGTCACCGGCGAGGTGGCAACCAGTGATCTTTGCGATGTCGAGGTCTGGGCGATGCTGGGCCTGCGTCGCGAACCACAACCATTGCTGCTCGCCGGAACCGGCTCGGCTACGGTGGGCGAGGCGGTGCTGCCGCTGCCGCGGCCCTTCATTGGCCTGCCAGTGGAGCAGCTACGCGCTTTGGCTACCGATGCTCGCTGCCTTGTCAGCATCGAAAATCTGGCCAGTTTCCACGACGCCACCCATGCAGCCGGTGCGCAACACGCCCTGTTGCTGTACACAGGCGGCATGCCGTCGCCGGCCTGGCGCGCGGCCTACGCCCGCATTCTTGCCTGTCTTGCACCGGAGTTGCCGATCTATCATTGGGGCGATATCGACGAAGGCGGATTCCGCATTGCCGCCAAGCTTGCGGAAACCGCGGCGGCGGCCGGACGCCAGCTGCAGCCGTGGCGGATGAGTCCCGACGCATTGGCGGACGTGGCTTGCGCGGCGGTCGCGACGCCAACCCCCGCGCAGCTCGCGCGGATGTGCGCCTGGGCCCGCCGCGCCGGCTGGGATGAGGCGGCTTCCGCCCTGCAGGCAAGGCCGCTGCGCCTGGAACAGGAACAGCTGGAGCCGCAGCTTCCGGCATAGGCCGTCCGTGCCGGCGGGCGCGCAGCCGTTGCTACACTCCGGCCATGACTGAAGCGCGCCGCTCCCGCAAGAAAACCCGGGTTACCTCGCTGGACATCGCCCATCGCGCCGGGGTCTCGCAGGCCACGGTGTCGCGGGTGCTGGCCGGGAGCCCGCTGGTCAACGCGGAGACGCGGCGGCGGGTGGAACTGGCGGTGCGCGAGCTGAACTACAAGGTGGACCGCCACGCCTCCAGCCTGCGCACGCAGCGCGCCGGCACGCTGGCGCTGCTGCTGTTCGAGGATCCCACCCAGGACGATTCGCACATCAACCCGTTCTTCCTGTCGATGCTGGGGTCGATCACCCGCGCCTGCGCCCGCCACGGCCACGACCTGCTGGTGTCCTTCCAGCAGCTGTCCGACGACTGGCACGCCGACTACGAGGACAGCATGAAGGCCGACGGCCTGATCCTGCTGGGCTACGGCGATTACCTGGCCTACCAGGCCAAGTTGGCGCGGCTGGTGGAGCAGGGCACGCATTTCGTGCGCTGGGGCCAGGTGGAGCAGGGCCAGCCGGGGATTTCCATCGGCTGCGACAACCACGCCGGCGGGCTGTTGGCGGGCCGGCACCTGCTGGCGCAGGGGCGACGCAGGATCGCGTTCCTCGGCGATGCTTCCAACCGCTTTCCGGAGTTCTTCGCCCGCTACCAGGGCTGCGACGCGGCGCTGCGCGAGGCCGGAGCGGCGATGCTGCCGGAGCTGCAGGTGGACGCCGACAGCACCGAACAGGCCGGCGCCGACGCCGCCAATGCGCTGCTGGCGCGCGCGCTGCCGTTCGACGCGGTGTTCGCCGCCAGCGACCTGATCGCGATCGGCGCGATGCATGCGCTCAAGCAGGCCGGGCTGCGCATTCCCGAAGACGTGGCGGTGGTGGGCTTCGACGGCACCTCGATGGCGCTGTATGCCAACCCGCCACTGACCACGGTGGTGCAGGACACCTCGAGGGCCGGCGAGCTGCTGGTGCAGGCGCTGCTGCAGCAGGTGCGCGAGCAGCCGGCGCAAAGCGCGATGCTGCAGCCCGCGCTGGTGGTGCGGGCCTCCAGCGGCGGCTGACTATCGCGGCAGCCGCGCGCCCGCCATTGCCGCGTCCAGCGCCGCCGCCAGCACCGGGTCGGTGACCGGCGCATCCAGCAGGTAGACCTGCACGCCATGCGCCGGCACGCTGGCTTCGAGCGTCCCACCCGCAGCGATCTCGACCACGCCGCCATCCAGTGCCGATGTCCAGCGTCCCGCCTGCAGCATCGAATCGATCGCAAAACGTTCCGCAGCATCGCCCTTGTTGAGCAGCACCAGCGCGATCTGCGCGCTGCCAGCGTGCTGGTACACCCGGTAGAACGCCGCGCGCGTGCCCTGCAGCTCCAGGTTGACCTGCAGGCCGCGCTGCAGCGCCGGCGAGGCCTCGCGTACCTTGGCGATGCGCGCAAGCGCGGCGCGGATCGGGCTGGCCTTGGCCGCGGCGATGCCCTCCACGCCGAAGTAGTTGCGGTTGCCGCCGTGCTCGGGCCGGCCGCGCATGAAGCCCATCTCGGAGCCGTAATAGACCACCGGGATGCCGCGCGCGGTGAACAGCCAGTTGTGGGCATCGATGAAGCCGGCATCGCTGGCGTCCATCCGCGGCATGTCGTGGTTGTCGTAGAAGGTGGCCAGATCGTAGGGGTTCGCATACGGCCCGCCGGTCAGGTGCAACGCCGGCGCCAGCCGTTCGAAGCCGGCCTGCTTATGGCCGAAGGCCTCTTCCATCGCCTGCTTCATCGGGAAGTCCAGCACGCTGGTTTCGCCGTGGCCGGGCAGGGTGTGGCGGGCGATGGTGGCGGCGTTGTAATCGAAGGCTTCGCCGAACATGAAGAAGCCGGGATGTTTCGCGCGGATGCGACTGGTGAACTGCTGCCAGAACGCATCCGGCATCCACGCGATGGTGTCGATGCGGAAGGCGTCCGCGCCCTGTTCGATCCACTGCTCGTAGGCGCCCGCCAGATAGTCCAGCACCGCGGGGTTGCGTTCGTCCAAGTCGGACAGCTGGGCGAGGTTGCCGCTGGCGTATTTCTCGCCATCGACCGGGCCGATGTTGTTGTAGAAGCGGTGCAGCGGGTTGCGCGTGGGGTCGAGCTGCTGCGGCGGCAGGTTCTGGTGGTCGGCAAGCAGCTTGCCGTCACGGTCGTAAATCTTGCCGAAACCGGGCTGGTCGCGCTGCATCCCCCACGCCGGCGAGCCGTGGTTGCCCACGATGTCCAGCACCAGCTTCATGCCCTTGGCGTGCACGGCGTCGGCCAGCCCGCGGAAGTCCAGCCCGGCGCTGGGCAGGTGTTCGTCCAGTTCGTGGAAGTTCACGCCCCAGTAACCGTGATAGCCGGTCTTGCCCTTGTCGGCGAGGCTGCCACCGCAGGTCGGCGCGGTGCCGCCGGTGAACGGCTCGTCGGGGTTGTCCACGACGGGCGTGATCCACACCGAGGTGAAGCCCATTTCGCGGATGTAGCCGAGGTTGTCCGCCAGCCCGCGGAAGTCGCCGCCGAGGTAGCCGATGTTGCCGGCCACGCCGTTGCAGGGCGCCAGCGGGATGTCGAAGGTGCCCTGGCCGCGCTGGTCGTTGGCGGCGTCGCCGTTGACGAAGCGGTCGGTCACCACGAAGTACACCGCCTCGCGCGCGAACGGTTCCAGCGTGCCGTAGTAGTCGCTGGCGGTACGCGCGGCGGGCGGCGAAGTGCTGGCGCAGCCGCTGGCGGCGGCGAGCAGGGCGAGGGCGAGGAGGGTGCGGATCGGGCGCATGGCGGGCCTCAGGCGTGGGCGATGGGTTCGGGCACGCGCAGCACGCAGGCCCCGGCGACGAGCATGCTGGCGCCGCCCAGCACGAGGATCTTCGCCGGATCGTCGGCGAACAAGTGCTTGAGGATGTAGCCCAGCGTGGCCACCGCCACCAGCTGCGGGATGACGATGAAGAAATTGAAGATGCCCATGTACACGCCCATCTTTTGAGCGGGCACGCTGTCGGACAGCAGCGCGTACGGCAGCGACAGGATCGAGGCCCAGGCGATGCCGACGCCGGCCATCGACAGCAGCAGCCAGTTCTCGTCGGGCATGAACGGAATTGAGGCCAGCCCCAGCCCGCCCAGCGACACGTTGACCAGGTGGCTGCCGCGCAGGCCGAAGCGGCGCGCCATCCACGGGATCGCGATCGCCGCCAGCGCGGCGAAGCCGTTGTAGGCGGCGAACAGCACGCCCACCCAGTTGGCGCCGGTGTTGTAGGCGGCCGAGGCGGTGTCGGTGCTGCCGTAATACACGCTGGTGACGGTAGCGGTGGTGTAAATCCACATCGCGAACAGCGCGAACCACGAAAAGAACTGCACCACCGCCAGCCGGCGCATGGCGTGCGGCATGGCGTAGATGTCGTGCATGACGTGGGCAAAGCCGTTGTCGCGCCCCACTGTGTTCAGTGCCAGCAGGGCTACGCCGTAGGCGGCCAGCAGCGCGCCCAGCAGGTACAGCTCTCGCGGCAGGCCCTGCCAGGCCACGCCGGCAAGACCCAGCGCGCCCACCGCCAGCCACAGCAGGCCGAAGCGGGTAGCGCGCGGCCGGTCGAGCGGCGCGCGATCCAGCGGCGGCGCCTGGTCGAAGGCGTGCAACGCTTCCGGCGGATATTCGCGGGTGCGCAACACCGTCCACGCGATCGCGCCCAGCAGCACGCCTGCGCCTGCATAGAAGGCATAACGCACGGTGTCCGGCACTTCGCCGGGCCCGGCGGTATTGGCCACGCCCCATTTCTCCAGTATCCACGGCAGCAGGCTGGCCACTACCGAGCCGATGCCGATGAAGAAGCTCTGCATCGCATAGCCCTTGGCGCGCTGCGATACCGGCAGCTGGTCGCCGACGAAGGCGCGGAAGGGTTCCATCGACACGTTGATGGACGCATCCAGCACCCACAGCAGCCCGGCGGCGATCCACAGTGTCGGCGAGTCGGGCATGAACAGCAGTGCCAGCGAGGCGAGCAGGGCGCCGGCGAGGAAGTACGGCCGGCGCCGGCCCAGCCCGGTCCAGGTGCGGTCGGACAGGTAGCCGATCACCGGTTGAACCAGCAGGCCGGTCAGCGGCGCGGCGATCCACAGGCCCGGCAGCGAATCCATTTCCGCGCCCAGGGTCTGGAAGATGCGGCTGACGTTGGCGTTCTGCAGGGCGAAACCGAACTGGATGCCAAGGAAGCCGAAGCACATGTTCCAGATCTGCCAGAACGACAGCTGCGGTTTGGCGTTGGTGCCGGTGGTGGGCATGCGGTCCCCTGTGCGCGCGGTGGCCGGCCGGAACCGGCGGCGGGGTAGATATACCGCACCGCTTCCATCACCCCGTGCATGTAAACGTATTCACGCATCGCCAGTGCCGCAGCCGCGGTGGCGCGCGGCATAGTCCGGGCTGGTTGCAGGGGCGTGGAGCGGGAATGGCTGGACAGAACTGGTGGCGCGGCGCGGTGATCTACCAGATCTACCCGCGCAGCTTCCTGGACACCAATGGCGACGGTGTGGGCGACCTGCCGGGCATCCTGGCGCGCCTGGACTACATCGCCTCGCTGGGCGTGGACGCGATCTGGATCTCGCCATTCTTCACCTCGCCGATGGCCGACTTCGGCTACGACATCGCCGACTTCCGCGGCGTCGACCCGCTGTTCGGCACGTTGGCCGATTTCGACCGGGTGCTGGAGAAGGCGCATGCGCTGGGCCTGAAGGTGATGATCGACCAGGTGCTCAGCCATTGCTCGGTCGACCACGCCTGGTTCCAGGAGAGCCGGCAGGACCGCGACAACCCGAAGTCCGACTGGTTCGTCTGGGCCGACGCGAAGCCGGACGGTACCCCGCCCAACAACTGGCTGTCGATCTTCGGTGGGGTGGCGTGGACGTGGGAAGCGCGCCGTGGCCAGTACTACCTGCACAATTTCCTGTCGTCGCAGCCGCAGCTGAATTTCCACAATCCCGAGGTGCGCGCGGCGCAGCTGGACAACCTGAAGTTCTGGCTGGACCGCGGCGTCGACGGCTTCCGCCTGGACTCGATCAACTTCCCGTTCCACGACGCGCAGCTGCGCGACAATCCGCCCAAGCCAGCGCACCTGCGCACCGGGCGCGGCTTCAGCGCCGACAATCCCTACGCCTTCCAGTACCACATCCACAACAACACCCAGCCGGAAAACCTCGGCCTGCTGGAGGACGTGCGCGCGCTGCTGGACCGCTATCCGGACGCTGGCGCGCTGGGCGAAATCTCGTCCGAGGATTCGCTGGCCACCACCGCCGAGTACTGCACGCCGCAGCGGCTGCACATGGGTTACAGCTTCGAGCTGCTCACGGCGGACTGCAGCCCGGCCTATATCCGCGCCACGGTGGAAGCGCTGGAAGCGAAGATGACCGGCGGTTGGCCGTGCTGGGCCATCTCCAACCACGATGTGCAGCGCGCGCTGACGCGTTGGGGCGGGGGCGACGATGCGGCGATGGCCAGGCAGCTGATCGCGCTGGTCTGCTCGCTGCGCGGCTCGGTCTGCCTGTACCAGGGGGAGGAGTTGGGCCTGCCCGAGGCCGAGGTGCCGTTCGAGGCGCTGCAGGATCCCTACGGCAAGGCCTTCTGGCCCAACTTCAAGGGGCGCGACGGCTGCCGCACGCCGATGCCGTGGACGGCCGCGGACGATGCCGGCTTCAGCAGCGCCGCACCGTGGCTGCCGGTGCCGGCAACGCATCGCACACTGAGCGTGGAGGCGCAGGAGCGCGACCCGGCATCGGTGCTGCACGCCGCGCGCGCCTTCCTGCGCTGGCGCAAGGCGCAGCCGGCGCTGGTGCAGGGCACGATCCGCTTCCTCGACGCGCCGGCGCAGGTGCTGGCGCTGGTGCGCGAACACGCCGGCCAACGGCTGCTGCTGGCGTTCAACCTGTCCGCACAGGCCTGCGACTGGGCGCTGCCGGCGCCAGCGACCCTGCTGGACGTACCGGGCCTGCCTTCACCCGCCGTGGAGGCTGGCGTGCTGCGGCTGCCGCCGCGCGGCGTGGCCTGCGCGTTGCTGGCCGACTGAACGGAGGAGCGGGGCATGCAGGCGAAGACGATGGATATGCCGGTGCGCGTTTCGCTGCTGGCGATCGCGCTGGCACTGGCGCTGCCGGGCACCGCCAGCGCCGAACAGGTGGCGCAAGTGAAGTCGCCGGATGGCCGCATCGAGGTGCAGCTGGACCTCAATGGGGAAGGCCGGCTGGCCTATCGGGTGCTGCGCGACGGCAAGCCGGTGCTGAAGGATTCGCGGCTGGGCTTCATCTTCCGCAACGGCCGCCAGCTGCTGCGCAACCTGGCGCTGGAGAAGCAGGCGCAGCGCAGCACGGACCACACCTGGGAACAGCCCTGGGGCGAGCGCCGCTACGTGCGCGACCACTACAACGAGCTGCGCGCGGGCTTCGTCGAGAAGGACGGCGACCATCGCCGCTTCGACATGGTGTTCCGCGTGTTCGACGACGGCATCGGTTTCCGCTACGACGTGCCCGCGCAGCCGAAACTGCAGGAAGCGCAGATCGTCGAGGAGTTGACCGAATTCGTTGTCGCGCGACCGGCCACCGCGTGGTGGATTCCGGCGCTGGAATGGAACCGCGAGGAATACCTCTACCACCGCACCCCGCTGTACGAGGTCGGAGTGGTGCAGACGCCGATCACCCTGCGCACCGACGATGGCCTGCACCTGAGCATCCACGAAGCGGCGCTGGTGGATTACGCCGGCATGAACCTGATGCGCGGCGGCGATGGTGAACTGCGCGCGCTGCTGACGCCGGGCAGCCCGGCGCCGGTGGTGCGGAGGACGCCGTTCGTCACCCCGTGGCGGACGATCACGCTGGGCGAACGCGCCGGCGCGCTGGTCGAATCCAACCTGGTCCTCAACCTCAACGAGCCGAACAAGCTCGGTGACGTGGGCTGGTTCAAGCCGTCGAAGTACGTCGGCGTGTGGTGGTCGCTGCACCTGGACAAGGAGAGCTGGGCGACCGGTCCCAGGCATGGCGCCACCACCGCCAATACCAAACGCTACATCGACTTCGCCGCCGCCAATGGTTTCCGCGGCGTGCTGGTGGAAGGCTGGAACGTGGGCTGGGACGGCGACTGGTTCGCCAACGGCTGGGGCTTCGATTTCAGCAAACCCACCCCGGACTACGACCTTGCCGCACTGGCGAAGTACGCCGGCGGCAAGGGCGTGCACCTGATCGGCCACCACGAAACCGCCTGCGCGGTCAGCCACTACGAGCGGCAGATGGACGCCGCGTTCGCGAAGTTCGCAGCGCTGGGCATCGACGCGGTCAAGACCGGCTATGTCTGCGATGCCGGCCAGATCGAGCGCCAGGACGCGCCCGGCGCGCCGGTGCTGCGCGAATGGCACGAGGGCCAGTGGATGAGCAACCACCACCTGCGGGTGGTGCGCGACGCGGCCAGGCACCACGTGGCGATCAATGCCCACGAGCCGATCAAGGACACCGGCCTGCGCCGCACGTATCCCAACTGGATTTCGCGCGAGGGTGCGCGCGGCATGGAGTTCAACGCCTGGGGCAACCCGCCGAACCCGCCGGAGCACGAGGTCACGCTGGTGTTCACCCGCCTGCTGGCCGGGCCGATGGACTACACCCCCGGCATCGTCAGCCTGACCGGCCGCAACGGGCAGGAGATCCAGAGCACGCTGGCGCGGCAGCTGGCCCTCTACGTCGGCATCTACAGCCCGATCCAGATGGTGGCCGACCTGCCGGAGCATTACGCCGCGCATCCCGAAGCGTTCCGCTTCATCAAGGATGTCGCGGTGGACTGGGATGAGTCGAAACTGCTGGCCGGCGAGGTGGGCGAGTACGTGGCGATCGCGCGCAAGGCGCGTGGAAAGCCCGAGTGGTTCGTCGGCGCGATGAACGACCGCAATCCGCGGACGTTGGCACTGGCGCTGGATTTCCTCGAGCCCGGAAAACGCTACCGCGCGCAGATCTATCGCGACGGCGAAGGTGCCTCGTTCCAGGGCGATGCGCGCTTCCGTTTCGTCAGCGAGGAAACAATCGTGGCCCTCGGCGACGTGCTGCCGCTGTGGCTGGCCGGCGGTGGCGGCGCGGCGGTGCGCTTGCTGCCGGTTGCGCCGGAAGCGGTTTCCGCGGCGTCGCCCTGAGCCTTGCGCGGACGCTTCGGCGGGCGCGCCGGCGCGCCTGCGGGCGCCATTGGTTTTTTGCTGCAAGCCAGCATTGGCGCGGGCTGCACGGCATCCGCCGGAAGCTGCAATGAATACGTATGCAGCATCTTCTGTTGGCCGATGGCGCGACTACCATCGCAATGTTCATGTGATGCGCGCGGCGCAGGCATGAGGAGCGGGCGACCACAGCCCGCCATTTCCGAAAACCATTTCTGGAGGGGAACATGGTCCACTTGAAGCGAAATATGTTGAGCGTGGCGTTGGCGTCGGCCGCGCTGCTGTTGACCGCGCAAGCGGCCGCACAGGACGCGCCAGCGGGCGCCCAAGACGCACGGGCCAGCGTGAAGAAGAAAGACGACGCCAAGAACCTCGACACCGTCGTGGTCACCGGCATCCGTGGCGGCATCGAGCGCGCCATCGACATCAAGAAGGATTCCACCTCGATCGTCGAGGCGATCTCCGCCGAGGACATCGGCAAGCTGCCCGACGTCAGCATCGCCGAATCGATCGCGCGCCTGCCCGGCATTGCTGCGCAGCGCGTGGCAGGCCGTGCGCAGGTGCTCAGCGTGCGCGGCCTGTCGCCGGACTTCTCCACCACGCTGCTCAACGGCCGCGAGCTGGTCAGCACCGGCGACAACCGCAGCGTCGAGTTCGACCAGTATCCGTCCGAGCTGATGGCCGGCGTCACCATCTACAAGACGCCCGACGCCGCGCTGGTGGGCCAGGGCCTGTCCGGCACGATGAACATGCGCACCGTGCGTCCGCTGGACTACGACAAGCCGGTGATCGCGATCAGCGGCCGCTGGCAGCGCAACTCGCTGGGCTCCGCCGCCAACCAGGGCGCCACCGGCAACCGCTTCAATGCCAGCTATATCGGCCAGTCCGCCAGCCGCACCGTCGGCTACTCGATCGGCTATTCGCACTCCGATACGCCGATCCAGGAGAACCAGGTCGGCCTGTACGAGCCGTGGGAAAAGATCGGCGACAACTGGCGCCCCGGTGTCGCGGCGGGGACCTTCTACTCCAACGGCATCAAGGCGCTGCGCCGCACGGGCTACACCAAGCGCGACGGCGTGATGGCTACCCTTGAGTTCCGTCCGTCCGATGCGTGGATCAGCACCTTCGACGCCTTCCATTCGCAGGCCAAGCAGGAAGACACCGCCAACCAGTTCGAAGTCAACCTCGGCGACTACAACGGCGGCTATGGCCGTCTGAACGTGGTGGGCGCCCAGATCAACGGCAACGGCACCTTCACCGGTGGCACCGCCGAGAACGTCTATCCGCTGGTGCGCGGGATGTACAACCGCCGCAAGGACGAGATCAACGCGTTCGGCTGGAAGAACGAGATGTTCGTCGGCCAGGCCAAGCTGCTCGCGGATGTCAGCTGGTCTAAAGCGAAGCGCAACGAGACCAACCTGGAGAACAACACCCAGCTGGTCCCCGCGCCGCAACTGGATTCCGTGGTGCTGGACTACACCGGCGGGAATTTCCCGCAGCTGAACCCGGGCCGCGATTACTCGAACCCCGACGCGCTCTACCTGCGCGGCACCATCTACGGCTCGGGCTACGGCAAGACCCCGCGCGTCGAGGACGAGCTGAGCAGCTTCCGGCTCGGCGGCGAGTTCCCGGCGCCTGCGGCCATGGCGGACGTGTTCTCCGGCATCGACGTGGGCTTCAACTACGCCGACCGCCAGAAGCAGAAGTGGCAGCCGGAAGGCGGCATCAACGTCGGCGCGCAGGGGGATACCACCATCGCGTCCGACCTGCAGTACGGGCTGGTCGACTTGGGCTTCGCCGGTGTCGGCATGATCCCGTCCTGGAACGTGCCGGGCGCCGTCGCCCGCTACATGACCTTCAATCCGGTCGATGACCTCGACTACCTGATCCCGAAGGCCTGGACCGTGACGGAGCGGATCACCACCGGCTACTTCAAGGCGAACATCGACACCACGTGGGGCTCGGTGCCGGTGCGCGGCAACGTCGGCGTGCAGGTCCAGTACACCGACCAGTCGTCCGACGCGCGCTACTGGGATTCCACCAGGCCGGTGGGCAGCCGTGCGCTGCCGATCCACAAGGGCACCAAGTACACCGACGTGCTGCCCAGCATGAACCTGGCCTTCTCGCTGGCCAACGACCAGACCGTGCGCGTGGCCCTGGCCCGCCAGGTGGCGCGTGCCCGCGTCGACCAGATGCGCGCCTCGCTCGACTTCGGCGTCGATACCACCACTGGCAAGCCCGGCGGCGGCGGCGGCAACCCGGAGCTGGCCCCGTGGCGCGCCAACGCGTTCGACCTGTCGTGGGAGAAGTACTTCGGGTCCAAGGCGTACATCGCCGCGGCGTACTTCTACAAGGATCTCACCAGCTACATCTTCACCCAGACCCGCGACGGCTATGACTTCACCGACCAGGTGGCGTCGTGGCTGGAAGTCAACGGCAGCACCCTGCCGCCGGGCGTCACCGTGAAGAACACCGGCAACTACAGCGCGCCGTTCAACGGCAAGGGCGGCAAGCTGCAGGGCCTGGAGCTGACCGCGTCGATGCCGCTGGACCTGATGTTCGGCGATGCGTTCACCGGCTTCGGCATGGTGGCCAGCGCCAGCTTCACCGACAGCAGCATCAAGATCCTGGCCCCGGAGAATTCCAGCAGCATCGGCAACGACCCGATCACCCTGCCGGGCCTGTCCAAGCGCGTCTACAACTTCACGGCCTACTACGAGCGCAACGGCTTCGAGTTCCGCGTCAACAACCGCCGTCGCTCGGACTTCATCGGCGAAATCGGCAATTTCGATGGCGCCCGTTCGCTGCGTTACGTGGTCGGCGAGAACATCACCGACGCGCAGGTCAGCTACAGCTTCAGCGACGACAGCAGCCTGAAGGGCCTGAGCCTGCTCCTGCAGGCGAGCAACCTGGGAGACGAGTCCTATCGCACCTATGCCGGTACCAAGGACCGCCCGCTGGAAACCATCAAGTGGGGCCGCACCCTGCTGCTGGGCGCCAGCTACAAGTTCTGAAGCCAGCCGCATCCCTGGGCCAAAAGCCAACCCCGCCGGTGCGAGCCGGCGGGGTTTTTTCTTGCCGGCTGGCCGGCGTGACTACGGTGCGTGGATGGCGTGGACGGTCAGCGCCGCAGCGCCGCCGCCTCGCGCGCCAGCTTGCCGATGCGTTCCCAGTCGCCGGATTTGATGGCATCGGCAGGCAGCATCCACGAGCCGCCCACGCAGGCGACGTTGGGCAGCGCCAGATAGGCCGGTGCCTTCGCGATGTCGATCCCGCCGGTGGGGCAGAAGCGCGCCACCGGCAGCGGGCCGGCGAAGCCCTTGAGCGCGGCCACGCCGCCGCTGGCCTCGGCGGGGAAGAACTTAAAGCGCTGCCAGCCGTGTTCCAGCCCGCGCATCAGCTCGGAGGCTGTCGCTATTCCGGGAATCAGCGGGGTTGCGCACGCCTTCGCGGCTTCATACAGCGCATCCGTGCAGCCGGGCGAGATGGCGAACCGGGCGCCGGCCGCTTCGACGCGGCGCAGGTCGGCTTCGCCCAGCACGGTGCCGGCGCCGATGCAGGCCTGCGGCAGTTCGCGCGCCAGCAGGGCGATGGCGTCCAGTGCGCAGGCGGTGCGCAGGGTCACTTCCAGCACCGGCAGGCCGTTGTCGGCCAGCGCCCGGCACAGCGGCAGGGCGTCTTCGAGGCGTTCGATGGTGATCACCGGCACCACCGGCGCGCGGGCGAACACGGCGTCGACGAGCTGGCTGTGGCGGGCGCTGTCGAACATGCTCAGAACTCCGTGGCGCGCAGCGCGCAGGCGGCGCCGAGCAGGCCGGGATGGGGATGGGTGATGACCTGCACCGGCAGGGATTCCAGCAGCGGCGCCAGCCGGCCCTTGGCGAGGAAGCGTTCGCGGAACGCGCTGCTGCGCAGGAACGGGATGAAGCGCGGCACGATGCCGCCGGCGATGACCACGCTGCGCGCGCCGTGGATCAGCGCGCAGTCGCCGGCCACGCTGCCCAGCACCGCGCAGAACCGGGCCAGCGCGCGGCGCGCGGACTGGTCGTGGCCGTCCAGCGCGGCCGCCACGACTTCAGCCGGATCGCGCAGCACGGGCGCGCGCAGCGTGGTTTCGCCGGGTTGCGGCAGCTGCCCCGGCAGCACCGCGCCGGAACCGCGCAGCACCGCATCGATTTCGGACAGGCCCTTGCCGCACAGCAGGCGTTCGGTGGAGGTGCGCCCGTGCTGGGCGGTCAGCCACGCCGCGATCGCGCGCTCCTCGTCGCCGATCGGGGCGAAGCCGACGTGGCCGCCTTCGGTTTCCACCACGTGCCAACCGTTCGCTTCCGACCCCACCAGCATCGCAACGCCCAGTCCGGTACCGGGGCCGAGCACGCTGACCGGGCCGCGCTGCGGCGGTTCCGGCGCGCCGTGCAGGGTCACCAAGTGTTCGGGCGACAGCGCGGGGATCGCCCAGGCCACCGCGCCGAAGTCGTTGAGCATGCGCAGCTCGGACAGGCCCAGGGTGCGCTGCAGTTCGCTGCGCGAGAACGACCAGGCGCGGTTGGTCAGGCGGATCTCGTCGCTGCCCACCGGGCAGGCCACCGCCAGCGCCGCGCGCGCGGGTTTCTCGCTGACCCCTGCCAGATAGCGTTCGATGGCGTGTTGGAGGCTGGCGAAGTCCGCATTGGGCAGCGCTGCGGATTCGCGCAGTTCGATCTCGGGCGCATCCAGGTCGACCAGCGCGAAACGCGCATTGGTGCCGCCGATGTCGCCGACCAGGGCGAGGCTGGAATGGCTCATGCGCCGTGGTTCCCGAACAGCGAGCAGGCACCGCTCTCCGCCGAGCCGACGCTGCCGCGCATCAATGCGAAAAGCTCGCGGCCCATCCCGGACTGGTTGCCGGCCAGATCCGGCAGCACCACGTCCCGCGCCTGCCATTCGGCGGCATCCACCAGCACATCCATGCTGCCGGCTTCGGCATCGATGCGGACCAGGTCGCCTTCGCGAAGTTTCGCCAGCGCGCCGCCATCGGCGGCTTCCGGGGTCACGTGGATGGCCGCCAGCACCTTGCCGGACGCGCCGGACATGCGGCCGTCGGTGAGCAGGGCCACGCGCTGGCCGCGGTCCTGCAGCGCCGCCAGCGTGGGGGTGAGCTTGTGCAGCTCCGGCATGCCGTTGGCGCGCGGGCCCTGGCCGCGCACCACCGCGATGAAGTCGCCCTCCAGCCCGCCGGCCTTGAATGCCGCCAGCAGTGCGTCCTGCGATTCGAAGATCCGCGCCGGTGCCTCGTGGCGGCGGTACTGCGGGGCGACAGCGGAGATCTTGACCACCGCGCGCCCCAGGTTGCCCTGCAGCCGGCGCAGGCCGCCCTCGCTGTCGAACGGTGCGGAGACCGGGCGCACGATGTCGGTATCGCGCGAGGCGGCCGGCGGGTCGCGCCAGCGCAGCGCGAGATCGTCCAGGTACGGCTGCCGGGCCTGCTGGCGCAGGCCGCCGCCGTGCACGCACAGGATGTCCTCGTGCAGCAGGCCGGCATCCAGCAGCTGCGAGATCACGAAGCCCATGCCGCCGGCGGCTTCGAAATGGTTCACGTCGGCGGAACCGTTCGGATACACCCGCGCCAGCAGCGGGGTGGCCTTCGACAGTTCGTCCAGATCGTCCCAGTCGATCAGCAGGCCGGCGGCGCGCGCGATCGCCACCAGGTGCAGGGCGTGGTTGGTGGAGCCGCCGGTGGCCGCCAGCCCCACCATCGCGTTGACGATGGCCTTCTCATTGATGGTGTGGGCCAGCGGGCGATAGTCCCCGCCCAGCGCGGTGATGCGCAGCGCCTGTTCGGCGGCGGCGACGGTCAGCGCGCTGCGCAGCGGCCCGTTCGGCGGCACGAAGGCGGTGCCCGGCAGGTGCAGGCCCATCACTTCCATCAGCATCTGGTTGGAATTGGCGGTGCCGTAGAACGTGCAGGTGCCCGGCGCGTGGTAGGACGCCGCCTCGGCATCCATCAGTTCGTCCTGGCCGGCCTGGCCCAGCGCGTAGCGCTGGCGCACCTCGGCCTTCTGCTTGTTGGGGATGCCGGACGGCATCGGCCCTGCCGGCACGAAGATCACCGGCAGGTGGCCGAAGCTGAGCGCGCCGATCAGCAGGCCCGGCACGATCTTGTCGCATACGCCCAGGCACAGCACTGCATCGAAGCTGTCGTGCGATAGCGAGACCGCGGTGGCCAGCGCGATCACGTCGCGCGAGAACAGCGACAGCTCCATGCCGTCGCGGCCCTGGGTCACGCCGTCGCACATCGCCGGCACGCCGCCGGCCACCTGCGCGCTGCCGCCGGCGTTGCGCGCGGCCATCCGGATCAGCGACGGGTACTGCTCCATCGGCTGGTGCGCGCTGAGCATGTCGTTGTAGGCGGTCACGATCCCGATGTTGCCGCCGCGCCCGCCGCGCAGCGCCGGCTTGTCCTCGCCGGATGCGGCGAAGGCATGCGCCTGGTTGCCGCAGGACAGCTTGTAGCGGTACGGGCCGGCCGCGTGTGCGGCGTCCATGCGGGCGAGGTAGTCACGGCGCGTCGCCAGGCTGCGCGCGGCGATGCGGGCGGTGACGCGTTCGACGGCGGGATGCAGCGCGGCGGTGGACATCATGGACTCCAGTGGATGTTGATCGGCGCCAGCGCATCCGCGTGCAGCAGGGCGGCCAGCGGATACGGCGCGGAGGCGCTGGCCCGGCATGCATCGAGCACGGCGCGCTTGTCCTCGCCGGTGGCGAGCAGGTGGATTTCCCGCGCGCGCAGCAGCCGCGACAGGGTCAGGCTGATCCGTGGCCATGGCGCGGACGCAGGCAGCGGATGCGGGGTGATGGCGACCACGTCGGTGCCGGTAGTCGGCGCAAGCGCTTCCTCGATCCCGGCGGCGCCGGCAAACAGCGAGGCGAAATGACCGTCGGCACCCATCCCCAGCAGCACCAGGTCGAACGGCTGCGGATGCGCCGCCATCGCCGCGCGCGCGAGCGCCAGCGAATCGTCCGCGCCGCCTTCCGGCGACGTCAGCGCCAGCACGCTGGCCTGCGGGTTGCCGCCCAGCGTGGCCTGCAGCTGGCCGACGTTGGAGGCCGGATGCGCATGCGGCACGCAGCGGTCGTCGGTGGGAACGGCCAGCACCCGGCCCGCCCAGTCGATCGCACCGAGCCAGGCGTACAGCGGCAGCGGCGTCTGCCCGCCGGCCAGTGCCAGGAACGCTTCGCCATCGCGCTGGATGGCGGCGCGGCAGGCGCGCTCCAGCGCGGTGCCGGCGTGCTCGAGCAGCGCGAATCGGTCAGCGTGGTCGTTCTGGATCCAGTCCATGGTCGGCTCCCGTGTCTTTGGCTATTCGCGCCAGCCGTGGCCAAGCCGATCCACCAGCGATACCGACGCGCCCGGCCCCCAGGTGCCAGCCGGGTAGGGCTTTGGCAGCATGCCGGCGTCGCGCCAGCCATCGGCGATGGCATCCACCCACTGCCATGCGGCCTCGGTTTCGTCGCGGCGCACGAACAGGGTGCCGTTGCCTTCGATGGCATCCAGATAGAGGCGTTCGTAGGCGATGCGCTTGCGTGAGTTGAGGAATTCCTCGTGGAAGTCCAGGTCCAGCGCCACCTGCGACAGCCTCAGGCCGGCGCGATCGAGACCCGGGGTCTTGCTCATCAGGTCCAGCTCGATGCGCTCCTCCGGCTGCAGCTTGATCAGCAACCCGTTCGGCCGCATGTCGGTGTCCGCCGGGCCACCGAAGATCGAATAAGGCACCTTGCGGAACTGGATGTAGATCTCGGTGCTGCGCGAAGGCAGGCGCTTGCCGGTGCGCAGGTAGAACGGCACGCCCGACCAGCGCCAGTTGTCCACGTGCGCGCGCAGGGCGACGAAGGTTTCGGTGCGGCTGGCACGGTCCAGTTCTTCGGCGTAGCCCGGCACCACCCGGCCTTCGCTGGCGCCGGCTGTGTACTGGCCGATCACCGATTCGGTGCCGACGTTGCCGCGGCCGATCGGCCGCAGCGAGCGCAGCACCTTGATCTTCTCGTTGCGCACCGCGGTGGGCTCGAACCGCGCCGGCGGTTCCATCGCCACCAGGCACAGCAGCTGCAGCAGGTGGTTCTGCAGCATGTCGCGCAGCGCGCCGGAATCGTCGTAATAGTCGCCGCGGCCCTCCACGCCGACCGTCTCGCCGACGGTGATCTGGACCTGTTCGATATGGCGGGCGCTCCACAGCGGCTCGAACAATGAATTGCCGAAGCGCAGCGCGATCAGGTTCTGCACGCCTTCCTTGCCGAGGTAGTGGTCGGTGCGGAAGATCCGCTCCTCGTCGAAGGCCATGGCAACGCTGTCGTTTATCGCGATGGCAGAGGCTAGGTCCTTGCCGATCGGCTTCTCCAGCATGACCCGCGTGCCCGGTCCGGCCACGCCGTTGGCGGCCAGCGCCTGGCAGGCCGGGCCGTAGAACCGGGGCGCGGTGCTCATGTGGTAGAGCACGTCGCCGTTGCGCAGCGCATCCACCCGGCCGGCCAGCGCCTGCATCGAAGCGTCGTCGTCGGCTCCGGCGGCGCAGTAGTCCAGCCGTTCCAGCAGCCCGCGCAGGGCTTCGTCGCTGCGTTCGGCGGCGGGGATGCGCTCGGCGATGCTGGCGGCCACCAGATTGGAAAATCCTTCCCGGTCCAGCCCGCTGCGCGCGGTGCCGAGGATGCGCATGCCGTCGGGCAGCAGGTGTTCGGCCTGCAGGCTGTACAGCGAGGGCAGCAGCATGCGCCGGGCAAGATCGCCGGTGGCGCCGAAAATGGTCAGCAGCGAAGCTGGCGTGGCTTGCGACACGGAGGATTTTCCGGCAGGGGTGCTCTACCGCAGCTTAAATGCTTTGGTGCCGGGTGTTGCGGTGCACACGTTTGCAGTCGTTTTACCCGGACAAACCGGAACCGCGTTGCGGAACGGGCAATACGTCTAGGTATCGCCGCCGGTCGTGTTTACAATCGGAAGTTTCCCCCTTGGGCCATTCCATGACCCGCGCTTCATCGTTCAACCGCGAACAGTTGCTGGCCAGCGCACGCGGCGAGTTGTTCCCGAACAGCCTGGCCCGCCTGCCGGCCGACCCGATGCTGATGTTCGACCGGATCGTCGACATCAGCGACGACGGCGGGGCCCACGGCAAGGGTTTCGTCCGCGCCGAACTGGACGTCCATCCCGACCTCTGGTTCTTCAAGTGCCATTTCCTCGGCGACCCGGTGATGCCCGGCTGCCTGGGGCTGGATGCGATGTGGCAGCTGGTCGGCTTCTACCTGACCTGGCTGGGCGCGCCCGGCCGCGGCCGCGCGCTGGGTTGCGGCGAGGTGAAGTTCACCGGCCAGGTGCTGCCCACCGCCAAGGTGGTGACCTACGAGATCGATGTCACCCGCGTCATCAACCGCAAGCTGGTGGTGGCGCAGGGCGACGCCCGCACCCTGGTCGATGGCCGCGAGATCTATACCGCCAAGGACCTGCGGGTAGGCCTGTTCACTTCCACGGAGAGCTTCTGACATGCGTCGCGTCGCCATCACCGGCATGGGCATCACTTCCTGTCTCGGCAACGACCTGGACAGCGTCTCGCGCGCGCTCCGCGAAAGCCGCTCCGGCATCCGCACGCTGCCCGACTCGGTGGAGCGCGGACTGCGCAGCCAGGTCGGCGGCGCGGTGGACCTGGACCTCGACGCGGTCATCGACCGCAAGCTGAAGCGCTTCATGAGCGACGCTGCGGCCTACAGCTACGTGGCGCTGCGTGACGCGATCGCCGATGCCGGCCTGTCCGAGGCGCAGGTCAGCGACCCGCGCACCGGCCTGATCGCCGGTTCCGGTGGCGGTTCCAGCCGCTGGCAGGTGGAGACCGCTGACATCCTGCGCGACCGCGGCGTGCGCAAGGTCGGCCCGTACATGGTGCCGCGCACGATGTGCTCCACGGTGTCGGCCAACCTCGCCACCGCGTTCAAGATCAAGGGCCTGAGCTATTCGATCAGCGCCGCCTGCGCCACCTCCGCGCACTGCATCGGCGCCGGCGCCGACCTGATCCGCCACGGCGCGCAGGACATCGTGTTCGCTGGCGGCGGCGAGGACCTGGACTGGACGATGACGGTGATGTTCGACGCGATGGGCGCACTGTCGTCCGCCCGCAACGCCGAACCGGAAACGGCCTCGCGCCCGTACGACGCCGGCCGCGACGGTTTCGTCATCGGCAGCGGCGGCGGCATGCTGGTGCTGGAAGACTGGGACCACGCGGTCGCGCGCGGCGCGCGCATCCACGCGGAGCTGGTCGGCTACGGCGTGACCTCCGACGGCGCCGACATGGTGGCGCCGAGCGGCGAGGGTGCGGTGCGCTGCATGCGCATGGCGCTGGAAGGCGTGAACCGCCCGGTCGACTACCTCAACACCCACGGCACTTCCACGCCGCTGGGCGACATCGTCGAGCTCAACGCGGTGCGCGAGGTGTTCGGCGATGCGGTGCCGCCGATTTCGTCCACCAAGGCGCTCTCCGGCCACTCGCTCGGCGCGGCCAGCGTGCACGAGGCGATCTACAGCCTGCTGATGCTGCGCGACGGCTTCATCGCCGGCTCCGCCAACATCGACGACCTCGACCCCGGCGCAGAAAGCTTCCCGATCGTGCGCGAGAGCCGCGATGCCAAGCTCGACGTGGTGATGTCCAACAGCTTCGGCTTCGGCGGCACCAACGCCGCGCTGGTGTTCGCGCGGGCCTGAGGCCCGACGATCCCGACAGTGAAACCGGTCGCCGCATTCGTGTGGCGACGTTTCCCACGATGACCCTGCCGATGTCGCCGCCTGGCGGCGGCGGGGTTTTTTCGTGATGGGGACGACGGATTCGTCTGCAGGATGCCGGTAAAATACGGCTATGTTGATGTTTCATACATCAAATATGCTGTTTTTCTATCGCATTGCCGGAGCGGAGAGCCCGTGATTACCTCAGCCCAGATGCGCGCCGCGCGCGCCCTGCTTGGCATCGACCAGAAATCGCTGGCGCAGCTGGCCGGGCTGTCCCTGCCCACGATCCAGCGCATGGAACTCAGCCGCGGGCATGTGCGCGGCGTGGTCGATTCGCTGGTAAAGGTGGTGGCCGCGCTGGATGCGGCCGGGGTGGAGCTGATCGGCGAGCGCGCTGCCAGCAGCGGCGGCGGACGCGGCGTGCGGCTCAAGGCGGAGGAGCAGGCATGATCGCGTTGGTCGAGGCCGCGCGCGCGGGGCTGTTCCGGCGCGCCCACTGGCTGCCCAACATCACCGCCGGTGTGATCGTCGGGGTGGTGGCGCTGCCGCTGGCGATGGCGTTCGCCATCGCGTCCGGGGTCAAGCCGGAGCAGGGGCTGTACACGGCGATCATCGCCGGCATCGCGGTGTCGCTGTTCGGCGGCTCGCGGATACAGATCGCCGGCCCGACCGGCGCCTTCATCGTGATTCTGGCCGGGGTGGTGGCGAAGTTCGGCGTCAGCGGCCTGCTGCTGGCCACGCTGATGGCCGGGGTGATCCTGGTGGCGATGGGGCTGGCACGGCTGGGCGCGGTGATCCGGTTCATTCCCGACCCGGTGATCGTGGGCTTCACCGCCGGCATCGCGGTGATCATCTGGGTGGGCCAATGGCAGTATTTCTTCGGACTGCCGGCGCCCGGCGAAGGGCCGTTCTACCTGAAGACCTGGCATCTGCTGCAGTCCTTCAATCACCTGCATCCGGCGACCTCCCTGCTGGCCCTGCTCAGCCTTGTGTTGGCGGTGTGGGGGGCGCGCATTCCGGGCCTGGCGCGCGTGCCCGGCCCGCTGCTGGCGATGGTCGTGGCCACCGCCGTGGTGATGGTCTTCGACCTGCAGGGTGTTGCCACCATCGAATCCACCTTCGGCGCCATCCCGCGCGCGCTGCCGGCGCTGCAGCTGCCCGAGGTCGGCTTCGATCGGTTGGTGGAGCTGCTGCCGGCGGCGTTCACCATCGCCATGCTCGGCGCGATCGAATCGCTGCTGTCGGCGGTGGTGGCCGACGGCATGGCCGGCACCCGCCACGATTCCAACCAGGAGCTGATCGGGCAGGGCGTGGCCAATATCCTGTCGCCGCTGTTCGGCGGCATCGCCGCCACCGGCGCGATCGCCCGCACCGCCACCAACATCAAGAACGGCGGCACCTCGCCGCTGGCCGGGGTGGTGCACGGGATCACCCTGCTGCTGATCCTGCTGGTGCTGGCGCCCTATGCCGGCAAGGTGCCGCTGGCCGCGCTGGCGGCGATCCTGTTCCTGGTGGCGTGGAACATGAGCGAAGCGCGCCGCTTCCTGCGGATGCTGCGGCAGGCGCCGCGCGCGGACGTGGCGATCCTGCTGATCACCTTCGTCCTGACCATCGTCACCGACCTGGTGGTGGCGGTGAACATCGGCGTGATCCTGGCGATGTTCCAGTTCATGCGTCGGATGAGCGCGTCGGTGTCGGTGGTGGAACACGGCCAGGCCAGCCTGCGCCAGGAGCTGGCCGAGGCCGGGCTGGAGGCGCTGCCGAAAGGCGTGCTGGTCTATGCCATCGAGGGGCCGTTCTTCTTCGGCTCGGTGGATTCGCTGGAGCGCGCGCTGTCGTGGTCGCGGGAACCGCCGCGCTGGGTACTGCTGCGGCTGGAGCGGGTGCCGCTGGTGGATGCCACCGGCCTCAAGCGGCTGGAATCGACCATCGAGAACCTGCGTCGTCGTGGCGTGGAAGTGCTGCTTAGCGGCGCCAACCTGCGCGTGCTGCGCAAGCTGGTGCGTGCGGAAATCGTGCGCCGCGACGGGCCCGCCGTCTATTTCGGCGATCTTGCCACCGCGCTGCGCCACGTGGACGCAGCACGGGAGGCGGGTTACAGCACTTCGGAAGCGTAGTCCGCCAACCGTGAACGCTCGCCCCGGCGCAGCGTCACGTGGGCGCTGTGCATCCAGTTCTTGAAGCGGTCCACCGCGTAGGTCAGGCCGGAGGTGGTCTCGGTGAGGTAGGGCGTGTCGATCTGCTCGACGTTGCCCAAGCAGACGATCTTGGTGCCGGGGCCGGCGCGGGTGATCAGCGTCTTCATCTGCTTCGGGGTGAGGTTCTGCGCCTCGTCCAGGATCAGCCAGCGCGACAGGAAGGTGCGCCCGCGCATGAAGTTCATCGAGCGGATCTTGATCCGCGAGGCCAGCAGGTCATTGGTGGCCGCGCGGCCCCAGGCGCCGCCGTCCTGGTTGTGGGTCAGCACTTCCAGGTTGTCGGTCAGCGCGCCCATCCACGGCGTCATCTTCTCCTCCTCGGTGCCGGGCAGGAAACCGATGTCCTCGCCCACGCTGACGGTGGCGCGGGTCATGATGATCTCGCGGTAGCGCTGCTGGTCCATCGTCTGTGCCAGCCCCGCGGCCAGCGCCAGCAGAGTCTTGCCGGTGCCGGCAGTGCCGAGCAGGGTGACGAAGTCGACCTCCGGGTCCATCAGCGCATTGAGCGCGAAGTTCTGCTCGCGGTTGCGCGCGGTGATGCCCCAGACCGCATGCTGGCTGTGGCGGAAATCATCGACGATCCGCAGCGTCACCCGGTCGCCCTCGACCTTGGCCACCCGCAGCTCCGACTGCTCGTCGCCGGGCAGGAAGGCGAACTGGTTGGGGTACCAGTCTTCCTCGTCGGTACGGGTGATTTCGTAATAGGTGCGGCCCTTGTCGGTCCACGACTTCAGGTCCTGGCCGTGGCGCTGCCAGAAGTCCTCCGGCAGCGGCGTGGCGCCGGTGTAGAGCAGGCTGAAATCGTCCAGCGCGCGGTCGTTCTCGTAGTCCGCGCTGACGATGCCGGCGATCGAGGACTTGATCCGCAGGTTGATGTCCTTGGACACGAACACCACGTCGGCGTCGGGCTGCTCTTCCTTCAGCGCTAGGATCGCGCCGAGGATGGCGTTGTCCGGCACCACCGCGCCGAAGCGCTTGCCGGCATCGAAATTGCCGGTCTGGAAACGCAGGCAGCCGGTGCTGGCGGCGCCGCGCAGCTGCAGCCCGCCGGGGCGCTGCAGGGCGATGCCGCGGGTGACGTCGGTGCTGCCGTGGGCTTCGATCAGCTCGTTGAGGAAGCGGCTGACCTGGCGCGCGTTGCGGCTGGCTTCGCTGGTGCCCTTCTTGCCGTTGTCCAGTTCTTCCATCACCTGCATCGGCAGGTAGACATCGTGTTCCTCGAACTTGAACAGCGCGGTGGGGTCGTGCATCAGCACGTTGGTGTCGAGGACGTAGATGCGCTTGCTCCGGGTCATGCGGAAATCCTTTCGGTCGGACAGCAGCAGGCCACCGCGTCCCGCGGAGCGGGGCAGTGGGGTGTGATGAAAACGGAGGCGGTCACGTGGTCTGTGCGGCCTTGAGTGCGTCGAGCACGCCCCGCGCGTGGCCGGGGACTTTCACCGGCTGCCACTTCTGGCGCACCACGCCGGCGGGGTCGATCAGGAAGGTGCTGCGGACGATGCCGACGTATTCGCGGCCGTACAGCTTCTTCGGCTGGATCACGCCGAAGGCTTCACAAAGCGTGCCGTCGGGGTCGCTGATCAGGTCGAACCGGAAGCCCTGCTTGGCGCAGAAGTTCCGGTGCGCCTTCAGCGAGTCCTTCGATGCGCCCAGCACCACCGCATTGGCGCGCTTGAACTCCGGCAGCAGGCCGTTGAAGTCCAGCCCCTCTGTGGTGCAGCCGGGAGTGGAATCCTTCGGGTAGAAATACAGCACCAGCCATTGGCCGGCGTAGTCGGCGAGCGTGGCGGGCTTGTCGCTGGAGAGCGCAAGCGGCAGATCGGGGATGCGGTCGCCGGTGTCGATCATCGGCGTCAGTATTTCATCGGATCCATGATCGCGTCGAGGTTCAGATGGTCGCAGAACTCGAGGAAGTCGTCGCGCAGCGCGGCGATGTGCATGTCCGCCGGCACCCCGATGGTGAGCTGCGCCGAGAACATGTCGGCGCCAGTCTGCATCGCCCGGTAGCGCGAGCAGTGCAGGCTCTCGATGGTGATGCCTTGGTGGTCGAAGAAGTCGGCCAGCTGGAACAGGATGCCCGGCTTGTCGGCGGCGATCACTTCGACCACGTACGGCAGCAGGCTGGACTGCAGTGCCTTCGGGCCGGTGCGGTACCACACCAGCTTCAGCCCTTCCTCGCGCTCCAGCTTGGTCAGCATGGTCTCGAGCTTGGCCACCGCGTCCCACGAACCGGTGACCAGCGCGGTGACCGAGACGTCGCGCCCGACCGTGGCCAGCCGCGTGTCGACCAGGTTGCAGCCGGAGTCGGAGATGCGGCGGGTGACCGCCAGCAACGGCGACTGCGGATGCGTGGTGTACGCGTTGATCAGCAGGTGGTTCTCGTTCGGCTGGGGCCGGGGGGCGGCGGTTTTGCTCAAAGCGGATGATCCAGGCGTAGGGAAATGCCGCCAGTACATGGCCGCATGGTCGCCAGCATACTTGCCGGCGCTTTCGAGCCGCAAGTAAGATCAAGGCCATACGCGAGTTCCCCCCATGCGCCCAGCGTCCCGCGCGGCGCCTTGCCCGAGCCTTTGCCCTTGCGACTTTCCGGCAGCATCACCGCCCTGGCGACGCCGTTCACGGCCGCCGGCGATATCGATTTTCCCGCCTGGGAGCGGCTGCTGCAGGCGCAACTGCAAGCAGGCACGCAGGCGGTGGTGGTGGCCGGCTCCACCGGCGAGGCCGCCGCCCTGTTCGACGACGAATACGACCGCCTGCTGCGCGCCGCGGTGGAGTTCGCGGCCGGGCGGATGCCGGTGCTGGCCGGCACCGGCCAGTCCAATACCGCCAAGACCATCCGTTTCAACCAGCGCGTGGCCGCACTGGGCGCCGATGCCGCGCTGGTGGTGACGCCGCCGTACGTGCGACCCACCCAGGCCGGGCTGCTGGCGCATTTTCGCGCGGTGGCCGACGACGGCGGGCTGGCGGTGGTGCTGTACAACGTGCCCGGCCGCACCGGCTGCGACATGCTGCCCGACACCGTCGGCGAGCTCTCGGTGCATGCCAATATCGTCGGCATCAAGGAAGCCCGCGCCGAGGAAGACCGCATGCAGGCGCTGCTGCCGCTGCGCCGCGACGATTTCGCGGTGCTCAGCGGCGACGATCCCACCGCCGTGCGCGCCATGCTGGCCGGCGCCGACGGGGTGGTGTCGGTGGCCTCCAACGTGGTTCCGGCCACCTTCCGCCGGCTCTGCGATCTTGCCCGCGAGGGCGATGCGGCCGGTGCGCAGGCGCTGGACGAGATACTGGCCGAGCTTTACCACTTCCTCGGCCTGGAGCCGAATCCGATCCCGGTGAAGGCGCTGCTGGCGCTGGACGGCATCGGATTCGGCCTGCGCCTGCCGCTGCAACCGCTATCATCCGCGCATGCCGGACAGGCCAGCCGCCTGCATGCGGCCATCCGCCAACTCGAACAACGCAGCCGCGCCAACGCGGCCTGACAGGAGATCCAGATGCATCGCATGTTCCGCGCGTCCACGGCCGCCCCGCTTGTCGCCATCCTGCTGGCGACCAGCCTGTCCGGCTGCCACTGGTTCAAGAAGAAGAACGAGCTGTACACCCAGAGCGGCGAATCGCGTCCGCTGGAAGTGCCGCCGGACCTCGACCGCCCCGCCGCCGACCGGGCGATGGCGCTGCCGACCGCTGGCAACAGCGTCACCGCTTCCGGCGCCCAGGCGGCCCGCCCGGGCGCGGTTGCGCCGGTGGGCTTCAACGCCGCGGGCGAGCGTGACGCGGTGTTCGCCAAGGTCGGCGACGTGTTGGCCGCCACCAGCGGCGTGAAGATCGCCAGCAAGGCGCAGATCCTCGGCACCTACGACGTCGACTACATGGACAGCAAGTTCCTGGTGCGCGTGACCAAGGCCGGCGACGGCACTTATGTCTCGGCGGTGGATCCGCGCGGCTTGCCGCCCAGCGGCGAGGCGGCGGGCAAGCTGATCGGTCTGCTCAAGGCGGCCATCTCGCCGTGATTTCAGGCGCTGCCTGAATTGCCCCCAGGGTTTGCGATGCAAACCCTGGGTCTCGCGCAGCGCGCATTCGCGCCTTTGCCGCGAATCGCCCCCTGACTCAGGGGGCTGGTTGCGCTCAGCGCTCCAGCAGCGGCAGCTTGTTCGGCTTGCCGTCCCATTCCGCGGCGTCGGCCGGCGGGTCCTTGCGCACGGTCAGCACCGGCCATTCCTTCGCCAGTTCGGCATTCAGGCCGACGAAGAGCTCCTGGCCGGCGGGGACGTCCTCTTCCGGGAAGATCGCGCCGACCGGGCATTCCGGCTCGCACAGGGTGCAGTCGATGCACTCGTCGGGGTCGATCACCAGGAAATTCGGGCCTTCGTGGAAGCAATCGACCGGGCACACTTCGACGCAGTCGGTGTGCTTGCACTTGATGCAGTTTTCGGTGACGACGAAGGGCATGGCGCGGATTCCGTGGAGCGTTGCTGCGAGGCGGCTAGTTTAACGCGGGCGGCGCCGGTTACTGCAGTTCGCGCAGGTCCAACCGGCGCAGTCGCGGCGCCAGCCGGGCGGTGGTGGCCACCACCCCCAGGGTCACGAAGCCGCCGACGATCATCGCCGGCACCAGCCCCATCAGCCGCGCCATCACGCCGTCGTAGAACGCGCCCATCTCGTTCGACGAGCTGACGAAGATGCCGTTGATCGACGACACCCGCCCGCGCATTTCGTCCGGGGTGACCAGCTGCATGATGGTGGAGCGCATCACCACCGAAACCCCGTCGCAGACGCCGTACAGCACCAGCAGCAGGGTCGACAACCACAGGTGCCGCGACAGCGCGAAGGCCATCGTGCACAGGCCGAAGCAGGCCACCGCCAGCAGCAGCACCCGCCCGGCGTGCCGTTGCAGCGGGTGGCGGGTCAGCCACAGCGCGATCATGATCGAGCCGACCGCCGGGGCGGCGCGCAGGATGCCCAACGCCTCCGGACCTTCGTGCAGGATGTCCTTGATGAAGGCCGGCAGCATCGACATCGCCCCGCCCAGCAGCACCGAGAACATGTCCAGCGCCATCGCGCCCAGCATGATCTGGTTGCCGGCGACGAAGCGCGCGCCTTCGGCAATACTTCGGAAGATCGGCCCGCGCTGCTGCGGCAGCGCCGGCTCGGACACCGGCGTCGCCAGCAGGGTGACGGCCGCGAGCAGGGCGAAGCCCGTTCCCACCGCATAGGCCGCGGGCTTGCCCATCCAGCCCACCAGCACGCCGCCGGCGGCGGGGCCCAGCACCAGTCCGACCTGGAACACCACGCTGCCCAGACTGGCGCCGCGGCCGAACTGCGGGCGCGCCAGCACCCGCGCGAACAGCGCGTTGTAGACCGGGCCGAGGAAGGAGCGGCCGATGCCGCCCACCGCCACCGCCAGATAGATCGGCCAGGTGCCGTGGACGGACAGCCCGCCGGCGGCGATCAGCGCCAGTACACCGGCATTGATCGCCAGCAGGGTGCAGGCGGCCGCGCCCAGCTTGCGCCGCGGCAGGTGGTCGACCAGATAGCCGGAGAACGGGGCGATGCAGAAATACGGCACCACTTCCGCCAGCCCCACCAGGCCCAGCGCCAGCGGATCGCCGGTGATTTCGTAGATATGCCAGCCCACCGTCACCGCGACGATCTGGTAGGACAGCAGAGTGCAGATCCGGTACAGCAGCAGCCAGCGGAAGCCGCGGCTTTGCAGCGGCGGGGCCGGCGCCGCGCTCATTCCGGCAGGGCGGCGCGGGCGCGTTCGCGGATGAAGGCCAGCAGCGCGGCCAGTCCGTTGCTGCGGGTCGGCGAAAGGTGCTTGGAGAGGCCGATGGAGGCGATGTAGTCCGGCTCGGTGGCGATGATTTCCGCCGCGCTGCGACCCGAGTACACCCGCAGCGCCAGGTAGACCAGGCCGGAGACGATGGCCGAATCGCTGATCGAGTGGAAATCGAGCCGGCCGGCGTCGCCCTCGGCCACGATCCAGACCAGCGACTGGCAGCCCTGCAGGCGGTGCTCCTCGGTCTTCCATGCGTCGGGGAACTCGGGCAGCTTGCGGCCGAGGTCGATCAGGTACTGGTAGCGCTCCGACCAGTCGCCGAAGAAACCGAATTCATCGGCAATGGCGGCCTGGGCGTCGGCGGCGCTGGGTTCGTGCGGGAAGGGGGTGTTGGTCATGTTGATCCAGGCTTGGTTCTGGGCCCCCTCCCTTGCGTAGCAGGGGAGGGTTGGGGAGGGGTGCTCTTGCGGTGGGAAAAGCGAACCCCCTCCCGGCCTCCCCCTGCTGCGCAAGGGGAGGAGAAAATCATGTCTCCCTGTTTCGCAAGGGAGAAAGGAACGTCAGGCGCGCTTCCATCTGACACCCTGCGGCGTGTCTTCCAGCAGGATGCCTTCGTCGGCCAGCTGCTGGCGGATGGCGTCGGCGCGAGCGAAGTCGCGGGACTTCTTCGCCTCGATGCGTTCGTCGATCAGGCCCTGGATGCGGGCGTCGTCGCCATTGTCAGCGCCGCGCGCGAACCATTCCGCCGGAGTCTGCTGCAACAATCCCAGCACCTTGCCTGCGCCCAGCAGCTGCGTTTTCAGTGCGGCTTTTTCTTCAGCCGATGCGGCCTTGCGCGCCTCGCCGGCGATGCGGGCGATTTCCGCCAACGCGGCAGGGGTGTTGAGGTCATCGTCCAGCGCAGCCTCGATGCTGGTCGGGGTGGCGGGCTCGGCTTCGACATTGACCAGATCGCGCAGGGTTCCGTACAGCCGGTCCAGCGTGCGCACGCACTGCTCGATCAGCCCGTCCGACCATTCCAGCGGCTGCCGGTAGTGGGCGCTCAGCAGCGCGTAGCGCAGCGCTTCCGGCGGGTGCCGCTGGACCAGGTCGTGCACGCGCTGGATGTTGCCGACCGACTTGGCCATCTTGGCGCCGCCGAAGTTCAGCATGCCGTTGTGCAGCCAGAACCGCGCGAACGGCTTGCCGCCGTGCGCGCATTCGCTCTGCGCCACTTCGTTCTCGTGGTGCGGGAACGCAAGGTCCACGCCGCCGGCGTGGATGTCGATGGTCTCGCCCAGGTGCGCTTCGGCCATCGCCGAGCATTCGATGTGCCAGCCCGGACGGCCGCGGCTCCAGGGCGATTCCCAGCCCGGCAGGTCGTCGCTGGAGGGCTTCCACAGCACGAAATCGCCGGCGTCGCGCTTGTACGGGGCCACTTCCACCCGCGCGCCGGCCAGCATTTCGTCGGTGTCTCGGCGCGACAGCTTGCCGTAGCCGTCGAAGCTTCCCACCGCGAACAGCACATGGCCTTCCGCCGCGTAGGCGTGGCCATCGGCGATCAGGCGCTCGATCATTGCGATCATCTGCGGCATGTGCGCGGTGGCCGCCGGCTCGATATCCGGAGCGAACTCGCCGACAACGCCCAATGCGGCCATGTCCTCGCGGTAGGCGGCGGCGTACTTGTCGGTGATCGTGGAGATCGGCGTGCCCAGCTCCTTCGCCGCGGCGTTGATCTTGTCGTCCACGTCGGTGATGTTGCGGGCATAGCGCAGGCCGCCGTAGCGGCGCCGCAGCAGCGCGGCCAGGACCCCGAACACCACCGGCCCGCGGGCGTTGCCGATGTGCACGTAGTTGTAGACGGTGGGCCCGCACACGTACATGGTCGGGCAGTCGGGCGACAGCGGTGCGAACGGTTCGGTCCGGCGGCTCAGGGTGTTGTAGAGATGCAGCGAGGTCGTCGAAGGGCTCATGGCGGCGGGCGCGTGGGGTGCGCCATTGTAGCGGGCGGGCAGTGCCGGCCGCGGCGACAGCGACGATTCAGGCGGTTGCTGCCGCGGGCCGATAAACTCCGCGCATGTCCTTCACCCGCAACCTCGCCACGTTCTGCCTGCCTGCGGGCCTGCTCGCGGCGGCCGTGGTGTTCGCGCAGGACACCGCGCGCGAGGTGGTGCTGCCGGCCGAGAACGTGCGTTACGACTACGCGCAGGTGCTGTCGGTGCGACCGGTCTACCAGACCCTGCGCACCACCGCGATGGAACGGGTCTGCGACCCGCGCGAGCCCGCCATCAGCGCCACCTTGGCGCGGGTGATGAGCGCGGTTCGCAGCCGCAGCGCCGCCGACAAGGCCGAAGAGGCCAGCAGCTGCCGGATGGAGCCGGTGCTCAAGGAGCATCGCCGCACCATCGCCTACGACGTCGATTACATGTACCGCGGCAGCAAGTTCCGCACCCGCATGGATCGCGACCCCGGCAACCGGCTGCGCATCCGGGTTTCCATCGCCCCCCAGTCGTTCGACTGATCGCTTGCGCCGGGCCTGCCGGCATGCGAGCATTCCGCCCCGATGAACGCCCACCTCGCCACGCGCCACGCTGACTCTGCCCGGATGGCCTCCGGCATGACGTCGCGCGCGCGCCGACCGGAACCCTCACATCCTGCTGGGTAATCCGGACGCGTCCTCGTGCTTCACCATCCGAACCCAGCCCCCAGGCTGGGTTTTTGCGTTTTGGCGTGCGGGATGCGCAGTAGCGGCCAGCCCCAGACTTCCTCCCACCGAGCCCACCCCCCATGAAGCACTTCCTCAATACCCAGGACTGGAGCCGCGCCGATCTGGACGCGCTGCTGGCGCAGGCCGCCGCGTTCAAGCGCAACAAGTTGGGCGACGCATTGAAAGGGCGCTCGATCGCGCTGGTGTTCTTCAACCCGTCGATGCGCACCCGCACCAGCTTCGAGCTGGGCGCGTTCCAGCTGGGCGGCCACGCCGTGGTACTACAGCCAGGCAAGGACGCCTGGCCGATCGAGTTCGACCTCGGCACGGTGATGGACGGCGACACCGAGGAGCACATCGCCGAGGTGGCGCGGGTGCTGGGGCGGTACGTGGACCTGATCGGCGTGCGCGCGTTCCCGAAGTTCGTCGACTGGTCGGTGGACCGCCAGGACCGGGTGCTCAAGGCGTTCGCGAAGTACTCCACGGTGCCGGTCATCAACATGGAGACCATCACCCATCCCTGCCAGGAGCTGGCCCACGCGCTGGCGCTGCAGGAGCACTTCGGCACCACCGACCTGCGCGGCAGGAAGTACGTGCTGACCTGGACCTACCACCCCAAGCCGCTCAACACCGCGGTCGCCAACTCCGCGCTGACGATCGCGACCCGCATGGGCATGGACGTGACCCTGCTGTGCCCGACGCCGGACTACGTGCTGGACGAGCGCTACATGGGCTGGGCCGCGCGGAACGTGGCCGAAAGCGGCGGCTCGTTCCAGGTCAGCCACGACATCGAAAGCGCGTACAGCGGCGCCGACGTGGTCTACGCCAAGAGCTGGGGCGCGCTGCCGTTCTTCGGCAACTGGGAACCGGAACAGCCCATCCGCGACCGCTACAAGCACTTCATCGTCGACGAAGCCAAGATGGCGCTGACCAACGACGGCGTGTTCTCGCACTGCCTGCCGCTGCGCCGCAACGTCAAGGCCACCGACGCGGTGATGGATTCCCCGCGTTGCATCGCGATCGACGAAGCCGAAAACCGCCTGCACGTGCAGAAGGCCGTGATGGCCGCGCTGCTGCGCTGAGCCGAAACTCCTCCCCCCCCCCGTCTTCCCCTCGGACACCCCCATGACTGCCCCCAACGACTCCCGCGACATCGTCCTTGCCTTCTCCGGCGGCCTCGACACCAGTTTCTGCGTGCCCTACCTGAAGGAACAGGGCTGGAACGTGCACACCGTGTTCGCCGATACCGGCGGCGTGGATGCCGAGGAGCGCGCGTTCATCGAGGCGCGCGCCGCCGAGCTGGGCGTGGCCAGCCACGTCACCGTGGACGGCGGTCCGGCGATCTGGGACGGTTTCGTCAAGCCGTTCGTGTGGGCCGGCGAGGGTTACCAGGGCCAGTACCCGCTGCTGGTGTCCGACCGCTACCTGATCGTCGATGCGGCGCTGGCGCGCGCCGCCGAGCTGGGCACCAATGCGATCGCGCATGGCTGCACCGGCATGGGCAACGACCAGGTCCGCTTCGACCTGGCGGTGAAGTCGCAGGGCAACTACCGCATCGTGGCGCCGATCCGCGAGATCCAGAAGGAGCACACCCAGACCCGCGCGTATGAGCAGGACTATCTGGAGGAGCGCGGCTTCGGCGTGCGCGCCAAGCAGAAGGCTTACACGATCAACGAGAACCTGCTGGGCGTGACCATGTCCGGCGGCGAGATCGACGCCTGGGAAGCGCCGGGCGAAGGCGCGCGCGGCTGGTGTGCGCGTCGTGCGCAGTGGCCGGAGGACGTGCTGGAGGTGACCCTGCGCTTCGTCAACGGCGAGGCGGTGGCGCTGGATGGCTTTGATCTGCCGGGCGAGAAGATCCTCGCCAAGCTCAACACCATGTTCGCCCAGTACGGCGTCGGCCGCGGCATGTATACCGGCGACACCACCATCGGCCTGAAAGGGCGCATCGTGTTCGAGGCGCCGGGCCTGGCCGCGCTGCTGGCCGCGCACCGGGCGCTGGAGGAGGCGGTGCTGAGCAAGCAGCAGAACCGCTTCAAGCCGGACGTGGCGCGCAAGTGGGTGGAGCTGGTCTATGAAGGCTTCTTCCACGATCCGCTGAAGGCGGATCTCGAGGCGTTCCTCGCCTCCTCGCAGCGCACCGTCAACGGCGAAGTGGTGCTGCGCACCAGCGGCGGCCGCGTCGATGCCGTCGCCGTGCGTTCGCCGCACCTGCTGCACGCCAAGGGCGCGACCTACGCGCAGAGCGCCGACTGGGGCGTGGAAGAGGCGGAGGGCTTCATCAAGCTGTTCGGGATGAGCAGCACGCTGTGGGCGGAAGTGAACGGCGGGCAGGGCGGTGGCTGAGATGCTCGACGCGGTCCTGCGTCATCTCGAAGCGCTGGTGTCCTATGACACCCGCAACCCGCCGCGCCTGATCGGCACCGGCGGGATCTTCGACTACCTGCGCGCGCAGCTGCCGGGGTTCCGCTGCGAGGTCACCGACCATGGCGCCGGCGCGGTTTCCCTGCTGGCCATGCGCGGCAACCCGCGGCGGGTGTTCAACGTGCATCTGGACACGGTGCCGTCATCCGCCGCGTGGACGGCCGACCCGCTCAGTCTGCGGGTCACGCCGGACCGCGCCATCGGCCTCGGTGCCTGTGACATCAAGGGCGCTGCGGCCGGGCTGCTGGCAGCCGCCAACGCCACCACTGGCGACGCCGCGTTCCTGTTCTCCTCCGACGAGGAAGCCAACGACCCGCGCTGCATCGCCTGGTTCCTGAAACAGAATGCCCTCGCCCGCGACCACGGCTTCAACGAGGCGATCATCGCCGAGCCCACCCGCTGCGAGGCGGTGCTGGCGCATCGTGGCATCAGTTCGGTGCTGCTGAAGTTCAGGGGCGAGGCCGGGCACGCCTCGGGCGCCAACGCGGTGAACGCCAACGCCCTGCACCAAGCGATGCGCTGGGGCGCGAACGCGCTGGCGATGGTCGAAGGCGAAGCCAGCGCGCGCTTCGGCGGGCTGACCGGGCTGCGCTTCAACATCGGCAAGGTCGAGGGCGGGATCAAGGCCAACGTGATCGCGCCGAGCGCGGAGGTGCGCTTCGGCTTCCGCCCGCTGCCGTCGCACGACATCGACACGCTGCACGCGCGCTTTCGCGCCTGTGCCACGGACGGTGCGCTGGAACGCTATGAAGAAACCTTCCGCGGGCCTTCGCTGCCAGCCGGCCACATCGCGACCGCCGAGGAACGCCGCCTGGCCGCACGCGACCTGGCCGACGAACTGGGCCTGCCGATCGGCAATGCGGTTGATTTCTGGACCGAGGCCTCGCTGTTCTCGCAGGCCGGCCTGACCGCCTTCGTTTACGGCCCCGGCGACATCGCCCAGGCCCACACCGCCGACGAATGGGTGGCGCTTGCGCAATTGCAGCGCTACGCCGAGTCCATCACCCGCATCCTTGGAACCGATCCCTCGTGACCCCGATCCTCTCCCCGCACGCCGTGCACGATCCGCAGACCCGCCAGACCATCGTGCGGCTGCTGTCCAGCATGGGCAGTGCGAAGGAAATTTCGCAGTATCTGAAGCGTTTCTCTCAGCTCGACGCGGCGCGTTTCGCCGTGGTCAAGGTGGGGGGCGCGGTGCTGCGCGACGACCTCGACGCGCTGGTGTCCTCGTTGGCCTTCCTGCAGGACGTGGGCCTGACGCCCATCGTCATCCACGGCGCGGGCCCGCAGCTGGACGTGGAGCTGTCCGCCGCCGGCATCGTCAAGCAGACCATCGACGGCCTGCGGGTGACCTCGCCGGAGGCGCTGGCCATCGTGCGCCGCGTGTTCCATGCGCAGAACCTGAAGCTGGTGGAGGCGTTGCAGGCGGCGGATGCGCGCGCCACCTCGATCGTGTCCGGCGTGTTCGAGGCCGACTACATGGATCGCGAGCGCTACGGCCTGGTGGGCGAAGTGAAGCGCGTCGACCTGGCGCCGATCCAGGCCAGCCTGCAGGCGGGTTCGATTCCGGTCATCGCCTCGCTGGGCGAGACCGTGGGCGGGCAGATCCTCAACGTCAACGCCGACTTCGCCGCCAACGAACTGGTGCAGGTGCTGCAGCCGTACAAGATCGTGTTCCTGACCGGCACTGGCGGGCTGCTGGATGCCGACGGCCAGGTCATCGATTCGATCAACCTCTCCACCGAATACGACCACCTGATGCAGCAGCCGTGGATCGAAGGCGGCATGCGGGTGAAGATCGAACAGATCAAGGACCTGCTGGACGGGCTGCCGCAGGCGTCCTCGGTGTCGATCACCCGGCCCGACGAGCTGGCCAAGGAGCTGTTCACCCACAAGGGTTCGGGCACGCTGGTGCGGCGCGGCGAGCGCGTGCTGGAAGGCGCGGCGTGGAGCGATTTCGATCTGGGGCGCTTGCGCGGGCTGATCGACTCGGCGTTCGGGCGCAGGCTGCTGCCGGACTATTTCGAGACGACGAAACTGCATCGCGCCTACGTCAGCGAGAACTACCGCGCCGCGGTGATCCTCACCCGGGAAGATGCCGGAATTTATCTGGACAAGTTCGCGGTGCTGGACGAGGCGCAGGGCGAGGGCCTGGGCCGCGCGGTGTGGCTGGTGATGCGCGAGCAGAACCCGGCGCTGTTCTGGCGTTCGCGCCACGGCAACCCGGTCAACGCGTTCTACGACGCCGAATCCGACGGCTGCATCAAGCAGGAGAAGTGGAAGGTGTACTGGTATGGCGAGGCGGGCTTCCCGCTGATCGAGCGTTATGTTGCGCTGTGCGCGCAGCGGCCGGCCACGCTGGAGGAACCGCAGTGAGCCGGCTCAAGGTGGGCCTGGTCGGCGCGCGCGGCCATACCGGCGCGGAGCTGATCCGCCTGTTCGCCGCGCATCCGCACTTCGAACTGGCGTTCGTGACCTCGCGCGAGCTGGACGGCCAGCGCGTGGCCGACCACAACGCCGGTTTTGCCGGCGAGCTGCGCTACAGCTCGCCCGACTATCGCGACCTGCCCGGGTTTGGCGCTGACGCGGTGGTGCTGGCGCTGCCGAACGGCAAGGCCGCGCACATCGTCCAGCAATTCGATGAGGCCGGCGTCGATCCGGTCATCGTCGACCTGTCCGCCGATTACCGCTTCGATCCGTCGTGGTACTACGGCCTGCCGGAGTTGACCCGCACGCGCTTTGCCGGGCAGCGGCGCATCAGCAATCCCGGCTGCTATGCCACCGCGATGCAGCTGGCGATCGCGCCGATGCTGAACGTGCTGGACGGGCCGGTGCAGTGCTTCGGCGTCAGCGGTTATTCCGGCGCCGGCACCACGCCCAGCGACAGGAACAACGTCGAATTGCTGCGCGACAACCTGATGCCGTACGCGCTGGCCGGCCATGTCCACGAGCGCGAAGTGCCGCATCAGCTGGGCCATCCGGTGGAGTTCATGCCGCACGTCGCCCCGCATTTCCGTGGCATCACCTTGACCGCCAACCTGCACCTGTCGATCGCGTTCGAGCGCGAAGAAGTGCTGGCGCGCTACCGCGGCCGCTATGCCGGTGAGCCGCTGGTGCGGGTGCAGGACGAGGCGCCGTGGGTGAGCCGCATCGCCGGCAGGCACCACGTCGAGATCGGCGGCTTCATCCTGTCCGGCGACGGCCGGCGGCTGGTGGTGGTGGCGACCGAGGACAACCTGCTCAAGGGCGCGGCCACGCAGGCGCTGCAAAACCTCAACCTTGCCTTCGGGCTGGACGAACTGGCCGGCATCCCGGCGCAGGAGCAGGTGGCATGAGCGAACTTCTCTGGCAAAAACCCGGCGTCGCCGTCGATGCGCAGATCCAGGCCTTCCTGGCCGGCGACGACGTGCTGCTGGATCGCGAATTCTTCCTGCATGACATCGCCGCCAGCGCCGCGCATGCCGAAGGCCTGCAGCGCATCGGCATCCTCACCTTGGACGAACTGGGCGGGCTGAAGCGGGAGTTGGCCAATCTGGCCGATGATTTCAGCAACGGCGCATTCGTCCTGGACGAGCGCTTCGAGGACGGCCACTCCGCCATCGAGGCGCGCCTGACCGAACGCCTGGGCGATGCCGGCCGCAAGATCCACACCGGACGCAGCCGCAACGACCAGGTGCTGGTGGCGACACGCCTGTGGCTGAAGGAAAAGCTGGTGCGGGTGGCGCAGCTTTCCCGCGAGATTGCGAAGGTCGCGCTCGACCGCGCCGAGGCGGAGAAGGATCTGGCGGTGCCCGGCTACACCCATATCCAGCGCGCAGTGGTGTCTTCCGCCGGCATGTGGTGGGCTGGCTGGGCCGAAGCATTTATCGACGACGCGGTGCGCGCTGCCGACACCCTGGCGCTGGTGGACTGCAATCCGCTCGGCACCGCCGCCGGCTACGGTGTGAACCTGCGGCTCGACCGCGAGCACACCACCCAGGCGCTGGGCTTCGCGCGCATGCAGGTGTCGCCCATCTACGCGCAATTGTCGCGCGGCAAGTTCGAACTGGCGGCGCTGGAAGCCCTCGGCAGTGCCACCCTCGATCTGCGCCGCATCGCCTGGGATCTGTCGCTGTTCACCAGCGCCGAATTCGGCTTCGTCGCCTTGCCGCCGCAGTACACCACCGGCAGTTCGATCATGCCCAACAAGCGCAATCCCGACGTCATCGAGCTGATGCGCGCCACCCACGCCAGCGTGGCCGCGGCGCGCACCGAGATCGAACAGCTGCTGTCGCTGCCGTCCGGCTACCACCGCGACCTGCAGAGCAGCAAGGGCGCGATCTTCCACGGCTTCGGTCGTGGCCTCGCCGCGCTGGAGCTGTTGCCCGCGCTGTTGGCCAACCTCGACTGGCGCGAAGACCGGCTGCGCGCGGCGATCGACTCCGGCATGTACGCCACCGACGTGGCGGTGGAAGCCGCGATTGCCGGGGTGCCGTTCCGCGAGGCCTACAAGGCCGCGGCGGCAAGCAGTGAAACGGCCGGGCAGGGGCGCACGCCGGAAGGCTCGCTGGCGGCGCGTACCTCGCCGGGTGCAGCCGCCGATCTGCGGCTGGACGCGCTGCGCGCGCGCTGGGAGGCATCGTGAGGGCCGGGATCGTGCGCCATCTGGTGATGGTCATGCGCCGGCCCGGTTTCGATGTCGGCCTGCTGCCGGCGCATGTCGCCTTCCTGGATCGGCTGCGCGAACGCGGCGTGCTGGAAACCAGCGGCGGCTTCAGCGACGGCAGCGGCGGCGCCTACCTGCTGCGCGGCATCGCCGACCTGGAGGAGGCGCGCAGGATCGCGGCATCCGATCCGCTGGCGATCCACGGCGCGTCGGACATCGCCGTCCACGAATGGAAGACGGGTTGAACCATGGACACGCAGGCCTTTCCCGCCCAGATCCTGCAGCCGTGGAAACGCGCGGTGTTGAAGGTGGGCAGCAGCCTGCTTGCTGCCGACGGTGGCGGCCTCAGTCCGCGCTTCGCGTTGGGGCTGGCGCAATTCGTGCTGGAAAGCCGGCAGGCCGGACGCGAGGTGGTGATTGTTTCATCGGGTGCAGTGGCGGCCGGACGCGCGATCCTGCCCAAGGCCGGCGACGCCGCGCCCACCATCGCCGCCAAGCAGGCGCTGGCGGCGCTGGGGCAGGCGCAGCTGATCGCGCTGTGGCAGCGCTTCTTCGACGCCCCGGTGGCACAGGTCCTGCTGACCCATGACGACCTGCGCGACCGCCGCCGCTACCTCAATGCGCGCAGCGCGCTGCTGGAGCTGTTGCGGCTGGGCGCGGTGCCGGTGGTCAACGAGAACGACACCGTCGCGGTCGATGAGCTGAAGCTGGGCGACAACGATAACCTCGCAGCTGCGGTCGCATCGCTGGTGGATGCCGACCTGCTGCTGATCGCCACCGACATCGCCGGCCTGTACAGCGGCCACCCCGGGCGCGACCCCGCTGCGCGCCCGGTGGCGCGCATCAAGGCGGTCACGCCAGCGGTGCTGGCCATGGCCGGCGATGCCGGCGCGCTCGGTACCGGCGGCATGCGCACCAAGCTGGAAGCCGCGGCCAAGGCGGCGACCGCGGGCATCTCCACCGCGCTGTTCAGCGGTCGCGATGGCGCCGCCGTGGCCGCGCTGGGGCAGGGCAGGCTGCACGGCACCCTGGTCAATGCACAGGGCAGCCGCCTGCGTGCGCGCAAGCAGTGGCTCTGGCATGCGCCGGCCGCGGGGGTGCTGCAGATTGACGAAGGCGCGTGCGCGGCATTGCTGCGCGGCGCTTCGCTGCTGCCGGGCGGCGTACGCGCGGTGGCCGGCGACTTCCGTCGCGGCGACGTGATCGAGGTGCGAGCCGCCGACGGCAGCGTGCTGGCGCGCGGGCAGGCGCAGTACAACGCGCAGGACGGCGCGCGCATCGCCGGTCGCCACAGCCGCGAGATCGAAGCCGTGCTCGGCTTCCGCTACGACGAAGCGATGATCCACCGCGACGATCTGGTCCTGCTGCAGGCGCCCGGCCAGACGCCCATCGACGGCAACGGGGAGACCACGGCATGAGCGGCTACGTGCGCAATCTGGCACTGGCGGCGCGCGCGGCGCAGGCGACGATCGCCGCGGCCGACGCGGCAACGCGGCGCATATTGCTGGAAGGCATGGCCGAGCGGCTGCTGGCCGGGCAGGACGAGATCCTCGCGGCCAACGCCGGCGATCTGCAGCGCGCGCGTCAGGCCGGCTCGAACAAGGCGTCGTTGGACCGTTTGGCGCTGAACCCCGAACGCGTGCGCGGGATGGCCGATGCGCTGCGCGAGGTCGCGGCGCAGGACGACCCGCTGGGCGCGGTGACGCGCCGCGACGTGCGCCCGAACGGGCTGGTGGTCGAGCGCCAGCGCATCCCGTTGGGGCTGGTGGCGATGATCTACGAAGCGCGGCCCAACGTGACTGCGGAGGCGGCAGCACTGTGCCTGAAGGCCGGCAACGCGGTGCTGTTGCGCGGCGGGTCCGAAGCGGCGGCCAGCAATGCCGCCATCGCCGCCTGCCTGCATGCGGCGCTGCGCGATGCCGCCCTGCCGGAAGCGGCGGTATCGCTGGTTGCCGACACTGCCCGGGAGCATGTGCTGGAGCTGCTGCAGCTCAGCGACCTGGTCGACCTGGCCATCCCGCGCGGCGGCGAGAGCCTGATCCGCTTCGTCGCCGAGCATGCGCGCGTGCCGGTGATCAAGCACTACAAGGGCGTCTGCCACCTGTACGTGGACCGCGCCGCGGACATCGAGCTGGCGCTGGGGCTGCTGATCGACGGCAAGGCTTCGCGCCCGGGCGTCTGCAATGCACTGGAAACCCTGCTGGTGCATCACGACATCGCCGCCGCGTTCCTGCCCCGCGCGCTGGCGGCGCTGCGGGCCAGCGGGGTTGAATCGCGTGGCGACACCGCGACCCGCGCCTTCGATGCAACGCTGGCGGAAGCCAGCGATGACGACTACGCAGCCGAATTCCTAGACCTGGTCATCGCCATTCGGGTGGTCGATTCCATCGACGAGGCGATCGCCCATATCCACCGTTTCACCTCCGACCACACCGAAGTGATCGCCACCGCCGACCCGGTGGCTGCGCAGGCCTTCGTGGACGCGGTGCGCAGCTCGGCGGTGATGGTCAACGCCAGCTCGCGCTTCAACGATGGCGGCCAGTTGGGGCTGGGGGCGGAGATCGGCATTTCCACCACCCGCCTGCACGCCTACGGGCCGATGGGCGTGGAGGCGCTGACCATCGAGCGTTTCGTGGTGCGGGGGCAGGGCCAGCGCCGGCATCCCCTGCCGGGCGGCAATTGAACCGCCCCGCGCCGCTCAGCCGCCCGGCTTCGCCGCGGTTGCCTGCGTGGCGGTGGACGCCTGCGCCGGCGGCACCGGCATGGCCTGGTTGCGGTTCAGCGCGGCGTCTTCCGCTTCCTTGGTCATGACCACGATGCTGATGCGGCGGTTGATCGGGTTGAGCGGATTGGCGGCATCGAACGGCACTGCCGGTCCGAAGCCGACCACCCGCACCACCTTGGCCGCCGCCATGCCGCCTTCCAGCAGCGCGCGGCGGGCGGCGTTGGCGCGATCCGCGCTCAGCTCCCAGTTGCTGTAGCCGATGCGGGTGGCGTAGTTGGCGGTGTCGGTATGGCCGGCCAGGCTGATCCGGTTCGGGACGCGGTTCGCGAACACTGCGATCTCGTGGAGGATTTCGCTGGTGTAGGGCATCAGCTTGGCGCTGCCGAGGTCGAACATCGGCCGGTTCTGCTTGTCCACGATCTGGATGCGCAGGCCTTCCGGGGTGAGGTCCAGCAGCAACTGGTCCTTGAATGGCTCCAGCGCCTGGCTCTTGCCGATCGCCTCCTCCAGCTCCTTCTTCAGGGCTTCCAGGCGCTGTTGTTCCAGCTGCCGGCGCTGCGCCTCGGTCGGATCACCGGGGCTGCGGGTGAATTCCGCCCCCGGGCCCTTCGGCAGGTCCATGGTGCCGCCCAGCTTGATCATCGAATTGCTGGCGCCGCCGGGGCCGTTCATGCCGGGTGCGGGGGCCGGGCTGGCGCCGGCAATCGGGCTGGGGTTCTTGAAATAGTCCGACACCGCTTCGCGCTGCTTGGTGGTCAGTGCGCCCACCAGCCACATCACCATGAAGAACGCCATCATCGCAGTGACGAAATCGGCATAGGCCACCTTCCAGGAGCCGCCGTGGTGGCCGCCGCCCTGGACCTTCTTCACCCGCCGGACGATGACGGTCGGTTTTTCATCCTTGCCGGTCATGGTTTATTTCAGCGTCTTGATGTGCTGCTCGAATTCGGAGAAATCCGGACGCAGGGCCGAGGGCACGGTCTTGCGGGCGAACTCCAGCGCGATCTTCGGCGGGTAGCCGCGCAGGCTGGCCAGCAGCGCGGTCTTGACCGACTCATAAATGCGCGAATCCTGCTCGGCGCGGGCTTCCACGGCGGCCGCCAGCGGCGCCACGAACCCGTAGGCCAGCAGGATCCCGAGGAAGGTGCCGACCAGCGCGGCGGCCACGTGGCCGCCGACCGCGGCGACGTCGCCGCCGATCGAGGCCATGGTGATGATGATGCCGAGCACGGCGGCCACGATGCCGAAGCCGGGCAGGCCGTCCGCCACCTTGGTCAGCGCATGCGCGGGCGCCAGTTCCTCGTGGTGGTGCTTTTCCAGCTCCAGTTCGAGCAGCGGTTCCAGCTCGTGCGGCTCGATGTTGGAGCCGACCATCAGCCGCAGGCAGTCGGTGATGAAGTCCATCAGGTGGTGGTCGTCGCGGATCGACGGATAGTTCGCGAAGATCGAGCTTTCCATCGGGTGGTCGATGTGGCTCTCCAGCGCCATGAAGCCTTCCTTGCGCGCGCGGTTCAGCAGTTCGTACAGCAGGCTGAGCGCATCCAGGTAGTCCTTGCGCTGGTAGCGCGGCCCCTTGAACACCCCGATCACCGCGGCGAAGGTCTGCTTGACCGTTTTCGGCGGGGTCCCGGCAAGGAAGGCGCCGAACGCGGCGCCGCCGATGATGACCAGCTCGAACGGCTGCCACAGCGCCCCGAGCTGGCCGTGGGAGGCGACGAAGCCGCCGAGGACGCTGAGGGTGACGACGATGAAGCCGACAATGATGAGCATGAGGCGGGTGGGTGCCCTGCGGGGGATTCCTACATTAACGGTTTCCTCCGCAAAGTCTGCAGTGTCCGCGTGCCGGGCCCACGTCAATCCCCTGCGATTCCGGACAGGCGACCATCAGCTGTAAGCGCTATGCCTTATCGCGAATAGGCCCGGACGATGGCCCTTCCTAGACTCCCCTGATCCTGCAGGCCCGGCCTGCGGTCCGCCCGGGAGTCCCCGCATGCCTCGCGTCGCGTCAACCATATTCGGGCTTGCCGCCCTGATCCTGCTGGCCTGTCCGCCCGTCCGCGCCGGCTGCGCTGCGACGGGGGATGAGGCGAGCGCCGCGCCGGCCGCGAGCGCCCCGCAGAACGTCCCCACGCCTGCGCCGCCGGCGCCCGTGCCGCCAGCGCCAGCTCCCGATGCCAGCGCCGAGGCGCGCGCGGTGCTGGCCGCGGTCGGCAGGCTGGACGATGCCGACACCGCGCTGGCGCTGGCCGCGGAAGGCGCCGCGCTGTACGACGCCGAGAAGGTCAAGCTGGATGGCTACGCCTATTGCAGCCAGGCGGTGGAGTTGGCGGAACAGGGCGAGTTCCGCGAGAGCGCGCGCGCCGCCAGCAAGGCGATGCACGTGGCCCTGCAGAGCGGCAATACCGACCTGCTGGGCAAGGCCTATCGCGACCTGGCGATTGCCTTCAGCTATGCCGGCCAGCTGGAGCGCGCGGAACAGTTCGCCAACCTCGCGCTCAAGTATCCCGGCATCGACCCGACCCAGGTCAACGGCCCCGCGCGCAAGGTGATTGGCGACGTGCGCACGCGCCAGGCGCGCTACGACGAAGCCATCGCCGCCTACGACCAGGCCCGCGGCGACAGCTCGCCGCGCTTCCGCCCGCTGGTTGAAGCCTCGCTTGCAAACGCCTTGATCCTGTCCGGCGACCTGGCGCGCGCGCGCGCCACCCTGGACGCGGTGCCCGTGCCTGCCGACGCCCGCCAGCAGGCCCAGCTGCAGCGCACCCGCGGCCGCCTGCTGCTGGCTGAAAACAAGCCCGACGAAGCGCTGGCGCTGTACCGGCAGCTGGCTGATGCCCCCGCCGCAGGCGACGAGGACTTCTATCGCGCGTGGGCGCTGGATGGCATCTCCAAGAGCCAGGCCGCGCTGGGTCGGGACGCCGAGGCCGCGCAGGCGCTGGACCAGGCGATCGAGGTATTCGATCGCGCCCGCGCGCAGTTCCGCAGCGACGAATTCAAGATGGGCCTGTTTTCCGACCTGCAGGCGGTGTTCGAACGGGCCATCGGCCTGCACAGCCGGCTGGGCCAGCCGGCGCAGGCCTTCGACATCAGCGAGCGCAGCCGCTCGCGGGCGCTGCTGGACGCGGTGTCCGGGCGGGTGGCCTTCGACCAGGCCGGGATCGCCACGCTGGACGCCGCCGCGCTGCAGGCGATGCTGCAGCCGGACGAAGTAGTCGTGGCCTTCCACACCCTGCCGGACCGGCTGCTGGCATGGGTACTGTCGCGCGATGGCGTGCGCGAGATCAGGTATCCGATCGCGCTGCCGCGCGCCGATCTGGCCAGGCTGGTCGACGCCTATCGCGATGCGTTGATCCGGGTCAGCCCGAATGCGCCGGAGGTGGGCGGCAAGATCGGCCAGCTGCTGCTGGCGCCGCTGGAGCTGCCGGCCGGCAAGCGGCTGGTGATCGTGCCGCACGGGCCGCTGCACTACCTGCCGTTCCAGGCATTGCGGCTGGACGGCCAGTACCTGATCGAACGCAATCCCATTTCGATCGCGCCGTCGATCAGCATCGCCGCCCGGCTGGCGCAACGCACCCCGACGGCCGCGCCGCAGCTGCTGGCGTTCGGCAACCCCACCATCAATCCCGAGGTGGCCGACCCGCTGCCGGGCGCGGAAAAGGAAGTGCAGGAACTGGCGCAGCGTTTCCCCGGCGCCCAGCTGTTCTTCCGCGAGCAGGCCAACAAGGACAATTTCGCCCAGAACGCGCCGAAGTCGAGGCTGGTGCATATCGCCGCGCACGCGATGGCCGACACGCTGGACCCGCTGCACTCCAAGGTGCTGCTTGCCGACAAGGACGGCAAGCCCGACTACCTGGAGGCCAAGGACGTGCTGGGCATGCGCCTGGATAACGTCGCCATGATCGCGCTGTCGGCCTGCGAATCCGGGCTGGGGCGGGTGGAGAACGGCGACGAGGTGCTGGGCTTCACCCGCTCGTTCCTGTCGGCCGGCACCTCGACCCTGCTGGCCTCGCTGTGGCCGGTTTCCGATGCCGCCACCGAGAAACTCATGACCACCCTGTACACCGACCTCGCCGGCGGCATGCAGGTGCAGGACGCGATGCGCGAGGCGCAGCGCGCGGTGATGGCGGACCCGGCCACGGCGCACCCGTTCTACTGGGCGCCGTTCAACCTGATCGGCAACTGGCGCCTGCGGGTGGCCCAGTGAACGCGGCGGCAGAAGGACAGGCACGATGAACATGGACATTCGGATCGCGCGGCGGCGCAATCTGCTGGCGGCGGCGCTGCTGCTGGCCTGCGCGCCGTTGGCACAGGCTGCGGACGAAGTCGCGGAAGGGCAGTCCACGCCCCCGCAGCAGGCGCAGGCGCTGCCGGAGCCGCAGATGGCCGCGCAGGCGCAGGCGAGTTTCCTGCTGCAGGCGGTGGAGTTCGTCGGCGTGAGCGGGGTGCCGGAATCCGAGCTGCAGGCGGCGGTGGCCGACCGGATCGGCCAGCAGGTCACCCTGCAGGATCTCGAGCAACTGGCGGCGAAGGCCACGGCGGTCTATCGCGACCATGGCTATGCGCTGGTGCAGGTGTTCGTGCCGGTGCAGGAAGTGGTGGATGGGCGGGTGCGGCTGAACGTGGTGGAAGGCGCGCTGGGCCAGGTCAGCATCGACATCGCACCGGGCGCGCCGATCCGGCAGGAGCGGGTGGCGAGGACGCTGGCGATCCTCACTCCCGGCCAGCCGCTCAACAACCGCGACTACGAGCGCGCGATGCTGTTGCTGTCGGACCTGCCGGGCATCAAGCCGCAGTCGGCCATCTCGGTGGGCGCAGCGTCGGGCGCGTCGGACCTGACGGTGCAGGTGGGCGCCCGCGACCGGGTCAATTACGGCCTGGAACTGGACAATTTCGGCACCCGCGATTCCGGCCGCCTGCGCCTGACCGGCAGCCTGCGCTGGGCCAGTCCGTTCAAGCGCGGCGACAACCTGGATCTGCGGGTGATGGCGGCCGAGGGCATGCATACCGCGTTCGGTCGGATTTCCTACGAAACCCCGGTGGGCTACGCCGGGCTGCGCCTGGGCGGCGGCCTGGCCAGGGTGCAGTACGAGCTGGGCGGGCCCTTCGCTGCGCTGGAACCTACCGGCGTGGGCAATGTGGCGGACCTGTCGTTCAGCTATCCGCTGATCCGCCAGCGCGGCATCAACCTGTTCCTGCGCGGCGGGCTCGACGACAAGCGCCTGACCGACCGTTTCGAGGCAGTGGGCTACCAGACCCGCAAGCGCATCCATGGCGCCACCCTCGGCATGTCGCTGGAGCGCCGCGACCGCTGGGCAGGCGGCGGCTACACCAGCCTCAACCTGCAGGCCTATCACGGCACCCTGGACCTCCGCGATGCCATGGGCGAGCTGTTTGACCGGCCCCCGTTTGGCTACGATACCGAGGGCAGCTTCAGCAAGTTCTCGCTGCAGTTCGCGCGCCTGCAATACCTGGCGCCGAAACTCAGCCTGTTCGTCGGCGGCGGCTTGCAGCGCGCCAGCAACAACCTCGATACCTACGAAAAGCTCTCGCTCGGCGGGCCCAAGGCGGTGCGCGCCTACGCCACCGGCGAAGTGCTGGTGGACGATGGTTGGCTGACCACGCTGGAAGTCCGTTTCGCGCTGCGTCCCGAGATGACGCTGTTCGCGTTTTACGACGCCGCCGGCGGCGACCAGTTCCACGACCCGCGGCCGTTCGATGGCGACCTGTCGCGCAGCCTGCGCGGCCATGGCCTGGGTTTCAACTGGAGCAAGCCGGGCAACGTGACGGTCAATCTGAGCGTGGCCTGGCGCGACACCGAGGCCGGCGTCACCGACGGCGGGGACCGCAATCCGCGCGTGTACTGGTCGATCCAGAAAGCGTTCTGAGGAGAAGGGCAATGGGCATCAACAAGAGCACCCGCATGCAGCAACGGATCCTGCGCCGCCGCCGTCTGGCGCTCGCCCTGGTTGGCGCGATGGCGATGCCGCCGGCGCTGGCGCAAAGCCTGCCGGACAGCGGCAGCGTGGTGTCGGGAGCGGTGTCGATCGCGCCGCCCAGCGGCTCGCAGCTGACCATCACCCAGACCAGCAAAGGCGCCATCATCGACTGGGGCAGCTTCAGCATCGGCAGCGGCTACGGGGTCACGTTCGACCAGCAGTTCGGCGCCTCCAGCGTGACCCTGAACCGGGTGGTGGGCTACGGCTATGGCGCCACCGCATCCGCCATCGATGGCGCCCTGAGCGCCAACGGCAGCGTGTTCATCATCAATCCGGCAGGGATCACCTTCGGCGGCGGTTCGCAGGTGAACGTGGGCGCGCTGGTGGCGTCGACCATGGACATCAGCAACGCGAATTTCGACGCCGGCGTTGCCAGCGGCAGCTTCCAGTTCGAGCCGATGACGGACGTCGGCAACCAGGCCATCACCACGGATGTGGGCGCTGCCATCACCACCACCGCGGGCGGCACGGTGGCGCTGCTCGGTCGCCAGGTGTTCAACCAGGGGACGATCACGACGCCCGGCGGCAGCGTGGTGTTCGGTTCGGCGGAAAACGTGACCCTGGATTTCGCGGGCGACGGCCTGACCATGTTGACCATTCAGGGGCCGGGGATCGCCAAACCCGGCTCGACCGCCTGTCCGTCCTTGCCCTGTCCGGGACCTGTGCTTCCGACCCTGGTCAACAGCGGCACCATCAATGCCGACGGCGGGCAGATCCTGATGCGTACCGCCGCCTCCAGCGTCGGCGGCGGCGACATCATCAACGTCGGTACCCTGCGCGCACAGAGCCTGGTCAGCAGGGGCGGCCGCGTCGAGCTGACCACCGATGGGCGGGTAACGCTGGGCTTCTCGTCGCCGTCGGCAGGCGGATTCACCGGCGAACTGGATGTATCCGGCCAGGCTGGCGCCAGCGGCGGCAACGTGCTGGTGCGGGCCAGCGATTTCGTCATGTTCAACAACGATGCCGCACCGCTGAACCCGACCGATCCGGCGTCGGTCGGCAGCCTCATCAATGCCTCCGGCGCGATCAACGGCGGCGTGGTGGACATCGTGGCGACCAACCAGGCGCAGATTCTGTCGCTGTCCTCGATCCTGGCGGATGGCGCGGCCGGGCGTGGTGGCCAGGTATCGCTGGTAGGCGGAGATACCGGACTCGGTGCGCGCGCATGGATCAGCGCCAATGGCGGCGCCGGCGCGGGCGGCCGCATCGACGTGTCCGGCAGCAGCGGGCTGTCGCTGTTCGGGCTGCTGTCGGCCACCGGCACCAGCGCCGGCGGCATCGTCAACACCTCCACATTGGCCGACGCTTTCGACCTGCGCGGGCTGCGGGTCGAGGCCGGCTCGTCCGGCGTGGCGGGCATCTGGACGATGTCGGCGCCGTATCTGTCGGTGATCAGCGGCAGCGATGCCGGCGAGCTGGACAGCGCTGCCGGCGGCAGCAATCTGCAGGACGCCGAGATCAACCATGCGCTGTCCAGCGGCACCAGCGTGGTGCTGCGCTCCGCCAGCGATGTCTATCTCGACGATGCGCAGATCCAGACCGACAGCGGGCTGGATCTGCTGTTCGCGATCGATGCCAACGGCAGCATCGGGGGCACCGGTTTCTCCATCGTGGGGCAGGGCGGCCGGCTGGACATGCGCTTCAACGCAGATGCCGCCAGCACCGACACCGGCTTTGCCGGCATTTCCTTCGGTAACGCAAGCCTGGACAGCAACGGCGGCAGCATCCTGATGTATGGCCAGTCGGACACCGCCAACGGCTTTGCCAGCAGCTATGCCAGCGGCATCCGCCTGGATGCGGTCACCTTGGCCACCGGTGGCGGCAACCTGCTGCTGCGTGGCGCCTCCACTGGCGCCGACGCAGGTTTCGACGACGCCGGCGTGGCGGTGTCTGGTGGCAGCCTGGACGTCGGCAGCGGCGACATTCGCATCGTCGGCGAAGGCGCGCAGTTCGTGAGTGGCGTGCGCATCGCCAGCGGTCCACTGCAGGCCGGCAGCATCGACATCCGCGGCGTGGCCAGCGGCAGCGGCGACGGCATCGTGCTGTCTTCCTACGCAATCGATTCCGGCGGCGGCGACATCTTCCTGGACGGGCGCGGCGGCGGCACCGGGGTGTCGGTGTCCTATGCCAGCTTCGACAGCGGCGGCGGCGATATCGTGGTGCATGGCGAGGGCGGTAGCGGCAACGGCGTGGACCTGTTCGGCTCGATCAGCAGCGGTGGCGGCCAGGTGTCGCTGGACGGCAGCAGCGCGCAGGCCGAAGGTCTGGTGTTCCAGGCTGGCTATGGCGGCGGCATCGTCAGCGCCGGCGGCGACATCTTCCTGTCCGGCGTGGGCGCCACAGGTGGTGCGATGCTGGTCGGAAACGGCTACGGCACGACCACGCTCGACAGCGGCGGCGGCGAAATCGGCATCTACGGCGGCGCCTCTGGCGCTGCGGCGGTCGGCGTCACGCTGTCCCAGCTGCCGGTGCTGTCCGGCGCCGGCAACATCGGCGTGGTGGGCCTCTCCGGTGCCGGCACCAGCATCGCGTTCTCGACCGGCAGCAGCCTGACCACGACGTCCGGCGACATCAGCGTGGCCGGCGTGGGCGCGGACGTCGGACTGCTGCTTGACGGCGCGGTGACGCTGGCCACCGACAGCGGCCGGCTGGACCTGCGCGGACGCGGCACGGCCGCCGCTGCGAGCGGGCTGGTGATCGCCAACGGTGTGAGCATCGTCACCGGCAGCGGCGGGATCGCAATGGCGGGCGAAGGCGGCAGCGGCGCCGGCGTCGCATTGGGTGCAAACACGCTGCTGGATGCCGGCAGTGGGATGGTGGTGCTGCGCGCCGGCAACGACGGCAGCAGCGATGCGGTCCGCATCGATGGCGCCCTCCGCGCCGGCGCCGGCGTCAACCTGCGGCCGGGTGGGGTGGACCTGAACGGCCTTGCCTACGACCGCATCGACGACGGCATCCTGCTGGGCAGCGGCGGCGGGTTTGCGCTGGATGCCGCCGAGCTGGCGATGATCGACGCACCGGAGCTGGTCATCGGCAGCCGCCAGCACGCCGGCGCGATCCGGGTGACACAGGACACCGTCCGCAACGGCAATCTGACCCTGCAGAACCAGGGCGGCAGCGGTGGCATCGAGCTGCAGGCCGGTGTGGATGTCGGCGGTGGGGTGCTGGCCCTGCTCAGCGGTGGCAGCATCGTGCAGACCGCGACGGCGGCGATCCACGCGCACAGCCTGCTGGCACAGGCCGGCGGCGACGTGCTGCTGGGGCTGGCGCAGAACGATGTTGCCAGCACCACCCTGGCCGGGCAGGCCGGTGGCGACTTCCAGTTCCAGGACGCCACCGACCTGGCCATCGGCAGCGTCTCCGCCAGCGGCTTCGACGCCGCCACCGGCGCGATGTCGGGCGAGAGCAGCAGCGGCATCACCACGGGTGGCGAACTGCTGGTCCGCAACCTGGCTGGCGACCTGACCCTGGGGGCCGATCTGGCCGCCACCAACATCGACCTGGTGACCGCCGGCCGGCTGCAGAATCCGGCGGCCGCGGGGCTGTCCGCCAGCGGCGACTGGCGGATCTGGGCCAGTACCTGGGAGGGCGAGAACCGCGGCGGCCTCGGCGGCAGCGGCAACCTGCCCAACCTGTACAACTGCGCCTACCTGGGCGCCTGCGGGGTCACCGTCGCCGGCGGCGACAACCACTTCATCTACGTCCAGCAGCCCACCGCAACCATCACCGTGGACAGCCTGTCGCGGGAATACGGGTTGGCCAACCCCGTGTTCACCTATTCGGTATCGGGCGCCGTGCTGGGAGACGCGCTTGCGAACTTGGCCAGCGGCACGCCGGGCACCATCGCCGGGATCGGCAGCGATGTCGGCCAGTACGCGATCCTGGGCAACTTCACTTCGAATGCCGGCTACCGCATCCAGATCCTGCCCGGCACATTGAGCATCACCCCGGCCACCCTGCTGTTCACCGCGGACCTGGTGATGCGCTACCTCGGCATGGCCAACCCGCAGCTGGGTGGCACCGTCACCGGCTTCCGCAACGGCGATACGCTGGAAAGCGTGTTCGGCAGCGCCGCAGTTTGGAACTCGCCGGCAGGCCCGCTGTCGCCAGTCGGCTATTACCCGATCAATGGCGGCGCCAGCGCAAAGAACTATGTGTTCGCCCAGGCATCCTCCAACGCCACTGCGCTGCAGATCATCCCGCTGCCGTACATCGACGGCAGACCGGTCAACCTGATCCACGAGACGGTGGACACTTATGTCTACGACCGCAACCTCGGCACCGCGCCGGTCTGCGCCATCAATGCCACGCTGGATGATCAGCCGCTGGCGTCGGCGGGTGACGCGCTGGCGATGGAATGGTCGAAGGTGCGAACCCGGCCGAACCTCACCAACTGCTTCGAAAGCCAGCGCCGCAACGGTTGCGGCGATTTCTGAAGAGCGGGCGGCGACGCGGCCGGCTGCCGGGTGGCAGCTGGCCAGCGCAGGGGTGCATGCAGGACTAGGCCGAACGGTGTATCGAATTCGCCGCGCAGCGGTAGCAGACTCTTTCCATCACGCGGGCGATGTCCGCCCGGCATGCGCGCGGCGCATGTGACCGATCCGGCCGCGAGGCCGCAAAACCACGAGGATGCATCAATGAACATGATCCAGATTGTCCGCGGCGCGCTGGCGGTTGCCCTGCTGGCCGGGTGTGGCGGGGCGTTCGCCCAGGACGCGCAGGGCGCGCCGTCGGTGGATTCGATCATCAACAGCCTGAAGGCCGAGAGCACCGAACAGGCACAGGGCCAGACCCGCGCGCTGCGCCCCGGCGCCGCGGCGATGGCCACCACCGCGCCCCCATCCGTGGCCAAGCCGGCCAAGGCCGCCTCCATCAACATGCAGATCAATTTCGATTTCAACTCCGACCGGATCTCCGGCAGCTCCGAACAGACCATGGCCACGCTGGCCAAGGCGCTGGTGTCGCCGCAGCTGGAGAACCGCAGTTTCACCGTGATCGGGCATACCGACGCCAAGGGTTCCGCGGGCTACAACAAGGCGCTGTCGGACCGTCGCGCCGCTGCCGTGCGGAGCTACCTGATGGAGCACGGCGTGTCTTCGGCGCGCCTGCGCGCCGTCGGCAAGGGCGAGAGCCAGCTGCTCAACGCCAACGACCCGGAGGCCGGGGAAAACCGTCGCGTCGAAATCATGGCCACTGGCGGCTGAGCCCGCGGGCCTGCGGACGCGCCATGCCGATCCATGTCGTCAATGGCGCCATCCTGACCTGTTCGTTCGGGGTGGCGCCTTCCGCGCTGGTGGTGACGCCGGAGAACCGGGTCATGTCGAGCATGATGCCGGCGGCCACGATCATGGATTTCGTGCCGATGAAGAACATCATGCCGTTCGCCATGTGCACCACGCCGAGCAACCCGACGGTGGCTGCGGCCACCTCCGCCGCCATGGGCGTGCTGACCCCGATGCCGTGCATCCCGGTGACCACGCCGTGGAAGCCGGGTGCGCCCACCGTGCTGATTGGCGGTATTCCCGCGCTCGACAATACCTGCACCAGTCAATGCGCCTGGGGTGGTGTGGTCACCGTCAGTTTCCCGGGGCAGACCAAGGAAATGATTCCGTAGCCTTGCGGCGCAGCTGATGCGCGGCGCGCGGTCGCTGCCCTCCTAACCGGACAGATTGCCCAGCGAATTCGCCGCGTTGCCGATGGCCTGGCCGGCGCCGGCCATCGCGGACTGCGCGCCGGCGACCGCGACGTTGGCGGCGCGTGCGGCGCTGGTCGCTGCATCCGCGACCGCGGCCTGGGCCTTGCCGATGGCGGCCTGCGCGGCGTCACCGGCACTGGCGGCTGCTTCCTGGGCCGCGGTTTGCGCCGCGTTGAGCGCCCCCTGCGCGGCGCCGTTGAGCGCCTGCTGGGCCTGTTGCGCGGCCTGGTTGGCCTGCGCCAGCGTTTGCTGCGCGACCTGGTTGGCCTGCTGCTGGGCCGTCGCCGCCGCCTGCTGGGCGCCATCCAGTGCTTGCTGGGCGGCGTCGCCGGCCTGCTGCTGGGCGGAATCCACCGCCGCCGTGGCCTGGTCGATGGCGCCCTGCACCGTCTGCTGTACTTGGTCGCGTGCCGAATCCACCGCGCTGCGGGCCTGCCCGATCGCCGCATTCGCGCCGTCGCGCACCGCCTGCTGGGCCTGCTGCACTGCGCCCTTGGCGGCGTCCAGCGCCGACTTGGCCGCACCGTTGGCCAGCGCCTGCGCGTTATCCAGCGCGGCACAGGCATCGTCCATCGCGGCAAGCGCCTGATCCGCCATGCCGTTGGCCTGGTCGAGCAGGCCGTTGGCCTGTTCCAGCAGCGGCCCCGCGATGTTCTGCAGCGCGTTGCCGGCGTTGCCGAGGGCATTGCCCGCCTGCGCCGCGCGGCGCGCCAGCGCGTCCCGCAGGGCGCGGACATAGGGGCAATCCGAGGCGGGGAATTCCACCGGCAGGTTGGGGAAGGCTGCGGGCAGGGTGTCCAGTGCGGCCTGGACCGGGCCCAAGGCGTCGCGTGCCCGATCCAGGGTGGCGCTGCGCGCCTGCTCGAGGGCGTCGGTGGCGGCGTTGCGCAGCAGGTCCTGGGCTTGGTCGATGGCGTTGTTGGCAGTCGCCAGCGCGTTGTTGACGCCGTCCTCGACCAGCGCGGTGGCGTTGTCGACCATGCCCATCGCACGGTCGAGCTGCGCTTGCGCGGCCTGCTCGGCGTTGTCCATGGCGCTGTCCAGCGCCTCCCCTGCGCGCTCCAGCGCGCCCTGCACCACGGCTTGCGCCTGCTGCTGCGCGGCATCCACCGCAGCCTGCGCCTGCGCAAGCGCGCCCTGCGCGGCGGCGCCGGCCTGCTCGCGGGCCTGGGTGAGGGCAGCGTTGGCTTGCGCCAGCGTGTTCTGCGCCATGTCGTTGGCGGCGTTGCGGGCATCGTCCAGCGCCTGGTTGGCCTGCGCGAGCGCGCCCTGTGCCATCGCGCCCGCCTGCGCAGCTGCCGCCTGTGCCGCTTGCTGCGCCTGCGCCACCGCACCATTTGCTGCGCCCGCGGCGGCGTTGGTGGCATTGGCAACGGCGGTCTGGGCTTCGGTGATGGCGCCCTGCGCAGCGCTTGCCGCCTGTTGGGCGGCGCCGGTGGCGGCCTGCTGGGCCTGCTGCACGGCCTGGCCGGCTGCGGCGCCGATGCCGGACAGGCCTTCGGTCAAGGATTCGAACATGTCAGCCTCTCTGCAGTCGGCGGAAATCGCTGTATGCGGCGGCCGTCCACATTTCGATCAACAGGGCGCGGTCGATCTGCGGGCTGCTGCGGTCGGCGAGGATGCCGATGATCGAAGGATCGTTGCCGACCCGCTCGTTGCCGAACAGCGAGCAGGCCAGCGCATAGGCTGCCACCGCACGCTGGCTGCGCAGGCCGGCCTTGCGGCAGTGGGCGATGACCGCGTCGAGTTCGGCATCGAGCTGGTCCAGCTGCAGCGGCGCCTTGCCGCCGAGGTGGCGATTGAGGAAGTCGGCGAGGTTGTTGCGCAGCTGGGTCTCGCCGATGGCGGTCATCTGCTTGCGGTCGAGTTCGAGCATGGAGGCTCCTAGGCGGCAGCGGCCAGCGACAGCTGGTTCGGTGCCTCAAGGCCGTCGCGGGCGAAGTACAGCGCGCTGTCGCTGCTGCGGTCCTCGGTGTAGCAGCCGTGGATCGGGCCGAAGAACGCCTTGCGCTGGGCCGGATCGAAGGTCGGGACGACGCTGCGGAAGGCGCGTGGATCGTAAAAGCGGAACAGCATCGACGCGCCGCCCGGGGTGCTGACCCGCAGCACCCGCCGCAGGTGCGCCCGCAGCGAATAGATGTCGGTGCCGGGGTCGGCTACCAGCACGATGCCCCAGTGCTCGTTCCAGCCTTCCAGCAGCGCCAGCCGGGTGGCCGCGGCGTCGGGTGCCAGCGGCAACAGGTAGGGCGCTGCCGCCGCAAGCATCGGATCGAGATCGCCGGAGAACAGGCACATCGCGTCCGGTGCGTGCTGGCGCAGGCGTGATGGCAGATCGTCGATGATCGCCCCGTCGAGTACCGCGAAGACCGGGCGCTTGCCCTGGCCGAACACCGCCCGCTGCAATTGTTGGTACTGACCCTGGCCGATCACGAAGAAATTTCCGCCTTGTGTAGTGGCGCGGGACAAACCCGCCGAGCCATCGGCCAGCCCCCGTTCCGGCACGATGCATTCCGTGTTCACTGGATCTATACGCGGAAGCTGCGGGGAAAAGGACATGGCGGCGGGAATTCGATGCGTAAGGGATGCAGGTGTCACGAAGGTAGGCCGATGAACAGGCGGATCAGCCCAGCGCTTCCAGCGCCGCGCGCGCGGCTTCGCACTCGGCGCAGAACGGCTGGGCGCTGCGGGCAGCGTTGCGCAACGCCTGGGCCTGCAGCTGCTGGGCGGGGTTCGATACCTTGCCGGCCTTGCTCTGGATCGCGTCCTTGGCCTTGCTCGGTTTGTCCGCTTTCTCCGCTTTCTGCGCCTTCTGCGCGGACAGCGGGCTGCCGCCCGAGTTGATCATCACCAGATTGCCGGTGATGAATACGCCGGCCGGATTCAGCACGATCGAATTGCTGCCGGCTTTGAGACTGATGACGACGCCGGCCTCTGCCACCAGATTGACGCCGGCCTTCATGTCGATGTTCACGCCGGCGGTGACCGCGGAGTTGATGCCGGCAGTCAGGTCGTAGTTGGCGCCTGCGGTGACCGCGATGTTGGCGCCGACGTCGGTGTGCTGGTTGGCACCGACGGTCAGGTAGTCATCGACTCCCGCGGTGACCGCGCGGCTGGTGCCGATCGAGATGGTCTGGGCCTGGCCGATAGTGAGCTGGGCGTTCTCGCCGATGCTTTCGGTGCGGTCCTTGCCGATCGACAGGTCGGCGCTGGTGCCGATGGCTTCGGTGCGGCAGTTGCCGGTGCGCAGTTGCAGATCCTTCTGCGCGTGCAGGAAGATTTCCTCGCTGCCCTTCTTGTCCTCGAAGCGCAGCTCGTTGAAGCCGCCGCCGCCCTTCGAGGACAGCGTCTTGATGGTGGAGCGGGTGGCGTCGGCGGGCGCCACCGGCGGCGGGTTGGGTCCGTTGTAGACGCAGCCGACCACCAGCGGGCGGTCGGGGTCGCCGTCGAGGAAATCCACCACCACTTCCATGCCCACCCGTGGCAGGAAGAACGTGCCATAGCCGGCGCCGGCCCACAGCTGCGCCACCCGCACCCAGCACGACGATTTGTCGTCCTGGGTATTGGTCTTGCGGCTGGCCACCTTGCGATCCCAGTGGAAGCGCACCTTGATCCTGCCGAGGTCGTCGGTATGCACCTCGTTGCCCGCCGGGCCGGTCACGATCGCGGTCTGCGGGCCATGCACGCGCCCGCGCGGCGTGACCTGCGCGGGGCGGTAAATGGCGTCCTTGCTCTGCAGGGTGAAGGTATTGCCGTACCAGGCGGTGCTGTCCGGCAGCATCAGGTTGTTGCGGGCGTGGTGCTGCACAGAAACCACCATGTAGACCGCATTGAAAGACTCGATGAGGCTGTGGTTCTCCAGCTCGAACAGATGGCCGGGGGTCAACGAGCGCACCTGGCCTTCGCCGTGGAAGAGCAGGTGGCTGCTTTCCTGCGACTCCATCAGCACGTTGGTCAGATGCTTGCCGACGGATGCGTCGGCGGCGCCGCTGGCCGGGGTGAAGCCGCCGGGATAGCGGTAGATCTCCAGCCCCAGATCGCTGCCGGCGCTCACCAGGGTGGGGGTGTTTTCGCTGAGCGGCGCCCGTTTGACGTAGTCCCAGTCGGCCAGCGTGGCCGCGCGCGTCCGCACCTGCTGGGTGGAGGAGAGTTTGCGGACCGCATCCGTGCCCTCCGCATGCCCCTCGTGGTGGAACGGCACCTGGAACGGTTCCAGGCGAGGGTTGTGGTCCTTGTTGTCGCTGAAGACGAGGATGTGCCGGGCCTCGCTGGACTCATCGTGGCGGAAATAGAAATAGATGCCTTCGCGCTCGATCAAGCGGCACAGGAAGGCATAGGTGCTCTCGTTGAACTGGGTGCAGTACTCGAGCCTGGGGTAGCTCTTCGACAGCTCCAGCTTGTAGTCGCTGTAGCCGAACTCCGCGAACACGGTGTCGATGATGTCCGCCACCGTCAGGTTCTGGAAGATGCGGCAGTCCTCGTTCTGGGTCATGAACCAGAACCACGGCACGATGTCGCATTCGTAGCAGAAGAGGTCGCCGCTCTTGTCGTGCGTGGCCGGGATGCAGCCGGTCACCGCGAAGCGGGAGACATAGCCGCTCCAATGGCGCTCGCCGCCGCTGTGGCCGGTGTCCCAGGTCTCGATGCGCAGGATGGCGCTCTTGCCGATGATCTCGTCGGGCGCGAAGTGCGACTCGCTGGAAAGCAGCTTCAGGCGCAGCTGGAACAGCTGAGAAACGCCTTCCTCGCCGTGCATTTCGTCGACCAGCAGCTCGTCCTCCTGTTTGCCATCCAGGGTCAGGAAGTACATCCGGTTGCGGGTGGAGAACGTGGACATGGCGGGTTCGGCGGTTGTTCGTGCCAATCGTCGGGGCTGCGGGCGCCTGCGAACATTCACCCGAAGTGCTATGCCCGGGCCGGCCTAATGGCCGGCATAGGGCGGACGGGCTAGGTCGCACGCCGGCGTGCGGCGTGCGCGCGCCTCAGGTCACCGCATAGTCGAAGCGGCCGCCGTCGACGACGCCGATGCGGATGCCGTGGACGCCGCCGCCTTCAGCCATCCGCTCCAGCACGTAGCCGGAAACCTCCGGCAGCACCGTGCCGGTGAGGATGTTGTCGATGTTGCGGGCGCCGGAATCGACCTCGGTGCAGCGATCGGCGATCGCGTCCACCACCGCATCGTCGTATTCGAACACCGCGCCGTGGTTGGCGCGGATCCGCTTGCCGATCTTGTTGAGTTTGAGCCGCACGATCTTGCGCATGTCCGCGTCGCGCAGCGGGTAGTAGGGCACCACCGCGGTGCGGCCGAGGAAGGCCGGCTTGAACACCCGGTTGAGTTCGGGCTTGAGCAGTTCGTTGAGGGACTCGACGGTGGGCAGCTCCTCGGACTCGCTGCAGGCCTGCATCACCAGGTCGGTGCCGGCGTTGGAGGTGAGGATGATCAGGGTGTTGCGGAAGTCGATCTCGCGGCCTTCGCCATCTTCCATGCGGCCCTTGTCGAAGACCTGGAAGAACAGCTCCAGCACGTCGGGATGGGCCTTCTCGATTTCATCCAGCAGCACCACCGAATACGGCCGGCGCCGCACCGCTTCGGTCAGCACGCCGCCCTCGCCGTAGCCGACGTAGCCGGGCGGGCTGCCCTTGAGGCTGGAGACCGTATGCGCCTCCTGGTATTCGGACATGGCGATGGTGATCATGCTGCGCTCGCCGCCGTACAGGGCATCGGCCAGCGCGATCGCGGTTTCGGTCTTGCCGACGCCGGAGGTGCCGACCAGCAGGAACACGCCTTTGGGCTTGTCCGGATCCTCGAGGTTGGCGCGCGAGGTGCGCACGCGTTGGGCGATGGCATCCAGCGCATGGCTCTGCCCGATCACCCGCTGCTCCAGCGTCTCCTTGAGCCGGAGCACGGTCTGGATCTCGTCGGCAACCATGCGCCCGACGGGGATGCCGGTCCAGCCGGCGATGATCTGCGCCACCGCCGACGAATCCACCACCGGCAGGATCATCGGTTCGAAGCCCTGCAGCGCCTTCAGTTCAGCGCGCGCGGCGTTGAGCGTGGCCAGCGCGTCGGCGCGCGCGGCATCGCCCTCGGGCAGCGCTTCGATGCGGTCAAGCTCGGCGTGGATCTTCGCCACCAGTTCCTTTTCCTGCGCGAAACGGGCCTCGTCGGCGGCCAGCGACTGGCCGAGCTTCGTCGATTCGTCGGCGATCTCGCCCAGCCGCTTGCCGTGATCGGCGCCGCCGGCCTGCTCGTTCTCCAGCTGCGTGCGCTCGGTGGCCAGCACGTCCAGCCGGCGACGCGCGTCCTCGATCCGCGCCGGGGTGGCGTTCTGGCCGATCGCGATCTTGGCGCAGGCGGTGTCGAGCACGCTGACCGCCTTGTCCGGTAGCTGGCGGCCGGGGATGAAGCGCGAGCTCAGCTTCACCGCCTCGGTGATCGCCTCGTCGAGGATGCGCACCTTGTGGTGCGCGGCCATCGCCCGGCCGACGCCACGCAGCATCGACACGGCTTTTTCGTCGTCGGGTTCGTCCACCTTCACCACCTGGAAGCGGCGGGTCAGGGCGGGGTCCTTCTCGAAGTACTTCTTGTATTCGCTCCACGTGGTGGCGGCGATCGTGCGCATCTCGCCGCGGGCCAGCGCCGGCTTGAGCAGGTTGGCCGCGTCGTTCTGCCCGGCGGCGCCGCCGGCGCCGATCAGGGTGTGCGCCTCGTCGATGAACATGATGATCGGCTTCGGGCTGGACTTGACCTCTTCGATCACGCTCTTCAGCCGGTTCTCGAATTCGCCTTTCACCGAGGCGCCGGCCTGCAGCAGGCCCAGGTCCAGCGACAGCAGCTCCACGCCCTGCAGCTGCGGCGGCACGTCGTCCTGGGCGATGCGCAGGGCCAGGCCTTCGACCACCGCGGTCTTGCCGACGCCGGCCTCGCCGGTGAGGATGGGATTGTTCTGGCGGCGACGGGTCAGCACGTCGATCATCAGGCGGATTTCGGCATCGCGGCCGAGCACCGGGTCCAGCTGGCCTTCGCGCGCGCGCTGGGTCAGGTTGATGCAGTACTGGTCGAGGTTGGGCGTCCGGCTGGGCTTGCCGCCGCCGGCGGCCGCGCCCGGCGTGGCTGCATCGCCGCCGACCGTCGCTGCGCCGGTATCGCCGAGCGCGCGCGCGTCCTTTGCTTCCGAAGATGCCTCGGTCAGGGCGTGGAAGTTCTTGGTCAGGGTTTCGAGGTTGATCTTCTCCAGCGAGCGCGCGCTCACCGACACCAGCCGGCGCAGTTCGGCATCGGCCAGCAGTGCGATCAGCACGTGGCCGCTGCGGATCCTTGCTTCGCCGAATTCGATCGAGGCCCAGCCCCACGCCGCTTCGAACAGCTTGGGCAGCATCGCCGACAGCGCCGGGGTGCGCTGGTTGCCGCTCTTGAAGCCGTCCAGCGCCTTGCCCAGCTCGCGCTCCAGCGCCTCCGGGGCGATCTCGAATTGGCGCAGGATGCGGCGGATGTCGCTGTTCTCGACCTCCATCAACTTGGCCAGCACGTGCTCCACTTCCACTTCGTAGTGTCCGCGCGACATGCACAGGCCGGCCGCGCCCTCCATCGCGCTGCGGACGGTGGGGTTGAGGCGTGCGATCAGCGCGCGCAGATTCAGTGCCATGACTGGCCTCCCATTGCGGAAAAGTGGAATTCGGCGTCGGTTGCGGGTTGCTGGCGGGGCGGCCCGCGCAGCCAGGTGTTCCAGCCCAGCTGTGGGCGGTCGGCGCCGCGCGCGCCCAGCCGCAGCGGCGGTACTTCATCGGCACGCAGCGACAGGCGCACGCGCAGGTCGAGCGCCAGCCCGGTGAGGAAACGGGTGAGTTCGATCACGTCGCCCAGGCGTTCGCCGCGCGGCAGCAGGGCGTTGAACTTGTCGCGCCGCAGGGGGCCAACGGTCAGCCGCAGCGTGGTCTGGCGGTCCCAGTAGCGCGCGCCCAGCACGCAACCTGCGCCCAGCTGGTGGCCGTTGCGGCCCAGCCGGGTGCGGGCCTCGTCGGTGATGGTCTGCCAGGTGCCCAGGCAACCACGTGCTTCCACCGGCGCGCCGACCACCGCCGACACCACCTGCGCGATCGCGCGTTCGCCGTGTGGGCGCTGCGCGATCAGGCCGGAGAAATACGCCATCGCTGCGCCGGGCAGCGGCTTGGCCCCGGTGGTGCCGTGCTTGCCTGGGTGAAGCCGCGCCTGCAGCGCCGGCGTGCCCAGCCCGACCAGGTGCTCCAGATAGCGCAGCACCGAGTTCTGGAAGCCGAACTCGCGGCCGATTTCCGGCCGGTGTTTGGCCCAGGCCAGCCAGAACAACGCCACCAGCCGGTGGTTGAAGATGTCGAGGAATTCCTGCGCGCCGCGATCGCGATCCAGCCTGCGCGCGATCAACAGCTCGGTGTAGCTGCGCGGCAGCACCCCCGAGGGGCCGGTGAGGCCCATGAAGTTGACGCAGACGCGGGTGTCGCGGTCGTGGCCGTCGATCGCGGCCAGCTCCGAAACGGGGAACGCCAGCGACGCCGGGGCGGTGAAACGCAGCGGGCCGGGACGCGCGCCGCTGCCGCGGCCGTCGAAACCGTTGGCGCCGTACAGCAATCGCACCGCCTGGAAGAAGCCGAACCGCCCCGGCTGCGCCTGCAGCCGTTCCAGCGCCGGGCGCATCGGGTCGATGTCGCGCGGCTCGGTGGCGGTGGGCGCGGCGGCTGCAATGTCGTCGCTCATACCAGCGGCAGGCTCCCGCTGCGCGGCGCGAAGCGCACCAGCCAGTCCTCGCGCTGCTCGCTGCGCACGCTCAGGCGGGTGTAGGAGTTGGCGGTGCAGTAGAGCCCGAAGAAGTGATCCAGCACGCAGGCCATCAGGTAAACGCCGGAGCCCACGTACTGGTTTTCGTCGAAATCCAGTTCGATTTCTGTGCCGCGGACGAACGCCTGCCGCGGCGCGCGGCCGATGCGGGTCACCGACGGATGCCCGCCGACGCGGGTGATGCCGGCGATCTGTTTGCGCAGGCTGCCGGAGTCGGCGAAGTTGTAGAGGTTGAGGATTTCCAGCAGCGCTTCGCGTCCGCCATCGACGATCGACAGATGGTTCAGCGACAGGTGCGAGATCAGCCGCCACTGGTTGGCCTGCCGCATCGGTGCGCGCCAGGTCGGGCTGGGTTTCTTCAGCAGCCGTGCGGAGGCGATCACGCCGCCCTGTTCGGGCTGCAGCAGGCTGTCGTCGCCGCCGAACGGGAGCTGCGCGGGCAGGTCGCGGTTGGTGCAGGTCAGGCTGACCGAGAGCGTGTCCACGCCGGGCGCGCGCGGGTTCATGTCGCGGTCGACCAGGCTCAGCATCACGTCGGCGCCGTCATCCCCCGGCAGCAGCGACGGCCGCCGCTGCAGGTACCAGTAATGGCCGTTGCCGTCGTCGTGCAGGCCGTGCTGCACCGAATAGGCGGGATGGAACTCGACCGAATCGTTGCCGCCGGGGCCGCGGCTGAACTTGCGCACCCAGTCCACCGAATACACCTCCAGCCCCAGCGGCCGGCGCACGTCTGGGACGATCTGGTATTCGTGGCGTTCCTGCGACAGCCGGATCGGTTCGCCCTGCTGCTTGAACAGGTTGACCACCGGCGTGCAGAACAGCCGGAAGGTGTCCGCGGACACGGTCTGTTCCAGCCGCGCCAGCCGCTCCGGCCGGCCGAAGGCATTGAACTCGATGGCGATTTCCAGCGCGCGGTCGAATCGCGACAGGTCCAGCCCGGCCAGGTCCACGAACAGGAATTTCTCCGGCAGCACGAAGTATTCCTGGATCAGCCGGTAGCCGAGGAACGAACGCGGGTCGTAGTCGAGCAGGGCCTCGTCTTCGGCGAAACCGACCGGGCGCAGGCTGCCCGGCGGCAGGCGCAGCGGCGGCACCTGCGGCGCATCGTCCGGCGCGCGCAGGGTGATGCCGGCAGACGAATTGAGCAGCAGTTCGTGCAGCGCGTGCACCAGCGGGCTTTCACCATCCAGATATAAGCGCAGCTGGCGGATCGGCAGCTGCGACAGCGGCAGCTGGCCGGTGGCCTCGATGCGCAGACGCAGGGTGGCGACGGTGTCGTTGCGGGTCACCGCGAAGGCCGAGCGTTCGGCTGCTTCCAGCTGCGCCTGCGCCACCCGGATCGGCCACACCTGCACCGGATAGGCGGTGCGATAGCGGATCGGCAGGCCCTGCACCGGCCGCGTCAGCAGTTCGCTGTGGCGCGGCATTTCCTGCATTTCGTTGATGTCGGCGCCAGCCGCCAGCGCCAGCTGCGCCACCGACATCGACGGCACCGGGCGCAGGAAGTGCGGGTACAGCACCGACAGCATCGCCTCGGTGATCTGCGGGAATTCGTCGTCCAGCTTCTTGTGGATGCGCGCGGTCAGGAACGAGAACGACTCGATCATCCGCTCGACGTGGGGATCCTCGCAGGCCTCGCCTTCCATCTGCAGCCGCGAGGCGATCTTGGGGTAGTGCGCGGCGAACTCCTTCGACAGCCGCCGAAGGTAGGTCAGTTCGTTCTCGTAGTAGGGCAGCAGATCGTCGAGCATGGCGGTCCTGCGGCGTTGGCCGGGCCCGCGCGGCGCGCGGCGGGCGAGCACACAGGCTAGTGAGCGCCGCCCGGCGCGGCCATTCGCCGGATGGTCTATGCCCTCCGGGGCGGCCGCGACGACGCCGGCTCACTCCTCCACGCACAGCTCCTCGTCCGGCACCGCGCAGTCACGCAGGCCGCCGCCTTCGCCGCGGGTCTTGATGCCGCTGGCGGCGGCGCTGCCGGCCACCGCCTTGGGCAGCAGCAGCCACATCCGCACCGGCTGGTTGGTGGCCAGCGCCATCTTGCCGGCCTTGTCGCCGAAGCCCCAGAAGAAGTCTCCGCGCACGCTGCCGCGGATGGCGCCGCCGGTGTCCTGGGCGAACACCAGCCGGCGCATCGGCGTGCTGCTGCCAGGGCGGGTGCCCTCGATGAACACCGGTGCGCCCAGCGGGGTGGCGCGCGGGTCCACCGCCATCGAACGGCCGGCGCTGAGCGGCACGCCCAGCGCGCCGATCGGGCCTTCCGGGCCGTCGCCGATGCGGCGGAAGAACACGTAGCTGGGATCGAGGATGCCGGTGCTGGGCACCGCCACGCCGCTGCCGCTGGCGTTTCCCGCGGCCTTGCCGCCGCCCTTGCCTTCGAAATCGGACATGTCCATGCGCGCGGCTGGCGCGTCGTCGTTGCGGTCGGGTCTTGCAGTCGCGGCAGGTGTGGTGGCCGCGGCGATCACTTCCTCTTCCGCCGGCGCCACATACGCGGTGTCGGCCACCGGTGCGTTCAGCAGCAGCTGGATCATCGCCTCCACATCGGACGCATCGACCCGGGCCGCGGTGGTGGACGCCTGCGCGGGCGGGCGCTTGCCCTTGGGCTTCGGCTTGATCCGCGCCGATGTCGATGATGCGGAGGGCGACGTCGCGCCGCCGCCCTGCAGCGCGGCCACGATCCGGGCCACTTCGGCGTCCACCGCGGCATCGCTGCCGGGGCGCTTCACCCCGCGGGTGGCGCCGGGAATGTCCACCGCCAGCGGCTGATCCAGCCCGCGTGCCTTGATCGCCAGCAGCATCGCGTCGGCATCGCCACGGGTGGCGTTGGGCAGGAACGGCTGTCCGTTCTGCTCGGCATAGGCCAGCCGGATCAGCCCGCCATCCTTGAGCTGGATCTTGCCGGAGCCCTGGATCTGCATCGAATAGAGCTTGTACGGATCGGCCACCCAGGCCAGCACCGGCGCAGCCAGCGCGTTGGCGTCGATCTGCTGGCGGGTGTAATAGGCGCGCACGGTGTTGCCGTCGATGCGCACGCGGTAGCGCTTGTCGCGCGGATTGGGCGACGCGCCGCCGAGGTCGATGCGGTATTCGCGGGCGCCGGCGTCGCCGCGCTCGGCGCCGACCAGACGGCCGTCATCGCGCTTCAGCCAGCGCGTGGCCTGTCCGGCGACGGTGCGCGAGTCGACCATCAGCAGATCCGGCGGGGTGGCGTAGATCGGATAGCGGTAGGCACCCTGGCGGGTCAGCGAACCGGAGATCAACGGTTCGAAATAGCCGGTCAGCTTGCCGGTGGCGCTGCGCGTCGGTGTCAGCATCTGGTAGGCGAAGAACTCCTCGTGCAGGAACTGCCGCAGGGTGGCTTCGTTGTGCGGCAGCTTGGCGAGCTTGGCGCAGATCGGCGCCCACGCGCTGCGCCGCTTCATCGCCCGGCAATTGGTGTTGAAGCTGGCGAAGACTTCTTCGAAGTCCTCGTGTTCCCAGCCCGGGATTTCGTCCAGCAGGATCGGCACGTATGCCGCGTTGCGGGTGGCGAAAGCGGGGCCCAGGTCTGGATTGGTCGGCGCTTCCGGTGCGCTCTGGGCAGCGCCGATGGTGCTGGTGGCCATGCCCAACGCCAGCAGCAGGGGGCGGAGCCGGCCGTGCCGCCGCGGTGCGGCCGGACAGCGAGGGGTGTTGAACAGGATCATGCGCATTCCTTCGCCGCGTCGGCGGGCCGGTGCCTGCGCTCAGGCTGCGCTGCGGCGGGCCACCGGACAATACGGCGGAGGCCATAGGCGAAGCGTGGTGCAGGGCTTGTGCGCCTCAGAGCCCCTGCAACTTGCGCGATGCCACCACCGCCTCGACCCGGTTGCGCACGTTCAGCGCGCGGAAGATCGCCGCCAGGTGGATCTTCACCGTGCCTTCGCTGATTCCCAGGTCGCGGGCGATCAGCTTGTTCGGCTTGCCCTGCGAAAGCAGCCGCATCACGTCCACCTGGCGTTCGGTCAGCAGCTGGCGCAGGCCATCCAGCGAATGCGACTCGCCGGCGTGCGCCGCGGCGTCGCGGCCGGATGCAGGCGAGCCCGCGCCGGGCTGCCAACCCTGCGCCTGCGCGCTGGCCAGCAGCAGCGGCGGGATGTAGAGGCCGCCGGCCAGCACCAGCCGGATCGCCGACAGCATCACGTCCGGCGAATAGGCCTTGGGGATGAAGCCCAGCACGCCCAGGTCCATCAGTGCGCGCATCAGTTCCGCATCCTCCGAGCCGGACAGCACGATCACCGGCAATCCCGGTGCCTCGGCGCGCAGCCGCGCCACGTGCTCGAAGCCCTGGGTGCCGGGCATGGCGATGTCGAGCAGGGCCAGATCCAGCGAGTCGGCGTGCGCGGCCAGCGCCTGCTCCAGCTCATCCAGATTCATCGCCACCACGGTTTCCACCGCCGGATCCAATTCGGCGAGCTTGAGCTTGACGCCTTCGATGATCAGGCGATGGTCATCGGCCAGCAGTACTTTCACGTGGATACCTGCATGCGTGCGCCCGGCTTGGGCATTCCTTGGAGCGCGAACGGGACGCGCGCCGGTGATGAGTGGCAGGGCGCTTCCTTCTTTCACGATAGACGGCGCGCAGAGCGGCCAGCAAGGTTTCTTCGCCGTTCCAACGACATACGTCCTACGGCATATGGCTGCGAACAAGCCGCAGGACGAAGAATGCCGGCGATGCGCGCCATGACCGGCGTTGCCCCAACTGATCGCCGTCATGCCGCAGCACGCAGCTTCACGCAAGCGCGATGGATCGTTGCCCGCCACCAGGCCGGGCCGCGGCCGGCTGCTCGCGCTGTTGCTGGGGTTGTCGTTGTCGCTGTCGGTGCAGGCGCGGCAGGATGCGCTGCGCGGCGTGTCCGCGCATGCCGCCAGCGAAGCGGCCGGCGCACAGCTGCGGCCGCCGGCGCAGGACGCCGCGCCGGCGGCGCCAGTCCCGGATGCCGCAGCGGCCACCGCACCATTGCCCGCGGCCGGCGACGCCCAGGCCGCAGCCGCGATGGCCACCGCGTCGCGCGAACGCGGGGTGCTGTTCAAGGTGATCCCGCCGCTGCCCGCGCTGCTGCCGGCGCAGGTGGCGGACGGCGGGCCCGCGCCGGCCACGCCGCCCGTGTCGCCGCCGGCCAGCTATCTGCTGGGCACCATCCATTTCGGCACGCCGGAAGAGCAGGGCATCGACTACGTGCAGCTTGGGCAGCTGATCGAAGGCAGCGCTACCTTCATCAACGAAGTGGACATCGATTCGGCGTGGAAGCCGGAGTACGACGGTTACCGCTGGCTGCCCGAGGACACTCCGCTGGACGCGATGATCGGCGCGGCCGGGATGGCGCAGGCGCAGGCGCTGCTGCCCGGCGTCCACCCGCAGGACCTGCGGCGGATGAAGCCGTGGGCGGTGCTGGCGCTGCTGGAAGCGCGCGGTGAACACGGCGGCGACGCGACCACGGACGCGCGCCTGCAGCGCACTGCGGCCGCGGCCGGCAAGCGGATGTTGCATCTGGAAACGCTGGAGCAGCAGCTGCAGGCGCTGGACTGCGTGCCGGCCAGCGAGCACGCGCAGGTGCTGGACGAGCGCCTGCGCAAGTCATGGGTGCTGCGCATCGAATCGGCGGAAGCGATGGCGTTCTACCGCAACCGCGTGCTGGAAGCCTGGCTGTCCGGCATCGACCGCATGGACGGGCTGGACGATGCCGCGAAGGCGATCGAGCAACGCGCGCGGATCTGCCTGCTGGAGGACCGCAACGCGCGCTGGATCGGCCCGCTGGAGACGGCATTCCAGGACGGCGCGAGTTTCGTCGCGGTCGGGGCGATCCATCTGGTCGGCCCGCAGGGCTTGCTCGCGCGGCTGCGCAGCGACGGCTATCGCATCGAGGCGGTGCCGTTTTGAGCGGCGTCCTGCGTTGTAACGCAGAAGGGGTGTTCGTGGATCTCAGGGAGCAGTTGGCATGGCATTCGGCATGAGCGGTGATCGGCAAGTCCACTGGGGGCAGGGTGCGTTCCTGAGCCCGCAGCATCTGCAGGCGCAGGACGCCTGGACGCAGGCCGCACGCCATGCGCTGCACCTGCGGCTGACGCCGTTCCCGTGGGGCTTCGAAACGCTGCGCCTGCGTGAGGAGGCGCTGGCCAGCGGGGTGGTCGACATCGAGCGGTTCACGCTGGTGACCCGCAACGGCGAGCGGCTGTCCGGCGGCGCGCAGGAAACCGTCGCCGGCAACGCGCGGGTGCCGGAACGCAACATCGGCGAGCTGCGCAGCAACGGCAACGAGCCGGTGCCGCTGTGGCTGGTGCTGAACGCCGAACGCAGCCTGCAGGGACTGACGCAGCGCGATTCCGAACGGCTGCAGGCGCGCCACGCGCTGACCACCGAGAACCTGGCCGATCCGTTCGATCCGCAGGCACCGGAAGCCGACATCGAGTTCCTGCTGTACCAGGGCAACATCGTCACCGGGCTGGACGAGAACGCCGAGGCGATCGTGCGCGCCTCCGACAGCTACAAGTTCGCCGAGCTGCTGCCGGCAGGGCCGGGCAAGTACAAGCTGTCGCACGACTACATTCCGCCGACCACCGCCATCGGGGCCTCGCACAACCTGACGCGGTGGACGCGCGCGCTGCGCGACCTGCTGGTGTCGCGCGGCCAGGACTTCGCCGCGATCAAGCGCCAGCGCGGCATCCGCGCCGCCTCGACCAGCGCGCAGGAGGTGATGCGGGTGCTGATGATGCAGACCTTCGCCCGCCACATCCCGCTGTTCCAGGAACATGCGCTGCTGAACACGGTGTCGGCCTATGCGATGTATCAGGATCTGCGCCGGCTGGTGGCGGAATTCTCGGTGTTCTCCGAGGACATCGGCTATTTCGGCGAGCTGGCCGCCAACCCGCGCGAAACCGAACTGCCGGACTACGACCACGAAGACCTGCGGCGCTGCTTCCGGATCGGCTTCGATCGCGCCGAGGCGCTGATCAAGGCGCTGACGGTGGGCGCCGAGGTCGGCATCACCCTCGCATACGATGGCCGCTTCTATCGCGCCGACCTGCCGGCCAACCTGTTCGAAAGCGACAAGACCCGCTTCTACCTCGCCTTCGAGTCAGAGCAGAAGGGCGCGGACCTGTTCGCGCGGCTGTCGCGGACCGGCAAGATCGCCTCGCTGGACGAGATGCCGCGGCTGCTGTCGGCGGCGTTGTTCGGGCTGAAGATCGATCTGCTGCCGGTGCCGCCGGAAGAGCTGCCGCAGAAGAGCCCGAACACCACCTATTTCCTCGTCGATACCACCCATCCGTTCTGGCAGATGATCAAGAACGGACGCAACATCGCGGTGTTCTCCGACCTGCCGCCGGAGTCCACGGTGATCAAGCTGTTCCCGGTCGCGGGGCAGGAGTAAGCCATGGCCAGGCTCCTGCATCATTTCGCCCCGGTGTTCTCGTTCGGTCTGGCGATGGACGAAAGCGTCGCCGCCAGCCAGGCCAACGACGCCGCAGCGGTAGTGGCCGCGCGCGCGCGCGAACTCATCGAACGCGCCAAGGCTGCCGCGCTGGCCGATGGCAAGCGTCCGGAACAGGTCGACGATGCCGCCTTCGCGGTGGTGGCCTGGATCGACGAGATCATGGCGCGCAACCCGGTGTGGCTGACCAGCGGCGCGGCGCCGCTGCAGGTGTCGATGTTCACCACCAACAATGCCGGCAACGAGTTCTTCAGCCACCTGTCCGCGCTCAAGCAGGACCAGGACGAGGTGCGCGAGGTCTATTACCACGCCCTGCTGGTGGGATTCGTCGGCCAGTACTACTACGAGACCGGCGATACCGGCGAGCTGGGCAAGCTCAAGGAGCTGCACGGCCGCCAGCTGCCGGTGGCGCCCGCGCCCACCCATACCCTGCGCGAGGAGAAGATCACCCCGCAGCCCTATGGCGTGGCGGATCCGGCCGGTCCGCGGCTGCCGCGGCAGTGGGATCGCACCCTGCTGCGGATCGGCGCGCTCATCGCGCTGCTGATTCCGGTGGCGTACCTGGTCTGGATCCTGCTGGCTTCGCCGAAACCTTCGATCACGGTGCCGGTGCAGCAGGTGCTGGCGAAGTTCGAATGTTCCGACCTCAGCGCAACGACGGACGAGGACAAGGGCACGGTCAAGGTGGCCGGTTACGTGTCCCGCCCCGACGACATGGCCGCGGTGAAGCAGCAGGTGGCGTCCATCGAAGGGGTGAAGTCGGTCGATGCCCAGCTGCAGCTGCGGATCTGGCCGCACTGCGAAGTGGTCAAGGTGCTGGCGCCTTACAAGGCGCGCAACGACGACAGCGGCCACGACCTCACCATCACCCCCAGCACCGGCCATTCCGACCGCTTCATCGAAGGCGAGAACGTGATCGTGAAGCTGCAGCAGGCCAACTACGAAGGCTATCTCTACGTGGACTACTACTCCGTCAACGGCGGCGTGGCGCACATCTACCCGAATGCCGGCGAACCCGACAGCGGGCGCGTGATCCGTGCGCTGGAACAGTTTGAAGTCGGCGCGTCCACCAGCAAGACCTGGACCGTCTGCCCGCCGTTCGGGCAGGAGCTGATCACGGTGATCGCCTCGCCCACGCCGCTGTATCGCGACGCCCTGCCGGAGATCCAGACCGCCCAGGAATACCTGCCGATGCTGCGCCGGATGCTGGAGGACAACCACGGCAACGCCAGGCTGGTGGCCTCGCACCTGTTCATGCAGACCGAGCCGGAGACAGACCCCGCGCGCAAACAGGCTGCGCTGGTCGCATGCGCCGCGCCGGAACCGGAAGCGGTGTCGCAGGAGGTTGCGCCATGAATCCGCTCACCAGCGTGGAAAACCTGTTCTCCACCGTCGGCAACGTGTTCGCGCGGATCGGTTCGCTGTATTCGAAGGGGGCGGATGGTGCCAAATCGCCATGGCTGCGACGCGTCGCGGTGACCCTGTTGCTGCTGGTGGTGCTGGCGGGGCTGGTGTTCCTGGCGCTGGCCATCCTGCCGCAGCTGCCGATGCGCTTCTGGCAGGTGCTGGGCCTGTGCGTGCTGATGGTGGTGGTGCTGTGGTGGTTCATGGCCGGCCAGCGCAAGGCGTCGCTGAAGGGTCGCACCCGCAAGCGCATCGGCGATCTAGGCCCCGGCAGTGCCGAGGACGAGCGCGAGCCGGTGGCGAAGATGGCCGCCGCGATCGCCGAAGCCAAGCGCACCATCGCGCGGGCACCGGAAATCGCGCAGGGCCGCACCCCGCTGTACCGCATCCCGTGGCTGATGTTCATCGGCGATGCCGATGCCAACGTCGATGGCCTGCTGCGCGCCGGCAGCGAGGTATCGCCGTTCCCTGCGTCCGAACAGGCAGCGATGGCGGCGGACGATGTCTGGCGCTGGTGGTTCCACAAGTCGATGATCGCCATCGAAATGCACCCGCGGGTGGTCTGCGATACCGGCGCGCGGCTGGATCGCGGGCTGTGGTACCAGGCGCTGATGAAGCTGGCCGACGAGCGCGAGAAGCTGCCGCTCAACGGCATCGTTGTGGCGGTGGCGGTGCAGACGCTGCTGGGCCCGGCGGAGGCGCTGAAGGACACCGCCACCCGCCTGCGCCGGCTGGTGGACGAGGCGATGGAGCACCTGCAGGTACAGATGCCGGTGTATTTCGTGGTCACCGGGCTGGAGCGCCTGGCCGGGTACGAACAGCTGCGCGCCAGCCTGCCGGCGGAAGCGTTTGCGCAGGCGCTGGGGCACCGCTTTGCCGAGAACGAAGTAGTCAGTGCGGCCGCCAGCGGTCGCCTCGACGACATCCTGCGCCCGATCGAAGACCGCCTGCACGCGCTGCGGATGACCGCGCTGCGTGCCCAGCACACGCCGCAACAGCGGCGCGGCTTGTTCGAGTTCGTCGAATCGCTGCGGCTGGCCCACGATGGACTGATCCGCTTTGTCGGCCTGATGCTGGAAGACAATCCGTTCCAGCGCACCCCGCGCTGGCGCGGCCTGTACTTCGCCGCGGCGGCCAACGCGACGCATCGCGGGGGCGGTTTCGTGGCCGATCTGTTCACCCGCTTCCTGCCCAGCGACCAGCCGCTGGCCGGCACCAGCTTCCGCGGCAGCGCCGGCCGGATCGCGATTGCCGGTGCCGGCGTGCTGGCGATGCTGGGGCTGTCGGCCTCGTTCGCCTACGGGTTGAAGGCCGCGCATCGCGACGACGCCGCGCTGCTGGCGCAGACCCACAGCGCCTGCGCCGAGGTGGCCAACCGCACCTCCACCGGCCGCATCGAATGGGTGGCCAGCTGCGGGCGCACCATCGAAGCGCTGGAGGCGGCGCAGGGCGAGACGCTGCTGAGTTTCGGCATCCGCCGCGCCGACAGCGACATCGCCCGCCTCAAGCAGCGGGTGGTGGACGACTTTGCCAACCTGATCCTGGCGCCCGAAGATCAGATGCTGGCCACCGACATCGACCAGCGCCGCGCCGGCATCGAGCACGTGCTGGCAATCACCCAGCGCCTGCGCCTGCTGGAGGAGTGCACCTCCGCCAACGAGGCCTGCCGCGAGCGGGAACTGCCGAACAACGTCAGCTTCGATGCACGTTCGCGGCTGTTTGCGCCCTTCGTCAGCGCCGACAACGACACCCGTCGCGACCGCCAGAACGCCGACGCGCTGTTCGCCACCTACCTCGGCTACCTGCGGTGGCAAAAAAAAAGGCGCTGTTCGCGTTGATTGTTGATCGTCTCAATCTGTGAGCCTGCCTACCTGCATGGTTTCGTCACGGCTCGAAGGTTTCGGGCGGCGGGAGACCGGGATGCGCGCACGTGAACTCAAGCGTTGGCTGGCAGAAGCGGAACGGCTGACACCGGCCCAGCAGGAGCAGGTTCTGGCAAAGCTGCAGGGCCAGCGGTCTCAGGGGCTGGTGGCGCGTTTGCTGTCCGATCGCGTCCCGACGAAGTGCCCGCATTGCTCGGACACTCGTATCGTTCGTCATGGTCAAGTCGCTGGCGTTCAGCGCTTCCGCTGCCGGGGCTGCGGGAAGACG
>NZ_AUIV01000007.1 GCF_000423885.1 Thermomonas fusca DSM 15424 | reverse complement strand
GTCCCGGTCAGCGGGTTGAACGTCTTCCCGCAGCCCCGGCAGCGGAAGCGCTGAACGCCAGCGGCTTGACCATGACGAACGATACGAGTGTCCGAGCAATGCGGGCACTTCGTCGGGACGCGATCGGACAGCAAACGCGCCACCAGCCCCTGAGACCGCTGGCCCTGCAGCTTTGCCAGAACCTGCTCCTGCTGGGCCGGTGTCAGCCGTTCCGCTTCTGCCAGCCAACGCTTGAGTTCACGTGCGCGCATCCCGGTCTCCCGCCGCCCGAAACCTTCGAGCCGTGACGAAACCATGCAGGTAGGCAGGCTCACAGATTGAGACGATCAACAATCAACGCGAACAGCGCCAAAAGAAACCCTTCCCGCCTGGGCAACGGGAAGGGTCTTCAGGATCGTGCCAGCGCCGGCACGGGCAGCGCCCGCACCGGTCGCTTCTTTCTTAGAGCATCGGCACCGGAGCAGCCGGCACCTGGGGAGCAGCAGCAGGCTTGGCCTTCTTGGCAGCAGGCTTCTTCGCAGCCGGCTTCTTGGCAGCAGCCTTCTTCGCTGCCGGCTTCTTGGCGACAGCCTTCTTGGCAGCCTTCTTCGCTGCCGGCTTCTTGGCGACAGCCTTCTTGGCAACAGCCTTCTTCGCTGCCGGCTTCTTGGCGACAGCCTTCTTGGCAACCTTCTTCGCTGCCGGCTTCTTGGCAACAGTCTTCTTCGCGGCCTTCTTCGCTGCCGGCTTCTTGGCAACGGCCTTCTTCGCGACCTTCTTCGCCGCCGGCTTCTTGGCAACGGCCTTCTTCACCGCCTTCTTGGCGGCCGGCTTCTTGGCGACAGCCTTCTTCGCAACCTTCTTGGCCGCCGGCTTCTTGGCGACAGCCTTCTTGGCAACCTTCTTCGCCGCCGGTTTCTTGGCAACGGCCTTCTTCGCAGCTTTCTTAACAGCCATGGGATGGCTCCTCGTCATTGGGTAGATCGGTAAAGCCCAGTTACGAAAGACACCGCAGGTATCGGACCTGCGATCGACCGCCGACGCGCCAGGCGCACCGGACCGGATGCTGCTTCGATGCCGGCGCCGGGCGCCGCATCGAAAATCGACTTTTCCCTGCCACTAAAAAACCTGCGGCGCGATACGCGGCAGGCTTCGGAGTGGACACCACCGGAACCGGCAAACCGGCATTCGCGTGAGGGACGGGAAACCTGCATCCACATTCCGCAGCTGCGGGTGGAGTCGGTTGTCGTGCCGTCGGCTCTTGCGATCTGCTTGCTCACTTGCTTCCGCAGGAAATGTCTGCTGGGCGAAACCTAATCACGCTTTTTTCTAGTGTCAACAATCTTTCGCGAAGTTTTTCTTCGCTGCGTCCGCGAAGGCTGCGCACCATGCACCGCGCGCACCGCGCGAACGCAGCGCATGCGCACGCGCGACGCATCGATACACATCGCACGAATTCCGCACACGCAAGCATTGGTGCGGCTTGCAGCGATTCGATCGCGTCTGCACGCGACGCGACGACCGTCATCGCAACGACCGCCAACGGCATGCACGCAACCTGCGAAGGCATCGCGCACGTGGCTGCAAATCGATGCCGGTTTTCGCGCCGCACAAGTGCGTTTGCGCGAAAACTGCGCGAACTTTTCGCGACCTTTCGCCTTGCTTCACGGCCGCCTCGACGTGCAATGCGAAGGCGCGCTGGCCGCACGCATGAAGGCCACGGCCTGGCACAACACACATCCCACCACCGGCAACCGGCGAAAAAAAACCCGCGACGTTTCCGTCGCGGGTTTCGGCATGCGCATGGAAACGCGATCAGTGTTCTTCGCTTTCCAGCAGCTCGGCATATTCGTCGGGGCCGAACAGGCCGTTGAGCTGGTCGGCATCGGCCAGTTCGACCACGAACAGCCAGCCGTCGCCGTAGGCGTCTTCATTGATGGTTTCGGGCTTGTCGGCCAGCGCCTCGTTCACTTCAAGGACTGTGCCGCCGACCGGCGCGTAGACGTCGGATGCCGCCTTCACCGACTCCACCACCGCGCAGGCATTGCCGGCCACGACGGTGTCGCCGACGTTCGGCAGCTCCACGTAGACCAAGTCGCCGAGCAGGCCCTGGGCATGGTCGGAAATGCCGATGACGGCCCTGCCGTTGCCTTCGACGCGGACCCATTCGTGGGATTTGAGGAACTTGAGATCGCCGGGGATGTCGCTCATCGGGTGGCTCCTGTTGCGCAGTGCGTGGGGGTTGGGGAAGTCTAGCGAAGCGGAAGCGGGAAGGTCAGATGCCGGGTTGCACGGTGTTGTCGCGGACGAACGGGAACTTCACCACCCGCACCGGCACTTCCTTGCCGCGGATGTCCACGCGCACCTCGCCCGGCTCGCCGGCGGGAACGCGGGCGAAGGCGATCGCCTTGCCGATGGTCGGCGAGAAAGTGCCGGACAGGATCTCGCCTTCGCCGTTCGCGGTCAGCACTTTCTGACCGTGGCGCAGCACGCCCTTTTCGTCCATCACCAGGCCGATCATCTGGCGCGCGGTGCCGGCGGCCTGCTGGGCCTCCAGCGCGGCGCGGCCGATGAAGTCGCGCCCCTCGTCCAGCGAGACGGTCCAGGCCAGCGCGGCTTCGAACGGACTGACCTCTTCGTCCATGTCCTGGCCGTACAGGTTCATGCCGGCTTCCAGCCGCAGGGTGTCGCGCGCGCCAAGGCCGGCAGGCTTCACTCCCGCCGCAAGCAGCGCATTCCAGAACGCGACGGTCTGCGCTTCCGGCACGATCACCTCGAACCCGTCCTCGCCGGTGTAGCCGGTGCGGGCGATGAACACCTCGACGCCATCGACGGTCTGCGCGGCGCGCGCGGAAAAACGCGCCAGCTTGGACACCGACGCGCGATCGTCTTCGCGCAGCAGGCCGATTACCTTGTCACGGGCGGTCGGGCCCTGCACGGCGACCATGCCGAACTCGGGGCGCTCCCTGACTGCGACGCCGAACGCCTTGGCCTGCTCGCCGATCCACGCCAGATCCTTGTCGCGGGTGGAGGCGTTGACGACCAGCCGGAACCATTCCTCGGACATGAAATAGACGATCAGGTCGTCGATCACGCCGCCGCGTTCGTTGAGCATCGCGGTATACAGCGCCTTGCCCGGCTTCTGCAGCTTGTCGATCGAATTGGCGACGAGGTGGCGCAGGAACTCGCGGGTGCGCGCGCCTTCCAGATCGACCACGGTCATGTGGCTGACGTCGAACATGCCGGCGTCGCGGCGCACCAGATGGTGTTCGTCGAGCTGGGAGCCGTAGTGGATCGGCATGTCCCAACCGCCGAAATCGACCATCTTGGCGCCGAGCGCGCGATGGGTGTCGTTGAGGATGGTCTTGCTGGTCATGGGGGAAACCTGCTGCGTGGGGGAGGCCATTATCCCAGACGGGTGCGCCCTACGCGCCGGTATGCGGCGCCGGCTCCACCTGCAGGGTCATGGCATCGCCACCGGTGATGCGGACATGGGTGCCGGCCGGCAGCTCGGGGCCGGTGACCTCCCAGTAGGCGTCGGCAATCTGCACCCGGCCGCGGCCATCGACGATGGCGCGCTCCAGCGGCACCACCCGCCCGACCAGCGCCGCCGTGCGCCGGTTCAGCGCCGGCTGGTCGCTGGGGCGCTCGCTGCTGCGGAACCAGCGCCGGTACACCTGGATGGACACGAAGCTGAGCGCCACGAACGCCGCCGCCTGCACCAGCAGCGGGATGTCCGGCACCAGCAGCACGCCCAGCAGCACCGCCGCGGCGGCGAAGCCCAGCCACAGCATGAAAGCGCCGGGCGCCATCGCCTCGGCCGCGAACAGCAGCAGCGCGAACGCCGCCCAGGCGAACACGTCCCAACGCATGATCAGTTTCCTTTCGCCGCGGCCGACGCCTGCTTGCCCATCGCCTCGCGCGCCAGCTCGGCAATGCCGCCGAGCGAGCCGATGATCCCCGACGACTCCATCGGCATCATCACGAACTTCTGGTTCGGCGCCTGCGCCAGCTCCTTGAACGCCTCGATGTACTTCTGCGCCACGAAGTAGTTGATCGCCTGCACGTTGCCGGAGGCGATCGCGTCGGACACCATCTGGGTGGCCTTGGCTTCCGCTTCGGCCAGACGCTCGCGCGCCTCGGCCTGGCGGAACGCAGCTTCCTTCTGGCCTTCCGCGGACAGGATCGCCGACTGCTTCTCGCCCTCGGCCTTGAGGATCTCGGCCTGGCGGAAGCCCTCGGCCTCCAGGATATTGGCGCGCTTCTCGCGCTCGGCCTTCATCTGCCGGGCCATCGAATCGACCAGGTCGCGCGGCGGCTGGATGTCCTTCAGCTCGATGCGGTTGACCTTCAGCCCCCACGGATGGGTTGCCTGGTCGACCGCGTGCAGCACCTTGGTATTGATCTCGTCGCGCTTGGACAGCGACTCGTCGAGGTCCATCGAACCGATCGCGGTGCGGATGTTGGTCATCACCAGGTTGAGGATGGCGATCTCCAGCGTCGCCACTTCATAGGCCGCCTTGGCCGCGTCGAGCACCTGGAAATAGACCACGCCGTCCACCTTCACCACGGCGTTGTCCTTGGTGATGACGTCCTGGCTGGGCACGTCCATCACCTGCTCCATCATGTTGATCTTGCGGCCCACGCCGTAGACCACCGGCATCAGGAAGTGCAGGCCCGGCTCCATCGTGTGGGTGTAGCGGCCGAACCGTTCCACCGTCCACTGGTAGCCCTGCGGCACCATGCGCACCGTCTTCGACAGCAGGATGATGCCGGCAAGCAGCAGGATCAGAGCAAGTGCGGGTGCCATCGGATGTCCTCCCTGGATGATGCGTCCAGTATAGGTATCCGCGCCCCCGGATGGGCGCCGCGGCAATGCTGCTGCAGTGCGCCCCACACGGGGCATTTGAGCCGCCAGCGCGCGCGCCCTATCCTGCCCGCCTACGGGGGAGGGGCGTGAACATCATCGGACTGGGACTGCGGGAGTTCTGGCAACGGCTGCGCGCGCCGCCCGACGCGCTGATGCTGGAGCTCGGCGCCGGCGGCGAGCTGCTGGTGGCGAAGCTGCGCGCCGGGCTGTCGCTGGCACTGCTGCTCCTGCCGCTGGTCAACATCGTGACCGGCGAATACATGCCCACCGAAGGCATCGCCGGGATGTTCGGAGTCATCCTGGCGGTGGCCGCCTCGCAGGTGCTGCTGTTGCTGGCGCGCCACCAGCGGCGCTTCCGCTGGCTGCCATGGCTGACCACCAGCTACGACGTCACGCTGACCACCTTCGTGCTGGCGTTGCTGGCGCTGTCGTCGCTGGCGGCCAGCCTCAACAGCATGGTGGTGTGGGCGTTCTACCTGGTCGCGGTATGCATGACCGCGCTGCGCAACGACGGCCGCCTGACGCTCTATACCGGCGCGCTGGCGATGCTGCAGTACGCGGCGCTGGCGGCGGCGGTGTTCGCGCTGGCGCAAACGCCGGAACAGCTGGCATCGGCCGATTACGGCACCGCCCGCCTATCGAACGTGCTGCAGCGCGTGCTGCTGATCGCCATCGTCACCGCGATCACCGCCGCAGTGGTCTATCGCATGCAGCGGCTGGTGGAGCTGTCCGGCACCGACGGCCTGACCGGCCTGCCCAACCGCACCCTGCTGGTGCATCACTTCCCCGCCTTGCTGGAAGGCGCGCGCGAACACGGCGGCTCGCTCGCGCTGGGCCTGATCAACCTCGACTACTTTCGCCGCATCAACGACGAGGCCGGCCACGCCACCGGCGACCGCGCGCTGCGCCATGCCGTCGACGTCTTGCGCGAGGGGCTGGAAGCAGGTGACCTGCTGGTGCGCCTGGGCGGCGAGGAATTCGTGCTGCTGATGCCGCTGCCCACCGGCCGCGCGTGGGAACGGCTGGAGGCGCTGCGCCGCGATCTGGCCACCCGTCCGTTCGTGGCCGATGCCGATGCCGACCCGCTGCGGATCACTTTCAGCGCCGGCCTCGCCTGCTGGCCGCAGGACGGCGCCGATCTGTCGCAGATGATGCGGCGCGCCGACCTGCGGCTGTCGCGGGCCAAGCTGGGAGGCCGCAACCGGGTGGTGGTGCGCTGAGTGCGACGCCGCTTGCCGGCACTGCCCGCCATGACTAACCTGCGCGCTGCAGGCGCATCCCAGCCGCCTGGCCCGGGAGCCTGTGTGAGCCTGAAGCTGCGCCTGACCATCATGAACTTCCTCCAGTTCTTCATCTGGGGGGCGTGGCTGATCACCATCGGCGCGTACTGGTTCCAGCACAAACAGTGGTCGGGAACCAGCTTCGGCGCGATCTTCTCGACCATGGGCATCTCGGCGTTGTTCATGCCGGCGCTGATGGGCGTGGTGGCCGACCGCTGGATCAGCGCGCAGAAACTCTACGGTGCGCTGCACCTGGCCGGCGCGGTAATGCTGGCCTGCGTGCCACAGGTCGACGACCCGCACACCATGTTCTGGGTGATGCTGGCGACGATGATCTGCTACATGCCGACCATCTCGCTGGCGATCGCGGTGGCCTACAACGCGCTCAAGCGCGAGGGCCTGGACGTGGTGCGCGACTATCCGCCGATCCGCGTCTGGGGCACGGTGGGCTTCATCGCCGCCCTGTGGACCACCAGCCTGCTGAAGCTGGAGACCTCGCCCGGTCAGTTCTACATCGCTTCCGCCGCCGCGCTGGTGCTGGGCCTGTACGCCTTCACCCTGCCGCCCTGCCCGCCCACGCTGGGCCGCGACAGCAGCAGCCGCTCGCTGGTGGACGTGTTGGGGCTGTCCTCGTTCCGGTTGTTCCGCGACCGCAACATGGCGGTGTTCTTCGTGTTCGCGATGCTGCTGGGCGCTGCGCTGCAGCTCACCAACGCCTATGGCGACACCTTCCTGCACGACTTCGCCAACGTCGATGCCTACAAGGACACGCTGGCGGTGCGCTACCCCGCCATCATCATGTCGATTTCGCAGATCAGCGAAACCCTGTTCATCCTCACCATCCCGTTCTTCCTCAGGCGCTTCGGCATCAAGACGGTGATGACGATCAGCATGCTGGCGTGGTTCCTGCGCTTCGGCCTGTTCGCCTACGGTGACCCGGGCCCCGGCCTGTGGATGATCGTGCTGAGCTGCATCGTCTACGGCATGGCCTTCGACTTCTTCAACATCTCCGGCTCGCTGTTCGTCGAACAGCAGGCCGACCCGAAGATCCGCGCCAGCGCGCAGGGTCTGTACATGCTGATGACCAACGGCATCGGCGCGGTGCTGGGCAGTCTGGTTGCGGGCTTCGTGATCGACCGTTTCTTCACCAGCGCCGACGGCATCAAGGACTGGCAGGGCATCTGGACCGCGTTCGCACTGTATGCGCTGGCGATGGCCGTCACCTTCGTGCCGCTGTTCAAGCACCGCCACGACCCGCACAAGGTGGTGCCAGCGCACGGCCCGGCCGACGTGGGCAATCCCTGAGCATGGCGCGGGTCCTCGTCGTCGGTTCGTTCAATGTCGACCACGTCTGGCGGGTGGCCGCGCTGCCGGCGCCTGGCGCCACCCTGTCCGGTAGCTACGCCACCGGGCCCGGCGGCAAGGGTTTCAATCAGGCCATCGCCGCCCGCCGCGCCGGCGTGGAAACGCGCTTCGTTTGCGCGCTGGGCGAAGACCTCGGCGCGCAGCTGGCGCGCACGCTTTGCAGCAATGACGGCATCGACCTGCGCGCGGCGGTGGTGGCCGATCCCACCGGCACCGCCGGCATCTACGTCGATGCACAGGGCCGCAACTGCATCGTGATCGGCGCCGGCGCGAATGCCGCGCTGGCGCCCGGCCACGTTGCCGGCGCACTCGCCGATGTGACCGCTGCGGACGTGCTGCTGGCGCAGCTGGAGTCGCCGCTGGGCGCGATCGCGCAGGCGTTGGATGCCGGCCGTGCCGCCCGCGCCACTGCGATGCTCAACCCGGCGCCAGCCAACGTCGCCATCGACGAAACCATGCTGGTGCGGGCCGACATCCTGACCCCGAACGAAACCGAATTCGCCGCGCTGGTCGGCCGTCACGTGGGCGAACGGATCGAAGCCGATGCGGTGGCCAGCCTCGACCAGCCGCGTCTGCATGCGCTGTGCCGCGAACTGCTGCCGCACGGCAGCGTCATCGTCACCCTCGGCGCCAGCGGCTGTTTCGTCTCGCATGCCGAAGCGGTGCCGCGCGGCGACACCGCCATCTGCTATCGCGTCCCCGCCGAGCCCGCGCAGGCGATCGACACCACCGGTGCCGGCGATGCCTTCAACGGCGCGCTGGCCGCCGCGCTGGCGCAGCGACCGGATTCCGCTTTCATCGAACACGTCCGCTTCGCCAGCCGCTACGCCGCGCGCTCGACCGAACAGGAAGGCGCAGCGCTGGCGATGCCGCGCCTGACAGTCTGATCGTCGGATGAGCTTCGAGAATGGTGGGCCGTGATGGATTCGAACCATCGACCAGCGGATTAAAAGTCCGATGCTCTACCGACTGAGCTAACGGCCCACGAAAGGATCGCCCGGCATTGCACCGGGGCGCGCATTCTAACCGATGCCGGCGCTGACGTAGCGGGTGGGATCGACGAGGCCCGCTTCGGCGAAGCCCTGCGCACGCAGGCGGCAGGCGTCGCAGTGGCCGCAGGCGCGGCCATCGGCATCGGCCTGGTAGCAGCTCACCGTCTGCGCGAAATCCACGCCCAGGCGCAGGCCTTCGCGGGCGATGTCGGCCTTGCTCATCCGCATCAGCGGCGCATGCACGCGGAAGCGGCTGCCTTCGACGCCGGCCTTGGTGGCCAGGTTGGCCAGCGCCTCGAAGCCGGCGATGAACTCCGGCCGGCAGTCCGGATAGCCGGAATAGTCCACCGCATTGACACCGCAGAACAGGTCGGTGCTGCCCAGCACCTCGGCCCAGCCCAGCGCCACCGACAGCATGATGGTGTTGCGCGCCGGCACGTAGGTGGACGGGATGCCCTGCCCGATCACGTGGCCGTCGGCATCGGTGGGCACCTGGATGTCCTCGTCGGTCAGCGCCGAGCCGCCGATGCTGCGCAGGTCCACGTTGACGGTCTTGTGGACGATCGCCCCGAGCGATCGCGCCACGCGCGCGGCGGCGTCCAGCTCGGAGGTATGGCGCTGGCCGTAGCGCACACTCAGGGCGTGCGGGGCGAACCCGGCCTCCTTGGCAAGGGCGAGGACGACGGCGGAATCCATGCCGCCGGAGACCAGCACGACTGCGGGTTTGCTCATGTTTATCTCCCCGGCTCGTCGTTCCACAGCAGCTTGTGCAGCTGCATCTGGAAGCGTACCGGCAACCGGTCGGCCACGATCCAGTCGGCCAGTTCGCGCGCGCCGACCTGCGCGGCGCTGGGTGAGAACAGCACGTCGCAGCGCTGTTGCAGCGGGTGGTCGGCCAGCACGCCCTTGGCCCAGTCGTAGTCCTCGCGCGAGCAGATCACGAACTTGACCTGGTCGTGCGCGGTCAGCAGCGGCAGGTTGCCCCACAAGTTGCGCGCCACCTCGCCCGAGCCCGGTGTCTTGATGTCCAGCACGCGCGAGACGCGCGGATCGACGCCGGCGATGTCGAGCGCGCCGGAGGTTTCCAGGGAAACCACGTAGCCGGCGTCGCAGAGCTTCTCCAACAGCTGCAGGCAGCGCTTCTGCGCCAGCGGCTCGCCGCCGGTGACGCAGACATGGCGCGCGCCGAGGCGGGCCACTTCGGCAAGGATGGCGTCGATCTCCCACCATTGCCCGCCGTGGAAGGCGTAGGCGGTATCGCAGTACTGGCAACGCAGGGGGCAGCCGGTCAGGCGCACGAACACGGTGGGCCAGCCGGCGTCACGGGCTTCGCCCTGCAGCGACAGGAAGATTTCGGTGAGCTTGAGGCGCTCGGTCTGGCCTGCCGCCGATGCGGCGGCCGCATCGGCAACGGCGTTCATGCGGACATTTTAGCGGTTGCCGGCCAGCTGCATCGAGCGCAGGCGGTCGTCGGCGATACGGGCAGCGTCGCTGCCCGGATAACGCTGGGCCACCTGCCGCAGCGTGGCCATCGCGGCCTCGTTCTGGCGCAGCCCGGATTGGGCCAGGCCCAGTTTGAGCAGCGCGCCCGGCGCCTTGTCGTTGGCCGGATAGCGGTCCAGCAGCGCGCGGAACTGGTCGGCGGCCAGCGCGTAGTTCTGGGTGACGTAATAACTCTCGCCCAGCCAGTAGATCGCGTTCGGGGCCAGTTGGCCGGCCGGATGGGCGGCCAGGAAGTCGCGCAGGCGGCGCGCCGACTCGACGTAATCGCCGCTCTTGAGCGCTTCGAAGGCATGGGCGTAGGCGCCCTGCTCGTCCTGCGCCACCGCAACCGGCGGCGCAGGGAGTGCCACTGGCGGCGTGGCGACCGCCACTGGTTCGCCGGGCTGTGACGCCGAGGCCGGCGCCGGGGCACCGCCCTCCAGCCGGTCCAGCCGACCGCTCAGGTCCAGGTACTGCACCCGCTGGCTCTGCCTGGCCTGTTCAAGCTGCTGCTGCAGTTCTTCCAGCTGGCCGCGCAGCGCCTGCACTTCCGCCTGCAGCGCGGACACCTGGTTGACCAGCGCGACGCCGTTCTGGTCGCCGGCGCCGCGGGCTTCAAGCGCCGCGACGCGGTCGGCCAGGCTGGCACGCTGGGCCATGGCCAGCGGCGATGCCAAGAGCATCGCCACCAGCGGCAGCAGAATCGCCGGACGCATCACTTCTCGCTGTAGACCAGTTCGACGCGACGGTTCTTCGACCAGCAGTCTTCGCCGGAGTCGTTGCAGACCGGGCGCTCTTCGCCGTAGCTGATCACGGTGAGCTGGCTGGCGCCGCCACCGTTGGCCTGCAGCGCGGACGACACCGCGTTTCCGCGACGCTCGCCCAGGCCCATGTTGTACTCGCGGCTGCCGCGCTCGTCGGCGCTGCCTTCCAGGCGCAGGCGCGCACTCGGGCGGTCGCGCAGGTACTTGGCGTGGCAGCCCATCGCGGCCTGGAACTCCGGCTTCAGCGCGTCTTGGTCGAGATCGAAGTACACCACCCGCTGGCGCAGGCAGGCGTCACTGTCGAGGTCGGCGGGAGTGTAGGCGCCGGGGGCGGTGCTGGTGACCGGGGCGGTGGTGGCGCCGGTATCGACCGGGGTGTCCGCCGGCGGGGTTTCCTTGACCTTCTTCGAGCAGCCCACCGCCACGGCGGAAGCCAGCACGGCCAGGGTCAGCAGGCGGCCCATGTGCGAAAGCGAAACAGTCATCGGAGTGTCCTCGTCTTGGGTACGGTGAAGCTGAAGATGAACAGGCAGTCTAGCCCTTTCCGGCGTGACAGTGCGTGAGTCAGCGCTTGCGGTACGGCGACCACGCGGGCTCGCGCACGTCGCCCCCACCCAGGCTCAGGCGCTGGCGCACGCGACCGTCGGCGGAAACCGCGTAGAGCACGCCGCGGCTGCCTTCGCGGGCGGCGTACAGCAGCATCGCCCCGTTCGGCGCGAAGCTCGGCGATTCGTCCAGCGAGCCCGGCGAAAGCATGCTCCAGCGCGCGCTGCCGGTGCTGCGATCCATCAATGCGATGCGGTAGGTGTTGCCGGCACCCTGCGCGGTGGCCAGCTTCTTGCCGTCGAACGACAGCGACGGGCTGGCGTTGTAGCTGCCGTCGAAACTGACGCGGCTGGCGCTGCCGCCGCTGGCCGGCATCTGGTAGACCTGCGGGCGACCGCCGCGGTCGGAGGTGAAGTAGAGGCTGGCGCCGTCATGGCTCCAAGTGGGCTCGGTGTCGATGCCGAAATGGTTGGTGAGCTGGGTCAGATGCTTGCTGCCCAGATCCATCACGTAAATGTCGGGATTGCCGCCCTTGGACAGGGTCATGGCCATGCGCGCGCCGTCCGGCGAGAACGCCGGCGCACCGTTGATGCCGCGGAAGCTGGTGAGTTTGTCGCGGCTGCCGCTGGCGATGTCCTGGACCCAGATGCCGGAATTGCCGCCTTCGAAACTGACGTAGGCCAGCTTGCGCCCGTCCGGGCTCCACGACGGCGACAGCAGCGGCTCGGTGGAATTGACCACGGTGCGCGGGTTGTAGCCGTCGGAATCCGCCACCACCAGCGCGTAGCGGGTGCTGCGGCCCAGTCCGCTGGCGGTGACGTAGGCAATCCGGGTCCAGAACGCGCCCGGCACGCCAAGGATCTTCTCGTACACCGCGTCGCTGATCTGGTGGGCCACGTCGCGCATGGCGCCGGCCGGTGCGCTCAGCGCGAAACCGAGCAGGCGCTCCTGCTTGGCGATGTCGAACAATTCGTATTCGGTGCGATAACCGTCGCCACCGGCCACGCAGCGGCCAATCAGCAGATAGTCCTGCTTGAGCATGCGCCAGGTGGGATACGCCACGTCGCTGCCCTGGGTGGGGCGCTCCGGCAGGCTGGCCGGGTCGGGGCTGCGGAACTGGCCGGAACGGCCCAGATCGGCGCGCACCACCCCACCCACGTCGGTATCGCCACAGTTGCCGCCAAACGGCACCACCGTGATCGGCAGGGCCGCGGCATTGCCGCCGACGATGTCGATCTCAAGGCTGCGCGATTGCGCCAGCACCGTACAGGCGGGCAACAACAGCAGCGGGACGAGCAGGCGGCGGGCAATACGCTTCATGCGGCCTCACGGGCAGGAACAAGGGGAATAGGTTGGACGATGCGGGCGACGGCTGGATGAACGCCAGCGGACTGCGGAAGCTTGCCACCCAGGTGTGCATGCCGCGGTGAGGATCAGCGATCTTCCGCCACGAAGTTCAGGTCGAGGTTGCGGTTGAACACCGTTTCGAAGCCGGCATAGGGCAGCGGCGAGGCCTTGTAGATGGCGCGTTCCACCGACTGCCGGCCCGCCGCGTCGTACGGGCAGGACGAGGAGATCGTGACATCGACCACCTCGCCGCCCTGCAGCTGGCGGATCGAGATGCGGCAGCGCTGACCCAGCGCCACGGTTTCCGGACGGATCCACTGGCGCAGGATCGCCTGCTGCAGCGCGGCGGCGTATTTGGCCTGCAGGCCCGGATCGGTGCCGCGGTTGCCGGGCGGCGGCGGCGCGGTCGAGGTGCCGGGCGTGCGCGCATCCGCCAGCTGCTGCGCACGCTGCTCGGCCATGCTGCGCTCGCGCGCGGCCTGCTCGCGCAGCCTGCGGATTTCCGCCAGCTGGCGCTGTTTTTCGCGTTCCTGCTCGGCCTGTTTCTTCGCGTCCAGTTCGGTCTGGTCGGGCTGCCTGCGCTTCTGTTCCTGCTCGCGCGGCACCTTGGCCACCTCCGCCGAGGGGGCGTCGCGCTGCACTTTCTCCTGTTCCACCGGCGCGGGCTCCGGCACCGGCGGCGGCAGTGCTTTCGGCTGCGGCGGTGGCGGCACTTCCTCCGCCACCGGCTCGGGCAGCGGCTCGATCTTGTCGGGCGCCGGCGGCGGCGCGGGCAGCGCCTTCGGTGCGCGCCGCAGCGCGCGCTGCATGGAGGCGCTGAGATCGGATACCGCCACCAGGTCGGCTTCGATGGGGTCGCCCTGCGCGGCCTCGGCCACGTTGTGCTGCGACCAGCGCAGCCCGGCGAACATCAGCGCGAACAGCAGCACGTGCAGGCCCAGTGCCTGCGCGACGGCGGCCCAGGTGTCGGCGCGCGTCTGCTTCACCCGCGACCCGTCACGGCTTCGGTTCGCCCATCAGCCCGGCGCGCGAGACCTTGGCATCGCGCTGCAGCAGCGACAGGATTTCGTAGACGGACTGATAGCTGACCTCGCGGTCGCCGGCCACGTACACCGCCAGTTCCGGATCGGCCTCCACGAACGCACGCACCTTCGCCACCAGCTGTTGCGCATCCACGGCCTGCGGCTGGTCCACGCCCTCGTAGGTCAGCGTCAGCTGACCATCCTTGCGCACCTGGACCACCACCGGCTGCTTTTTCTTCTGCTCCAGCGTCTTGGCGTCGGCCTGCGGCAGGTTGACGTCCACGCCCACGTTGAGCAGCGGCGCGGTGACCATGAAGATGATCAGCAGCACCAGCATCACGTCGATGTAGGGAACGACGTTGATCTCGGCCTTGAGCCTGCGCTTGCGCGTGCGGCGGGATGCGATGGCCATGTGCGCTTCAGTCCTCGTGGGTCTGGCGCTGCAGGATCGAGGAAAACTCCTCGCTGAAGGTTTCGTAGCGCACCGCCATGCGCTCGGCGCGGGTGGCGAAGCGGTTGTAGGCCCACACCGCCGGGATCGCGGCGAACAGGCCCATCGCGGTGGCGACCAGCGCTTCCGAGATGCCCGGCGCGACCGTCGCGATGGTCGCTTCCTTCATGCTGGCCAGGCCCTGGAACGAAATCATGATGCCCCAGACGGTGCCGAACAGGCCGACATAGGGACTGATCGAACCGACGTTGGCGAGAAATTCGAGGTTGCGTTCCAGCCCGTCCAGCTCGCGCGAAGTGGCCGCGCGCATGCCGCGCTGCGCACCTTCCAGTTGCATCCGCGCATCGACGCCGCGGCGCTGGCGGATGCGGTTGAACTCGCGCATGCCGGCCTCGAAGATCGCCTCCAGGCCTTCGACGCTGCGGTGGCGCTCGGTCGCCGAGGCGTAGAGCTTGGCTAGCTCGGTGCCTGACCAGAAGCTTTCCTCGAAGCGGTCGGCCTCGCGCTCGGCGCGGTCCAGCACCCGCTTCTTGCGCAAGATAATCACCCACGAAGCCACTGACGCCAGCAGCAGCAACAGCATCACCAGCTGCACCGGCAGGCTGGCGTGCAGCACCAGCTGCAGGATGTCGATGCCCTGGTTGCCCTGGGCGGCGGCGGCCTGCGCGCCGGTCTCGGCCAGTTCCACGGTGCCGGCGGCGGCGGTGTCGGGCAGCGCCTGCGGCAGCGATTGCAGCATCGTCGATGCGGGCATCAAGGGGTCTCCAACGGCGGTTTGAGTTGCGATGAGAGGAAATCCGGCAGCGGGCACGGGCGGAAGCTCGATGCGCGCAGCGCGGCGATCTTGACCTTGGCTTCGACCAGCAGCGCGCCGTCGCGTTCGATCCTCTGCACCATCACGAAGCTGGCGCCCCGGCATTCCAGCAGGCGCACGCTGACCGACAGCTGATCGTCCAGCCGGGCCGGGGCGCGGAAGTCCACGTCCATCGCCCGCACCACGAACACCAGGTCGGCCTCGCGCTTAATCGCGTCCTGGTGCAGGCCGCGCGCGCGCAGCCATTCGCTGCGCGCGCGCTCCATGAAGGCGAGGTACTGCGCGTGGTAGACCACGCCGCCGGCGTCGGTGTCTTCCCAGTACACGCGCACCGGCCAGGAAAAGGAAAGGGGGCCAGAGTGAGTTTTGGGCCCGGAATTTCCGGTCATTCCAGACTCCTCGTCGAAAAACTCACTCTGACCCCCTTTCCTCGAACAGCCCCGGCGTTCCCGCCTTCGGCTTGAAGCCGAGGTGGCGGTAGGCCTTCGGCGTGGCCATGCGGCCGCGCGCGGTACGCACCAGGAAGCCCTGCTGGATCAGGTAGGGCTCGATCACGTCCTCCAGCGTGCCGCGCTCTTCCGACAGCGCCGCGGCCAGCGATTCCACCCCCACCGGGCCGCCATCGAAGGCGTCGATGATGATGCCGAGCATGCGCCGGTCGAGTTCGTCGAAACCCTCCGGGTCGACCTTCAGCATGTCCATCGCCGCGCGCGCGATGGCCGCATCTATCGTGCCGTTGCCCTTGACCTGCGCGTAGTCGCGCACCCGCCGCAGCAGCCGGTTGGCGATGCGCGGGGTGCCGCGCGAGCGCCGCGCCAGTTCGCCGGCGCCCTCGGCGTCGCAGGCGATGCCGAGGATCTGCGCGGAGCGGCGCACGATCCGCGCAAGCTCCTCGGCCGAGTAGAACTCCAGCCGCTGCACGATGCCGAAGCGGTCGCGCAGCGGCGCAGTCAGCAGGCCGGCGCGGGTGGTGGCGCCGATCAGGGTGAACGGCGGCAGGTCGAGCTTGATCGAACGCGCGGCCGGGCCCTCGCCGATCATGATGTCGATCTGGCAGTCCTCCATCGCCGGGTAGAGGATCTCCTCGACCACCGGCGACAGGCGGTGGATCTCGTCCACGAACAGCACGTCATGCGGCTGCAGGTTGGTCAGCAGCGCCGCCAGGTCGCCTGCCTTCTCGATCACCGGACCGGAGGTGACGCGCAGGTTGACACCCAGTTCGTTGGCGATCACGTGCGAGAGCGTGGTCTTGCCCAGGCCCGGCGGACCGAAGATGAGCACGTGGTCGAGCGCCTCGCCGCGGCCCTTGGCGGCCTCGATGTAGATCTGCATCTGCTCGCGCACCGGCTGCTGGCCGAGGTATTCGTCCAGCCGTTTCGGGCGGATGCTGGCTTCCAGCGCTTCGTCTTCGCGGCTGGCGCCGGGGGCGATGATGCGGTCTTCACTCATGGCCCAATGATCGCACGGGCGGCGGTACCGGCCTACGCGGGCCCGACCGCTGCGAAAGCGCTGCTGGCCAGCGCGAACGAATGCACCCGCGCGGCGTGGTCGAAGATGTTGCCGGTCAGCATCAGCTCGTCCGGACGGTGGCGGTCGATGAACGCGGCAATGCCGTCGCGCAGGTCGGCGGCGTCGCCGACCACGCTGCAGGCGAGCGCCTGTTCGACCATCGCCTTCTCGGCCGGCGACCAGAACGCCTCGATGTCGTCGATCGGCGGCGGCACCAGCCCGACCTCGCCGCGACGCAGCCGCACGAAGGTCTGCTGCAGGGTGGTGAACAACCGGCGCGCCTCCGCGCGGGTGTCGGCGCCGACCACGTTCAGCGCCAGCATCGCGTAAGGCTGCCTGAGCTGCGCCGAGGGGCGGAAGTCGCGGTGGTAGATGGCCAGCGCCTCGGTCATCGCAGCTGGCGCGAAATGCGAGGCGAAGGCATAGGGCAGGCCCAGCGCCGCCGCCAGCCGCGCGCCGAACAGGCTGGAACCGAGGATCCACACCGGCACCTCCAGACCCGCGCCCGGCACCGCCTGCACGGCCTGGCCGGGCTGCACCGGCCGGAAGTAGTGCAACAGCTCCTGCACGTCCTGCGGGAACGCCTCGGCGCCGTCGTGGCGGCGCAGCGCGCGCGCGGTCGCCTGGTCGGTGCCCGGCGCGCGGCCAAGCCCGAGATCGATGCGGCCGGGGAACAGCGCGGCCAGCGTGCCGAACTGCTCGGCCACCTGCAGCGGCGCGGAATTCGGCAGCATCACCCCGCCCGCACCGACCCGGATGCTGGAGGTGCCGGCGGCGACATGGCCGATCAGCACCGCGGTAGCGGCGCTGGCGATGCCGGGCATGTTGTGGTGCTCGGCCAGCCAGAAGCGGGTGTAGCCCAGCGCTTCGGCGTGGCGGGCGAGATCAAGCGTGTTGGCGAAGGCCTGCGCGGCAGTGCCGCCTTCGCAGACCGGGGCCAGGTCGAGCAGGGAGTACGGGATGCGCGGGCTCATACCCTACAGATGCCGACTCAGGCGGCCGGAATCAAGCCCGGCTCAGATTTCCACCTGCGCGCCCAGCTCCACCAAACGGTTGCCGGGGATGCGGAAGAACGTGGTGGCAGGGGCGGCGTTGCGGTGCAGGAACGCGAACAGCTTGTCGCGCCAGACCGGCATGCCGCGGCGGCGGGCGGCGACGATGCTCTCGCGGCTGACGAAATAGGTGGTGTCCATCGGATTGAAGACCAGATCGCACTGGTCGCAGCTGCGCATCAGCGCCAGCGGCACGTCCGGCGTCTCCATGAAACCGTAGCGGATGATCACCCGGTGGAAATCGTCGCCGGCGATGGGGTCGATCTTCATCCGCCGCTCCTGCGGCGTGTACGGCACGGTCAGCGTCTCCACGGTCAGGAACACGTTGCGCTCGTGCAGCACCTTGTTGTGCTTGAGGTTGTGCAGCAGCGCATGCGGCACCACGTCCGGGCTTGCGGTCAGGAACACTGCGGTGCCCGGCACCCGCACCGGCGGCGCCAGCATCAGCCCGGGCAGGAAGGTGTCCAGGCGGATGCCTTCCTTGTGGATCTCGGCGTTGAGCAGCTCGCGGCCGCGCCGCCAGGTGCGCATCACGGTGAACAGCACGATGCCCAGCACCACCGGGAACCACGCGCCCTGCAGCAGCTTGGCGCCGTTGGCGGCCACGAAGGCCACGTCCACCACCAGGAACGCCAGGCACAACCCCACGATCCAGTAGCGCGCGCGCGGCCACAGCATGCGTGCCACCAGCGCCAGCAGCAGGGTGTCGATCAGCATCGTCGCCGACACCGAGATGCCGTAGGCCACCGCCAGATTGGACGAGCTGCGGAACGCCAGCACCAGCCCGAACACCAGCAATGCCAGGCCCCAGTTGATGCCGGGGATGTAGATCTGGCCGATGGTGTCGTGCGAGGTGTGCTTGATCCGCATGCGCGGGATGTAACCCAGCTGCATCGCCTGCCGCGACACCGAGAACGCGCCGGTGATGACCGACTGCGAGGCGATCACCGCCGCCATCGTCGCCAGCACGATCATCGGATACAGCGCCCACTCCGGCACCGCCTCGTAGAACGGGTTGGATACCGCGCCGGGGCGCTGCAGCACCACCGCACCCTGGCCGAGGTAGTTCAGCATCAGGCAGGGCAGCACGAAGAAATACCAGCCGTGGCGGATCGGCGGCGCACCGAAATGGCCCATGTCGGCGTACAGCGCCTCGCCGCCGGTGACCGCCAGCACCACCGCGCCGAGGATGAACACGCCGTGCCAGCCGTGCTCGACGAAGAAGCGCGCGCCCCACCACGGGTTGAACGCCTTCAGCACCTCGGGGGCGGCCACCACGTTCCATACGCCGATTGCCGCCAGCGCCAGGAACCAGATCACCATCACCGGGCCGAACACCTTGCCCACGCGCTCCGTGCCGAAGCGCTGCGCGGCGAACAGCCCCGCCAGCACCACCAGCGCGATCGGCACCACGAAGCGCCCCAGCCCGGGCGCGGCCACTTCCAGCCCCTCCACCGCGCCCATCACGGTGATGGCCGGCGTGATGACGCCGTCGCCGAAGAACAGCGACGCACCGAAGATGCCGAGGATGCCGACCACGTAGGCCGAGCGCGAGCCCTTGCGCAGGGTGCGCTGGGCCAGCGCCATCAGTGCCATGATCCCGCCCTCGCCGTCGTTGTCGGCGCGCATGATGATGGTCACGTACTTCAGCGTGACCACGATGTTCAGCGCCCAGAACGCCAGCGACAGCACGCCCAGCACGGTGTCGTGGTCGTTGCGCAGGCCGTAGTGCGGCGAGAACGCCTCTTTCAGCGTGTACAGCGGGCTGGTGCCGATGTCGCCGAAGACGACGCCGATGGCGCCCACCACCAGCGCCAGCCCGGCAGCCTTGCCGGATTGGACGCCATGCGCATGCGACGGCTGTGCGGGTGTGCTCATGGATGCTCGCAGGGAAAGAACGGGACGGCGGGAGGCGGCTCAGCGCAGCGCCGACTGCAGCGCCTTGCGGATGATGGCTTCGGCGGCGTCGCCGTCGGTCGCGGCCTTCTTCGCCATGCGTTCCGCTTCGGCCGGCTTGTAGCCCAGCGCCTGCAGCGCGGTGATGGCCTCGGACAGCGGATCGCCCGGCAGCCCGGTGCTGGCCGCGACCGGGCCACCGGCCAGATCGGCCGCGCGGTCGCGCAGTTCCACCACCATGCGTTCGGCGGTCTTCTTGCCGATGCCGGGGATGCGGGTCAGCGCGGTCACGTCGGAGGTCTGCACCAGCCGCGCGAACTCGTCCACCGACACACCGGAGAGCACTGCCAGCGCGATCTTCGCGCCGATGCCGGAGACCTTCTGCACGTCGCGGAACAGCCGTCGCTCGGATTCGCGCAGGAAGCCGTACAGCGAGACGCTGTCCTCCTTCTGCGCGTAGTGGGTGAACAGGAACACCTCGCGGCCCACCTCCGGCAGGTCGTAGAACGTGCTCATCGGCGCTTCCAGCTCGTAGCCGACGCCGTGCACGTCGATGACGAGCCACGGCGGCGCCTTGTGGATCAGGATGCCCTTCAATCGTCCGATCATCGCCGTCCCCTGCCCTTGCGTCCCCACGCCTCGCGCGCGGCCACGCCCAGGCGCTGCGCACTGGCGCGCACGTGGGCATGGGTGATCGCCACCGCCAGCGCGTCGGCGGCATCGGCCTGCAGCTTGCCGGTCAGGCCCAGCATCGCGCCAACCATGTGCTGCACCTGCAGCTTGTCGGCGCCGCCGCTGCCGACCAGCGCCAGCTTGATTTCCTTGGCCGCATATTCGCTTACCGGCAGGTCGCGGGCCACGCAGGCGGCGATCGCCGCGCCGCGCGCCTGGCCCAGCTTGAGCGCGCTCATCGCGTTGTTGGACAGGAACACCTGCTCCACCCCGACCTCGTCCGGCCGGTACTCCTCGATCAGCGCCCACAGTCCGTCCAGCAACTTGCGCAGGCGCAGCGGGAAGGATTCGGCGTCCAGCAGCACCAGCGGCTGGTGGTGCACATGGGTGATCCTGCCGTCGGCGGCAACATCGATGATGCCCACGCCGGTACGCTGCGAGCCGGGGTCGATCCCCAGCACCCTGACCGTCGCCGCGCGCGTACCCCCGGATTGCAGATCGGAAACCATGTGGGTAGCGCCGCGGCGGGCAGGCTCAGCCAAGGCCGGCCGCGTTGGAATAGACGTCCTGGACGTCATCCATGTCTTCCAGCCAGCGCAGCAGCTTCTGCACCTGCTCGGCGGTTTCGCCTTCCACCGGCGAATCGTTGTCCGCGCGCATGGTCACTTCGGCGAAGCCCGGCGCCAGCCCGGCCGCCGCCATCGCCGCCTTGACGCCGGCAAAGGCCTCTGGCGAAGTCAGCACGTCGATGGCGCCGTCTTCCGGATACACCACCACGTCATCGGCGCCGGCCTCGATGGCGGCTTCAGTGACGGCATCCTCGTCCGCACCGGCGTCGTAGCTGAGCACGCCGACCTTGTGGAACATGAAGGACACCGAGCCCTCAGTGCCGAGGTTGCCACCGAACTTGCCGAAGGCGTGACGGACGTCGGCCACGGTGCGCACGCGGTTGTCGGTCAGGCAGTCGACGATAACCGCCACCCCGCCAGCGCCGTAGCCCTCGTAGCGGATCTCATCGTAGACCACGCCTTCCAGCTCGCCGGTGGCCTTCTTGATGGCGCGCTCGATCACGTCCTTGGTCATGTTGACCGCCAGACCCTTGTCGATCGCCGAGCGCAGCCGCGGATTGGTGTGCGGGTCGCCCCCGCCGGCGCGCGCCGCCACCGAAATCTCGCGGATCACCTTGGTGAAGATCTTGCCGCGCTGCGCGTCCTGCGCGTTCTTGCGGGCTTCGATGGAAGGGCCACGTCCCATGACAATATCCGGCCGGAAATGCGAAGCCGCGGATTATACGGCGGCTGATCCAACTGCGCGCCCTAATCTCAGGCGCCGCTTAACATGTCCCGTCGTACCGTGCCGCACGCTCCCGCCGAACAGCCGCATGGCCGCCCGTTTCCAACCCCTCCTCACCGTCCTGCGCCGCTGCCTGCTGCCGGGCGGGCTGGCGGTGCTCATCGGTGCCTGCGCCGCCACCGGGCCGACGCCGCCATTCGCCACGATCGCTGGCGACGGCCCCTACGTCTTCCATGCCGCGGGCAACCAGCTGGACGCGCTGTGGGTGTGCGGCGGCAAGGTGGTGCGCAGCCGCCTGCCGGCGCGCGACGGCGCCGTCGTCAAGCCGCGCTGCGGCTATCCGCACGCAGTGGCGATCCCGGCGCGGATCGATGCGGGCGAGATGCCATTGCCGGCGGGCGCGCGGATCATCGCGGTGTCCGACATCCACGGCCAGTACGCGTTGTTGGCGCAACTGCTGCGGGCCCACCGGGTGATCGACGGAGGCGACCGCTGGAACGCCGGACGCGATCACCTGGTGGTGGCCGGCGACGTGTTCGACCGCGGCGATGATGTGACTGAAATCCTGTGGCTGCTGTTCCAGTTGCAGCAGCAGGCGCGTGCCGCCGGCGGCGCCGTGCATTTCCTGCTGGGCAACCACGAAACGATGGCGCTGTACGGCAGCACCCATTACGTGCACCCGGCGCTGATCGACAACGCCCGCCTGCTGGGGCGCAGTTATGACGCGCTGTACGCCGCCGATTCGGTACTGGGGCAGTGGCTGCGCACGCGCCCGGTGCTGCTACGCCTGGGCGATACGCTGTTCCTGCACGGCGGCATCGCGCCGCAGGACGCTGGCCTGGTCGATGCGATGACGGCCACCAATGCGGCCTACCAGCGCAGCCTCGGCACCCCGCGCAAGCAGGTCGAAGCCGATCCCGCGCTCGCGCCGCTGTACGACCACAAGACCAGCCCGATCTGGTATCGCGGCTACTTCGACGGCCAACTCGATACGCCGGCGGTGCAGGCGCTGGCGGCGAGGCTGGGCGTCGCACGGATCGTCGTCGGCCACACCACCATCGGCGAGGTAGCCAGCTTCCACGGCGGCAGGGTGATCGCCATCGACGGCGGGCTCAAGCGCGGCAAGACCGGGCAGCTGCTGTTCATCGAGGGCGATCGGCTCAGCCGCGGCCTGCTGGATGGCCGTCGGGAGGCGCTGCCGGCGCTGCAGGAAGTCCCGCGCGACCAGGACTGAGCCTCTCCGCATGGCCCGTCGGCGGTTGCGAAGTCAAGCCTGCGCAGGCCGCCGGTACATGAACTCGCGGTCGCGCTGCGCACCGACGATGAACTCGTATTCGCCGGCGAAGGCGAAGCCGTAGCGCGCGTAGAAGCGCTGCGCGCCGAGGTTCTCCGACCACACCGACAGCCACAGCGTGCGCGGGCCGTCGCGCAGCAGCCATGCCATCGCCGCATCCATCAGCGCGCGGCCGCTGCCGCTGTTCTGCATGTCGGCGCGGATATACAGACGCTTGAGTTCGCCATCCTGCGGGCACACGTCGGCATGCGGCAAGCCGCAGGGACCGGCCTGCGCGTAGCCGACGGCGCGGCCGTCCAGCTCGGCCAGCCACAGCGCGTAGTCCGGGTTCGCCAGCGTCTTGGCGTAGGCCTCGACGGTATGGCTTTCGTCGAGGAAGGCCTGCAGGTCTTCGGGTGTGTACAGATGGCCGAAGGTTTCCACAAAGGTCGCCGCGCCCAGCTCCGCCAGCGTTGCGGCATCGAGGAGGGTGGCGCGGCGGATGGGGATCATGCTTTCCCCCTCCCCCTGCGCGCAGGGGGAGGCCGGGAGGGGGTTCGCTCTGTCGTCGTTTCGCTGCATCGGCTTACCCCTCCCCAATCCTCCCCTGCGCGCAGGGGAGGGAGTTATCTCAAGCGTCGTTTCGCGCTCTGACCTGCACGTGCACTTCGGCCAGCTGCGCGTCGGCGATCGGCGACGGCGCATCGGTCATCAGGCACTGTGCGCCGGTGGTCTTCGGGAACGCGATCACGTCGCGGATCGAGTCGGTGCCCGCCATCAGCGCGGCGATGCGGTCGATGCCGAAGGCGATGCCGCCGTGCGGCGGCGCGCCGTACTTCAGAGCGTCCAGCAGGAAGCCGAACTTGGCGCGCTGTTCGTCGGCGCCAATGCCCAGCAGGTCGAACACCGCCGCCTGCATCTGCGGGCGATGGATGCGGATCGAACCGCCGCCGATCTCGTTGCCGTTGAGCACCATGTCGTAGCCGCGGCTGACCGCGGTCTTGGCGTTGGCGCGCAGGTCGTCGATCGAATCCACCGCCGGCGCGGTGAAGGGATGATGCAGGGCGACGTAGCGCTGCTCTTCCTCGTCCCATTCGAACATCGGGAAGTCGGTGACCCACAGCGGCTTCCAGCCGTCCTGCACCAGGCCGAAGTCCTTGCCGGCCTTCAGCCGCACTGCGCCCATGAAGTCGGACACCTTGTTGTAGCTGCCCGCGCCGAAGAACACGAGGTCGCCATTGCCAGCGCCAACGTGCCTGAGCACGGCCTCGAACGCACCCTCGGCGAAGAACTTGGCGACCGGCGAATTGACCGCGCCGGCCTCGTCGATCTTCGCGTACGCGAGGCCCTTGGCGCCGTACTTGGCGGCATGCGCTGCGTATTCGTCGATCTGCTTGCGCGACAGCGCCGCGCCGCCGGGGATGCGCAGCGCGGCGATGCGACCGTTCGGATCGTTGGCGGCGCCGGTGAACACCGCGAACTCGCAGTCCTTCACCAGTTCGGCCACGTCCACCAGCTCCAGCGCGATGCGCAGATCAGGTTTATCGGAGCCGTAGCGGCGCATTGCTTCCGCCCAGGTCATGCGCGGGAACTGCGCGGCCAGCTCGACGCCAACCACCTCGCGGAACACATGCCGCACCATGTCCTCGGTCAGGTCCTGCACGTCACGTTCTTCGACCCAAGCAAACTCCATGTCGAGCTGGGTGAACTCCAGCTGGCGGTCGGCGCGCAGCGCCTCGTCGCGGAAGCAGCGGGCGATCTGGTAGTAGCGGTCGAAGCCCGCCATCATCAGGATCTGCTTGAACAGCTGCGGGCTCTGCGGCAGCGCGTAGAACTCGCCGGGATGCATGCGGGCCGGCACCAGGAAGTCGCGCGCGCCTTCCGGCGTGGCCTTGGTCAGGATCGGGGTCTCGATGTCCTGGAAGCCGCGCGCGTCGAGGTAATGGCGCAGTGCCGAGACAAGCTTGGTCCGCGTGCGCATCTTGCGCTGCATCTCGGGACTGCGCAGGTCGAGGTAGCGGTACTTCAGGCGGATGTCCTCGCCCGGGTTCTCGTGGTGGTGGAACGGCAGCGGCTCGGCCTTGTTCAGCAGCTCGATGCGCGTGGCCACCACTTCCACCTGGCCGGTCTTGATCCTGTCGTTGACCGACTGGCGGCGGCGCACGGTGCCGGTGATGCGCAGGCAGTCCTCGTAACCCACCGCCGCGGCAGCAGCCAGCATGTCGGCGTTGCCGCCGGTATCAGCGGGTTCGGCCACGATCTGCACGATGCCCTCGTGGTCGCGCAGGTCGATGAACACGATCTGGCCCATGTTGCGGGCGACGTCGGCCCAGCCGCACAGGCTGACGGTCTGGCCGATCAACGCTTCGTTGATCAGGCCGCAGAAATGGGTACGCATGGGAACTCCGGGGACGCGGGCGCGCGGGCGTTGGGCCTGCGCGAAGCCGGGTATTTTAGCCGATGCCGGGAGGGCAGCCGCGAGCGCACGCCGGCGGGGCACCGGCAAAGAGAGCGGTCGGGTTCGACTGACGGACCCGACACGCTTGGCCGAACGCGGGATGCATGGCGAGACGGCGGCTAAGCGCCTGTTCTGGCGGCGGGGCAGGGGCGGCCGCGCAAGTCGCGGCCCGATATCCGCTTGGTTGCGCGGCCGCCCCTGCCCCGCTGGGGAGAATCGGGCGGCTGGCGGGATGGGCAAAGACGCACTTTCCGCCATCCTCGCCTTCACGCGAGTGGCGCGGGATCTCCGGCGGGATCGCTTATGGCTTGCTTTCCGCCGCGGGCTTGGCCGTTTCCGGCTTCGCCTCGGGCTTGCTCTCCGCCGGCTTGGCGGCATCGCCGGCCAGGTTGCGCTTCTTGTCGCCGTCCTTCTTGAAGTCGGTTTCGTACCAGCCGCCGCCCGCCAAGCGGAACTGCGGGGCGGTCAGCTGGCGGTGCACCTGCCCTTCCGCGCCGCAGGACGGGCAGACGGCGGGATCGGCATCGGACAGCTTCTGCAGCTTGTCGAAATGGTGCCCGCAGGCGGCGCAGGCGAAGGCGTAGATCGGCATGGCGATGAAGTCGTATGGGCCAGGTTACTGGCCGGGAGTGGGGGCAGCGAGGGCATTATCAACCGCGGCGGGCGCATCGGCGGGGGCGGTGGGGGTGTTCTCCTGCATCGGGTCGACATCGAACGGCACCGGCAGCAGCAGCGACGGCAGCAGCGTGTTGAGCACGGTGTAGAGCACCAGCGCACCGGTCAGGGTTGCAGACAGACCGAAGCGACTGTGCAGGATTTCGGCCAGCACCAGGGTGAAGACCAGGGTGGGCGTCAGCGCGATCGACACCCGGAAGGTGCTCTGCCGGTGTTCACCGCGGAACAGAACGCGCCGCTGCAGCCACACCATCGCCACCCGCAGCGGCACCACCAGCGCGGTCAGCAGCAGGCCGAGGCCAAGCGCTTCCAGGCTCAGGGCATCGCGGGCGATCTGGCTGCCGGCATGGAAGAAATAGAACGGCACGAAAAACGACGCGAACAGGCGCAGTGCGTTGATGTTCTCGTCCGAGGCCATGCGCGGGATGCGCACGCGCAGCAAGCGCGCGATCAGACCGGCAATGAACGCACCGACCAAGTAGTACACGCCCAGCTTGTAGGTGATGAAGGCGGCGACGAAGCCGGCCATCACCAGCAGCGAGAATTCCGATCCCGGCGCGTGCGGCGCGATCCAGCGCCCGAACGCAACGTACAGCAGCGGCAGCCCCACCATCAGCGCCGCCATCGCCAGCGCGGACAGCCCCAGCTGCACCGGATCGTCCGCCTGCAGGACCACGAACAGCGCCGCCAGCGCCAGCAGCTCGCCTGCAATCGCCTTGCTGGTCACCCAGAAGCGCTCCTCTTCATCCAGCCCCAGCCGCTCCAGGGTGTCGAGGATGAAGCCGGTGGAGGGCGTGAGCAGGGCCAACGCCACCAGCGCAGCGGCCTGCCAACCGAGATCCAGATAGCGCCAGCCCAGCCAGGCCAACAGGCAGAGATTGCCGATGCGGATCGCCAGGTGCACCAGCAGCGGCCACAGCCCCCGGCGCAGCGCGCGCATGTCCACTTCGAGTCCGGCGAACAGGAACAGCGAGGAGATCCCCAGGGTCGACAGCAGGGTCACCACCGGGTCATGCACGCCGCTGCCGAGCGCCAGCATGGCGCCAATGCCGAACACCAGGCAGGTAATCGGCGCCGGCAGCCGGAAGCGTTGCAGCGCCCGCGGGATCACCAGCAGGGCGAAGATCAACAGCAGGTAGACAAGTTCGCGGCTCATGCGTTCAGCCTAACCGCGCGCTCGAGGATGCGCCGCACGTCAGCCTTCGTACAGCGCCAGCAGCTCCGCCTCGGCGGCTTCAAGCTCCTGCCGCAGCTGCATCTGCTGGCGGCCGATGTCGGCCACCTTGCCGGCATCGGCGTAGACCGCGGGATCGGCCATCTGCGCATCGAATTCGGCCAGCTTTCCTTCCAGCCGCGCCACCCGTTCCTCGGCCTTCTGCAGCTTGTGCGGATTGATCTTCACCGCCGGCTTCTTCGGTTCGGGCGGCAGCGCCGGCAGCGCCGGTTCGGCCTTGGGTGCGGGGGTTTTCGGGTTGTCGCTGCCGGGGCGCGAGCGCAGCCAGGCGGCGTATTCGTCCAGATCGCCGTCGAACGGCTCCACCTTGCCGCCGGCCACGCGCCAGAAGCTGTCGCAGACCAGGCCAATCAGGTGGCGGTCGTGGCTGACCATCACGATGGCGCCGTCGAAATCTGACAGCGCCTCGGCCAGCGCTTCGCGCATGTCCAGATCGAGGTGGTTGGTGGGTTCGTCGAGCAGCAGCACGTTGGGGCGGCGGTAGGCGATCAGCGCCAGCGCCAGCCGCGCCTTCTCGCCGCCACTGAAGGTGTCGATCACTTCGAAGGCGCGGTCGCCGGGGAAATTCCAGCGGCCCAGGAAGTCGCGCAGCACCTGGTTGGGCGCGTCCGCATCCAGCTTGCGCAGGTGGTCCAGCGGGCTGGTGCCGAATGCCAGCGATTCCACCGTGTGCTGGGCGAAATAGCCGATGCGCAGGTCCGGGTGCGCCTTGCGCTCGCCGGACATCGGCGCCAGCTCGCCCACCAAGGTCTTCACCAGGGTGGACTTGCCGGCGCCGTTGGGGCCGAGCAGGCCGATGCGGTCGCCGGCTTCCAGGCCGAAATTGGCGTTGGCCAGGATCCGCGCATCCGCACCGTAACCGCAGTCCACGTCGTGCAGCGACAGCAGCGAATTGGGCAGCTTGAGCGGTTCGGGCAGGGTGATGTGCAGCGCGCGCTCGGCCCGCACCGCCTCGGTGCCGGCCAGCTTGGCCAGCCGCTTGACCCGCGACTGCGCCTGCTTGGCCTTGCTGGCCTTGGCCTTGAAGCGGTCGATGAAGCTCTGCAGATGGGCGCGCTCGGCCTGTTCCTTCTCGTGCGCGATCTGCTGCTGGCGCAGGTGCTCGGCGCGCTGGCGCTCGAAATCGGTGTAGTTGCCGATGTACAGCTTCGCGGTGCCGTCGTGCAGGTGCAGGATGTGGGTGGTGACGTTGTCGAGGAATTCGCGGTCGTGGCTGATCACCAGCAACGTGCCGTCGTAACGCTTCAGCCATTCCTCCAGCCAGACCACGGCGTCGAGGTCGAGGTGGTTGGTGGGTTCGTCGAGCAGCAGCAGGTCCGACGGCGTCATCAGCGCGCGCGCCACGTTCAGGCGTACGCGCCAGCCACCGGAAAAGTCGGACACCGCCTTTTCATGCACCTCGGCCGGGAAGCCGAGGCCGTGCAGCAGCCTGCCGGCGCGGGCGGTGCCGTCGTAGCCGTTCACTTCCTCCAGCCGATGGTGGGCCTCGGCCACCGCCTCCCAGTCTTCGGCGGCGAAAGCATTGGCTTCCATCTGGATGGCGGCGTGCACGGCTTCGTCGCCGGACAGCACGAAATCGATGGCCGGGTCCGGCAGGTGCGGGGTTTCCTGCGCCACCGAGGCGACGCGGGCCTTGCCGGGCAGGTCGAGGTCGCCCTTGTCGGGCTCGACCTCGCGCATCAGCGCGGCAAACAGGGAGGTCTTGCCGGCACCGTTGCGTCCGACCACGCCGACCCGCCAGCCCGCGTGCAGGGCCAGGTCGACGTTGGACAGGAGCAGGCGTTCGCCGCGCCGGAGGGCGAAATTGCGGAAGGAAATCATGGGGCGGCGAGTGTACGGGAAAGCCGGCGCGCGAATCGCCCCGGAAAACAACCTACGTTAACGCATGTGCGCATGCCGCCGGCGTGTTTGCAGCCCGGTTAAGCCGGTGTTAAACAGTCTTACCCCCCCGAACGGAGATGGTCATGCCCCGCATTACCCCCCTCGCGCTTGCCCTGTCCTCGCTGTTGGCCGCCACCCCGGCGCTGGCGCAGCAGGCCGGCAAGGACGCGCGCACGCTCGACACCCTGATCGTTACCGGCACCCGCGTGGCCGACCGCACCGTGGCCGAATCGCAGTCACCGATCGACATCCTGACCCCGGAAACGCTGGAAGCCACCGGCACCACCGAGCTGGCGACCGCGCTGGCGCGCGCCCTGCCCTCGCTCAATTTCCCGCGCCCGGGCATGGCCGATGGCACCAGCGGCGTGCGCCCGGCGCAGCTGCGCGGGCTTTCGCCGGACCAGGTGCTGATCCTGGTGAACGGCAAGCGCCGCCACATCTCGGCGCTGGTGAACGTCAACGGCACCATCGGCCGCGGCTCCTCGGCGGTGGACCTGAACGCCATTCCGGTCGCCGCCATCGAGCGCGTTGAAGTACTGCGCGACGGCGCCTCCGCGCAATACGGCTCTGACGCCATCGGCGGCGTGGTCAACATCGTGCTGAAGGGCGCGGGCGAAGGCGGCAGCATCGCCCTCGCCGGTGGCCGCTATTCCGAAGGCGACGGCCGGCAGTGGCAGCTGTCCGGCGACACCGGCCTGACCCTGAGCGGCGGCGGCGGCACCATCCATGTGGCGGCGCAGACCGGCCATCAGGACATGACCAACCGCGCCGGCCCCTACCAGGGCAGCGCGCCGAACACCGGCAACTTCCCCGGCGTCGGCCAGACGGCGTTCAAGCTGGGCGATCCCGACGTCGACCAGGCAGCGCTTTCGCTCAATGCCAACCTGAACATCGGCGAGAACAACCTGTACGTCAGCGCGATGTCGAGCAAGCGCGACATCACCTCGTTCGCGTTCTACCGCTCGAAGAACCACAGTGGCCAAGGCGCGCTGCTGGCCCAGGTCTACCCGGATGGCTACGTGCCGGAGATCAACCAGGACGCGCGCGACCGCAGCGTGGTGGTGGGCCTGAAGGGGGTGAGTGCCGGCGACTGGAACTGGGACTTCAGCTACAGCCTCGGCGACAGCCGGCTGGATTTCCGCACCCAGAACACCATCAACTACGCGCTGGGCACCGCCAGTCCCCGCAGCTTCTACGACGGCGCGCTGCAGTACACCCAGCAGGTGGTGAACGCGGACTTCTCCAAGGCGGTGAACATCGGCCTGGAATACCCGGCCACGCTTTCGCTCGGCGCCGAGCATCGCGAGGAAACCTGGGAACAGAGCGCGGGTGAGGCGAGTTCCTACTTCGGCTCCGGCGCACAGGGCTTCGGCGGGTTCACCCCGCGCAACGCCGGCAACTACGAGCGCCACAACTACGCGCTGTACGCGGGGCTTGAAGGCGACTTCACCGAAAAGTTCTCGGCCGGCCTGGCCGGGCGTTACGAGGACTATTCCGACTTCGGTGACCAGTTCTCCGGCAAGCTGTCGGCGCGCTACGCGTTCACCGAGAAGGCCGCACTGCGCGGCACCGTCGCCACCGGCTTCCGCGCGCCGTCGCTGGCGCAGCAGCACTACCAGGCCGTCACCACCAACATCACCAGCGGCGTGGCCTACGAGACCGGCACCTTCCCCGCTGCAGGCGCTGCGGCGCAGGCGCTGGGGGCGGAACCGCTGCAGGCGGAAACCTCGCTGTCCTACAGCCTGGGCCTGGTGCTGCAGCCGGTCGAGCGCCTCTACCTGACCATCGACGCCTACCGAATCGAAATCGACGACCGCATCGTGCTCTCGTCCAACCTCAACATCGCCAACAACGCCGCGGCGCAGGCGCTGCTGGCCGGGCTCGGCATCACCAACGTCACCAGTGCACGTTACTTCAACAACGCCATCGACACCCGCACCCGCGGCGTCGACGTGGTCGGCAGCTGGAACGTGCCGTTGGACGCCAGCAACCTCAACCTGACCGCCAGCTACAACTACAACAAGACCGAGGTGACCCGCATCGCCCCCAACCCGGCGGCGCTGTCGGCGCTGGGCGCCAACCTGGAGCGCATGGGACGCGACGAGCGCGGGCGCATCGAGGAAGGCTCGCCGCGCGACAAGTTCGCGCTGACCGCAGGCTGGAACCTGCAGCGCTGGGACTTCAATGCCGGCGCGACCCGCTACGGCGAGGTGACCGCCCGCCACGCCAGCAACCCGGCGCAGGACCAAACCTACGGGGGCAAGTGGACGCTGGATCTGTCGGTGAATTTCCGCCCGAACCAGCATTGGGTGGCGACGCTGGGCGCGGACAACGCGCTGGACGAATACCCGGAAGAGAACGTCTACGCCAACTCCACCTTCGGCATGTTCCCCTACAGCCTGTATTCGCCGTTCGGCTTCAACGGCCGCTACGTGTACGGCCGCGTTTCCTACAAATGGTGAGCTGAACCCCGCGTTCATTTCCACCCGAGCGCCCCGGATTTCCGGGGCGTTTCGGTTTCCGGCCCGTCCCTGACGCGTGCGATCATCGGGGCATCGCCCTGTCGGAGCCCCCATGCCGCATCACACCTCGCTCATCGCCATCCTCGTGTTCGGCTTCGTGCTCGCCTTCGCGCTGGGCGCACTGGCCAACCGCCTGCGGCTGTCGCCGCTGGTGGGCTACCTGCTGGCGGGGGTGTTGGCCGGGCCGTTCACGCCCGGCTTCGTGGGCGATCCGGAGCTGGCGCCGCAGCTGGCGGAGATCGGCGTGATCCTGCTGATGTTCGGGGTGGGCCTGCACTTCTCGCTGCGCGACCTGATGTCGGTGAAGAACATCGCCATTCCCGGTGCGGTCGGGCAGATCGCGGTCGCCACGTTGCTGGGCTGGGGCCTGGCCGAGCTGATGGGCTGGCGCCACATCGAGGGGCTGATCTTCGGCTTCTCGCTGGCCACCGCCAGCACCGTGGTGCTGCTGCGGGCGATGGAGGAACGGCGCCTGCTGGATACCCGCCGCGGCAAGATCGCGGTGGGCTGGCTGATCGTGGAAGACCTGGCCTGCGTGATCGCGCTGGTGCTGATCCCGGCGCTGGCCGGGGCACTGGGCGGTGGCGAAGAAGTCGGCGCCGGCGACATCATCAAAGCGCTGGCGATCACCTTCGGCAAGGTCGCAGCGTTCGTCGCGTTCATGCTGATCGTCGGCCGCCGCGCGATCCCGTGGGTGCTGGAACGGATCGCCGGCACCGGCTCGCGCGAACTGTTCACCCTGGCGGTGCTGTCGATCGCTATGGGCGTGGCGTTCGGTTCGGCCGAACTGTTCGGGGTGAGCTTCGCGCTGGGCGCGTTCTTCGCCGGCATGCTACTCAACGAGTCCGAGTTCAGCCACCAGGCGGCGCAGGACTCGCTGCCGATGCGCGACGCCTTCGCGGTGCTGTTCTTCGTCTCGGTGGGCATGTTGTTCGACCCGCGCATCTTGATCGAGCATCCGCTGCAGGTACTGGCGACCACCCTGATCATCGTGTTCGGCAAGTCCATTGCCGCCTACGCCATCGTGCGCGCGTTCGGCCACCCCAACGCCACCGCACTGACCATCTCCACCAGCCTGGCGCAGATCGGCGAATTCGCCTTCATCATCGCCGGCCTTGGCTTGTCGCTGAAGATCCTGCCCAAGGACGGCCACGACCTGGTGCTGGCGGGCGCGCTGATCACCATCATGCTCAACCCGATCCTGTTCATGGTGCTGGACCGCTGGCAGCTGCGCGAAGACGCGCGCGTCCTCGCCAATGCGCCGCCGGAGCCGGACGTGGTGCCGCTGGACATCGGCGGCCACGCCATCGTGGTCGGCTACGGCCGCGTCGGCAGCCAGCTGGCGCAGCTGCTGAAGGAACGCGGCGTACCGGTGGTGGTGATCGAGGACGATGCCGACCGGGTGGTGCAGGCGCGCGCCGGTGGGTTCCCCACCGTCCGTGGCAACGTCGCCAACCGGCGGGTGATGCAGGAAGCGGCGCCGGAGCGCGCCAACCTGGCGATCTTCGCGATGCCACAGGCACTGGAGGCCGGCGAGGCGATCGAGCGGCTGAAGGCGATCAATCCAGCCCTCAGCGTGCTCGCACGCGCCCACAGCGAAGCGCAGGTGAAGCACCTGCTCGGCCACGGCGCCGACGCGGCGGTACTGGCCGAGCGTGAGCTGGCCTATTCGCTGACCGAAATGGTGATGGCCACGCCGCCCTATCGCGCCCTGCGGGCTTGACACATCCCCGCCGGGTGGCAACAGCCACCCGGCGGGGCGTACTTGGCGGTTACTTCACGAACACCAGCCTGCCACCGTCGGCATCCACCTTGACCGTATCGCCATTGCCGAACCTGCCGGCCAGGATGTCCTGCGCCAGCGGGTTCTCCAGCTGCTGCTGGATGGCGCGCTTGAGCGGGCGCGCGCCGTACACCGGATCGAAACCGACATTGCCGAGCAGATCAAAGGCCGCATCGCTCAGTTCGATGCGGATGCCGCGCTCGCCCAACCGCTTTTCCAGCCCGCGCAGCTGGATGCGCGCGATCTGCTTGATCTGCGCCTTGTCCAGCGGGTGGAACACCACGATGTCGTCCAGCCGGTTGATGAACTCCGGCCGGAAGTGCGCCTGCACCACGCCCATCACCGAGGCCTTCATCTGCACATAGGCTTCGGGTGAATCATCCCCGGCCAGCTCCTGGATCTGGTGGGAGCCGAGGTTGGACGTCATCACGATCACCGTGTTGCGGAAATCCACGGTGCGGCCCTGGCCATCGGTCAGGCGGCCATCGTCCAGCACCTGCAGCAGGATGTTGAACACGTCCGGATGCGCCTTCTCCACCTCGTCCAGCAGGATCACGCTGTACGGACGGCGACGCACTGCCTCGGTCAGGTAGCCGCCTTCTTCATAGCCGACATAGCCCGGGGGCGCGCCGATCAGACGGCTCACCGCGTGCTTCTCCATGAACTCGCTCATGTCGATGCGCACCATCGCATCGCTGCTGTCAAACAGGAATTCGGCCAGCGCCTTGCACAGCTCGGTCTTGCCCACACCGGTGGGGCCGAGGAACAGGAACGAACCGCTGGGGCGATTGGGATCGGACAGGCCGGCGCGCGAACGGCGCACCGCGTCGGACACCACCTTGATCGCCTCTTCCTGCCCCACCACGCGGGTGTGCAGCTGCGCTTCCATCTGCAGCAGCTTCTCGCGCTCGCCTTCCAGCATCTTGCTGACCGGGATACCGGTCCAGCGCGCCACCACCTGCGCGATCTCTTCCGCCGTCACCTTGTCCTGCAGGAGGGTGAAGCCCTTCGTTTCAGCCTCCTGTGCGGCGGCCAGCTGCTTCTCCAGCTCCGGGATTCGGCCGTACTGGATCTCGCTCATCGCGGCGAAATCCTGCTTGCGCTGCGCGGCTTCCAGCTCCAGCCGCGCGGCTTCGATCTGCTCCTTGATCCGGGTCGCGCCCTGCAGGGTGGCCTTCTCGGCCTTCCACACCTCCTCCAGGTCGCTGTACTCGCGCTCCAGCACGGCTATCTCCTTTTCGAGATCGGCCAGGCGCTGCTTCGACTCGGCGTCCTTCTCCTTCTTCAGCGCCTCGCGCTGGATCTTGAGCTGGATGAGCCGGCGCTCCTTGCGGTCCATCTCCTCCGGCTTGGAGTCGATCTCCATGCGGATGCGCGAGGCGGCCTCGTCCATCAGGTCGATGGCCTTGTCCGGCAGCTGGCGGTCGGCGATGTAGCGGTTGGACAGCGTGGCGGCGGCGACGATGGCCGGGTCGGTGATCTCCACGCCGTGGTGCACGGCGTAGCGCTCCTTCAGCCCGCGCAGGATGGCGATCGTGTCCTCCACCGACGGCTCGCCCACGAACACCTTCTGGAAGCGGCGCTCCAGCGCGGCATCCTTCTCCACGTACTTGCGGTATTCGTCCAGCGTGGTGGCGCCGATGCAGTGCAGCTCGCCGCGCGCCAGCGCGGGCTTGAGCATGTTGCCGGCGTCCATCGACCCTTCGGCCTTGCCGGCGCCGACCATGGTGTGCAGTTCATCGATGAACAGGATGATCTGGCCTTCGTTCTTCGACAGGTCGTTCAGCACCGCCTTCAGCCGCTCCTCGAACTCGCCGCGGAACTTGGCGCCGGCGATCAGCGCACCCATGTCCAGCGACAGCAGGCGCTTGCCGCGCAAGCCTTCCGGCACTTCGTTGTTTATGATGCGCTGGGCCAGGCCTTCGACGATCGCCGTCTTGCCCACGCCCGGCTCGCCGATCAGCACCGGATTGTTCTTGGTGCGCCGCTGCAGCACCTGGATGGTGCGGCGAATCTCCTCGTCGCGGCCCACCACCGGATCGAGCTTGCCACTCTCCGCGCGCGCGGTGAGATCGATCGTGTATTTCTCCAGCGCCTGCCGCGCGTCTTCCGCATTCTCGTCGGTCACTTTCTCGCCCCCGCGCAGCTTGTCGATGGCCGCTTCGAGTTTCTGTTTGTTCGCGCCGGCGGCCTTCAGCGCCTTGCCGGCTTCGCCGGATTCCTCCAGCGCCGCCAGCAGGAACAGCTCGCTGGCGATGTAGGCATCGCCGCGCTGCTGGGCCAGCTTGTCGGTGACGTTGAACAGGCGGATGAGGTCGTTGCCGGCCTGCACGTTGCCGGCCTGGCCGCTGACCTTGGGCAGCCGGTCCAGCGCCTCGACCAGGCGCTCGCGCAGCACCGGCACGTTGACGCCGGCCTGCGCCAGCAGCGGGCGGGTGCCGCCGCCCTGCTGGTCCAGCAGCGCCAGCAGCAGGTGGGCGGGTTCGATGATGGTGTGGTCGCGGCCGACGGCCAGCGACTGGGCGTCGCTGATCGCCTGCTGGAAACGCGACGTGAGCTTGTCCATTCGCATGACGGGATCCTGTGAGTCGGGGCCGGCGCGGCCCAATGTCCTCCACATGCGGCTGCCGCGCCGTGATTCAAGTCAAATCGCATCACTCGTTGAGACTGGGTTATGGTCGCCGCTTTCCACCCGGAATCTGCCCATGCTCCGCTCCCGCGTCCTGGCCTGCGGCCTGCTGCTCGCGCTGTCCGTCGGCCCCTGTGCCGGAGCAACGCCTGTGGCCGCCGAGCAACGCCTGCAGGCCTCGATCGAGGCCGACCAGCCGCACGCGATGGCGCTGCTTGAGCGGCTGGTCAACCAGAATTCGGGCACGCTCAACCTGGCCGGCGTGAAGGCGGCGGGCAACATCGTCCGCGCCGAGCTGGAGCCGCTGGGCTTCGACGTGGCATGGATCGACATGCGCGCGACCGGGCGCGCGGGCCACCTCGTCGCCACCCATACGGGCAACGGGCGCGGCAAGCGCATCCTGCTGATCGGCCACTTGGACACCGTGTTCGAGCCGGACTCGCCGTTCCAGCGTTTCGTCCGCAATGGCGATACCGCCACCGGCCCCGGCATCGGTGACGACAAGGGCGGCGTGGTGATCATCGTCGCCGCGTTGCGCGCCATGCATGCCGCCGGCACGTTGCGAGATGCCGACATCAAGGTGGTGCTGACCGGCGACGAGGAATCCGCCGGCACGCCGCTGGAGGCGGCACGCGCCGATCTCGTCGCGGCGGGCAAATGGGCAGACGTGGCGCTGGAGTACGAGGGCTTGATCGTCGATGGCGGACGCGACCACGCGACCATCGCGCGGCGCGGCGTGGCCGACTGGGAGCTCACCGCCACCGGCCTGACCGGCCATTCCAGCGGCGTGTTCGGCGACGCGCTCGGCTACGGGGCGAACTACGAACTGGCGCGCATCCTCGACGGGTTCCGGCGCGAGCTCCCCGAGCCCAACCTCACCCTCAATGTCGGCCTCATGGTCGGCGGCACGCCGGCGGCGCTCGCGCCGGACGGCGCCCGCGGCAGCGCCGCAGGCAAGACCAACATCATGGCGGAACGCGCGGCCGCGGTGGGCGACCTGCGGGCGCTGACGCCGGAGCAGGAAGCACGCACACGGGCGCGGATGCAGGCGATCGTGGCGCAGCACCTGCCGAAGACGGGCGCGACGCTGGTGTTCGCGGACGCCTATCCGCCGATGGCACCCACCGCCGGAAATCGCGCCCTGCTCGCCCTGCTCAACCAGGTCAACACCGATCTCGGCCTGCCGACGATGGGTGAGTGGGATCCGGCCAAGCGCGGCGCCGCCGACTCCAGCTTCGTCGCCGCCGACGCGGACGTGCTTGCCGGGATGGGCGCAGCCGGATCGCGCGCGCACGCCGATGGCGAGACCGTCGACCTGGCGAGCATCCCGCGCCAGGCGTTGCGCAGCGCGGTGCTGATGGGGCGGTTGGCGCGCACGCCGCGATGACCGACGGCTGGCACCTGTACCTGCTGCGCTGCCGCGACGGCAGCCTGTATGCCGGCATCGCCACCGACGTCGAACGCCGGTTCCGCCAGCATGCGGCCGGCACGGGCGCGAAGTACACCCGTTCGCACCCACCGGAATGCGTGCTCGGCAGCCGCGCCTATCCGGACCGCGGCAGCGCGCTGCGCGCGGAATGCGCGCTCAAGCGCCAGCCGAAGGCGCGCAAGCTGGGCTGGCTGCTCGACGGCGCCGACGCCGCTCAGGCCGGCGCCAGCCAGCCTTCGTAGCGCACCACCAGCCCCACCAGCGGCAGGCGTGCCTCCACCAGGAATTCGTAGCGACCGGCGTGCTCGCGTTCGCGACAACGCACGCCCTCGAACCAGCCGGCCGGCAGCGGCAGGAGGCCGAACACGCGCACACCAGCGACCTGCCACCACAGCGCCTGATCGCCCGGATGCAGGTGGTAGCGAAATTGCAGCGGCCCCAGCCGTTCGCGCAGCAGACCACGCTTGAACGCCAGCCGCGTCTGCATGCGTGTGCCCCCGAAATCGCGGCGCCAGGTTTCACGCGCCGCGTCGGCAATGAACTCGACCGTGGTCGGTGCATCGCACACCGCCTTCGGCAACCCGGCGATGCGCGCGCACAGCCGCGCCAGAGGGTTGCGGCCGCGTTCGACGCTGGCGATCCCGACATAGCGCGCCGTGCCGCGCACCGCATGCACGCGGCGCACGGCCTCCGGCAGGGTGTAGAACGCCGCACCCAGCGCCTGCTGGAACAAGGTCGCCGCTGGCGCGGCGCTCAAGGCGTGATCCAGGCCAGCGTGGCGATACGGCCGCTGCGGCCGTCGCGGCGGTGCGAGAAAAAGCGGGCGGGATCGGAAATCGTGCACAGGCCGCCACCGTGGACGTCGGTCACCCCGGCATCCAGCAGGCGCTGCCGCGCCAACGTGTACAGGTCCACCCGCCAGTGGCCGGGGCGGGTGGGCAGGAACGCCATGCGCGCGCGGCCGTCACGGGTGGTGAAAGCATCACGGACTTCCTCGCCAACCTCGTAGGCATGCGGCCCGGCCGCGGGGCCCAGCCATGCCACCAGTTGGTCAGCCGGGGTGCGCATCGCCGCCACCGTGGCCTCCAGCACGCCTGCACACAGGCCGCGCCAGCCGGCGTGGGCAGCGGCGATTTCGCTACCGTCCTTCGCCGCGAACACCACCGGCAGGCAGTCGGCGGTGAGGATCGCAAGCACGGTGCCCGCCGTGGCGGTCACCGCCGCGTCGGCCTCGGGCTCTTCCCCCGCCCTTGCTTGCAGGGGAGGGTTGGGGTGGGGTTGCCCTTCAATCGAGCCAACCCCCTCCCAGCCTCCCCCTGCCTGCGCAGGAGCTGCGAAGCGAACCACCTCAACGCCATGCACCTGCTTCAGCCAGTGCGGCGAGGACGGCAGCAGCAACGCGGCTTCCAGCTGGCGCCCGTTCTCCGCCACCGCCTCGGCGTCGTCGCCGCAGCGCGCACCGAGGTTGAACGTATCGAACGGCGGCTTCGATGCGCCCAATCCATGCCGCAGCGTGGTCAGCGCCCGCACGCCGGGCGGCGCTGGCCAGTCGGCGTGGAGGAATACGGTCATCGCCGCGCGCGCTCGGCCTCGGCGTGCGCCGCTGCGTCTTCGCGCAGCGCGCGCATGAGCTGCTGCATGTCGTCCGGCAGCGGCGCCTCGCAGCGCACCGGCTCACCGCTGACCGGATGCGCGAACTCCAGCACCTCGGCATGCAGCGCCTGGCGCCTGAAGCCGCGCAGGACCGCGATCAGTTCCTCCGAAGCGCCCTTCGGCAGCTTCAGCGATCCGCCGTACAGCTGATCGCCGAGGATCGGGTACTTCAGGTGCGCCATGTGCACGCGGATCTGGTGGGTACGGCCGGTTTCCAGCCGGCACTCCAGCGCGGTATGGGCGCGGAAGCGCTCGCGCAGGCGGTAGTGGGTCACCGCGTCCTTGCCATCCTCGCGCACGGCCATGCGCAGGCGGTCGCGCGGATGGCGCTCGATCGCCGCGTTGACGGTGCCGCCCGACACCAGCGCGCCCACCACCACCGCCAGGTACTGCCGGTGCACCTCGCGCGCCGACAGCTGCGCCACCAGCGAGGTATGCGCCACGAGGGTGCGGGCCACCACCATCACGCCGCTGGTGTCCTTGTCCAGGCGATGGACGATGCCGGCGCGCGGCAGCTTGTCCAGATCGGGGTCGCGGTGCAGCAGCGCGTTCACCATGGTGCCGGCGGGATTGCCCGCGCCCGGATGCACCACCAGCCCAGCCGGCTTGTCGATCACGAAGACGTGCTCGTCTTCGTACAGCACGGTCAGCGGGATGTCCTCGGCCACCGCGTGGGTCTGCACCTCCTCGACCACGGTCAGGGCGATGGTTTCGCCGCCGCGGACCGGATCGCGCGGGCGCGCCGGCGCGCCGTCCACGACCACGTCGCCGGACTTGATCCAGGCCGACAGCCGCGAGCGGGAGTATTCGGGGAACAGTTCCGCCAGCACCGCGTCAAGCCGACGGCCGGCGCAGTGGTCGGGAACAAGGGCGATGCGGGGTTCGGTCTGATGCATGAAGGTTCCGTAAGCCGCCGGCACCGGCGGAAAGCGCCCGGCCTTGATCTTCGCCGGGGGCTGGTATTATCCAGCCTTCATGCCCCCGGCGCCCGTTCGATGCCCATGTCCCAGCGTTCCGTCCTGCTGCGCCCCGCCCTTGTACTCGCGCTCGTGGTTGCCGTCACCGGCTGCTCCAGCGTCAAGACGATGTTCAAGGACAAGAACAAGAACGAGGGGCTGCCGGTGGGCGAGCTCTACGACCGCGCCCACGACAACATGGAAAAGGGCCGCTGGTCCAACGCCAGCGAAGTCTTCGGCCGGCTGATTGCGCAGTATCCCTACGGCCCATTCACCGAACAGGCGCTGATGGAGCAGGCCTACGCCTACTACAAGGCCGGCAAGCACGAAGACGCGATCTCCACCATCGATCGCTTCATCCGCACCTACCCGACCCACCGGAACATCGCCTACCTGTACTACCTGCGCGGCCTGTCCAACATGGCGCGCAACACGGTGTTCATGGCGCGCGCGTTCAACCTCGACACCAGCACCCGCGACCTGGCCGCGCCGCTGCAGGCCTACAACGACTTCAGTATCGTCGCCACCCGCTACCCCAACAGCCAGTACACCGCCGACGCCCGCCAGCGCATGGTGTTCCTGCGCAATGAGTTCGCGCGCTTCGAGCTGAACACCGGCCTGTACTACCTGCGCCGCGGCGCCTGGGTTTCGGCCGCCGACCGCGCCACCTACCTGCTGGAAACCTATCCGCAAAGCGAATACCAGAACGACGCGGTGGCGCTGCTGGGCGAAGCCTATACGCGGCTGGGCAATGCCGTGTTGGCCGCGGACGCCAGGCGCGTGCTGGAGCAGAACGACCCGCAACACCCGTGGCTGGCCGGCCACTGGCCGAAGGACCCGAGCATGCTCAAGCGCCTGAACCCGTTCACCGGCGAATCGCGCTGAGCCAGCGGCAACGCAGGTTGCAAACGGACGGGCCGGCTTTCGCCGGCCTGTTTCGTTTTCGATCCAGCGTGGTTACTCGCGCCAGCCGCTGCTGACCGGATAGCGGCGCTCGCGGCCGAATGCGCGCCGGCTGACCTTCGGCCCCGGCGCCGCCTGGTGGCGCTTCCATTCGCCGATCCGCACCAGCCGCAGCACCCTGTCCACGGTAGCGGCATCGAAGCCGGCAGCCACGATTTCCGCACGCGACTGTTCCTGGTCGACATGCCGCTGCAGGATCGCGTCCAGCACGTCATAGGGCGGCAGCGAATCCTGGTCGAGCTGGTTCTCGCGCAGTTCGGCGGATGGCGGCCGATCGATCACCGCCTGCGGGACGACCCGGTCGCCCACCGTATTGCGCCAGCGCGCGAGCGCGAACACTTCCGTCTTGTACAGATCCTTGAGCGGTGCATAGCCGCCGCACATATCGCCGTAGATGGTCGCGTAGCCCACCGCGTACTCACTCTTGTTGCCGGTGGTCAGCAGCAGCCCGCCGAATTTGTTGGACAGCGCCATCATCAGCGCGCCGCGCACCCGCGACTGCAAGTTCTCCTCGGTGATGTCCACCGGTTGGCCGGCAAACACCTGGCCGAGCGCCTCCAGATAGCCCTGGAAGGGCTTTTCGATCGGCAGGGTGACCATCGCCACCCCCATCGCATCACACTGCTCGCGCGCCAGGTCGTTGGACATCTCGGCGGTGTAGCGCGACGGCATCCTGACCGCGGTGACGTTCTCCGCGCCCAGCGCATCGGCGGCGATCGCCAGCACCAGCGCCGAATCGATGCCGCCGGACAGCCCCAGCCAGACCCTGTCGAAGCCGTTCTTGCGGCAGTAATCGCGAGTGCCGCGCACTACCGCACGCCAGACCAGCGCATCGCGGCTCTCGTCGCCATCCACCGTCCACTGCAGCGGGGCGAACCGGCGCATCTCGGGATCGAAATCCACCACCAGCCATTGTTCCTCGAACGCCAACGCCGCCGGATGCACGTTGCCGTCGCCGTCGGCCACCACCGAAGCACCGTCGAACACCAGCGCATCCTGCCCGCCCACCACGTTCAGATAGGCGAACGCGGCGCCGGTCTCGCTGGCGCGCTGCGCCAACAGGGCGTCGCGCTCGGCGTGCTTGTCGTGTTCATAGGGCGAGGCGTTCGGCACCAGCACCAGCTGCGCGCCGGCGGCCACGGTGGAGGCAGCAGGTTCGGGGAACCACAGGTCCTCGCAGATCACCAGCCCGATCCGGGCACCGTTGACCTCGAACACGCAGTCCTCGCGATCCGGGTCGACGTCGAAATAGCGGCGCTCGTCGAACACCGCGTAGTTCGGCAGTTCGCGCTTGCGGTAGGTCGTTTCGATGGCGCCGTCGCGCAGCACACTGGCAGCGTTGTAGACCACGCTGCCGGCCGCCTGCGGCCAGCCGACCACGGCGACGATGCCGCGCGCCTGCGCCGCGATGCCGATCATCGCGGTTTCGCAGGCGCGCAGGAACGCCGGCCGCAGCAGCAGGTCTTCCGGCGGGTAGCCGGACAGCGCCAGCTCGGGGAACAGCACCACGTCGGCGGCGTATTCGTCGCGGGCGAAGGTGATCATCTCGGCGATGCGCGCCGCGTTCCCGGCGACGTCTCCGACCGGGAAATCGAACTGCGCCATCGCGATGCGGAGGTTTTGCGTCATCGGAACCATCCTGAAGCGGTGCGGATCCGCCCGAGCCACGCCGCGAAAGCGTCGGCGAAGGGCGCTGCAAGGATACAGGCTCCATCCCGGCGCGCCGTCCGCTGCGCACCGCTACCGCGCGCAACGGGTAAAATGCCCGGCCTCCCCCTCTATCCACCGCTGCGCCCCTCCGGGTGCGGCACGCACGTCGGAGCAACCAACATGGGCCTGGACCTCGTCCCCACCGGCAAGAACCCGCCGGAAGAAATCAACGTCATCATCGAAATCCCCAAGGACGCCGAGCCGGTCAAGTACGAGGTGGACAAGGCCTCAGGCGCGATCTTCGTCGACCGCATCCTGTCCACCCCGATGCGCTACCCGTGCAACTACGGCTACGTGCCCTACACTGTCTGCGGCGATGGCGACCCGGCCGACGTGCTGGTGATCCTGCCGCTGCCGCTGGTGCCGGGCTCGGTGATCCGCTGCCGCCCGGTCGGCGTGCTGAAGATGAGCGACGAGGCCGGCAGCGACGAGAAGATCCTCGCGGTGCCGATCGACAAGGTGTTCGCCGGCTACAGCCACATCGACGACATCGAAAAGGTCAGCAAGCACTGGCTGCAGCGCATCGGCCACTTCTTCGAGCACTACAAGGATCTCGAAGACGGCAAGTGGGTGAAGCTGGATGGCTGGGGCGGCGCCGTTGAAGCCAAGCAGATCCTGGTCGAGGCGATGGCGCGCTACCAAGCCAGCGAAGACAAGCCGAAGTTCTGATTGCCCACCCGGAACGGCGGGCGCCGCCGCGCCGTTCGCCAGCGCGACTTCAGTCGCGCCGGTCGTGGCGGAGGATGGTCAAGCCGATCAGCCGCGACACCACGGTGGCGATATAGCCCACGCCGGCGAACTGCTCCAGCATGGTCAGCACCTTCGCCGGGGCGGTCAGCGGCAGCGTATCGCCCAGCCCGGTCGCGGACAGGTTGCTGAAGCTGTAGAACAGCAGGTCGAGCCAGCGACGCTGCCGCTCCGGCTCGATGCCGGTGAAGCTGCCCGGATTCCAGGCTTGGCAGGCCAGATAGGCGTAGCCGAAACCCCAGGCCAGCAGGGTGAAGGTGGCGCCCGCGGCGAACAGTTCGTCGGCCGTCACCTCGTGGTCCCGCAGCATGTAGGCGATCAGGCCGCCTGCCGCATAGAAATACAGCGCCGCTTCCAGCAAGGCCGAAAACGGCAGCAGTGCATCGTATCCGAACAGCACGCCCAGCACCGTCAACGCCATCGCGGGGATCGCCAGCAGCCAGCCGATCCAGTTCATCAGCGGGCTGCGCATCACCACCCACAACGCCAGCGGCACCACCACCAACGCGACCGCGCCGAACAGCAGGCGCCCACCGCTGCCGTCGTCCATCAGCGGATAGACCAGCAGACTCAGCAGCTGCGCCGCCAGCAGGAACGCGGACGGGTGACGCTTGGCGATGACGCGCCAGCGCCGGGCGCGCCAGGATGCCGTTCCCATCGCTATGCCGCCGCTGCCTCAGGCGCTTACGGCGTGGCCCGATGCGGATACTTGGCGAAGATCGCAGCGATGGCGCGGTCGATGTCGGCCATGCGCTTTTCCGGCGGCGTCTTGCTGCCTGCCGCCGGCGCGCTGGCCGCGCCCGTCCACACCATGCGGTTGCGCTTGCCGTCGACCAGGTCGACAGTCAGGGTGCCTTCGCGGTAGTTGCGCACCTGGGTTTCGTCGTACCAGAACGGCACGGCGACATAGCTTCGGTGGCGATAGCTGTAGAACCACTGCAAGTCGGTGCGCGGCATGCTCCAGACGGCGGTGCGGTCTTCCACCACGCCCTGGAAATTGACCAGCAAGTCGCCGCCTTCGGCGACATAGCGGTAGCCAAGTGCCTCCATTTCGCGGCGCACGTCGGCGCGGATGCGCTCGGAGATCCAGCTGGAGTAGCCGGACTGCTCCATCGCGACCGGCTTGTAGAAGCCCCAGGTGCGGTACTGGGCGAAACTGGCGGTCGGATCGCCGTCGGTGCGCACCGTGGGGCCGGTGGCGCAGGCGGAAAGCCCCAGCGTGGCGGCGGCCAGCAGGGTGCAGGCAAGAACTCGGATGGAACGCATGGTGGTTCTCCCGACGGGACATAGGCCCATGATGATCGCACCGGCGTGGAGATGGCGCATGAACGACAGCGCGCCCGATGCACAAAAAAAACAAAACCCCGCTGGAAGCGGGGTTTTGCATTCAGCCGCCGGCAAGCCTGGATCAGTGGCGCAGGTTCTTGCGCAGGCGTTCCAGCGCCTGCAGCTGCGCGGTGACCTCGGCCAGGCGCTGCTGCGCTTCGGCGATTTCCATCGCCTCGCCGCGACGGGCGATGATGCGCTCGGCTTCTTCCTTGGCGGATCGCACCGCGGCCTCGTCGATCTCGTCGGCGCGGATCGCGGTGTCGGCCAGCACGGTCACCACCGTCGGCTGCACTTCCAGCATGCCGCCGGAAATCGCGAAGTCCAGCTTCTCGCCGCCCGGCAGGGTCACCACGACCTTGCCCGGCTTCAGGCGGGTGATCAGCGGGGCGTGCTTGGGCGCGATGCCCAGTTCGCCCAGCTCGCCGGTGGCGACGACCAGTTCGGCTTCACCGTGGAAGATCTCGGCTTCGGCGCTGACGATGTCGCAACGGATGGTGGATGCCATGACGATTCCTTAAGCCGCGATCTTCTTGGCCTTCTCGACCGCTTCTTCGATCGAGCCGACCATGTAGAACGCCTGTTCCGGCAGGTGGTCGTAGTCGCCGTCGACGATGCCCTTGAAGCCGCGGATGGTTTCCTTCAGCGGCACGTACTTGCCTGGCGAGCCGGTGAACACTTCGGCCACGTGGAAGGGCTGGCTGAAGAAGCGCTCGATCTTGCGCGCGCGCGACACGGCCTGCTTGTCCTCTTCGGACAGCTCGTCCATGCCCAGGATCGCGATGATGTCCTTCAGTTCCTTGTACTTCTGCAGCGTGGCCTGGACCTTGCGCGCGGTGTCGTAGTGCTCGTTGCCGATCACGTTCGGATCCAGCTGGCGGCTGGTCGAGTCCAGCGGGTCGACCGCCGGGTAGATGCCCAGGGACGCGATGTTGCGCGACAGCACGACGGTGGCGTCGAGGTGGGCGAAGGTGGTCGCCGGCGACGGGTCGGTCAGGTCGTCCGCGGGCACGTACACGGCCTGGATCGAGGTGATGGAGCCCTTCTTGGTCGAGGTGATGCGCTCCTGCAGAACGCCCATTTCCTCGGCCAAGGTCGGCTGGTAACCCACCGCCGACGGCATGCGGCCCAGCAGCGCCGACACTTCGGTGCCGGCCAGGGTGTAGCGGTAGATGTTGTCCACGAACAGCAGCACGTCGCGGCCTTCGTCGCGGAAGTACTCGGCCATGGTCAGGCCGGTCAGCGCGACGCGCAGGCGGTTGCCCGGCGGCTCGTTCATCTGGCCGTACACCATCGCCACCTTGGACTTGGCGTGTTCCTGCACGTTGACGACGCCCGACTCCTGCATCTCGTGGTAGAAGTCGTTGCCTTCGCGGGTGCGCTCGCCCACGCCGGCGAACACCGACAGGCCGCTGTGTTCGGTTGCGATGTTGTTGATCAGTTCCATCATGTTGACGGTCTTGCCCACGCCGGCGCCGCCGAACAGGCCGACCTTGCCGCCCTTGGCGAACGGGCACATCAGGTCGATCACCTTGATGCCGGTTTCCAGCAGCTCGGTGGTCGAGGCCTGGTCTTCGTACGACGGCGCGGCACGGTGGATTTCCCACGTGGTGTCGGCCTGCACCGGACCGGCTTCGTCGATCGGGTTGCCCAGCACGTCCATGATGCGGCCCAGCGTGCCGATGCCGACCGGCACCGAGATCGCGCGGCCGGTGTTCTCGGCAATCAGGTTGCGCTTCAGGCCGTCGGTCGAGCCGAGGGCGATCGTGCGCACCACGCCGTCGCCCAGCTGCTGCTGCACTTCCAGCGTGATGGCAGTGTTCTGCACCTTCAGCGCGTCGTACACCCTCGGCACGCTCTCGCGCGGGAATTCGACGTCGACGACCGCGCCGATGATCTGTACGACCTTGCCCTGGTTGCTCATGGTTGTTTCCTCAAGACTCTCTGATGCTGCTTTGTAGGAGCGGCCACAGCCGCGAACTTTTCCCGGTCGCGGCGCAGGCCGCTCCTACAGGAATTGGTTTCAAACCGCGGCGGCGCCGCCGACGATCTCGGAAATTTCCTGGGTGATCGCCGCCTGGCGCGCCTTGTTGTAGACGAGGTTCAGGGTGTCGATCAGCTTGCTGGCGTTGTCGCTCGCGGCCTTCATCGCGACCATGCGCGCGGCATGCTCGGAAGCGACGTTCTCCATCACCGCCTGGTACACCAGCGACTCGATGTAACGGGTCAGCACGTGCTCCAGCACGGATTCGGCGTCCGGCTCGTAGATGTAGTCCCACTCGTGCTTGGCCATCTGCGTTTCCGCCGGCGGCAGCGGCAGCAGCTGGTCGAAGGTGGCCTTCTGGGTCATGGTGTTGACGAAGTCGTTGTACGCCAGGAACACCTTGTCGACCTTGCCGTCGGTGTAGGCGTCCAGCATCACCTTGACCACGCCGATCAGCTGCTCCAGCTTCGGCGCGTCGCCGAGATGGGTCACCGAGCCCAGCATGCCGACCTTGATCCGGCGGAAGAACACCGAGGCCTTCTGGCCGATGGTGACCACGTCGACTTCGATGCCCTGTTCCTGCAGCGCGCGGAACTCGACCAGCAGCTTGCGGAACATGTTGTTGTTCAGGCCGCCGGCCAGGCCGCGGTCCGACGACACCACGATGTAGCCGACGCGCTTCACGTTCTCGCGCTGCACCAGGTACGGATGGCGGTAGTCGGTATTGGCCTGCGCCAGGTGGCCGATCAGCTGCTTCATCGCCCGCGCGTACGGGCGCGAGGCCTTCATCCGTTCCTGCGCCTTGCGGATCTTGGAGGCCGAGACCATTTCGAGCGCGCGCGTCACCTTGCGGGTGTTCTGCACGCTCTTGATCTTGGTTTTGATTTCGCGTCCGCCTGCCATCTCTTCTCTCGCTGCTGCTGTTCTGTAGGAGCGGCTTCAGCCGCGACTGCCATATGCGATCGGGGAAAAGAACGCCCCTCCTACATGGATGCCTGGATTACCAGCTGCCGGTGGTCTTGAACTCTTCGATGCCCTTCTTGAACGCGGCTTCGATGTCGTCGTTCCAGTTGCCGGTGGCGTCGATCTGCGCAATCAGCTCGCCGGCGGTATTGGCGAAGTGGGCCTGCAGGCCTTCCTCGAACGCCAGCACCTTGCCCACCGGCACGTCGTCCAGATAGGCCTTGTCGACCGCGTAGATCGACAGCGCCTGCTGCGCCACCGACATCGGCGCGTACTGCTTCTGCTTCATCAGCTCGGTGACGCGCTGGCCGCGCTCGAGCTGCTTGCGGGTGGCGTCGTCCAGGTCGGAGGCGAACTGCGCGAACGCGGCGAGCTCACGGTACTGCGCCAGCGCGATGCGGATGCCGCCGGACAGCTTCTTCATGATCTTGGTCTGCGCCGCGCCACCCACGCGCGACACCGAGATGCCGGCGTTCACGGCCGGGCGGATGCCGGCGTTGAACAGGTCGGTCTCCAGGAAGATCTGGCCGTCGGTGATCGAGATCACGTTGGTCGGCACGAATGCCGACACGTCGCCGGCCTGGGTTTCGATGATCGGCAGCGCGGTCAGCGAGCCGGTCTTGCCCTTCACCGCGCCGTTGGTGAACTTCTCGACATAGTCCTCGGACACGCGCGCGGCGCGCTCCAGCAGGCGGCTGTGCAGGTAGAACACGTCGCCCGGATAGGCTTCGCGGCCCGGCGGGCGGCGCAGCAGCAGCGAGATCTGGCGGTAGGCCACGGCCTGCTTGGACAGATCGTCGTACACGATCAGCGCGTCTTCGCCGCGGTCGCGGAAGTACTCGCCCATCGCGCAGCCGGAGTAGGCGCTGATGTACTGCATCGCGGCGGACTCGGAGGCCGAGGCGGCGACGACGGTGGTGTAGGCCATCGCGCCGAACTCTTCCAGCTTGCGCACGATGTTGGCGATGGTGCTGTTCTTCTGGCCGATCGCCACGTACACGCAGCGGATGCCGGAGTTCTTCTGGTTGATGATCGCGTCGATCGCCAGCGCGGTCTTGCCGGTCTGGCGGTCGCCGATGATCAGCTCGCGCTGGCCGCGGCCGATCGGGATCATGCTGTCAACCGACTTGTAGCCGGTCTGCACCGGCTGGTCGACCGACTTGCGCCAGATCACGCCCGGGGCGATGGTTTCCACCGGCGAATGGGTCTTGGCGTCGATCGGGCCCTTGCCGTCGATCGGCTCGCCCAGCGCGTTGACCACGCGGCCCAGCAGCTCGGGGCCGGTCGGCACCGACAGGATCTGGCCGGTGGTCTTGGCCACGTCGCCTTCGCGCAGGTGCTCGTAGTCACCCAGCACCACCGCGCCCACCGAGTCGCGCTCCAGGTTCAGCGCCAGCGCGGTGGTGTTGCCCGGCAGTTCGATCATTTCGCCCTGCATCACGTCGGCCAGGCCGTGGATGCGCACGATGCCGTCGGACACCGAGGTCACGGTGCCTTCGTTGCGTGCTTCGGCGGCGAGCGCGACCTTCTCGATGCGGGTCTTGATCAGTTCGCTGATTTCGGACGGGTTGAGCGTGGTGGTAGCCATCTTGGTTTCCTTGGTGCCGGCGTTGCCGCCCGCGTGTGCAAATGAATTAGTTCGACAGCGCCGACTGCAGGCGCTCCAGCTTGCCCTTGATCGACCCGTCGATGACGATGTCGGAGGCCGCGATCAACGCGCCGCCGATCAGGCTTTCGTCGATCGCCGTCTCGATCTCGACCTCGCGACCAAAGCGCTTGCGCAGCGCGGCCTTGATCGTCGCAAGCTCCGCTTCCGCCAGCGTTGCGGCGGAAGTGACCTTCGCGCGTACGACGCGTTCGGCTTCGAAGCGCAACTCGTCGAACAGGCCGACGATCTCCGGCAACAGCGGCAGCCGGCGGTTGTCGAACAGCAGCCCAAGCAGGTTGTGGAACGCGTCCTGCGCGCCATCGGGCGACAGCAGCGCAATCACGTCGGCGCGGGTCAGCTTCGGGTTGTCCAGCAGCACGGCGACCTGCGGCTCGGCAGCGACGCGGGCGGCGAAAGCCAGCGCGGCGGACCAACCTGGCAGCGCGCCAGCCCCGCGCGCCACCGCGAAGGCGGCGCGGGCGTAGGGACGGGCAAGAGTGAGGGCCTGGCTCATCGGTCGGGCCTCAGAGCTGCGCGGCCAGCTCGTCGATCAGCGCCTTCTGGTCGTTGGCGTTGATCTCGCGCTTGAGCAGCTTCTCGGCGCCGGTGACGGCGAGCAGGGACACCTGCTTGCGCAGGTCTTCCTTGGCACGGTTGGCGGCAGCCTCGATCTCGGCTTCGGCCAGCGCCTTCTGGCGCGTGCCTTCGGCGATCGCGTCAGCCTTGGCCGCATCGATCAGCGCATTGGCGCGCTGGTGGGCCTGCTCGATGATTTCGTTGGCCTTGGCGCGGGCAGCCTTCAGTTCGTCGGCGACCTTGGCGTCGGCCTGCGCGAGGTTCTTCTGCGCGTTGTCGGCGGCGGCCAGGCCTTCGGCGATCTTCTGCTGGCGCTCCTCGATCGCCTTGATCAGGGGCGGCCAGATGAACTTGACGGAGAACCAGATGAGGATCGCGAAGCTGATCATCTGGCCCAGCAGGGTGATATTCGGATTCATGTCGTGACCTGACGTTTCAGAAGACCCGGCGCTGCGGGGCGTTCTTCAAGGCTGCGCCGCGGCGACATGCCGCGGCGCGATGTTGCCGGCACGCGCCACCCACGGGCGGCGCGCACCTTCACCATGCGACGCGATCAGGCGCCGGCGGCAGCCTGCACGGCGGCCAGCAGCGGGTTGGCGAACGCGAACATCATCGCCACGCCGACGCCGATCAGGAACGCCGCGTCGATCAGGCCCGCGAGCAGGAACATGCGACCCTGCAGCATCGGCACCAGCTCCGGCTGGCGGGCGGCGGACTCGAGGAACTTGCTGCCCATGATGCCGATGCCGAGGGCGGCGGCGAGGGCACCCAGGCCGACGATGATGCCGATGGCGATGGCGGTGTAGGCCTGGACTTGGGCGATGAATTCCATGGTGGATCTCCAGTTGCGGTGCTTGCGGTGAATTGAAGGTGGAACGACGGAAGGTGAAGCGGAACCGGGTACAGCGATGGATCAGTGGTGCTCGTGCGCCATCGCCAGGTAGACGACGGTCAGCACCATGAAGATGTAGGCCTGCAGCAGGATGATCAGGATGTGGAAGATCGCCCACATCGACTGGAACACGATGCCCGGCAGGAAGGTGAACCAGGACACGAACAGGCCCGCGATCAGCATGAACACCAGCTCGCCGGCGTACATGTTGCCGAACAACCGCATGCCCAGGCTGACCGGCTTGGACAGGTACTCGACCACGTTGAGGAACAGGTTCGGCAGCGCCAGCACGATCTTGGCAAAGGTACCCTCGGCGTGGAACGGCGCGGTGAACAGCTCCTTGGTGAAGCCCCAGCCGCCCTTGGCCTTGATCGAATAGAAGATGATCAGCAGCAGGACGGTGAATGACATCGCGAAGGTGGTGTTGATGTCGGCAGTCGGCACCCACCGGAAATAGGTGTGGTGCGCGACTTCCTCGCCGGCGATGGCCTGCACGGCGGCGCTGGGGATATCCAGCGGCAGCAGGTCCATCGCGTTCATGAAGACCACCCAGACGAAGATGGTCAGCGCCAGCGGCGCGATGAAGCGGCGGTCGCCGTGGAAGGTGTTCTTCACCTCGGAGTCGACGAACTCGACCACCAGCTCCACGAACGCCTGCCCCTTCGACGGCACGCCGGCGGTCGCCTTGCGGGCGTACCACCACAGCCAGAAGCTGGCCAGCAGGCCCAGCGCAAGCGCCACCACCCACGAGTCCATGTGGACCGCGCCGAACGAGAACTGCTTGGTGTTGTGGGTCAGGTGGTGGACGATGTAGGCAGTCAGGCCACCACCGGTGTCGCCGCCTTCAGGTGCCAGCCCCATTGATTCCAGGATCACGCGTTCGTCCTCGTCGTACTGCGCTGTGCCACGAATTTCATCGAAACCACGAAGGCGGCCGCGGCCATCGCCGCCCCAGCCAATACCGGCACCGCCGGCAGTTTCCACACCGCCATCGCCAGATACAGCCCGACGATCACGACCAGCCATTTCACCGCGGTGCCCAGCAGCAGGCGCCCCAGCGCCACGCCGGCACCGGCAACCCCGCCACCGAAGGCGCCCCAGGCCGCCAACAGGCTGCCCAGCGCCATCGCCCCCCCCCCCGCCAGTGCGGCGAGGGCGGCGTGCGGACCGCTGATGTAGCAGGCCGCTGCCGTCGCCAGCGTGGCGATGATCTGGAAGACCACCACCCGCAGCGCCAGCCGCCAGCCCGCGTTGACGGAATTGAGCACGCGGACATTCCCTGCAAAATCAGCCGGTATCGGCACGGTATCGCAGGGCGGTTGCGAAAACCGTCCTGCGAAGCCGCCGAATTATAGCAGGCGCTCTTTTTCAGCGGCAACCGCCAAAAGCCGTGTGGATGCACCGGAACTTCCAAGCGTGGGCCCGGTCACAACCTGCAGCGCCCGCAAATTCCTCGTCAGATCCCCTGCGGACGCCCGAAGCCCCGGCCCCATCCCCGGCCGGGGCTTCCTTTTCCCGGGCGGGACGCGTGCCGGGACCGATGGATGCGATCGCAATCTTCGACTGGACGGGGGCGTACCGGTTGCTTGATAATGAGAACCATTCGCATTAATGAGGCCGACCATGCGCAAGACCCTGAGCTTTGCGGCCCTGCACTTCCTGGTGGCGTTCTCGGTGGGCTGGCTGATGACCGGCAGCTGGCTGATCGGCGGCGCGCTGGCGCTGGTGGAGCCGGCCTGCAACACGGTGGTGTTCCACTTCCACGAGAAGGTGTGGAAACGGATCGAGACGCGCCGCGCCGCCAGCGCGTCGAACCACGACGCTTTCATCGCCTGAACCAGAACGGCGCGGACTTGGATCCGCGCCGTTGTGATGCCGCTCACCGAATGAGCCGGCTTACTTTTTCTTCGGGAGGTACAGATCGGTGATGCTGCCGTCGTATACCTCGGCCGCCATGCCCACCGACTCGCCCAGTGTGGGGTGCGGGTGGATGGTGTGGCCGATGTCGTGCACCTCGCAGCCCATTTCGATGGCCAGTGCGACCTCCGAGATCAGTTCACCGGCGTGCACGCCCACGATGCCGCCGCCGATCACCCGATGGGTGGCCTCGTCGAACAGCAGCTTGGTGAAGCCTTCGGTGCGCGACAAACCGATCGCGCGGCCCGACGCCGCCCACGGGAACTTGCCGACGCCGACCTTCAACCCCTTGGCCTTCGCCTCGGTTTCGGTGACGCCCACCCACGCGATCTCCGGATCGGTATAGGCCACGCTCGGGATCACCCGCGCCACCCATTCCTTCTTTTCGCCGGCCGCGACTTCCGCAGCCAGCTTGCCCTCGTGGGTGGCCTTGTGCGCCAGCATGGGTTGGCCGACCAGGTCGCCGATGGCGAAAATGTGCCGCACGTTGGTGCGCATCTGCGCATCGACCGGGATCAGCCCACGCTCGCCCACGCGCACGCCGGCCTTCTCCGCGCCCAGCTTGCCGCCGTTGGCGCTGCGACCCACCGCCACCAGCACGCGGTCGAACAGCTTGCCGTCGGGGATGGACTCGCCCTCGAACGTGCAGGCGATGCCGTTCTTTTGCGCCTTGGCCTCGACCACCTTGGTCTTTAGGTGGATGGCGACGCCCTGCTTCTTCAGGCGCTCGGACAGCGGCTTGACCAGGTCCGCGTCGGCGCCGGGGATCAGCTGCGGCATGAACTCCACCACGGTGACCTCGGCGCCCAGCGCGCGATAGACCGTGGCCATTTCCAGCCCGATGATGCCGCCGCCGACGACCAGCAGCTTCTTCGGCACCTCGGCGAGGTCGAGCGCGTCGGTGGAATCCATGATCCGCGGATCGCTCCACGGGAACGACGGCAGCTTCACCGGCTGGCTGCCCGCGGCGATGATGCAGTGGGCGAAGCGCAGCAGCTGGGTCTTGCCGTCGGCGCCGGCGATCTCCAGCTCGTTGGCGGAAACGAACGTCGCCGTGCCCTGCACCACGCGCACCTTGCGCTGCTTGGCCATGCCGGCCAGCCCCCTGGTGAGCTGGCCGACCACCTTGTCCTTGTACTCGCGCAGCTTGTCGATGCTGATCTTGGGCTTGCCGAAGTCCACGCCGTATTCGCTGGCGTGCGCGGCCTGCTCGATCACGTCGGCGGCATGCAGCAGCGCCTTCGACGGGATGCACCCGACGTTGAGGCAGACCCCGCCGAGGTTGGCGTAGCGCTCGATCAGCACGGTGTCGAGGCCGAGGTCGGCGCTGCGGAACGCGGCGGTATAGCCGCCGGGGCCAGCACCGATCACCACCATCGCGCACTCGATGTCGGCCTGGCGACCGGACGGCGCGACGGCCTGCGATGCGGGCGCTGCCGATTCCACCTTGGCAGGCGGCGCTGCCGGTGCCGGCGCGTCGGTCCTGGCCGGCGCGGGGGCAACCGGCTTCGCCGCTGCTTCCGACTCCGCGCTGTCGATGATGGCGATCACACTGCCCTCCGACACCATATCGCCGAGCTTCACCTTCAAGGCCTTGACCACGCCGGCGGCAATGGCCGGAACCTCCATGGTCGCCTTGTCCGATTCCAGCGTGACCAGGCCCTGGTCCTTCTTCACGGAATCGCCCACCGCCACCAGCAACTCGATGACCGGCACGTCGCCATGACCGCCGATGTCGGGCACTTTCGATTCGATGTCCGCCATGTCCGTCTCCTTCAGAGCATGGCCCGACGCAGGTCGGCCAGCAGTTGTCCCAGGTAGCTGGTGAAGCGCGCGGCGGCGGCGCCGTCGATCACCCGGTGGTCGTAGCTCAGCGACAGCGGCAGCATCAGCCGCGGCTTGAACTTGTTGCCGTTCCACACCGGCCGGGTCTCCGACTTCGACACCCCGAGGATGGCCACTTCGGGCGCGTTGATGATCGGGGTGAACGCGGTGCCGCCGATCCCGCCCAGCGAGCTGATGGTGAAGCAACCGCCCTGCATCTGTTCCGGCTTGAGTTTGCCGTCGCGTGCCAGCGCGGCCAGCTCGCCCATTTCCCTGGCGATCTGGGCAACGCCCTTCTGGTCGGCATCGCGCAGCACCGGCACCACCAGCCCGTTCGGGGTGTCGGCGGCGAAGCCGATGTGGAAATACTGCTTGAGGACGAGATTGTCGCCGTCCAGCGAGGCGTTGAAGGTCGGGTACTTCTGCAGCGCGGCCACGCAGGCCTTGATGAGGAAGGCGAGCATGGTCAGCTTGCCGGTCTTGCCCGCGGCGATCGCCTTGGCGTTTTCCTCGTTGAGGGCCACGCGCAAGGCCTCCAGCTCGGTGATGTCGGCATCATCGAACTGGGTGACGTGCGGGATCATCGCCCAGTTGCGCGCCAGGTTGGCACCGGACAGCTTCTGGATGCGCGACAACGGCCTGGTCTCGATGGCGCCGAACCTGGCGAAATCCACCTTCGGCCACGGGATCAGGTTGAGCCCGCCGCCACCACCCGCCGCCGCCACGGGCGCCACGCCGCCGCCCGCCAGCGCCGCCTTGACGAACTTCTGCACGTCTTCCTTGGAAATGCGTCCACCGCGTTCGCTGCCGCCGACCTGCGCAAGATCCACGCCCAGCTCGCGTGCGAACAACCGCACTGCCGGGCTGGCGTAGGGCACCTTGGCCGGCAGCACCGCGTCGGCCTCGAAGCGCATCGGCGGGATGCCGGGCTGGCCCGGCTCGGCCACCGGCGCCAGCGCCGGCACCGGCGCGCCGCTTTCCACTGCGACCGGGGCCTGCTGGGCGATGGATTGGCGGGTCAGCGGATTGGGCGTGGGTGCCACCACCGCGGGCTCGACCTTCGCCCCGGTTTCCGCGCTGGCCACCGGGGCGGCGGGCACGGGCTGGGCGCGCGCTGGCGCATCGCTGGCGGCGGCAGCTTCGACATCGGCGGCTTCGATGACCGCCACCACCGCGCCTTCGGAAACGGTGTCGCCCAGCTTGACCTTGACCTCTTTGACCACACCGGCGAATGGCGATGGCACTTCCATGGTCGCCTTGTCGGATTCCAGCGTGACCAGGCCCTGGTCCTTGGCCACGGTGTCGCCGGGCTTGACCAGCAGTTCGATCACCGGCACGTCACCGTGCCCGCCGATGTCGGGGACGCGCGCTTCCTTCAGCTCGGCCATGGCCGGCACTCCGCTCGTGGGGAAAGGCGCATGGGAACATATCGCGGCGCCTGCCACAAATCGCAGCGCAGCAATCCCTGCTTTTTACCCGGGCAATTCAAAATACGCCACATGATTGAACCCTCTCGAGCCAGTTCACTGCCATAAACCCTGTTTTCACCCCCGGTGAAATCAGGGGTGCTCCGCCTCCACATGCACGCGCTCGCGACGCAGCAGGTACAGCCCGCTGGCGATGATGATCCCCGCCCCGCCCCAGGTGACTGCATCCGGCAACACGCCCCAGACCAGCAGGTCCAGGCCCACGCCCCAGACCAGCGCGGTGTATTCCAGCGGCGCGATCAGTGAGGCCTCGCCGACCCGGAATGCCTCGGTGATGGCGTACTGGCCCAGCGCGCCAGCCACCCCGATGGCGGCGATGATCCACGCATGCTCGCCGCGAAGGGGCACCCACTCCGGCGCCGCCAGGCCGCCCGCGCCCAGCGCCATCAGCGCCAGCAGCCAGAAGGTGATCGCCTGGGTGCTGTCGGTACGCGCCAGTACCCGCACGGTGATGGCAGACACCGCATAGCCGAAGGCGGCCAGCAGCACCGCGCCACCGGCCAGGGTCAGCATCCCCTGCCCGGTCGGCCGCAGAACCACCAGCACGCCCAGCAGGCCGATGGCGATCGCGGTCCAGCGCCGCGGGCCCACCCGCTCGCGCAGGATCGGCACCGACAGCGCGGTGATCAGCAGCGGCGCGACGAAGAAAATCGAATAGGCGGTGGACAGCGGCAGCGTCTTCAGCGCGTACACGAAGCTGGCCATCATGGTGATGCCCAGCACGCCGCGCAGCAGGTGCAGCGGCCATCGCACCCGCAGCAGCGCGCGCGGGCCGGCGCTGGCCAGCGCCCAGGCCAGCACCAGCGGCAGCGAGGCCATCCCGCGCAACGCCGCCACCTGCAGCGGCGGATAGTGCGCAGCCAGCGTCTTCAGGCCGGCGTCCATCAGCGAGAACAGCGCCACCGAGGCCAGCATCAACCAGATGGCCCGGCGCGGATGCGAGGTGGCGGCGTGCGTCGGCATCCGCCCAGCATGCGGTAACCTGCCCGCCCCGTCACCGTGCCGATTGCCATGCCTTCCTTCGACATCGTTTCCGAAGTGGATACCCACGAACTCACCAATGCCGTGGACCAGGCCAGCCGCGAGCTGACCACGCGGTTCGACTTCAAGGGCGTGGACGCCAAGTTCGCACTGGACGACAACGTGATCAGCCAGTCCGCGCCCAGCGACTTCCAGTTGCAGCAGATGACCGACATCCTGCGTGCGCGGCTGACCGCGCGGAAGATCGACGTGCGCTGCCTCGAGTTCGGCGACATCGAGACCAACCTGGCCGGCGCACGCCAGAAGGTGACGGTGAAGCAGGGCATCGAGCGCGAGCTGGCCAAGAAGATCCAGGGTGCGCTCAAGGACGCCAAGCTGAAGGTCGATTCGCAGATCAACGGCGACAAGCTGCGCGTCACGGGCAAGAAGCGCGACGACCTGCAGGCGGCGATGGCGCTGCTGCGCGGGCAGGACTTCGAGTTGCCGTTGCAGTTCGACAACTTCCGTGACTGACCCCGGCACCGGCGGGCCTGACCCGGCAACGGTCGAGGCCGACATCCGCCGCTGGCTGGAGCGCGCGGTCATCGGGCTGAACCTGTGCCCGTTCGCGAAGGCCGTTTCCGCGAGGCAGCAGGTGCGGATCACCGTCAGCGATGCGACCACCGAACGCGCGCTGCTGGAGCAGCTGGGCGAGGAGCTGGCGCTGTTGCGCGACACCCCGGCCGACGCCATCGACACCACCCTGCTGGTGCATCCGCAGGTGCTGGGCGATTTCCTCGACTACAACGATTTCCTGGGCGATGCCGATGCGCTGGTCGAGGCGTTGGACCTGGACGGCACGCTGCAGGTGGCCAGCTTCCATCCCGACTACCAGTTCGCCGACAGCGCGCCGGATGACCCGGCCAACCTGACCAATCGCGCGCCGTATCCGATCCTGCACCTGTTGCGCGAAGCCAGCATCGACCGCGCGGTGGCGGCCTATCCGGAGCCGGATGCGATCATCGATCGCAATATCGCGACGGTGCGGACGCTGGGGTTCGAGGGTTTCCGCGCACTGCTCTCGGGCAAAGCAGCACACTGACCGCAAGGCCGCGGCTCAGCTCGCAAACAGCTGCGCGCGGTCAGCGTCACCCAGCATCCGCCACTCACCCGCCGGCAACGCGCCCAGCGTCAGCCCACCCACGCGTTCGCGATGCAGGGCATCCACATGGTTGCCGAGCGCCGCGAACATCCGCCGCACCTGGTGGTAGCGGCCCTCGTGCAGGGTGAGCCGTGCGCTGCGCGGCCCCAGAACTTCCAGTTCCGCCGGCAGCAGCGGCGTCTGCTCGCCCTCCAGCATCAGCGTGCCGCTGGCGAACGCCGCCGCTTCGTCGCCGCGCAGGTCGCCGGCCAGGGTTGCCAGATAGACCTTCGGCAGCCTGGACTTCGGCGCGATGATCCGATGCAGCAGTTGGCCGTCGTCGGTGAGCAGCAGCAGGCCGGAGGTATCACGATCCAGCCGGCCCACCGTGGACAGCGCCGGGCTGCGCAAGCGGTAGCGCGGCGGCAGGAGGTCGAACACCACCCGCCCGCGGTCTTTGGTCGAACAGGTGGTGTTCACCGGCTTGTGCAGCATCAGCAGCAGGCCGGGCGGCGGGTCCAGCGCATCGCCGTCGATGCGCACGTCGTCGTGGTCCAGCGGATCATCCGCGTACAGCACCTCGCCGGCGGCGTTGGTGATGCGGCCTTCGCGGAACATCCACTGCACGTCCTTGCGGCTGCCGTAGCCCAGGTTGGCGATGTGCTTGACCAGCTTCATGCCTTCACCGCCTGCACGATCTTGAAGCCGCCGTTCTGGGCCACGCTGCGCACCTGCGAGAAGCCCGTGCCCAACGCGTCCTCGTAGGGCAGATGGCGATTGGCGACCAGCCACAGGCTGCCGCCCCGCACCAGCGCGTCCGCGGCGGCGGCGATGAAGGCGCGGCCGATATCGGGCCGGTCGCCGCGCCCCAGCGCGTGGAATGGCGGATTGCAGACGATGGCGTCGAAACGCCCGGGCACGCCTTGCTCGACATCGTGCCAATGGAAACCGGTCGGCACGCGGGCATCCGCGAGGTTGCGCTGCGCCAGCGACAACGCACGGGCATCCGCTTCGAACAGGTCGATCGACTCGACACGCGGGCAGCGCGCCAGCACCTGCATCGACAGATAGCCCCAGCCGGCGCCCAAATCCGCCACGCGTCCGCGCAGGTCGGCAGGCAGCGCCGCGGCCAGCATCGCCGAGGCGGCGTCCACGCGGTCCCAGGCAAACACGCCGGGCCGGCTGTGGAAGCTGCCCCCAGGCAGGCCGGGCGCCGCGATCTGGCGGGGGGCGTCCAGCCGACGCCACTGCGCCAGCAGCGCCGCATCGAAGGCCGCGTCGGGCTGGGTCCAGAAGGTGCGGCAATGGAACTTGCTCTGGGTGACAGCGCCGCCGGCCAGTTGCTTGAAGTCGGCCTCGCGCGATTTCGCACCCTCGTCGTTGGCCACCGCAGCGACCACCGTGCCGCCCGGCGCCAACGCCGCACAAGCCTTGGCCAGCAGTGCCCGCGCCTCCTCGCGCTGGCGTGGCGGCAGCACCAGCACCAGCGCGAAGCTGGCGTCGGGCAGCGCGTCCTCGTCCAGCAGTTCGATGCCGAGCCGCTGCAGGCGCGCGGCTTCCGGCCGGAACGGCTGGGTGGCCGCCAGCGCCGGCCGGCGATGGGCATGCAAGGCGGCGCCTTCGCGGCCGCGCAGGAACAGCACATCGCCCGCCGCCGGCCAGTGCAGCAGGCCTTCGGCAAACGGATGCATGAGGGCGTCGAGCGGGTTGTCACGCGTGTTGGCAGCCATGGGCGAAGTTTACAGGCCCGCCCAGCGCCCCCCGCCCAGCCGCCGCAACCCACCCAGCCCCCAATTGGCCATCAGGCAGAGTGCGGCCAGCGCGCACCAGCCCAAAGCAGCCCGGCCACCGGGCAGGGCCGCCGCCAGACCGCTCACCCAGCCGCGCCCGTACCAGGCCACCACCACCGCAGCCGACAGCGCGAACACCAGCCCCAGCACGCGCAACAGGCGCTGCTCCAGCAGCGTCGATGCCTCGGCCCGATGCTGCACCCGTGCCGCCATGCGAGCGGCGAAATCCATCGGCAGATCCACCGGCAGGGCATCGCGCAGTGCGCGGGCGATGCGCAGGTCGCCGGCGTCGGCATCCGCCTCGCCGCGGCGCGCCCGCTCCTGCGCCTGCCAACGGCGGGCGTCGATGCCGGCGGCGTGTTCGTCATGTCCGGAGTCGTGGTCGTGTTCGTGTTCGTGTTCGTGGATGCTCATGCGGCGACTCCAATGCGCGGGGCCAACAGCTCGCGCAGTTTGTTGCGGCTTCGGAACAGGTGGCTCTTGATGGTGCCCTCGGCCAGGCCGGTGATGGTGGCGATCTCGCCGATCGGCAGCTCCTCCAGATGGTAGAGCGTCAGGATCATGCGCTGCAGCGGCGGCAGTCGCTCGATCGCGGCGTGCAGCTCGCGTTCCGCCTCGGCACCCGCGTGCGCGGCGGCGAGGTCGAAACCATCGCTGACGTGGTCGAGCAGGGACAGCCCGTCCGCGTCCCCGGCCGGCTCGGCCAGCGGGATGCGCTTGCGCTCCAGATGCCGCTTGGCCACGGCATAGGCCACCTGCCCGATCCATGACTTCAGCGGGCTGTCGAAACGGTACTGGTGCAGGTATCGGTGCACGCGCAGGAACGCCTCCTGGCAAAGCTCGCGGGTGTCCTCGGGGTGCCGCACCATCCGCTGGATCACGTGCCAGCACAGGCCCTGATAGTCGCGCACCAGCTGCTCGAACGCGCCGGGGCGGTTTTCGAGCACGGCTTCGACAAGGGCGCGATCGGCATCCATCGTGCATCAGATACGGTCGGCGCGGCGGCGGTTGCAAGGTATTTCCGACCAGGCGACTGCAACCGGCGACAGGATGGCCGTATCTCTTCTTGCGAACGGCGCATCCCGCGCCACATTCCGAGGCAACCCATGAATGTCGATCTGCTGATCCCGGTGTCCCTGTTTGCCTGCATCGCCTATTCCATCAAGGCGGTAGTCGATGCCCGCGTGCGCAAGCAACTGGTGGCCAGCAACGGCGATGCGTCGCTGGTGCGCAGCATCCTGGAAGGCGACGAAAGCGCGCGCCGGCTGTCCTCGCTGCGCTGGGGCATCACCCTGGTGGCGCTGGCGCTCGGTTTTGGCATCGTCGAAGCGCGCGGCTGGCAGGACATCACCCCCGGCGTGATCGCGGTGCTGGTGGGGGCACTGGGCCTGGGCAACCTGGCCTTCTTCGCACTGTCGCGGCGGCTGCGCTGAGCCCGCTCCGGTATGCTGTCGGCCCCTCCAGGCCGACCGCACGCCATGTCTGACGACGCAACCACCGCCCCGCCCGACCGCCTTTCCAACGACCCGCGCAGCCCGTTCTACCGGGCCGAGCTGCTGGAGCGCGGCATCGGCATCCGCTTCAACGGCGTCGAGCGCAACAACGTCGAGGAATACTGCATCAGCGAAGGCTGGGTGCGGGTGCAGGCCGGGCGCGCACTGGACCGCCGTGGCGCGCCGATGACGATGAAAATCAAGGGCAAGGTGGAAGCATGGTTCCTGGACAGCGCCGGCGAAGCCGAAACGCCGGCTGACTGAAGCGGCCGATGGCCCGCGCCCTTGCACGGCGGCGAGCGCACACTGCCGACAGGCCCACGCGGAGAACGTCCATGCACGCCAGACTCAGCGCCCTCGCCCTGATCCTTGCCCTGGCCGGCTGCGCCGCCAGCGGCGACAACATGCTGGCCGCCGACGCACCGCGGGCGCTGCCCGATGCCGGCCCGGTCGCGGTGGCCTGGGCCGACCCCGCCACCTTCACCGAACTGCGTCGCAGCCAGAACCGCTGGAACAACGAGCGGGGCAGCTGGCTGACCGACCTGGCCAGCTACATGCGCAAGCGCGCCGTGGCCCGGCTGCCGGCCGGTGAGCGCCTGCAGCTCACCATCATCGATATCGACCGCGCCGGTGATTTCGAGCCGTGGCGCGGCATCGGCCAGCAGGACATCCGCATCGTCCGCGACATCTACCCACCGCGCATGACCGTGCAGTTCAAGCACTTCGATGCCAGCGGCGCGCTGGCTGCCGAGGGTGAGCGCAGGATCACCGACCCGGCATTCCTCGTGAACGCGGCGCCGATCAACGACACCGACCCGCTGCGCTACGAAAAGCGCATGGTCGACAGCTGGCTGCGTCGCGAGTTCGGCAATCCCGTCGCCAGGCGCTGATTGCAGCCGCGACGACCAGGAACAAGCCGCCTGCGGGCGGCTTCTTCGCGTTGTGGCCCAAGCCACTGTCCCGCGCGCTGGTGAAGCACGGGGCAAAGCCTGACCGCCTCCAGCGGCGCGCACCGACTGCGCCGGTGGTCGCGCCCGGCGAAGCTGGGCGCCACACCGCTACGAGTGCCGCCATGGAACCGCGCACCGCCCTGCTGGCCCTGCTGCTATCGGCCGCCCTGCTCTCGCCCATGCCCGCGTTCCCGGCCTCGCCGCTGCCGGCACCCATGCTGGCGACCCGCTTCCACGATGCCGGCGACCTCACCCACTGGCTGGTCAGCGAGAAGCTCGATGGTGTGCGCGCCCGCTGGGACGGCCACCGCCTGCTGACCCGCAATGGCGACCCGATCGACGCCCCGCGCTGGTTCACCGCCGGCTGGCCCGCGCAGGCCATGGAAGGCGAGCTGTGGATCGCACGCGGGCAGTTCCAGCAGGTCAGCGACCTGGTGCGCGCACTGCGGCCGGACCAGGCTGGCTGGCGCAAGGTGCGCTTCATGGCCTTCGACCTGCCCGGCGACGCCGACCCGTTTGCGCAGCGCGTGCAACGACTGCGGGCATTGGTCGCACTGGCCGGCTTGCCGCGGCTGCAGCTGATCGCCCAGACGCGCCTGCACGACCGCGCCGCGCTCGACGCCCGCCTGCGAGCGGTGCTGGCGGCTGGTGGCGAAGGCCTGATGCTGCATCGCGCGGCCGGCCGCTATGTGGGTGGGCGCAGCGATGGCCTGCTGAAGTACAAGGCCGCCGCGGACGACGAAGCGTGGGTGATCGGCTATCGCCCGGGCCGCGGCAAGTACGCCGGACAAGTAGGTGCACTGCTGGTGGAAGACGCGCGCGGGCGCCGCTTCGCGCTGGGTAGCGGGCTGTCCGACGCCGATCGCCGGCATCCGCCGCGCCACGGCAGCGTGGTGACTTACCGCTACGACGGCCTGACCGCCAAGGGCACGCCGCGCTTCGCCCGCTACCTGCGGGTGCGCGCCGAGCCAGGACGTGGCCGCCGCTGACCGCGCCGCTCACGTCGCTGCACGCCGGCTTCGTCGGCGCCTGCAGGGCTTCATCGCCGGGCTGCTTCCATCGCCGCGGCGCGCGGCTATCCTCGCGGCAACTTCCCGCACGCGCCACCCTCCATGTTCAAGCGTCTGTTCTTCATCGTCCGCATCGGTTGCGCCTGGGGCCTGGCGATCATGCTGGTGGTCGCCCTTTATTCCAGCCTGCCGCTGATCGGACGGTTCGAGGCTCCCGCGATCCTGTTCGCATTTGGCACCATGGGGCTGGTGGTGGCGGGTGCGTTTTCGCACCTGCACCGGGTCCGACTGGTGGCGGGGCGGGTGGACAACGAGACCCTGGACAACCGCCAGAAGCGGCTCATCGAGCTGCCGCTGGAGGCCGGCGAGGCCTTCGACCTGGTCGACGCCGCGGTGCGCGAGCTGCCCGGCGCCACCGAGGTACGCAGCGCGCGCGACAGCCTGCAGATACGCGCCAAGGTGACCCGCCCGCATCTGTATGGCGAACCGCCGCTGCGCCGCTGGAACCCCCTGCTGTGGTTCGCACCCGACCACAACCAGCTGCAGGCCACGGTCACCCCGGCGGGCGATAGCGGCCGAGTCACCCTGATCTGCGAGCCGGAAAGCCCGGCCTGGAGCGACTGGTTTCTGGTCGACGACGGCACCAACTTCGAGAACGCCGAAGCCATCGCCCGCGCGATCACCCGCCGCATCGGCGAACGCCGCCGCGGTGAGCGCGCCAGCGCCGCGCAGACCGCCACCGAGAAGGAACTCACCGAAGCCAAGCTGCACCTCCTGCATGCGCAGGTCGAGCCGCATTTCCTCTACAACACGCTGGCCAGCGCGCAGCTGCTGACCCGCAGCGACCCGGCCCGCGCCGAAGCGATGCTGGGCCACCTGATCCAGTACCTGCGCCGCTCGCTGCCCGACGCCAGGGACGACATGTCCACCCTGGGGGTGGAGCTGGAGCGCGCGCTGGCCTATCTGGAAATCCTGAAGATCCGCATGGGCGACCGCCTGGCGGTACAGGTAGACGTGCCGCAGGCGCTGCGGGCCACGACTCTGCCGGCGATGATGCTGCAGACGCTGGTGGAGAACGCGATCAAGCACGGGCTGGAGCCGCGCACCGGCGGCGGCACCGTATGGATCCGCGCGCGCCCGGACGATGGCGGCGTGGCGGTGACGGTGGCCGACGACGGCGAAGGCTTCAACAGCAAGACCAGCGGCACCGGCATCGGCCTGAAGAACGTGCGCGAGCGGCTGCGACTGCGCTACGCCGGCAGCGCCAACCTGTCTGTGATCGCCAACTTCCCCAGCGGCGTGGCGGCAACCATCACTGTTCCGGCGGCCGTGCCCTCGAACGGAGCCGGCCATGAATGAGATCAGCCAGAGCAAGCCCTGGACCTGCGTGGTCGCCGAGGACGAATCGCTGCTGCGGCAGGCGCTGGTGGCCGAACTGCAACGCGCCTGGCCGGCCCTGCGGGTGCTGGCCGAATGCGAGGACGGCGCCAGCGCGGTGGAAGCGCTGGCCGAACACCAGCCCGACGTCGCCTTCCTCGACATCCGCATGCCCGGCCTGACCGGCCTGGAAGTGGCGCGGATCGCCACCGACGCCAGCCCGCGCACGCGGATCGTGTTCGTCACCGCCTACGACCAGTACGCCATCGACGCCTTCGAACACGGCGCCGTCGATTACCTGCTCAAGCCGGTCAAGCGCGAGCGGCTGGATGCCACCATCGAACGCCTGCAGGCGCGCGATGCGCTGCCTGACTCGGCCGCGCTGGCGGCGCTGCTGGATCGGCTGGGCGCATTGCCCAAGCAGGCCGGCGCGGTGGAGCCATTGACGTGGCTGACCGCCAGCGCCGGCCGCGAAACACGCTTGATCCTGGTCGACGACGTGGCTTATTTCCGCGCCGACCAGAAATACACCACGGTGGTCACCGCGGACGGCGAGGCACTGCTGCGCAGCTCGCTGCGCGAACTGCTGCCACGGCTGGACGGCAACCTGTTCAAGCAGATCCACCGCGGCACCATCGTCAACCTGAAGGCCATCGCCGGCATCGTCCGCGACGACAGCGGGCGCGGCACGGTGCGGCTCAAGCACCGCCCGGAAACGCTGCTGGTCAGCCAGCCGTTCATGGCCCTGTTCAAGCACATGTGAGGCAACCCATGTTCAACCTCGGCATGACCAAGCTCGTCGCGCTGCTGCAGTTCCTGCTGGCCCTGGCCGGCTGCTCGCCGGGCGGCACCACCTGGACCAGCCGGGTGGACGCCGGGCCGGTGGCGCTGCACAGCAAGGCCAGCGTGCAGGACGGCGTGGCCCGGTTCGATTGCGTGCGCAGCAGCAGCGGCGCCTGCCACTACACCCTGTACCCGGACGCCTGCGGCGGCGATGCCGCCTGCCGGCTGGCGCCGCTGCAGCGCTTCAGCGTCGCCAGCGGCGACAGCCGCCAGCTGACCGGGATGGTCGGGTTCCGGCCCTGCGTGCGGCTGGACGATGTGCTGCCGGGCGCGGATTGCCATCCGGCCGCTGCCGGCGGCGCCGACTGAAGGCTGCCGCGCCGTTACCCTGCGCGCCGTTACCATCGGCGCATGAACTATCTCGCCCACGCCTGGCTGGCGCGGCATTCCGACGACGCCATCCTCGGCGCACTGCTCGGCGATTTCGTGTTCGGGCAGAGCGCACTGGCGGACTGGCCGCAGCCGGTGCGCGCGGAGATCGTGCGCCACCGCCGCATCGACCGCTATACCGATGACCATGCCGCGGTCACCGCCATGCGCGTCGGGTTCGGGCCGCTGCGGCGCTATGCCGGGATCGTGCTGGACGTGTATTTCGACCACTGCCTGGCGCAGGGCTGGGCGCGCTGGAACGAGGCGCCGCTGGCGGCGTTCACCGCGCGCATCTATCGCATCCTGGACGAACGCCGCGCCGAGCTGCCGCCGCGGCTGGCGGCAATCGCGCCGCGCATGGCCGCGCATGACTGGCTGGGCTCCTATGCCCGGCGCGAGAGCGTGGACGCCGCCGTGCGCGGCATCTCGACACGCCTCTCGCGCAACGGCGACCGGCTGCTGGCCTGCCTGGAGGTGCTGCACGCCAACGAAGGTGCGGCGCAGGCCACTTTCGAAACGTTTTTCCCCGACCTGATCGCAGCCGCCGGGGCATTGCGTGACGCTGGCTGAGCGTCCGTCGGGCTCAACGGCAGCGGAACAGGGCCGGCTGGCTGGCCACGTAGCTGCGGTTGCGGACATAGCCACTGCTGCGGCCATAGCCGATGCCGAACTCGCGCTCGCCGCGGCTGCACGGCTGGAAGTCGCCATCGTTGGCACCGCGTTCGGCCTTGCGGCGCTCGACGAAAGCGGGGCTGCGGGGGATGCGGGTGGTGTTGGTGAGCATGACGGCCTCCTGAATTGGTGTGCTGGTAATGTAATACACCGAATCATCATTACACATGGGCAGGAAGTCATGCATGGCGGTCCGTAGCGGATCGGTTCAGCTAACCTGCAGGGCGCGCCGGCAGTCCGCCGGTCCGACCGGAGCCCCGCATGACCCCGATCCGCCGACTGGCCGCGCTTTCCCTGCTGCTGGCCGCCAGCTGCGCCGGCGCCAGCGAACCCGTGGGCCGCGTCCGCGTCGCCTTCGACCGCGCAGGCGAAACCGCGGTTCGCGCCGAGGGTCTGGCGGACATCGGCAGCGCGCGCGCCCTGTCCGCCGACGACCCGGCGCGGGTGGCGTCGGTGAGCAAGCTGGTGACCACGATCGGTGTGCTGCGGCTGGTCGAGGCCGGCAAGCTGGAGCTGGATGCGGACATTTCCACCGCGCTGGGTTCCCCGCTGCGCAACCCGGGCTTCCCGGACGTGCCGATCACCCTGCGCATGCTGCTGTCTCATACCTCCAGCCTGACCGACGCCGCCGGCTACTGGAACGTGCCGCTGGGCCAGGACATCGGCATCATCACCGGCAACCCGCAGGCCTGGGATACGCAGCACGCACCGGGCACGTTCTTCCGCTACACCAACCTCAATTTCCCGCTGGTCGCGCAGGCAATGGAACGCGTCACCGGCGAGCGCTTCGACCGGCTGATGCGACGGCTGGTGCTGTTCCCGCTGGACATCGACGCCGGCTTCAACTGGTCCGGCAGCAGCGAGGCCGCGCTGGCCCGCGCGGTGGTGCTGTACGACGACCAGCGCCAGCCGCAGAAGGATGAACTGCACGGCCAGCGCCCGGCCTGCATGGTGATCGCGGCGGCCGATGGCAGCTGCGATCTGTCGCGCTGGCAGCCGGGTGAAAACGGCACGCTGTTTTCGCCGCAGGGCGGGCTGCGCATCTCCGCACGCGGCCTGGCCAGGATCGGCCGGATGCTGCTCAATGATGGCGAGCTGGACGGGGTGCGCCTGCTGACGCCGGCCTCGGTGGCGCTGCTGGACACGCCGGTGTGGCGCTTCGACGGCAGCAACGGCGTGATCGGCGAAGAAGACGAGCCCAACCGCGGCGGCTTCTTCTGCGCCTACGGCCTGGCCACGCAGCAGCTGGCGCAGGGCGATGGCAAGAACTGCCGCGACGATCTGTTCGGCGATGGCCGCGCGCGCATCGGCCACAGCGGCAATGCCTACGGTCTGCTGTCGGGGCTGTGGATCGACCGCAAGGCCGGCACGGGCGTGGCCTATTTCGCCACCGGCGTGGCCAACGATTCCAGCGGCGCGCGTTCGAACTTCAGCGCCACCGAGGAACAGGGCGCCAGCGGCTGGTGATGCCGGTCAGCCGCGCGCCCACGCCGCCAACAGCACGGCGGTGGCCGCGGCCACGTTGAGGCTTTCCACCGCGCCGCTGCCTGGAATCGACAGCCGCAGGTCGCAGGCAGCGGTCAACGCCGACGACATGCCCTCGCCTTCCGCACCCAGCACGTAGACCAGCCGGCGCGGCAGGCTGGCCTGGAACAGGTCGCTGCCGCCGCGCACCACGGTGGCAGCCAGCCCGAAGCCCGCGCTGCGCAGCTGGGCGATGCTGTTGTCCTCGCGCCCCAGCCGCACCATCGGCACCGCTTCGGCGCCACCTTCCGCGACCCGCGCGGCGGCGCCTGACAGCGCCAGTGTCGCGTGCTTGGGCAACAGGATCGCGGACACGCCGAAGTGCGCGGCGCTGCGCAGGATCGCGCCGAGGTTGTGCGGGTTGCCCACGCCGTCCAGCCACAGCGCGCACTGCGGCCCGGCCGGCAGGTCGCGCAACCAGCTCGACAGCGGCAGCGGTTCCTCGCGCAGCACCTCCGCGACGACGCCTTCGTGGTGGGCGCTGGCGGCGAGCTTCTGCAGGTCGGCGTCGTCCACCACCCTGTAGCCCACGCGGTTGGCCACGCACCACTTCAGCAGCGGCTGCAGCTGCGGGATGCGCGCTTCCAGCAGGTAGAGCTTGCGGATCGCCTGCGGCCGGTGCGCGAACACCGCCCGCACCGCGTTCAACCCGTGGATGCGCAGCTCCGCATCGCGACGCTCGCGCGCCGGATGCTGCGCGCCTTCCGCGCCGACGGCATGCGAAGAAGTCTCGTGCCGGGCCGGTTCGCGCCGGATCTTTTCCTGCGGCGAGGATTCGCGGCGCGGCGCGCCGTCGCGCGGCGGGCGCGGGCCACGCGGTTTCCACGGGGAACCACCGTCGCGATCATGCATGTCCGCCCACCTGCGGGGTTTCCGCTTCCAGTTGTTCCAACCGCTGCGCCAGCTCTTCCGGCGAATGCGTGTATTTCGCCAGCACCGCGTAGAACGCCGGCACCACGAACAGCGACAGCAGGGTGGAGAAGGCCACGCCGAAGATCACCACCACGCCGATGGTGGCGCGGCTGGCCGAACCCGGGCCGCCGAAGATCACCAGCGGCACCGCGCCCATCACGGTGGCGATGGAGGTCATCAGGATCGGCCGAAGGCGCACCGCGGCGGCCTCGACGATGGCGTCGTGGATGGCACGGCCCTCGTCGCGCAGCTGGTTGGCGAACTCCACGATCAGGATGCCGTTCTTCGCCGCCAGCCCCACCAGCATCACGATGCCGATCTGCGAGAACAGGTTGACCGTGCCGCCGGTGATCCACAGGCCCAGCAGCGCACCGAGCACGCCCAGCGGCACCGTCAGCATGATCACCAGCGGGTGCAGGAAGCTCTCGAACTGCGCGGCCAGCGCCAGGTACACGATCAGCAGCGCCAGCGCGAAGGTGACCAGTACCTCGCCACCCGACTGCTGCAACTCGCGCGACTCGCCCTTCCAGCTGATCTGCGCGTAGTCGGGCAGCGAGGCGCGTGCGGTCTGCTGCGCCCAGGCCACCGCATCGCCCAGCGGATAGCCGGGCGCCAAGCGCGCGCTCAGGGTGATCGAACGCAACCGGTTGAAGCGGTTGAGCGTGCCCGGCTCGGCCACTTCGCGCAGCGTGACCAGGTTGGACAGCGGCACCAGCATGCCGCCGCGTCCGCGCACCTGCAGCGCATCCAGCGCCGCCACCGAATCGCGGCCGTCGCGGTTGGCCTGGATCTTGACGTCATATTCCTCGCCGTTGTCGACGAAGGTGGTGACGCGGCGGCCGCCCATCATCGTTTCCAGCGCGCGGCCGATGTCGGTGGCCGACACGCCGAGGTCGGCTGCGCGCGCGCGGTCGATCACCACCCGCATCTGCGGGCGGGTTTCCTTGTAATCGGAATCCGGGCCGACGAAGCCGGGGTTGTCCGCCATCTTCGCCAGCATGATGTCGCGCCACTGCGCGAGCTCCTTGTAGTCCGGCCCGCCCAGCACCAGCTGGAACGGCTGGCCGCGGGTGCGCACCAGCCCGCCGCCGGCCATGGTGCGCACTTTCACCCCGGTGAGCCCGGAGAACTTCTTCTCCAGCTCGCTGGCCAGCTCCACCGTGCTCTTCTCGCGCTGGTCCCACGGCTGCAGGAAGATCATCGCGCGGCCGGTGTGCATCTCCTCGCTGGCACCGAAGCTGCCGGGCACGCGCGGGTTGGCGCGCAGGATCGGCTGGTCGGGGCCGGTTTCATTCGCCAGGATCGCCTCGACCTGCTTCATCTGGCCGACGGTGTAGTCGAAGCCCGCACCTTCCGGGCCTTCCATCATCAGCTGGAAGGAACCGCGGTCCTCGGTCGGCGCCAGTTCGCTCGGCAGCAGCTTGAACAACAGCACCAGCGCCACCACTGCCGCCGCCATCAGCCCGCCGAACAGCCCGACCCGGTGGATATGGCGGTTCAGCACGCCGCGATAGCCGCCGGCCAGGCGCTGGAAGCGCGCGTTGATCCACTCGCTGGCACGGTTGCCGTGCACCGCGTGCGGGCCGGTATGCGGGCGCAGCAGCTTGCTGGCCATCATCGGAGTCAGGGTCAGCGCGACGAAAGCCGAAATGGCCACCGCCGCCGCCAGCGCCACCGACAGCTCGCGGAACAGGCGGCCGGTATTGCCCTGCAGGAAACCGACCGGCAGGAACACCGCCACCAGCACCGCGGTGGTGGCCAGCACCGCGAACGCCACTTGCTTGGTGCCGCGGCGCGCGGCCACCAGCGCCGGCTCGCCGAGATCGACGCGGCGCTGGATGTTTTCCACCACCACGATGGCGTCATCGACCACCAGCCCGATGCACAGCACCAGCGCCAGCAGGGTGAGCAGGTTGATCGAGAAGCCGAACGCGTACAGCGCGATGAACGAGGCGATCACGCATACCGGCACGGTCACCGCCGGGATCAGCGCCGCGCGCGCGCTGCCGAGGAACAGCCAGATCACGATCAGCACCAGCACCACCGCTTCCAGCAGGGTTTCGTACACCCGCTCCACCGCCGCCGAGATGAAGGTGGTGCTGTCGTAGGCGACGTAGATGTCGGTGCCCTTGGGCAGCGTCGGGCGGATGCGCTCGGCCTGCGCCTTCGCTTCCTCGGCCACCTCCAGGCTGTTGGCGGTGGAGGTCTTGACGATGCCGATGCCCATCGCCGGTTCACCGTTGCTGTGGTAGTAGGCGCGCCGTTCGGTGGACTCCAGTGCCACCCGCGCCACGTCGCCCAGCTTGACCACGTAGCCGTCGTCGCCCTTGCCCAGCGGCATCTGCGCGAACGCTTCCGGGGTGGTGTAGTCGCGCGCCACCCGCAGGATGAAATCGCGCTGGCTGGATTCCAGCCGGCCCGCACCCAGTTCGACGTTTTCGGCGCGCAGCGCGCTTTCCACATCGGCAGGCGTGAGCCCGCGCGCGGCCAGCGCGTCGCCATCCAGCCAGATCCGCATCGCGTAGCGCTGGCTGCCGCCGAGGAACACGCGGGCCACGCCCTGCAGGCTGGAGAAGCGGTCGACCAGATAGCGCTGGGCGTAGTCCGACATCTGCATCTGGTCCATCGTGGTGGACCGCAGGTTGAGCCACAGGATGGCGTCGGAGTCGGCCTCGACCTTGCTGATCTCGGGCGCGTCCGCCTCTTCCGGCATGCGGTCGGCGACGCGGCTGACCGCGTTGCGCACATCGTTGGCGGCGGCCTCGATGTCGCGGCTGGCGTAGAACTCGATGCTGATCCGCGAACTGCCGTTCTGGCTGTTGGAATCGATGGTGTTGATGCCTTCGATGCCGGCCAGCGCGTCTTCCAGCGGCTTGGTGATGCGGGTCTCGACCACGCCCGCCGAGGCGCCGGGATAGTCCACCTGCACCGAGACGATGGGCGGGTCGATCGCCGGCAGCTCGCGCAGGGTCAGGCGCAGGAACGACATCGTGCCCAGCACGATCAGCAGCAGGCTCATCACCACGGCCAGCACCGGCCGCTTGATCGAAAGGTCGGACAGCTTCATGGCGTCACTTCGCGCCGTCGGCTGCGGGCGCAGCGCCGCCCGACGCGATCTTCGCACCCGGCTGCAGCTTGCCCGTGCCCTCGACCACGATCCGCTCGCCCGCGCGGATGCCTTCCTTCAGCATCACCTTGCCGGGGATGCGGCCGCCCACCACCACGTCGGCCTTCTCCACCGTGCCATCGTCCTTGACCCGCCACAGGAAGGTTTCGCTGCCGATCTGCTGCACCGCCAGTTCCGGCACCACGATGGCCGGGCGGGTGCCGCGCACCAGCGCCACCTCGATCAGCATGCCGGGCTTGAGCAGGCGCTCGGGATTGGGGAAGTCGCCGCGCACGGTGGCGGCGCGGGTGCCCGCGTCCAGCCGCGCCGACACGGTGCTGACGCTGCCGTCGAAGCTGCGTCCGGGGTAAGCGCCGGCTCGGCCGCTCAACGCCTGTCCGGGCGCGACCCCGGCCAGTTCGGTTTCCGGCACCGGGAAATCCACGTACACGCGGTCGATGGCGTCGAGGGTGGCGATCACCGTGCCCGGCGTGACCAGCGCACCGGGGCTGACCTGGCGGATACCCAGCACGCCGGCGAACGGCGCGCGGATCACCCGGTCGGACAGGTTGGCGCGGATCTGCGCGGCCTGTGCGCGGGCGGCATCGCGGGCGGCGCGGGCGGTATCGAAGGCAGAACGCGCCACCAGCTGTTGACCCACCAGTTGTTGTTGGCGCTGGAACTGCTGCTCGGCTTCGCGCACCTGTGCTTCCGCCGAGGCCAGCAGCGCCTGCTGCTGCTGGCCGCTCAGGGTCACCAGCGCGGCGCCACGCGCGACTTCCTGGCCGCTTTCGAAATGCACCTGCTGCACGGTTTCGCTGACCTTGGCGGTCACCGTCACCGCCTCGTGCGCCTTGACCGTGCCCAGCGCACGCAGCGCATCGTTCCAGTCCTGTTCGCGCACCACCGCCACTTCCACCGGCACCGGCTGGTTGCCACGACCGCCGCCGGGGCCACCTGCGGCGGGGCCGTCCTGTTTGCCGCAGGCGGAAAGGGCAAACGCCGCGATCGCGGCGAACAGCAGGAAATGGCGGCGGATCAAAGGCATGGCGCGGCTCAGGCGGGGGGCTCGCGATTCTAGCCTTTGCCGATGACAACCCTCCTGTGCCATCGGCTTGGCACGTCGCTGTCAACGCCGCGCCCGCTGGTGCGTTGTCGAGCGGCCGTCAGAGCCCGCCGAATGCCAGCCAGGCGGCCAGCGCCAGCAGCCCCAGCACGATCATCACCCAGCGCAGGCTGCCGGGCTTCTCGCCCATTTCCACGGTGGGCGGGTGCTTGTGCGTGCGCAACGCCTGCAGCGCGCTCTGGGCCTGGGTCCGCGCCTGCTCACCCTGGCTCCCGACGTTCCCCACCGCGCCATGCGCGGAGTCACCCAGTGCTTTCAGCGCCCGCCGCTCGTTCTCGGCCTGCGCCTTGAACTGGTCCAGCGCCTGCCGCATCGCCGGCATCCCCGCCGCCCGCAGCAGGCCAGCCGCGCGCGTGCGGTCGCCGCCCGCCAATGCCTGCATCACCTGTTTCGCGAGATCCTCGTTCGCCATCATTGTCCCCGCGTTGATGCCGGAAGCATACGACGCAATCGCAGCAGGAAGGCAAAATGGAAAACGCCGGCACCGGGCCGGCGTTTTCATTTGGCTGGGATGACTATGCACATGGCGGCTTCATCTTTGCCATCCATGGCGGAACGGAAACGCCCCCGGACACCCCGGCCCGTACATCCATGTACGGGCGTTCGTGCCCGCAGCCGTTGCCTGAGGGCAACAGCTAGGCGCGATCACTCACCCCACTGCCCCAGCGCGGCGAGGCCGTTGGCCTTGGCGCGCTCGAACACGGTCTGCTGGGCCTTGGCGTAGTTGCCGGTCATGTCGGCGGCCCACAGCTTCAGCGCGGCCTGCTGCATGGCGCGGCCGTAGGAGAACGACAGCGGCCACGGGTTCGGGCCCATCCGGTTCATCGCGTCGAGGTGCGCGGTGGCGTCCTCGTCGCTCTGGCCGCCGGACAGGAACACGATGCCCGGCAGGATCGCCGGCACCGCCGACTTCAGGCACATCAGGGTGGACTCGGCCACTTCCTCGACCGTTGCCTGCTCGGCGCAGCCCTTGCCGGGAACGACCATCGAGGCCTTCAGGATGGTGCCTTCCAGCATCACGCTCTGGTTGTACAGCGCGTCGAACAGCGAGCGCAGCACCACCTCGGTGACTTCGTAGCAGGTGCCGATGTCGTGGTCGCCGTCCATCAGCACTTCCGGCTCGACCATCGGCACCAGGCCCTGCTCCTGGCACAGCGCGGCATAACGCGCCAGCGCGTGGCTGTTGGCCTCGATGCACGTACCGGAAGGAATGTCGTCGCCGATGGTGATGACCGCGCGCCACTTGGCGAAACGGGCGCCAAGCTTGTAGTACTCCTTGAGGCGGTCGCGCAGGCCGTCCAGGCCTTCGGTCACCAGCTCGCCGGGGAAGCCGGCCAGCGGCACCGTGCCCTTGTCCACCTTGATGCCCGGGATCATGCCGTTGTCGAGCATGTACTTGGCGAACGGCACGCCGTCCTTGGTGGACTGGCGCAGGGTTTCGTCGAACAGGATCGCACCGGACAGGTACTGGTTGGCATTCGGCGCGGTCAGCAGCAGCTCGCGGTAGGCGCGGCGGCTTTCCTCGGTGCAGTCGATGCCGACGCCATCAAAGCGCTTCTTGCAGGTGGCGGAGGACTCATCGATCGCGATGATGCCCTTGCCCGGGGCCACCATGGCGCGGGCGGTTTCGGCGAGTTGTTCGATGCTCATGGCGTGCGGCTCGGCTGGCGGGAGGAATCCGCGCATTATAGCGTGCGCCCCCAGACCATCTGGCTACCCCCGAAGACGTCAGGGCTTGGGCCTAGGCCGCTGAATCGCCTGACGCTCGGCAATTGCGTCATTGCGACGCTGCTGATCCACCCGCGTCACCATGCCCGGATCGAGAGCAAGGCGATCAAACACCCCGGCGAACGCCATTTTCCGCCCGGCCTTGGCGTCGTAGCGTAACTCCACCAGACGCGTCGAGAGGCTGGGAATCGCACATTTGCGGCGCAATTCCGTCGCATTTTTCGCGCCAAACAAGAAGGTCGCCACGGTATACACCGGCTTGGCCTCGGCTACGTCCGGGCGCGGCGCAAACTTCCAGCGCGCAAGCGCGGCAGATGCATCGGCCGCGAACGTCGACCAATACTCGTCACGATGTAGCACAGGCTCGTCGGCACTCCAAGATTTCAGCAACGAGAAATCCGAGGTGGTGCCGTCGGCATTGAGCACATAGCCGATTGCAACGCAGACCTCCACACCACTCGCCTTGTATGCGTTCGGGTAAGCCGGAACCGGCAGGCTTGCGCCGGGCGCAAGCACCCAGCGATCCCGGATTCCGCCCTCATTGGCAACGGCAATTTTCTCGGGAGCCTGCGCAGAAGCCCAGAAACAGGCGAGGAAAAGGACGGATCCGAAAAGCGTACGTTCCAATGCCATAACCCACCTCGCCATGACTGCGAAAACCCTTTATAGCGACGCGCCCTGAACTCAGCAAGCGCAACGCGCATTCACAATTCACCCAACCCGGTAGCGTGCCCGTCCGCGCCGATCTCCAGCAGGCGCAGGGTGTTGGTGGCGCCCTTGGTTTCCATGTGCTCGCCGCTGGTGAACACCACCCGGTCACCGGCGGTCAGCAGGCCGGCTTCCACCAGCAGGCGGATGCTGCCGCGGGCGGCTTCGCGCGGGGTCTGGCCGCGGCTGTCGTAGTCCATCGGGAACACGTCGCGCATCAAGGCCATCCGCCGGCGCGCGTTGGCGTGGTGGGAGAACGCGTAGATCGGCACCGATGAACGGAACCGCGACAGGTAGCGCGCGGTGCCGCCGGATTCGGTCATCGCCACCACCGCGCGCACGCCGATGTGTTCGGACAGGAACATCGTGGCCATCGCGATGGCTTGGTCGGCGCGCTCCAGCCCGCGCCGCGCCTTCTCGAAATCGATATCGACGGCGAACTGGCGCTCGGCGCCGAGGCAGATCCGCGCCATCGTCTCCACCGCGCGCACCGGCCAGCTGCCGGCGGCGGACTCCTGCGAGAGCATCACCGCGTCGGTGCCGTCGATCACCGCATTGGCCACGTCCAGCACCTCGGCGCGGGTCGGCATCGGGCTGTCGACCATCGACTGCAGCATCTGGGTGGCGGTGATCACCACCTTCTCGCGCGCCACCGCCTCGCGGATGATCTTCTTCTGCAGGCCGGGCAACTCGGCGTCGCCGATCTCCACGCCAAGATCGCCGCGCGCCACCATCACCACGTCGCTGGCATCAACAATTTCAGCCAGGTTCTCGATCGCCTCGGTGCGCTCGATCTTGGCCACCAGCGCGGCGCTGCTGCCGTGCGCGCGCGCCACCCGGCGCGCCTCCTGCATGTCATCGGCATTGCGGCAGAACGAGACCGCGATGAAGTCCACCTGCATGCCGGCGGCGATGGCGATCAGCTCGCGGTCGCGCTCGGTGATCGCGCCCAGCGATAGCCCGCCGCCCTGCTTGTTCAGGCCCTTGCGGTTGGACAACACGCAGTCGTTGAGCACGGTGGTGACGATGCGCTCGCCCTCCACTGCGGCCACCTGCAGCTGCACGATGCCGTCGTCCAGCAGCAGCACGTCGCCGGCCGCCACGTCGCCGGGCAATTCCAGATAGCTGACGCCGACCTGGCTCGCATCGCCGGGCGGCGCATCGAGGCTGGCCACCAGGTCGAAGCGGTGGCCGGCCTTCAGCGCCACCTTGCCCTCGGCGAAGGTTTCGACGCGGATCTTCGGCCCCGGCAGGTCGGCAAGGATGCCGACTTCGCGGCCGATCCTCGAAGCCATCTCGCGCACCGCTTCGCCGCGCGCTACCTGCGCCGACGGGTCGCCATGCGAGAAATTCAGCCGCACCACGTCCACGCCGGCACGCAGGATCGCCTCCAGCACCCCGGGCGGATCGGTGGCGGGGCCGAGGGTGGCGACGATGCGGGTGTGGCGGCGCTGTTCGGGCAGTACGGGAGCAGTCATGGTGGCGCGGGGTCGACCTTCTGGCGTTGACCCCACGCTATCACGGCAATTCGTCACGCGAACGAGGCCGGCCGCTGCAAACGACTTCAGCCGGCGCGCGCTTCCAGCGCCGCCACCGCCGGCAGGGTCTTGCCTTCGAGGAACTCGAGGAAGGCGCCGCCGCCGGTGGAGATGTAGGACACCTGATCGGCGATGGCGAACTTGTCCACCGCCGCCAGGGTGTCGCCGCCGCCGGCGATGGAGAACGCCTTCGACGATGCGATCGCGCGCGCCACCGCCTCGGTGCCGGCGGCGAAGGCGTCGAATTCGAACACACCGACCGGGCCGTTCCAGACCACGGTGCCGGCCTTGGCGATGATCTCCGCGTAGCGCGCCGCGGTGGCCGGGCCGATGTCGAGGATCATGTCGTCCGCACCCACCGCGTCCACCGGCTTGACCGTGGCCGGCGCGTCGGCGGCGAAGGCCGGCGCCACCACCACGTCCAGCGGCAGCGGGATGTCTGCACCGCGTGCATGCGCGTCGGCCATGATCTTCTTCGCGGTGTCCAGCAGATCCATTTCCACCAACGACTTGCCGACGCCGTGACCGAGCGCGGCGATGAAGGTATTGGCGATGCCGCCACCGACGATCAGCTGGTCGACCTTGCCGACCAGACTGCCCAGCAGTTCGAGTTTGGTGGACACCTTGCTGCCGGCGACGATGGCCAGCAGCGGCCGGGCCGGATTGGCCAGCGCCTTGTCCAGCGCGTCGAGCTCGGCCATCAGCAGCGGGCCGCCGCAGGCCACCGGGGCGAAACGGATCGCGCCATGGGTGGAGGCCTGCGCGCGGTGCGCGGTGCCGAACGCATCCATCACGAACACGTCGCAGAGCGCGGCGTACTGCTTCGACAGCGCCTCGTCGTCGGCCTTCTCGCCGACGTTCATGCGGCAGTTTTCCAGCAGCACCAGCTGGCCCGGCGCCACCTCCACGCCATCCACCCAATCCTTCAGCAGCGGCACTTCGATGCCCAGCAGCTGCGACAGCCGCGCGGCCACCGGTGCCAGCGAATCGTCGGCGCTCCACGCGCCCTCCTTCGGCCGGCCCAGGTGCGAGGTCACCATCACCGCCGCGCCTTTCTCCAGCGCCAGTTTGAGGGTGGGCAGCGAGGCCAGGATGCGCTGCTCGGAGGTGATCCGGCCGGCCTCGTCGATCGGCACGTTGAGATCCTGCCGGATCAGCACGCGCTTGCCGGCAAGGTCGAGGTCGGTCATGCGGACGATGGACATGGTGCGGTGTTCCCGTGACGAGTTGCGCCTATTGTCCAGCCCCCGCGCGGGCGCGGCAAACAATCAGCCGTGTCACGGTGTCAGCGCGGCGCATCACCCGCCCGGCGGGCGCTTGCGCAGCAGGCTGGCGGCAAACCCGGCCACCAGCAGCGCCCCGCCCAGCAGCAGCGCCCACAGCAGCCAGCGCTTCCAGTCGATGGGCGTGCCAGGCCGCAACGCGGCAGCACCGGCCAGCTCCTCGCGTTGACCCAGGGTCGCCACCGCCGGTTGCCAGTCCTTGCCGCGCGCCGCGCGCAGGGTTTCGATCAACTGCGGCAGCGGCGTGGCCGGGCGCGCGGCGCGCGCGCTGCCGGCCAGCAGCGCGAACGGCGGCTGGCCCTCGGCGAGGAACAGCACCACTTCCGGGCGGTAGCCCAGTCGCAGCACCGGCGCATCCTGCGCGCCGTCGCTGCGTGCCTGCAGCCGCCATTGGCGGTCGCGCACCAGCCGATCCAACGGCTGCGGCGGCGAGCGGCTGGAGCCCTCGCTGCTGTCCAATCGGTACGCGACCCAAGGCGCGGCCGCCGTCTGCCACGCAGCATCGTCGCCATCGCGGCTCTGCAACAGCCAGCCGCGGGTGCTGTTGCCGGCCGCCACCACGTCGGCGGCCTCGACCGGAAAACGTCCCGCCAGCGCATATTCGAAATGCACGCCGTCGCGGTCTTCGACCCGGCGTCCCTGCAGCTGTTCCCATTGCAGCGCCGGCGCGGCGACCTGGCCGGCCAGCTCGGCGCGCACGCTGGTCAGCGCCAGCGGCGCCGGCTGGCGCGTGTTCGGCTGCAGGCGCAGGTACTTCGCACGCACGCCCGGCAGCGCGATGCGGTCTTCGATCACCCGGCGGTCGCCGTTGCGCAGCTGCACCAGCCGGCCATCCGGTTCGATCTCGCGCCACTGCCGCAGGTCGTCGGAGGCGCTGACGCGGTAGCCGCGGTCGAACGCCTGCGCATTCGACCAGCTGAAGCGCAGCGCCGCCACCGGCTCGCGCAGGCGGCTGGCGTCGATGACGAAGCCGCTGTCGCCGGCCGCATCGGGATTGGCGCCGCGCAGTTCGACCCGGCGCAGGCTGCCGTCGCTGGCGACCTCGCTGATCGCGGCGATATCGAGTGCCGTCGCGCCAGCATCGCCAGGCAGCGGGAACCACGCCAGCGCGACGCTGTCACCCGCCTGCGCCAGCGGCGCATCGGGCGGGAATACCGCGGTGGCCACCGGCTGTCCCGCGGCGTTGGTCACCACCAGGTCGCGCAGATCGGACGACTGCAGCTGCCGATACACATCCGGCGCCAGCACCACCCGGTAGGCACCGCCGTCGGGACGCTCCAGCGCCAGCGGCCAGCGCGCGGCGTAGTCGTCGGCGACGGCGGCCACCGCCACCAGCGGCAGGATCAGCAACCACGCAAACTTTTTCATGCCGGCTGCTCCACGGTTTCAAGCTCGCCGTGCTTCGGCGGCGCTGGCGCAAAGTAGCCCACGGCGGTGCACAGCAGGCCATAGGCGATGAACGAACCAATCCCGAGCAGGTTGCCCAGATGCTGGCGGTCCACCAGCACCAGCTTCACCAGCACCACGCCCATCAGCACCGCGCCGGCCAGCCACAGCGTGCGCAGGCCGCGCTTCGACCCCGCCACCCAGCCGAGCATGCCCAGCACGCTCCAGACCACGGTCAGGCTGGTCTGCGCCAGGCTGGTGGAGAGCAGCGCGTCCGACCACGGCGCGCCTCCCCAGTGATGCACGGTGCGCAGCACCAGCGCGGTCAGCCAGGCAAACCCCAGCAGCGCGAACAGGATGCCCAGCGGCGGCGGCAGCCGGCGCGCATCGCCCAGCTGCCAGCGCAGCGCCAGCATCAGCGCGGCCAGCTGCGCCAGTTCCAGCGGATTGAGCAGCGGCAACCACGGCAACGGCGCGGCGCCGCCGGCCCGGAACAGCGCGGCAACCCACCACAGGCCCAGCACCGCGAACACCACCGTCAGCAGGCGCTGGCGCCAGCCGTCGAAACGTTCGCCCAGCGGCATCGACAGCCAGCGCCAGCGATACAGCGCCAGCGTTGCCAGCGCCAGCCACGGCAGCACCACCAGCGCCTGCCGCCAGCCCTCGCCCAGCATGGCGACCTGGCCGCCCAGCCAATCCAGCAGCAGGCTGGCCACCAGCGCCCACACCAGCCACCAGGCGAACTGCGCAACCGGCGCGGCGCGATGGCCGCTGTCGCGCAGGCACAGCAGGCTGCGCACGCCCAGCAGCGCGAACGCCAGCCATGCCCACAGGCCGTGGCCGGCGAACGGCTGCGAATGCGCCGCGCTTTGCCACAGCGCCAGCGGTGCCGCCGCAACCAGCGCGGCCAGCGCGGTACCGGCCAGCGCACCGGCGGGACGGCGGCGATGCACTTCCGCCGCCAGCCAGCCGGTCAGGGCGGCGAACGCCAGCAGCGCATCGGGCGCGCTGCGATTCAGCAGGTACACGTCGATTTCGTGGATGCCGTTGAGCAACCACCAGGCCAGGCCCCATCCGTAGTACGCCAGCGCCGGCGTGTCGTTGCCCGCGTCGCGGTTGGCGCGAGCACTGGCGAATCCGGCCAGCGCAATCAGCAGCGCACTCATGCAGCCGCCGTTGAGCACCATCACGCTGCTGTCCACGCCCTTGCTCTGGGCGACGGCGAAGGCGACGGCCGCCGCCAGCTGCAGGCCGGCGCCGGCGAACTGCGGCAGCCGGCGCTGCTGGCGCAGTCCCAACCACACCAGCGCGGCGCCCTCCAGCGCGAACACGCTGGCGGTGGCCTGCGCCGACAGCGCCAGCGGCACCGCCAGGGTGGCAAAACCCACCGCCAGCATCGCGTAGACCGGCAGCAGCAGCTCGAAGCCACGCCGCTGCCGCAGCCACCACGCCAGCGCCGCGTACAGCGCGCCCAGTCCCAGCGCGCAGAACGCCAGCGCCATCGGCCGGCCCGCCATCAACCCGGCCTGCAGCGAGAACGCCACCAGCGGCACGCCGAACAGCAGGCAGCCATCGATCAGGTCGCGGCGGCCTGGCGGGCGCCGCCGCACGAACAGCAGCGGGATCGCCAGATAGAACAGGAAGAACAGCAGCAGGAACGGCTGGGTGCTGGCGTATTTGTGCGGCGCGTAGTCCAGCACGCCCCAGACGGTGCCGATGCCGAAGGTGAACGCGAAGCCCAGCAGGTTGAGCACCCGCCAGGCGCGATACCAGGCGATCCCGACGATCGCCGCGTTGATGATCGCGTAGTAGGAGAACAGCGCGACGTGGTTGCCGCTGCCGGTGGACAGCCAGATCGGCGCAAGGAACCCGGCCAGCAGCGCAAACACCGCCAGCGCTTTCGCGTCCTGCAGCACCGCCAGCGCCCCCGCGCCCGCCACCAGCACCACGCTGAGCGCGAACGCCGCGCCTGCCGGCAGCAACCCGAAGCCCTTGAACGCCGCGAACACCACCAGCAGCAGCACGCCGATGGCGCCGCCCTGAAGGCTGAGCGCAAACACGCGGTTGCTTTCGCGCTTGCGCCAGGCGAACACCAGCGCAGCCAGCGCGGCCGCGGCCACGCCGGCCAACTTCAGCTCCGGCGGCATCACCATCCAGCCCTGGTCGGCGGCGTACTTCAGCAATGCCGCCACGCCCGCCAGCAGCACCAGCATGCCGATCTTCACCGGCACGTTGCCGACGCTGAACCAGCGTTTCACCGCGCGGATGCCGACGGTGACGAAGTCCGGGCGCGCCGGCGCGGCCGGAGCCGGGCGCGGCGATGGCGATGGCGATGGCGATGGCGATGGCGGTGGCGATGCGGATAGCGGCGATGCCACGGCTTCGGGCGGGCGCGCCGCTGTCGACGCAGCTGCCGGCGGCGTTGCCGGAGTAGCGGACACCGAAGCCGCAGGCGCGGCGGCGGCTGGTGCCTGCGGCGCAAATGGAGCTTTCAGCGGCGGCGCGGATTGCTGCATCCAGTCGCCCGGCGTGGGCTCGACCGATGCTGTCTGCCGCGGAGGTTCCGCAGCCCGCCGGCGCAGCTGCGCCACTTCCGTTTCCAGCTCCGCCATCCGCTGCTTGAGTCCGGAGATGGACACCAGCGCCACGACCAACAACACCGGCACCGCGAGGATCGCGAGCACCAGCAACCCGATCAGACCTTCCATCCCTGTCCCCGATTCCATTGCCAATGCCGCTGGCCCCGTCGGCAGGATACCGGCAGTGTCGGCCCCTCACATCACCTCGTTACCCGTTTGCTCAGGCGCCCGCGCCGTCGCGGCCCGCCGCCTTGACCCGGTACAGCGCGGCATCGGCGCGGCGCAGCATGTCCTCCGGATCGGTGTCGTCCGGCTGCAGGGTCGCCACCCCGATGCTGGCCGTCAGCCGCCCCTTGGACGAACCCATGTGCGCGATGTCAGCATCGCGCACCCGCTGGCAGACGCGCCCGCCCACCTGCAGCGCCTGCGCGTGATCTGTGGCCGGCAGGAACACGGTGAACTCCTCGCCGCCCGGCCGCGCCAGCACGTCATCGGCATGCAGCAGCGCGCTGCGCACGGCGCCGGCGAAGCGGCGCAGCGCGCCGTCGCCCTCGGCATGGCCGTACAGGTCGTTGTAGCGCTTGAAATGGTCGATATCGAGGGCAAGCACGGACAGCGGCGTGCCGCTGGCACGTGCCTCACGGAACAGCCGCTCACCGGCCTCGGCGAAGCCGCGGTAGTTCAGGCAGCCGGTCATCGCGTCGGTGCGGCTGAGCCGGTTCAGTTCGGATACCGCTTCGCGCAGCGACGCGGTGCGCTCGGCGATCTCGTGTTCGCGCGCTTCCAGCACCGCCTGCACCTCATCGAAGGCGGCATTCATGCGTGTGCCCAGCTCGCCGATGCCATCGGCCAGCGGACGCAGCTCCACCGGGATCGCATCGGTCCGCGCCGGCACCATCCTGCCGCCCAACGCATACCCATGCAGGCTGCCCAGCAGGTAGCCGATGCTTTTCTCCAGCAGGCGACGCTGCAGCCACAGCGCCCACGCCACGCCCATCAGGCTGACCGCCGACAGCGCGGCCAGCAGCAGCAGGCGCGGCAGCAGGCGCGGCAGCAGCGGTGCCAGCAGCTGGCTGTGCGGCGTCACCAGCGCCAGGGTCCAGCCGTTGCGCATGACAACCGCTTCGACATAGGCGACGCCGCCTTCGCGCAGCAGGCCGCCCATCGACACCACCCGGGTCGCGCGGCCCGCCTGCGTGGCGATGCGCCTGATTTCCTGCCCGCGCGCACCCGCCGCATCCAGCGCCTTCCAGCGCAGCGCCTTGCCGGCGTGGACCACGTTGTTGCCGCGATCGAGCAGCAGCAGTTCCAGCTTGCGCCGCGCCAGGCTTTCGGCGTTCAAGCGGACGAACGCCTGCACCGGCACGTCCGCCTGCAGCGCGCCGGCGAAACGACCGTCGTGCAGCAGCGGGGCGGACACGCCGACCACCGCTTCGTTGCCATAGGCAGGGCGCCGGGTGATGCCGGACACGAAGGCGCGATACTGGCTGCGCGCGGCCACGAACCATTCCTCGTCCGCGGCCACGCCCGGCAGCAGCGGCACCTCGCGATCGCGAGCGTCGCGCACCGCGACCACATCGCCGCGTGCGTTGAACTGCTGGATGCGCAGCATCGATGGATAAATGTGCAGCAGGCGCGCCAACTCCTCGCCCTGCAGGGCCGGGTCTTCGCCCATCTGGTCGGCCAGCAGGCGCACGCCGGCCAGCTGGCCCTCGAGGAAATCGTCGATCACGCTGGCGCTGAGCGTGGCGTTGGCGTCCAGCCGCAACAGCAACTCGTGGCGGCTGCGCTGCCATTCACCCAGCAACAGGCTGGTCGCGAACAGCACCATGGGCAGCAAAGCGGTCAGCACGAGGCCCTTGGTCAGACGCTTGCGCAGGCTCCAAGCCGCTGGCGGTGGGGAGTCGCTCATCGACCGCTTTCTACCACAGCCGCTGCGGCGGCCGCGTCAGAGGCTTGACCGGGCGAGCGCCATCCAGCGCCGGCAGGCGCTCGCCACGTTCAGCCGCCGCGCAGCAGCGGTGCGCGCGGCCCCAGCGCAACGGGCTCGTGGCCGGGCTCCGGCAGGCCCAGCCCGTAGCGCAGGCTGCGACCGATGCGATTGGCGTATTCGTGCACCAGTTCGGCTTGCGCCGGCGCCAGCAGCTCGTCCGCGGTGTCGCGCCACAGCGCCAGCCATTGCACGAAGTGGGCGGTGGTAATGGGGTGACCGTGGTGGGCCGCCATCGGGTTGCCGCGATAGGTGCCGGCGCGCAGGATCACCGAAGTCCAGAACGATGTCAGCAGGCGTTTGTGCTCAGGCCAGTCGCGGACCGCGGCGTTGAATACCGGGCCCAACTCGGGATGGATCCGGATGCGGTCGTAGAAGCGATCCACCAGCGCCTCGATCTGCTCGAAACCGGGGATCGCCTGATCCGGGGCGGGCGCGGCGGCCGAATGCGGCATGGCGGGCAAATTTCCTGGGTGGGGCGCCGATTATCGCGCCGCTTGGTCGCCGCGTCTTGACCAGGGTCATCGCCCGAGCTTCGATGCGCGCGTCACAATGGAAGACCCGCGTCGCGCTCATGACCCACGTCGTCACCGAAAACTGCATCAACTGCAAGCACACCGACTGCGTCGAAGTGTGCCCGGTCGACTGTTTCCACGAAGGCCCGAACTTCCTCGTCATCGACCCGGAAAGCTGCATCGACTGCACCCTGTGCGTGGACGAATGCCCGGTCGGCGCCATCTACGCCGAGGACGACGTGCCGGCGGGACAGGAACCTTTCCTCGCCATCAACGCGGAACTGGCGACGCAGTGGCCGGTGCTGGCGGTAAAGAAGCCGGCGCTGCCGGACGCCAGCAAATGGGACGGCATACCGGACAAGCTCAAGCTGCTGATCCGCTCCGCAACCGGCGAGTGAGGCACGAAAAAGCCCCGCACGAGGCGGGGCTTTCCGATGGCGGCGAACGGCGCGGGCTTACTTGCCGGCCATCACCTTGACCATCTCGAGGCACTTGTTCGAGTAGCCCCATTCGTTGTCGTACCAGCTCACCAGCTTGACGAAGGTGTCGTCCATGGCGATACCGGCCTCGGCATCGAAGATGCTGGTGCGGGCGTCGCCGCGGAAGTCGGTGGCGACCACCTTGTCCTCGGTGTAGCCGAGGATGCCCTTCAGCGGGCCCTCGCTCTGCGCCTTCATCTCCGCGCAGATCTCGGCGTAGGTCGCCGGCTTCTCCAGTTCCACGGTGAGATCGACCACCGACACGTCGGAGGTCGGCACCCGGAACGACATGCCGGTGAGCTTCTTGTTGAGCTCCGGGATCACCACGCCGACCGCCTTGGCCGCGCCGGTGGACGACGGAATGATGTTCTCGAGGATACCGCGGCCGCCGCGCCAGTCCTTGTTGGACGGGCCATCGACGGTCTTCTGGGTGGCAGTGGCGGCGTGCACGGTGGTCATCAGGCCGCGCTTGATGCCCCACTTGTCATGCAGCACCTTGGCCACCGGCGCCAGACAATTGGTGGTGCAGCTGGCGTTGGAGATGATCTGCTCGCCGGCGTACTTGGCGTGGTTGACGGCGTACACGAACATCGGGGTGGCGTCCTTCGACGGGGCCGACATCAGCACCTTCTTGGCGCCGGCGGCGACGTGCTTCTGCGCGGTTTCTGCGGTCAGGAACAGACCGGTGGATTCCAGCACCACGTCGGCGCCGACTTCATCCCACTTCAGGTTGGCCGGATCGCGCTCGGCGGTCAGGCGGATGGTCTTGCCGTTGACCACCAGCTGGCCGTTCTCGACCTTCACGTCGCCCTGGAAGCGGCCATGCACGGAATCGTAGCGCAGCATGTAGGCCAGGTAGTCCGGCTCCAGCAGGTCATTGATGCCGACGATCTCGATGTCGTCGCCGAAGTTCTGCACCGCCGCGCGGAACACGCAGCGCCCGATGCGACCGAAACCGTTGATGCCGACCTTGATGGCCATGGAAGCAGACTCCTGACAGGGATTGGGCAGACCGCCATTCTACCCAATCCGCCCGCGGCACCCGGCCATCGCGGTTGACTAGGGTCAACGCCGGCCCGCTGCGCGGCGGCATGACGTCATGCCCGCGCAACCATGCCGGGGTATCCTTCGCGGCATGAGCATCCGCACCTGTTTCCGGCCCCTGATCGCTGCCCTGCTTTGCCTGGGCGCCACCTCCGCCGCCCTCGCCTGGGCCCCGCTGGGCCATGCCCTGGTGGGTGAACTGGCGCAGCGCCACCTCGACCCGAAGGCGCAGGCAGAAGTCGCCATTCTGCTGGCCGGCGAACCCACGCCCACCCTGGCCGGGGTGGCGTCCTGGGCCGACGAACTGCGCAATACCGATCCCGAACGCTTCAAGGCCACTGCGCGCTGGCACTACATCAACGCCAAGGGTGGCGGCTGCGATTTCGACCTCGCCCGCGACTGCCCGGACGGCGACTGCGTGACCGGCGCGCTGGACCGGCAGCTGACGATCCTCGCCGACCGCAAGCAGCCGCTCGAAGCCCGCCGCGACGCGCTGAAGTTCGTGGTCCACCTGGTCGGCGACGAACACCAGCCGATGCATGCCGGCAGCCGCACCGACAGCGGCGGCAACCGCTTCCAGGTCAGCCTGCGCACCCCGCTCGAACCCGAGGCATATGCGCGCAAGAGTTACGTCGACGGGGTGATGGCCACCAACCTGCATTCGGTGTGGGACTACTACATCCTCGCCAGCCGCGGGCTGGCGCTAGGCGACTATGCGGACGCGCTGGACGCCAGCGCGGCCACGCCCTTCGCGCCGCGCCCCGGTGCCGGCGTGCTGCTGGAATGGGCTGCAGGTTCCTGCCGGCTGATCGACGCGCACGGCGTGTATCCGGGCGATGACCAGCACAAGATGGATCACGTCTACCTGGACAAGTTCCGCCCGCTGGCGGAAGCGCGGGTGCAGCTGGCCGGCAAGCGGCTGGCGCAACTGCTGAATCAGACGCTGGGCGCGCAGGCGCCTTCGCACTGATCGCGCGGTTTCTCAGCCGCCCAGCTCGACCACCGCGCGGCCGTTGAGCTGGCGGAACACGAAGCGGTAGTGCTGGGTGAATGGCAGCGGCTCCACCATCCTGCCGGTCACCCGCTTCAGCGGATGGAAGGTCCAGCCGCGCACCGCCAGCAGCACCGCCTCCGCGAACGCCGGCTCACCGCCGGCGTTTTCGATGATCCGCGCATCGGCCACCTTGCCGGCACCATCCACGATCAGCCGCACCACCACCGTCGCCGGCGGCAGTTTTTGGGCGAGCAATGCGGGCGGATATTCTGGTTTGGCGTTATCGCGCAGCGGCAAAGGATCGAGGTAGCTGCTGCCCGGCATCGGCTGATAGCGCGCGTCCGCGTCGGCGCTATCGGCGATCTCGGCGCTGACCGCGCCGTCGGCGGCGTAACCTTCGCGCGGCTGCGACGCGGGCGGCCGCGAGGCGCAGCCGACAACCCCGCAAAACAGCGCCACGGCACTTGCGAACACCGCGATCCGCGCACCGGCAGACATGCTCATCCCGCCTGCTGCGTCGGTTTGTCCAGCGCGAACTCCACCGGCACCCGCACCTTGCCCGCCACCGCCCGGCCTTTCTTCATCGCCGGGGTGAACCGCCATTTTGCCGCCGCTTCCTGCGCCGCCAGATCCAGCCGCGCATCGCCGGAGGAACGCTCGACGCGGGTGCCGGTGACGCCGCCGTAGGCGTCGATGTCCACTACCAGCACGGTGACTCCGGTGCTGCCTTCCTTCAGCGCCTCCACCGGATAGCGCGGCGGGTGCAGCGCCCGCGACGCCTGGTCCACGCTGCCGGATTGCAGCGCTGCGATCACCGGCCTGGGCGGGGGGGGCGGCGCCGGTGCGGCGGGTGGCGGCGGCGCGGCCATTCGCGGCGGTGCGGGGGGCACGGGCGGCGGAGGCGGCGGCAACGTGCGCGCACCTTTCAGCGCGGCCTGCGGATCGCGCGCGGCAACCTGCATGCGCAAGTCCATGCCGCGGAAACGCCCGGCCACGTCCTGCCCCTGGCGCAGGCTGGCCGGCTGGCCATCGCGCACCACCATGCGCGGCGAGGCGATCTGCTTGCCGTCTTGTTCGATCCGCATCGCGATGTCGTAAGCCAACTTGCCCTGCATGCGAACCGGCTGCACGCGGGCGGTGATCGCAATGTCGTTGCCACCCGCACCGTCCGGCAGGGTGAACGATTCGCCGAACCGCTTGCTCAATACCGACCGTGCGGGCGTGCCCGCATCGCGGCTGTATTCGATCTTGGCAATGAAGTCGCCGGCGGCCGGCAGTACCTGCGTCCGCGGCGGTTGCGCGGCCCACACGCTCCATGCGGTGGCGCCCGCGGCCAGCGCCAGCAGCGCCATTCCCGCCCGCCGCATCCGCAGCGCGGGTCGTTCACGATTCAGCAGCATGATCCTCTCCTTGAGCGGGTGGCCGAAGCCGAAGTGACAGCCCAGCGGTGCGGTCTGCAGCGCAAGCTGGACGTTGAGCAGGGCGTCGCCGTAGCGGCGGCGCTGCTGCGGATGGGCCGCGAGCACGTCGGCATCACAGGCCAGTTCCTGGTCGTGGCGCATGCGCGCGGCGGCCAGGTGGAACAGCGGGTTGAACCAGCACAGGCAGCGCAGCAGCGCGGTGGCGGCATTGGCCCAGGGATCAAGGCGGGCGACGTGGCGGCGCTCGTGTGCCAGCACCAGCGCGCGCTGCGCCGGATCGAAACGTTCCTCGAAATCGGACGGCAGCACGATCCGCGGACGCCACAGGCCCAGCGTGGCCGGCAGGCCCGCGCTCGCGGCCTGCGCGCGCAGCGCATCGCCATGCGGCAACAGCTGACCCAGCCCGCGGCGGAAGGCGGCCTGCGCACGCCACAGCCAGCCGGCCGCCAACAATGCGCCGCACAGCCACAGCACCAGCAGCAGCGCGGCGATGTCGAGGCCGGGCTGCACGGCAGCAGCTGTCACCGCGATGTCCGCCGACAGCACCAGCGCCGGCGTCGCCGGCAGTCGTTCAACCGCGATCGTTGCCGCCGGAAGCAGCGTTGCCAGCATCGCCAGCGCCGGCAGCAGCCACAGTGCGTAAGCGACCTGCGCACCGAACGCCGCACGCATCGGCCGGCGCAGCGCCAGCACCAGCGCGGCGGCGGCGCTGCCGGCCACGGTGGCCTCGATCAATCCCTGCAGCAGTTCATTGCTTGCCATCGTCGATCTCCTCCAGCAGCTTGCGCAGCTCGGCCACGTCTTTCTCGCTCAGTTTCCGATGCGCGGAAAAATGCGCCACTAGCGGCGCCACCCGGCCATCGAACAGTCGCTCCAGAAGGCCCCGGCTTTCTTCCAGCACCCAGTCCTCGCGCTTGACCATTGGCGAGTACAGATAGCGGCGGCCGTCTTTCTCGGCCCGGATCGCGCCCTTGTTGAGCAGGCGGTTGAGCAGGGTCTTGATGGTGGCGTCCTGCCAGTCCTGCCGGCCAGCCAGCGCCTGCGCTACCTCGTCCGCGCCCAACGGGCTGCGCGCCCAGAGCACGTCCATCACCACCGATTCGGCCTCGCTGATCTGCATCGTTTACGCCCGTAATCTTTTCTGCAGATTACAGATGTAAATGCTCGTGTCAAGCGGCTGCGGAGCAAACATCGCGATCGTCCGTGCCTGCGATATGCAGGCGCATTCCAGTAATCCGGAAGACGCCGCCCCCCCCGCTTGCGCGGGTCATTCGGCGGGCAACGCGGCCTGGTTAGCCGCCTGCACCCATCGCGCGAACTTCAAACCGCGCCGGTACCCGCCCGGCGCGCTGGAACACCAGCGTGGCCTCGAAGTGGCCGCCCGCCACCAGCGCGCGCCGCGGCTTGATCAGCATCAGGTGGTAGCCGCCGGGCTTGAGCACGAGTTTGCCGTGTGCGGGCACGACCACGCCTTCAGGCAGCGCGCGCATCCGCATCACCCCGCCGTCGTTGCGCATCTGGTGGAGTTCCACCCGCTGCGCGATGTCGCTTTCCACCCGCAGCAGGCGATCATCGACATCGCCATCGTTGACCACCGTGAGGAACCCGCCCGCCACCGGCGCCACCGCCGGCACCGCGCGCGTCCACGCCTCCAGCACGCGCACATCGGCCTTGCCGGCCATCGCGCCGCCCGCCAGCAGGCACAGTGCCACGCCCCATCCCATCCATTGCTTCATTGCCTGCACCTCGATGTCGGTTTGATCCGATGCCGCCCGCGGCGGGACAAGTCCACCACGAACGGCATCATCCGTGCGTCACAGCGCGATGTTGAGCTTCAGCCAGAGGTTGCGCCCCGGCTCGTTGATCCGCACCGACATCGCCGGATAGCCGAAGTCGGCGTTTCCGGCCAGGTTCAGATGCTCGCTGTAACGGCGGTCGAACAGGTTGTCGACGCCGGCGGACAGCTGCACCCGCTCGCTGAAACGATAGCCGCCGTTGAGCGCCAGCGTGGCGAAGCCCTTGCTGGGGCCGAGGTCGCGGCCGGTGACATTGCCTTGGCTTGCCGCCACGCGGGTCTGCGCGGCAACCGCACGCAGCAGCACGCCGGTGTTCCAGCGACCGTTGTCCCAGGCCGCGGTGAAACGCCCCTCCAGCGGCGTCATCTGCGGCAGCGGCGTGCCGGCATCGGCGTTCGCGCCCCAGGCCCAGGCCACGCTGCCACCCAGCGTCCAGTCCTTGGCCGGGCGGAACTCGCCGCCGGCTTCGGCACCGTGGATGCGCGCATCGACATTGGTCGCCATCGAGGTGCTGCCCATCATGCCGCCGCTCATGTAGCGGAACAGGATGAAGTCCTCGACCCGCCCGACGTAACCGGACACCCACGCGTTGCCGCGCGCGCCGCGCCACTGCAGGCCGGCATCGAGCTGGGTGGTCTTCTCGGGCTGCACGCCGACGAAGGCGTTGGCGCTACCGATCGGCCCGCGGGTGGGCGAGAACAGCTCCCAGTAGTCGGGCATGCGCTGGGTATGGCCCACGCCCGCGAACCAGCCCAGGCCGCTGCCGACGATGTCGTGCTCGTAGCGGAGGAAGCCGGCCGGCAGGGTTTCGCTGCGGGTCTGGCCGAAGCTGGGATTGGCCATGGCCGGGGTGCCGAAGGTGGCACGGCGGTCGGTCGCTTCGGCGCGATCCACGCGCGCACCCGTCACCACCCGCTGCGCGTCGGCCAGCGCCCATGTGCCTTCCGCGAACAGCCCGTGCTGGCGGAAGTCGGCATCGTTGGTCCACGGCTGCGCGCGCCACGCATCGCGCCCCATGGCATTGCGGCGGCGGTGTTCGCTGCGCTGGGCATCAACGCCCGCGACCAGCGAGAACGCCTGCCAGCCCCATTCCAGCGCGACCCGCCCGCCGCTGGTGGTGCGCTCGACGTTGGAGCCCATCGGCATCGGCATGCTGCCCCCCGGGTTGGGCGTGCGCAGGCTGTAGTTGTCCATCACGTGGTCGGCGCCGTTGCGGTAGGCGTTGGCCTCCACCTTGCGCAGCGTGCCGGCAAAGGCCTTTTCGAAACGCAGGCCGAGGCTGTCGCGGCGGAACTGCGAGCCGTCCATGCCGCGGCCGGCATAGCGTGCCCATGCGTCACCGGCACCGGCGGAGAGCTCCAGCAGGGTGTCGGCATCGGGCGTCCAGCCCAGCGCCAGGTCGGCATTCCACTTGTGCCAGGCCGAAGGCACGCGTGCGCCGTCGCCATCGTCGTAGTCGCGCGCTTCCGAACGGTTGGCATCCAGCCGCACATAGCCGCGCGGCGCGCCGGCCAGCAGCTCCAGCACCTGGTCGTTGCGGCCGAAGCTGCCGCCGAGCAGGCTGCCCTGCGCGCGCAGCTCGCGCTTCTCGAAGCGCGGCGTGTCGCGCGCGAAGCGGACCGTGCCGGCCGAGCCCACCGGCCCCCACTGCACGGTCTGCGGGCCTTTCACCACCACCAGGGAATCGAAGGTTTCGGGGGCGACGTAGGACATCGCATTGTCCATCCGCGACGGGCAGGCGCCATGCATGCTGCCGGCGTTGGTCAGCAGGTTCAGGCGCGAGCCGAACATGCCACGCAGCACCGGGTCGCCGTTGGTGCCGCCGTTGCGCAGCGCGGTGAAGCCGGGGATGGTCTTGAGGTAATCGGCGCCGTCGCTGGCCGGCACCGGCTGGCGCGGCAGCTTGGGATCGGTCTCGAAGGTCAGCGGCTGGGTCTGCATGCCGATGACCACCACGCGGTCGAGGGTTTTTGCCGCTTCCTCGCCATCGGCGGCGAGCGCGGCGACGGGGAACAGCGCGCAGGCAAGCGCGCGGCGCGACGGCGCGGCCGTCGCGGAACGAATGGGATGCATGTTGGCTCCAAAGCACAAGTGGGGATGGCGGAGTCCGCCGGATGGAACGCTTGTGGTTCAGAGCAGGATCGGCGGCCCTCGCGCGCCCAAGCCGCGCAGCAGCGGCGGCGCATGCGGGGTGGGCGACAGCGACGCCGGCAGCAGGCGACGCCGCAGCGGCGGCAGGAACAGCGCCAGCGCCAGCAGCACCGGCGCCAGCGCGGACAGCAGCGGGCAGTAGCCGCAGTATTCGTCGGGCATGCCGCCGGCCGGGATCGGTGCGGGCGTGGCACCGCTGTCAGCCAGCAGGCTCGGTTTCGTCCACGCCATGCCGTCGCTGGTGCACATCGCCAGCACCATGTCGGGCAATCGCTGCGCACCGCTTTCCAGCCAGCGGCTGACGGTCGGCATCAGCGACACCAGCAGGATGGCCGCCAGTGCCAGGCGGGCCATCCAGTGCCGGAAGTGGCGGGAACGCAGATTCATCGCAAGGGCGAGGCTACGCCCGGTTTCAGAGCGCGTTGCTGACTTCGATCAAACGCTCGACGGTAATCCCGAAGTGCGGGAACAGCGCTTCGGCGGGCGCACTGGCGCCGAAGCTGTCGATGCCTACCACCGCGCCGTCCAGGCCCACGTACTGGCGCCAGAAGCCGGTCACGCCGGCTTCCACCGCCACCCGCTTGCGGCAGGCCTTGGGCAGCACCGCCTCGCGGTAGGCCGCGTCCTGGCGCTCGAACACGTCGGTGGACGGCATCGACACCACGCGCACCTTGTCGCCCAGCTTCTCCGCCGCCTGCATGGCCAGCCCGACCTCGCTGCCGGTGGCGATCAGGATGAGCTCCGGCGCACCCACGCTGTCCTTCAGCACGTAGCCGCCGCGCGCGATGTCGCCCAGCTGCGCGTCGGTGCGCGCCTGGTGGGGCAGGTTCTGGCGACTGAACACCAAGCAGGACGGGCCGTTGCTGCGGGCAATCGCCGCCTTCCACGCCACCGCCGACTCGACCGCGTCGCAGGGACGCCAGACGTCGTTGTTGGGGATCTGGCGCAGCGAGGCCATGTGCTCCACCGGCTGGTGGGTGGGGCCGTCCTCGCCGAGGCCGATGGAGTCGTGGGTGTAGACGTGGATCGCGCGCACGTCCATCAGCGCACTCATGCGCACCGCGTTGCGGGCGTAGTCGCTGAACACCAGGAAGGTGGCGTCGTAGGGAATGAAGCCGCCGTGCAGGGCCAGGCCGTTGCCGATGGCGGTCATGCCGAACTCGCGCACGCCGTAGTAGATGTAGTTGGCGTCCGGGTCCGTGCCGGCCACCGACTTGCTGCCCTTCCACAGGGTCAGGTTGGAATGGGCCAGATCGGCCGAACCACCCACCAGTTCAGGCAGCAGCGGCGCGAATGCTTCGATGGCGTTCTGCGAGGCCTTGCGGCTGGCGATGACCGGGCCGTCCTGCTGCAGCTTCGCGATGAAGGCATCGGCGGCGGCATCGAAACCGGCCGGCAGCGCGCCGGACAGGCGGCGCTCGAACTCGGCGGCGGCTTCCGGATGCGCGGCCTTGTAGGCGGCGAAGCGGGCGTTCCACTCGGCCTCGGCGCTGGCGCGGTCGCGCGCGCGCCAGCCGTCGTAGACCGCCTGCGGAATCTCGAACGGCGCGTGCGGCCAGCCCAGCGCGTCGCGGGTGGCCTGCACTTCGTCCTTGCCCAGCGGTGCGCCGTGGCTGGATTCCTTGCCGGCCTTCGCGGGCGAGCCAAAACCAATCGTGGTGCGGCAGCAGATCAGGGTGGGCTTGTCCGACGACTTCAGCGCGGTCTCGATGGCGGTCTTGATCTCCACCGCGTCATGTCCGTCGACGCCACGGATCACGTTCCAACCGTAGGCCTCGAACCGCTTCGGCGTGTCGTCGGTGAACCAGCCGTCGGTGTTGCCGTCGATGCTGATCTTGTTGTCGTCCCAGAACGCGACCAGCTTGCCCAGGCCCCAGGTGCCGGCCAGCGAGGCGGCCTCGTGGCTGATGCCCTCCATCAGGCAGCCGTCGCCCAGGAACACCCAGGTGCGGTGGTCGACGATGGCGTGGCCGTCGCGGTTGAAGCGCTGCGCCAGCAGCTTTTCCGCCAGCGCGAAGCCGACCGCGTTGGCCAGGCCCTGGCCCAGCGGGCCGGTGGTGGTTTCCACGCCCGGGGTGACGTGGTTCTCCGGATGGCCGGGAGTGCGGCTGCCGAGCTGGCGGAAGCGCTTCAGCTCGTCGATCGGCAGGTCATAGCCGGCCAGGTGCAGCAGCGCGTACTGCAGCATCGAGCCATGGCCGTTGGACAGCACGAAGCGGTCGCGGTCGGCCCAGCCCGGATTGGCCGGGTTGCACTTCAGGTAGTCGTTCCAGACCACCTCGGCGATGTCGGCCATGCCCATCGGCATGCCCGGATGCCCGGAGTTGGCGGCCTGCACCGCATCGACGGCGAGGAAACGGATGGCGTTGGCAAGGTCGCGGCGGCTGGGCGCAGTCATGGCGTGGGGCGAGGCGGAGGGAACGCCCATTGTCCCATCCCGCCGCCCGGAAACGGAAATCGCGGCCGCGCCGGGCTCAATCCATCGGATTGGCGGGAGCTTCCTCGGCCTCGCCCTTCGATACCACCGCCGCCAGCATCAGGTCGCCGGTGACGTTCAGGGTGGTGCGGCACATGTCGAGGAAGCGGTCCACGCCGAGGATCAGGCCGATGCCTTCCGGCGGCACGCCCACCATCCCGCAGATCAGCGCCACCACCGGCAGCGAGCCGGCCGGCACGCCGGCGGTGCCGATGCCGCCGAGGATGCAGACGAACATCACCGTCACCTGCTGCTGCAGGCTGAGGTCGACGCCGAAGAACTGCGCCAGGAACAGCACGGTCACGCCTTCGAACAGGGCGGTGCCGTTCTGGTTGGCGGTGGCGCCCACGGTCAGCACGAAGCGGGACACCTTGCGCGGCAGGTGCAGCTTCTCTTCCGCCACCTGCAGCGCCACCGGCAGGGTGGCGTTGCTGGAAGCGGTGGAGAACGCCATCACCATCGCTTCCTGCGATCCCTTGAAGAACTTCATCGGCGACCAGCCGCCGAGGAACTTCAGCATCAGCGAATATACCACCACCATATGCAGCGCCAGCGCCAGCACCACCACGCCGACGTAGGCGCCGAGCGAGCGCAGCAGGTCCCAGCCGAACAGCGCGGCCAGGTTGAACATGAAACAGAACACCGCGTACGGCGCCAGCCGGATGACCAGCCCGATCAGCGTCATCGACACTTCGAACAGGCCCTGGATGCCCTGCAGCAGCACCTCGGTGGCCTTGCTGCGGGTCAGCACCAGGCCGATGCCCAGCATCAGCGCGAAGAACATCACCGCGAGGATCGTGTTTTCCGCAGCGGCCTTGACCACGTTGTCCGGGACGATGCCCAGCAGCAGGTCCACGCCCTTCGCCTGCGTGCCCACGCCGCCAACGATGGCCTGCGCGCGGTCGGCGCCCTGCGCCAGCATCGCGTCGGCCGCGACGCGGTCGATGCCGGCGCCAGGCTGCAACCAGTTGACCAGCACCAGACCCAGCACCACGGCCAGGCCGGAGGCGATCACGGTGTAGCCCAGCGTCTTCCAGCCCACCCGCCCCAGCGAACGCACGTCGCCCATTTCGGCAACGCCCATGATCAGCGCCGAGAACAGCAGCGGGATGATCAGCATGAAGATCAGACGCAGGAACAGCGTGCCGGCCGGCTGGGTGATGTTGGCGGTCAGCCACTGCACCCATCCCGCATCCGCACCCGAGGTGTAGTGCGCCACCAGCCCCAGTGACAGGCCGGCGATGAAACCGATCAGCATCTTCCAGTGCAGCTGCAGTTTGCCGGTCGCCGCTTTCGCCATCGTGTCGTCCCCCATCGAGGCGGCGAGCTTAGCAAACGCGCCGACTCAGTCCGGATACAGCGGCGGAAGCAGGGATGGCGCGCCCTGCTTCGTCGGACGCCAGTGCGCGCCGCCGGCAAACGCCGCACGCAATGCCTGCAATGCGTCCTGCAGGTGGCCGCCGCCCCAGCGCGCGGCCTGCATCCGACGCAATGCCTGCACTTGCGCGGGATCGTCCAGCCGCGCCAGCAATGCGTCGAAATCATCAACCCGCAGCCCCGCCTGCGCGGCCAGCGCGCGGCGGATGTCGCCGAAGTCGCCCGAGCGCAGCGCGGCCTCCAGGGACGGCAATGGCGCGGCGGCAGGCGCCTGAGGTGGATGCGAGGTGCCTGCGGCAGTACGTGCGCGCCGATGCCGGATGGCAAAGATCGCCATCAGCAACAGCAGCGGCAGCAACCAGACGAGCGCGCGCCTCCAATCCAGCGGACGCGGCGATGCGACTGCCGGACGCGGCACCGCATCCTCGGGCGCATCCACGGTTGCCTCATTCCCTGCACGCGCGGGCGGCGCTTCCGCGCCGGCGGAATTCGCACCGGGCGCCACCCGCAGCTGCAGCGGCGGCAGCGTGGCGATGCGCGCGACGCTGCTGCCAGCATCCCACCAGCGGATCCGTGGCCCCGGCACCGACAACAGGCCCGGCGTTGACGACACCAGCGAAAACCGCCGGCGCACGGTGGTGCGCGGACGGCCATCGACGAACTGCTCCTCCACCCGCGGCGGGTCCGCGAACACCTGCGCATCCGCCACCGCGCCAAGCTCCAGCGCAGGCACCTGCGCAGCGGTGGCGCCGTCGGCCACCAGCTCCAGTTCGATCGCTGCCGCCTGCCCGGCGAACGCCTGGGTCGGCGCCTGCAGGTAGCGCAGCGCCAGCCGGCGCAGCGGCAGCCACGGTTGCGGCGCATTCGCCGGAATCGGCCGCACCTGCAGCCGGGTGTCCGGTGCCGCCGCCGACAGCGGCCGACGGTCGTCATCGAACATCGGGCCACTGAAGCCGCCGCCGGTGATGCCGTTCAGGCGCGCACCGGCCAGCAACAGCGGGCCGCTGCGTTCGGGAATCAGCAGGAAGCGCCGCTCCACCACGCTGTAGCGGCGTCCGCCCAGCAGGCGCTCGTAGGTGATGTCCTCGCCCACCCGCTGCAGGCTGGCGCGCGCCGGCGGCTCCAGCTCCAGCTGGCCGGACAGCAGCGGCACCGCGTAGTTCAGCCGCACGGTCACGCCCACCGCCTGCTGCACGTAGGGCTGCAGCGCATCGACGCTGGCTTCCACGAACACGTCGGCATCCGCGCTGGCCGGCTGCACCGCCGGCTCCAGCACCACCAGCCGCAGCGGTGCGGTGCTGGCGTTGCCAACCCGCAGCGCCGGCACGCTGGCGAGGCCTGGCGCGCGCGGGCGCAGGCCGACCGAGAACACCGACATGCGCCGCGCCTGCCCGTTAGCCAACGTATAGCTGCGCCGCACGCTCTGCCCGCTGATCTCGAACTGCGCGCGCAGCGGGGCGTAGTCGATTTCCGCCACTGATTGGTCGGTGCTGATGTTCAGCGCCACGGTTTCGCCATAAGTGATTTCTGCGCGATCCAGCCACGCCCGCGTCTGCGCGGACGCCGGCAGCGCGACCAGCGCCAGCAAGAACAGCAACGCGCGGGCGATCAACCGGATCATGGTCCACCGCCTTCGCGCCGGCGCCGTGCTTCCAGCTGGAACCGGGCGCGCAGCAGCGCGCCCGGATCGTCCGGTACCCGCTGCAACCAGGCTTCGTTGGCCTGCCGACGCTCGCGCTGTTCCGGTGACTCCCGTGCCTGCACAGATGCATCGGCCTGGGTGACGGCGCGTTGCCCCTCCTGCTTGCGCAACACCTCCTGCATGCGCTGGCGCTGGGCCGCATCGGCTTGTGCCTGCACCTTCTCGCGTGCTTCAGCCTGCGCCTCTGGCGGCGGTTGTGGCTGCCCGGCCGGTGGCTGCTGTGCGCCCTGCTGACCCGGCTGCTGCGCCTGTCCGCCACCGGGCGATGCGGCCGGCTCCGCGCTCTGCTGCCCGTTTTGCTGCTGCGCTCGTTCTTGTTGCTGCTGTTGCGGTTGCGGTTGCTGCTGACCCTGTTGCTGTTGCTCCTGTTGGCCCTGCTTCTGTTGCTGTTTCTGCTGCTGTTTCTGCTGCTGTTGCTTTTGCTGCTGTCGACGACGCGCTGCTTCCACTTGGGCGCGGTTGTAACTGGCATCCGCCATGCCCGGCCGCTGGCGCAGCGCGCGGTCGTAGGCCGCCAGCGCTTCGTCGTAGCGCCCGGCCTGGGCCAGGGCGTTGCCGAGGTTGTACTGGGCGTCGGCGCCGGGAAGGCTGGAAAACTTCTCGATCGCGCGCGGGTAATCCTTCGCCGTGTACGCGGCGATGCCTTCCTGCAGCTGTGCGTGCGCAAGCTGGTCGGCGCGCTGCCAGAGCGTGCCGTGGCGATTGCCAGCGTCCTGCGCAGCTACCGGCTGCGACGGCAGCCACAGCGCAGCGGCCAGCAGCAGCACCAATACGTTGCCGCGACGGAACAGCGGCAGCAAACACGCCAGCGCCAGCGGCAGCAACCATGCGCCATCGTCCTGCCATTGCTTGACACTGGCGCCGCGCGCAGCGGCGCCGTCGGCCTGCCGCGGCTCCAGCACACCCAATGCGCGCAGGTCCGCAGCGTCCGCCGTCAGCCGGCGATAGCCGCCGCCACCGCTGGTTGCCAGCGCGCGCAGCGATGGCGCGTCCAGCCGCGCCTGCGCCAGCCCGCCGGGGGTTTCGAATACGCCGCCCTGCGCCGTGCCCAGCCCGAGCGCCGACACCCGATAGCCGGCGGCAGCAGCCTTGGCCGCCATCGCGATGGCGGCAGCATCGGCGTGATCGGTCAGCAGCAGGATGTCGCCGCGCGGGAAACCGGCCTGCTGCAGCAGGCGCTGCGACCAGGCGATGGCGCGATCGATGCGCTGGCCGTCGGCCGGCATCACGTCCGGCGCCAGGGCATCGAGGAAAAGGGCGACGTTGCCGGCATCGTCGGTCAGCGGAGCCACGGTGTAGGCGTCTTCGGCGAATGCCACCAATGCCACCTGCCCGCCAGCGCGTTCGCGCAGCAGGCTGGCCAGCTTGGCGCGCGCCTGTGCAAGCCGGGTGGGAGGCAGGTCGCGGGCCAGCGCAGCGCGAGAGAGATCCAGCGCTAGCACCAGCGGCTGCCGGCTCTGCCACAGCGGCTGCGGTTGCTTGCGCAAGCTCGGCCCGGCCAGCGCCAGCAGCGCAAGCAGCAGCCCCAGCAAGGCCAGCCGCCGCGTCCATGCGCCGCCCGTCGCTGAACCGCCCGGCTCCAGCAGATGCGGCAGCAGATGTGCATCCACCGCCTCGCGCCAGCCGGAACGCCGGCGCGCGCGCGCGCGCAGCCGCCAAACGAGCAGCGGCACCAGCAACAGCGCCAGCAGCCACCACGGCCGCAGGAAATGCAGTTGCGCCAGTGCGGCCCAGATCGCGCTCATGCCGCGCGCCTCCGTGCCAGCAGCACCACCCCGCCCAGGGCCAGCGCCAACCCCAGCGGCAGCGGGTAGCGCTCGATCCGCGGACGCACCACCTGCCCGGCCCGCTGCACCGGCTCCATCCGGTCGATCTCGGCATAGATGCCGGCCAGCTCGTCCACCGCGCGGGCGCGGAAGAACCGGCCGCCGGTCAGTTCGGCGATCTTTGCGAGGCCGGCTTCGTCGACCTCGTCGCCACCGCCCAGCGGCAGCTGGAAGCCGAACACCGATACCGCGGCGCCAGCACCGCCGAATGCGATGGCGTGGATGCGCACGCCGGCATCGCGGGCGATCTGCGCGGCCCGCTCCGGTTCCAGCAGCCCGGCGGTGTTGACCCCGTCGGTCAGCAGGATGAGTACCCGATCGCGTGCCGGCGCATTGGCATCGCGCTGCTGCAACCGCTTGGTGGCCAGCGCGATCGCATCGCCCAGCGCAGTGGCGCGGCCGGCCAGTCCGACCACGGTGCCATCCAGCTGCTGGCGCACGCTCTCGCGATCCGGCGTCAGCGGCGTCAGCGCGTAGGCGCGGTCGCCGAACACGATCAGGCCGACGCGGTCACCGGCACGACGGTCGAGGAAGTCGGCCAGCACCGCCTTGGCGGCGGTGAGGCGATCGACGATGTGGCCGCCCAGTTCCATGTCCTCCTCGCCCATGCTGGCCGACAGGTCCACCGCCAGCATCAGCTCACGCCCGGTCTGCGGCGGCGCCATTGGCGGCCCGAGCTGCTGCGGCCGCGCGGCTGCCACGCACAGCAGGCACCAGGCCAGCCAGCGCAGCCACGGAAAGCCGCGCGGATGCGGGCGGCCACTGCTGCCCGCGGCAACTTCGCGCAGGCGTCGGTGCCACGGTACCCGCAGCGCTGCTTCGCCATTTGCGCTGCGCAATGGCGGCAACAGCTGCAGCAGCCACGGCAACGCCGCCGCCAACAACAGCCATGGCCAGGCGAAGCCGTCGATGTCCAGCAACTCGCGCAGCAGGTTCATGCGCGGCGCATCCACTGCAGGTAGCGCCGGCGTGCAACGACGCGCAGCGCGTCCACCGCGGCCGGATCGACGGCGGGCCGGAACGCGCCATCCACCAGCAGCGCGCCGGGCCTATGCTGGAACGCAGGGGGTTTCATGCCGGCATCAAGGAAGGCCAGCCACGCCTCGCCCTGCAGGCGGTCCGCGGCTGGATCGATATTCCGCGCCGCGCGGCGCAGCAGTTCGGAAATCGCCGCGACCTGCGCCAGCGGCGATGCCGCACGCGCCAGCGCTTGGTCGAAGTAGCGGGCCAGTTCGCGCCGACGGCGTTGCCGTCGCAGCCACCAGGTCCCCAGCCACAGCGCCAGCAGCGCCGCGACGGCCAGCACCAGCCACCAGCCGGGCGCCGGCGGCCACCAGTCCGGCGCGACGCCCGGATGCACGTCTTTCAGCTGCAACGTCGGCGCGGGCTGCAGCTTCACCCCGTCCTCCTCGCCGGGCCATCCAGCAGCGCCAGCCACGCATCGGCGGGATCATCGCTGGACAGCGGCTGGGCGCGGATGCGCTGACGCTGCAGCAGCGCCAGCGCAGCCTGCATCGGCGCGTCGAAGGCCTGCTGCCAGCGCTGCCGGACCGCGGCCGCATCCAGCGCCAGCTCCAGCCGCTCGCCGCCCAGCGAAAACGGCAGGCGCGCGACCGGCGGACGCCGTTCCAGCGGATCGGTGAGCAACAGCACCACGGCGTCGTGATGCTGGCCGACGCCAGCCCACAGCGGCGCCGGCACCGCCAGCACGCTGGCCGGATCGGCCAGCACGATCACCCGCGAACCCGGCCGCAGCAGGCGGCGCGCGTGCTCGAGCGCTTTCGCCAGCCCGGAATCGTCCTCCGGCGGCCGCGCATACCAGCGCACCAGCGCATCCAGCACGCGCAGCGCGCCGCGCTGGCCGGAGGCCGGCGCCACCGGCGCTTCCTGCGACGCACCGCGCAGCGCGGCGATGCGGTCGCCATCACGCGCGGCCAGCCAAGCAGCCAGCGCACCCGCGCGCGCCGCCTGCACCGACTTGAACCGCACCCGGGTGCCGAAATACAGCGCTGGCGCGGTATCGGCCACCACCAACGTGAGCCGCTCGCGTTCGGCCTGGAACAGCTTGGTATGCGCCTTGCCGCTGCGCGCGGTCAGCCGCCAGTCGATGTGACGGGCGTCGTCGCCAGCCGCGTATTCGCGCGACTCCGCATATTCCATCCCGCGCCCGCGCAGGTTGGACAGCGCATGCCCCTGCATTCCGTGCTGGCCGCGCCGCGGCGGCCGCCGCCCCTGCGCCAGCGCGCGCAGCGCCACCAGTTCGGCCAGGCTGGGCAGGATGCCGTCGCCCGCCGTCGGGCCGGTAGTCGCCTGCGTACTGGATCGCGGAGTCTGGGCCATTGCCTGCGGATTCCCGGCCGCGATTACGGCAGCGGCACCAGCCGCAGCAGTTCGCCGACCAGCCGCTCGCCGTCCCAGCCCTCGGCGGTGGCCTCGAAGCTGGGCAGCACGCGGTGGCGCAGCACGTCGGGCGCGACGGCGCGCACGTCGTCGGGGGTAACGTAATCGCGCCCATCCAGCCACGCGCGCGCCCGCGCGCAGCGCTCCAGCGCGATCGAGCCGCGCGGGCTGGCGCCCCTGGCGATGCGCCGGCCCAGCGCGGCGTCATAGCGGCCGGCATCGCGCGAAGCCAGCACCAGCTCGACCAGGTAGCGTTCCAGCGGCGGCGCCATGTGCAGGTCGAGCACGGCCCGCCGGGCAGCGAACACGTCGGCCTGGGCGATACGCGTTGGCGGCGTGGCAGCCGGGCGCAGCGCGTCGCGGGCACGTTCTCGCGCCAGCCGCAGGATCTCGGTTTCGGCATCCGCCTGCGGATAGCCGATCCGCACATGCATCAGGAACCGGTCCAGCTGCGCTTCCGGCAGCGGGAACGTGCCCTCCTGCTCGATCGGGTTCTGCGTCGCCATCACCAGGAACAGCGACGGCAGCGGATAGGTCGCCCGCCCCACCGTCACCTGGCGCTCACCCATCGCCTCCAGCAGCGCCGACTGCACCTTGGCCGGCGCGCGGTTGATCTCATCGGCCAGCAGGATGGAATGGAAGATCGGCCCGGGCTGGAATTCAAAGCGCCCGTCCTGCGGACGCCACACCTCGGTGCCGGTCAGATCGGCCGGCAGCAGATCCGGGGTGAACTGCACGCGCGCGAAGTCCGCCTCCAGACGCGACGCCAGCGCGCGGATCGCAGTGGTCTTGGCCAGTCCCGGCGCGCCTTCCACCAGCAGGTGGCCATCCGCCAGCAGGGCAATCAGCAGGCGTTCGATCAGCGCGGCCTGGCCGACGATTTCCTCCGCCAGCGCATCGCGCAGGCCGCGGAAGACGGCATGCAGGCGGGAAACCTCGGGTGCGGCGTTGTCCATGTCTGTTCCTCGAATGCAGGCTGTTTCGACCCGTCCTACCGACAAAGGTTCGCACGCGCGCCGCGCGCTGGCGACCCGTCGATCGCGTCGCCCCTCACGGTTTCCGACGATGGAAACGAAACGGGAGCCTTTCGGCTCCCGTTCCATTGACCGTGGCAACACCCGTCAGTGCTGGGCAACGCGCATCACCTTCGGGGTCACGAACACCAGCAGCTCGGCCTTGCTCTTGCTCCGGTTCTTGTTGCGGAACAGGTTGCCGAGCAGCGGAATGTCGCCGAGGAACGGCACCTTCGATATCTCGGAAGTGTCGCTGAATTCGTAGACGCCGCCGATCACAACGGTCTGGCCATCCTCGACCAGCACCGCCGTGGTGACCTCGCGCTTGGCGATCTGTGGCACTTCGCCGAAGCTGCCCAGGCTGATGAAGCGGTCCAGCTCGTCCTTCTTCACGCTCATGTTCAGGAAGACGCGGCCATCGTTGGTAATGGTCGGCGTCACCTTGAGTTCCAGCAGCGCTTCCTTGAACTGCACGGTGGGCACGTTGCCGCCCTGGCCGCCGGAGACGGTCAGGTAGCCGATTTCCTTACCCTGCCGGATCACCGCTTCCTTCTGGTTGCTGGTGACGATGCGCGGGTTGGAGAGCACTTCGCCGCGGCCCTGGGTCTGGATCGCAGAGAGCTCCACGTCCAGCGCGTAGCCCGCGTTGAGGATGGACAGCGCCAGCGAACCGGCGTTGGCACCGGTCAACGACGCGGGCAGGTTGCTCATCAAGCCGCGCGTGATCGTCGGAACCGCCGGTGGACTCGGCGGATTGGCGCTGTTGTTCTGGTTGTTCGCGTTCACGATCGCGTTTTGATTGGCAATGTTGTTGCCAATGCTATTGCTGTAAAGCACATTGTCCTTGACGCCGGTGATGCCGAACTTGGCCCCCAGCTCGCGCGCCACGTTCTCGTTGGCGATCACGATGCGGGCTTCGATCACCACCTGATCCACCGGCTTGTCGAGCTGCTGCACCAGATTCTTGATGTTGGCCACGCGCTGCGGGATGTCGATCACCAGCAGGGTGTTGGTGCGCTTGTCGAAGCTGATGCTGCCGCGTCCGGACAGGAAGCCACGGTCCTGCGCGTTCTGGCCGCCACTCTGGCCACCGCCCTGCTGGTTGCCCTTGCTCTCTTCGGTCAGCAGGCGGGCGATGTCCTCGGCATTGGCGTAGTTGACCGGGATGTATTCGGTCACCTTCTCGGCGCGCTCCTCGAGGTTGATGCGGGCATCTTCCTTGGCCTGCTCGAAATCGGCGATTTCCTTCTGCGGGGCCACCCACACCACGTTGCCGCTGCGGCGCTTGTCCAGCGACTTGGCCTGCAGCACCAGATCCAGCGCCTGGTCCCACGGCACGTTGACCAGGCGCAGGGTGACGTTGCCCTGCACGGTGTCGGCAGCGACGATGTTGAGGTTGGATTCGTCGGCGATCAGCTGCAGGACGGTGCGCACCGGCACGTCCTGGAAGTTGAAGGTCACCGGCTTGCCGCCGTAACGCGTGACCGCTTCGCTGCCGGCACCGCCGCTGGCGGTGGCGCCGACGGCGGGGGTACGGCCCTGGACCTGCGCCACCACGGGCGCAGCGGCGCGCGGCAGGATTTCCACGATGTATTCGTTGCCGCGCTGGTAGGCCATGGATTCGAACAGGCCCTTGGTCCCCAGCACTAACTGCGCGCCGCTGCTGGTTGCGCGCGCGTCGATCCGTTGCACGGGTGTGGCGAAGTCGGTGACGTTGATTGGGCGCTGCAGCGCCGCCGGCAACTGCGCGTTGCCGATGTCCACCACCACGCTGGAGCCCATGTTGCGCAGGTCGGGGGCAGCGCCCTCGCCCGAGAAGCGCAGGATCAGCTTGCCTGCCCCGTCGTCACCGCGCTTGAAATCGATCGCGGACACGGTGACCGCGTCCGGCATGCGCTTGGCGGGATCGGCCAGGGCTCCGGTAGCGGATTGGCCCATGCCCAGGACCACGGTGGTGGCGGGCAGTGCAGCCGCACCAGCCGCATAGAGGCCTGCCGCGAGTCCTGCCGCGAGCGCCCCTAGGTGCAAGGGGCGCCGGACGGACTGCGTTTGCTTGGCGTTGTTGACGGTCATCGGTCTATTCCCCAAATCAATTGTCTTCGAGCGCCAGCTTGGCGGGACGTTCCAGCCAGCCGCCTGCGCCATCCGGAACCAGTTCGACCAGTTCGATCCGGTCTTCGTAGACGCCGGTCACCCGGCCGTCGCTTTGCCCCAGGTAAACCCCCGGCATTACCCGGTAGGTCACCTTGTCCGGGGCCATCACCAGCGCCACCAGGTTCTTGCCGCCCCCCAGCGAGCCCACCATTTTCAGGCTGTCCAGCGAAAACATCTCCAGCGTCTGCTTGCGCCGGCCCGGGTCGGGCCGCGGGCCGCTGCTGGAACCTTCCCCGCTGAAGGCCTGGTCGAACGGGTCGCGCATGTTCTGCGCGGTGTATTCGAACGTTTCGAACTGCTGCATGACCGGAAGCGGATCCAGCGGCGGGGCGGGTTTGGCCTTGACCTCGGCCACCCATTTCTCCAGGTCGCCGCGGCCGCTGCCGCAGGCGGCCAGCAGGCCGCACAGGAGCAACACGGACGCCAGGCGGAAGACGCGACTAAGCGATGTCAGGCGCATGGTCACTTGCCCTCCTTCTTGGCGGCGTCAACGGCCGCCTCGGATTGCGCCGCCTCTTCCTCGTCCAGGTAGCGGTAGGTCTTGACCGTACCGGCCAGTTCCAGCGCACTGTTGGCACCGATGCGGGCGTTCGGGTTGTCCTTGGTCTTCTTCGGCTGCAGCGAGATGTCGTGCATGGTCATGATGACCACCCGCGGCAGCGATGCCACGCCGCTCACAAAGGCGCCGAACTGGTGGTAGCTGCCCACCATCCGCAGCATGATCGGCTTCTCGGCGTAGAACTCCTGCTTCGCCTCCGGACCGGGCTGGAACAGGTCGTTCTGAATGCCGGTGGCCAGCGCGGTCTGCGAGATGTCCACGATCAAGTCGGGCATTTCGGTCTTGCTGGGCAGCTGCCGCAGCATCTGCTGCAACTGCTGCTCCATCTGCGCCAGCTGCTGCTTGAGCGGTTCCAGGTTGGCGGCGCGGCCCTGCTTGGTCTCGAACTCGGTACGCAGCTCGGTTTCCTGCGCCTCGAGCCCCTTGAGCTCGTCACGCTTGCCACTGACCACCAGGAACCAGGCCAGCACGACCAGCAACAGCACGATCAGGCCGCAGAAACCCAGCTGCGCCTGGCGCGGCCAGCCGCCGATGTTGTTGAGTTCCAGTTCGCGAAGGTTGACCTTCTTTTTGTTGTTCACGAGGCGGCTCCTCCAGCAGCAGGCGCGGACGCCTTCGGCGCGACCGGCGCCTTCGTCGCGGCCTCGCCGTCCTTGGGCGCGTTCGGATTGGCCAGCTTGACCTTCAGGGTGAATTCGTAGGGCAGGCCGGTATTGCCTTCCTTGGCCTCGATCACGTTCAGATCGGGGTTGGTCATCCAGCCCGAGCTTTCCAGATTGCGCATGTAGGTCGAGACCCGCGCATTGGACTGCGAGCGACCGCTCAGGGTGAGGATATCGCCCTCCTGCTTGATCGCGGTCAGCGCCACCCCGTCGGGGATGGTGCGGACCAGCGAGTCGAACAGGTGCACCATCTGCGCGCGGTTGGCCTGCAGCTGCTCGATCACTTCCTTGCGCGCCAGCAGCTTCGACTTCTTCTTGTCGAGCGCCTCGATCTCCTTGATCTGGCCATCGACCTTGGCGATCTCGCCGCGCAGGTATTCGTTGCGGGCGGTCTGGGTGGAAACGCGGCCGCTGTAGAAGCTGTAGATCAGGAACGACAACAGCAGGCCGGCGACGACCGCCAGCCCGACCATGCCGGCGAATTCCTTCTGCCGGGCCTTGCGGCGCTCCTCGCGCCACGGGAGGAGATTGATCCGTGCCATCAGTCGAAGCTCCTCAGTGCCAGCCCGCAGGCGATCATCAACGCCGGGGCGTCCTGCGCCAGGGCATGCGCCTGCACGCGCGGGCCCAGCGTCATCTGCGCCAGGGGGTTGGCCATCACGCTCGGGATACCGAGCTGCTCCTCCACCATCGCGGCGATGCCGGGGATGGAAGCGCAACCACCCGCCAGCACCACCTGGTCGACACGATTGAACTCGCTGCCGGCGTAGAAGAACTGCAGCAGGCGGCTGACCTGCTGGACCATGGCTTCCTTGAACGGATCGAGCACCTCGATCTCGTAGCTTTCCGGCAGCCCGCCCTGGCGCTTGGCCAGGCCGGCTTCCTCATAGCTCAGGCTGTAGCGGCGCATGACCTCGTCGGTCAGCTGCTTGCCGCCGAACACGTTCTCGCGGGTGTAGATGCTGCGGCCACCGCGCAGGACGTTGAGCGTGGTCATGGTGGCGCCGACGTCGACCAGCGCCACCAGGCCGTCGCGCGGCACGTTCAGCGTCGGCGCCATCAGCGCGAAGGCGTTCTCGATGCAGAAGGCCTCGACGTCGATGACCTTGGCGGTCAAGCCGCCGAGCTCGAGCGCCGAGGCGCGGATCTCGACGTTCTCGGAGCGCGAGGCCGCCAGCAGCACCTGCACCATCTCGCTGTTGCCGGGCATCGGTCCCAGCACCTCGAAGTCGAGGTTTACTTCCTCGACCGGGTACGGGATGTAGTTGACCGCTTCCAGCTCGATCTGCGATTCCAGCTCGTCCTCGTTGAGGGCGGCGGGCATCGGGATCACCTTGGTGATCACCGAGGAGCCGGACACCGCAGCGGCGGCGTTCTTGATCCGCGTTCCCGAACGCGCCACCGCGCGGCGAATCGCTTCGCCCACGGCCTCGACCTCGACCAGGTTCTTCTCGACCACGGCATTCGGCGGCAGCGGCTCCACCGCGTAGTGCTCCACGCGGTAACGGTCGCCGGTCCGCGCAAGCTGCAGCAGCTTGACCGCGGTCGAACTGATGTCCACGCCGATCAACGGCGGTTGCGTCTTCGTCCCCAGACCCACGGTATCTCCCCTTGCCACATGCGCTTACGCGCAACAGGTGCTGTACTACATGAATAACGGACTTTTCACGACAAGGCAACCGGTTTCCACCGATGCACAAGTCTGACATGCCCCATTTCGCCCTGTCCGGTTTCCATTTACGCATGCGCGAAGGGAAACCGGCCACCCCCGTGGGCCGGTCGTTACCGGCGCCTACTCTATACTCCGCAGCCCCGTTTGCTGCAATCGGAATCTGCGCCCATGCCCCGCATCCCCCGCCTGTTGCGCTGGATCCTGCTCGGCGCGGCCGCCGTCTGCCTGGCCGGCGGCGTGGCGCTCGGCATCATGGTCTACGCGGTCAGCGCCCGCCTGCCGGACGTGCAGAGCCTGCGTTCAATCGAACTGCAGGAGCCGATGTACGTGTACGCCCGCGACGGCCGCCTGATCGGCCTGTTCGGTGAAATGCGGCGCTATCCGGTCGAGATCGGCAAGGTCCCGCTGCGGGTCAAGCAGGCATTCCTGGCCGCCGAGGATGCCAATTTCTACGACCACCACGGCATCGACGTGAAGGGCGTGCTGCGTGCGGTCTGGCTGCTGGCCAAGACCGGCGGCCAGGAACGGGTGGCGGGCGGCTCCACCATCACCCAGCAGGTGGCCAAGCAGTTCTTCCTCAGCTCCGAGTACAGCTTCCGGCGCAAATTCGCCGAAATGCTGCTGGCGATGAAGATGGAGCGGGAGCTTGCCAAGGACGAGATCTTCGAGCTGTACCTCAACAAGAGTTTCTTCGGCAACCGCGCCTACGGCGTGGCGGCGGCGGCCGAGTTCTACTACGGCAAGAGCCTGGACCAGCTCAGCCTGGACGAAGCCGCCACCTTGGCCGGCATCCCCAAGTTCCCGTCCAGCGGCAACCCGCTCAGCAACCCCGAGCGCGCGCGCATCCGCCGCGACAACTACATCCTGCCTCGGATGGCGGAGCTGGGCTTCGTCAGCCGCGCCGAGGCCGAGGCCGCGCGCCGCGCGCCCATGCACGCCAAGCCGCACGAGCGGGAGATCGAGGTGTACGCGCCCTATGTGGCGGAGATGGTGCGCCAGCAGATGCTGGAACGCTTCGGCGGTGACGTGCTGAACAAGGGTTACCACGTCACCACCACCATCGACCCGGTGTTGCAGGCGGCCGCAGACCGCGCGGTGATGGATGGGCTGCGCGTGTACGACCGCCGCCACGGCTGGCGCAAGCCAGAGCAAACCGTGCAGATCCCGGAAGGCGCCGACGCCACCACCATCGGCCAGCTGCTGCGCGCGATCCCGACGCAGAACGACCTGTTGCCGGCGGTGGTGGTCGACACCGCCGGCGGCCGCCTGACAGTGGTGCTGCGCGACGGCAGCGAACTGGCGTTGAGCGGCAGTGCCATCGCCTGGACCGGCAAATCAGCTGCTTCGCTGGCCAGGCGCGGCGACGTGGTGCGCGTGCGCCGGCTGCCCGCCCCCACCGACAAGCCCGAGGCGCCACCGCGCTGGGAAATCGACCAGATCCCGCGGGCACAGGTGGCGCTGGTGTCGCTGGACGCCGACAACGGCGCGCTGCGCGCGCTGGTGGGCGGTTACAGCTTCGCCGGCAACAAGTTCAACCGCGCCACCCAGGCACGCCGCCAGCCCGGCTCCAGCTTCAAGCCCTTCCTCTACGCCGCGGCCTTCGAGCGCGGTTTCAACCCGGCCTCGATCGTGCTGGACGCGCCGGTGGTGTTCAAGGACCGCCGCGGCAAGGAATGGCGGCCGCAGAACGACAGCGGCAACTTCGCCGGCCCGATGCGCGTGCGCGAGGCGCTGGTGCAGTCGCGCAACCTGGTGTCGGTGCGCCTGCTGGACACCATCGGGGTGGAGTACGCACGCCGCTACATCAGCCATTTCGGCTTCGATGAAGCCAGCCTGCCGCCCAACCTGTCGATGTCGTTGGGCACCGCCTCGCTGACGCCGCTGTCGGTGGCCCGCGGCTACGGCGCGTTCGCCAACGGCGGCTTCCTGGTCACCCCGTGGGTGATCGACAGCGTGCGCGATCGCGACGGCAAGGAGGTCTTCAAGGAGGCCGCGCCGGTCGCCTGCCCATCCTGCGCGGTTGCCACCGTTCCCGGCCGGGCAGTCGCCGCACCGGCCACCACGCAGGTGGACGGCTTCGACCTCGGTCCGGCTGGCGCAACCGCGTCCGCGGCAACCGCCGGCAAGCCGGCCGCGCAACCCGCCGCCACGCCGCCGCCGGTCGATCCGGACATCCTGGTCGCCCCGCGTGCGATCGATCCGCGCGTGGCCTGGCAGCTGGCCTCGATGATGCGCGACGTGGTCAAGCGCGGCACCGCCACCGCCGCGCGGGTGCTGAACCGCGAGGACGTGGGCGGCAAGACCGGTTCCACCAACGACCACCGCGACGCCTGGTTCTCCGGCTTCGGCGGCCCGTACGTCACCACCGTCTGGGTGGGCCGCGACGACTTCCGCTCGCTGGGCTATCGCGAATACGGCGGCAAGGCGGCGCTGCCGATCTGGATCAGCTACATGCAGGTGGCGCTGAAGGGCCAGCCCGAGCGGCTGCCCGAACCGCCCGCCGGCATGGTCAAGGTCGGCGTCAGCGCCAACGGCAGGCTGCTGCCGGGCGGCGAAGGCGGCATCGTCGAATGGGTCAAGGCCGAAGACCTGCAGCGGATGGAAGAGGAATCGCTGGTCGAGCCGGAAGTCGATGAACAGCCGACCGAGGAATCCTTCGACATCTTCTGACGGCCAACCTTCGTCACGCGCAGCCCGCTGCCCGCTCGGGTACAGTCGGCGCAGGTCGCCATGAGGTTCCGTCGATGCCGGACAGCCGTCAGCACGCCCATGCGCACCTGCACGCGCAGACCCGCACCCGCGAGCGCCGCCAGCGGCTGGCGCATGAAGCCGCCCGGCTGATGGCCGAAGGCGGCATCCGCGATTTCCACATGGCCAAGCGCAAGGCCGCACAGCGGCTGGGCATCCTCGACGACGCCTCGCTGCCGCGCAACCGCGAGATCGAGGACGCACTGCGCGAATACCAGCGGCTGTTCCTGGGCGACCGCCAGCCGCTGGAGTTGCGCCGCCGTCGCGAGGCCGCGCTGCGCGCGCTGGAGTTCTTCGCCGGCTTCCGGCCGCGGCTGGTCGGGCCGGTGCTGGAAGGCACCGCCGACGCCCGTTCAGCGGTCGACCTGCACCTGCACAGCGACGATCCCGACGCGGTGCCGCGCTGGCTGGACGAACACGGCATCCCCGCACAACCGCGCAGCCGCCACCTGCGGCTGGATCGGGAGCGCGCGCTGGACGCGCCAGGCTGGCTGTTCAGCGCCGAAGAGCTTGCCTTCGACGCCACCGTGCTGCCGCTGGACGGCCTGCGCCAGGCCCCACTGTCCGGCATCGACGAACGGCCGATGCAGCGCGCTTCGGCGGCGCAGCTGCGCGCGCTGCTGGCCGAGGAGGAAATCCGCGCGCACCAGCACCCCTGACAAGCCCGCGGCCAGCGAAACCCCGCTGCCCGGCCATGCCGCGGGTCGCATCGCACAAAAGAAAACGCCCCTTGCGGGGCGTTTTCGTTGCGACGCTGTGGCGCTGGCTCAGCGCTTGGCCATCGCCAGGTAGTCGCGCTGGGCCGAGCCGGTGTAGATCTGGCGCGGGCGGCCGATGCGGTTTTCCGGATCTTCCTGCTGCTCCAGCCAGTGGCTGACCCAGCCGGCGGTGCGGGCGATGGCGAACATCACCGTGAACATTTCCACCGGGATGCCCAGCGCCTTGTAGATGAGGCCGCTGTAGAAATCGACGTTCGGGTAGAGCTTGCGCTGCACGAAGTAATCGTCCTTCAGCGCCGCCTCTTCCAGCCGCACCGCCACTTCCAGCAGCGGATCGTTGACGTTGAGCGCGCCCAGCACGTCGTGGGTCATCTTGCGCACCAGCGCCGCGCGCGGGTCGTAGTTCTTGTAGACGCGATGACCGAAGCCCATCAGGCGGAAGCCGGATTCCTTGTCCTTGGCCTTGTCGATCGCCGACTTCACGTTCTCCGGCCGGCCGATCTCGGCCAGCATCTTCAGCACCGCCTCGTTGGCGCCGCCGTGCGCCGGGCCCCACAGCGCGGCCACGCCGGCGGCCACGCTGACGTACGGGTTGGCGCCGGTGGAACCGACCAGGCGCACGGTCGAGGTGGAGGCGTTCTGCTCGTGGTCGGCGTGCAGGATGAACAGCAGATCCATCGCCTTGGCAGCCACCGGGTTCAGCTCCAGCGGCTCGCTCGGCACTTCCTTCATCATGTGCAGGAAGCGGGTGGTGAAGTCGAGGTTGTTGCGCGGGTAGCGGATCGGCCAGCCGATCGAATAGCGGTAGCAGGCCGCCGCGATGGTCGGCACCTTGGCGATCAGGCGGATCGCGGCCAGGCGGCGCTGCTCCGGGTCCTCGAGGTCGAGGTCGTTGTGGTAGAAGCTGGCCAGCGAGCCCAGCATGCCGGTCAGCATCGCCATCGGATGCGCATCGTGGCGGAAGCCGTACAGGAAGGTGCGGAACGCCTCGTGCATCATCGTGTGGTGGGTGACTTCGTGCTCGAAGCCGTCCAGCTGCTGCGCGTTCGGCAGCTCGCCGTGCATGAGCAGGTAGGCCACCTCGGTGAAGGTGGAGTTCTCGGCCAGCTGCTCGATCGGATAGCCGCGGTACAGCAGCACGCCGGCGTCGCCGTCGATGTAGGTGATGGCCGACTTGCAGCTGGCGGTGGCGCCGAAGCCCGGATCGTAGGTGAAGCAGCCGGTTTCCTTGGGCAGCTTGGCGATGTCCACGCAGGGCTGGCCCAGGGTGGGCTTCAGCACGGGCATGACGACCGATTTGTCGCCTGCGGTCATGGTGATCTGGTCAAGTTCGGACACGGCGCAACTCCATTGGGGGTGCCCGGCACGCGGCCGCTCGGGGCCATGCGCCAGCGCATGGGAAAGCGGAATTATCGCATATGCGGCCAGTCCGGCACCCCGGACAAAAGTCGCAGGCGCCTGACCCGGATCAACCAAAACGAAACGGCCGCCCAAGGGCGGCCGCTCATGCACACGCTGTCGCGGGCGCTTACTTCTGGTAGCGCTTTCGGAACCTGTCGACGCGGCCGCTGGTGTCCATCACCTTGTTCTGGCCGGTGTAGAAGGGGTGCGAGGACGACGAGACTTCCACCTTGATCAGCGGGTACTCGTTGCCGTCTTCCCACTTCACCGTCTCCTTGCTGGAGAGGGTCGAGCGGGTCAGGATCTTGAAGTCCGAGGTCACGTCCTGGAAGACGACGTCGCGGTATTCGGGATGGATGCCGGCTTTCATGATGGAAACTCTGGGAAGTGGAACGGGAGAAAGAGCCGCGCATTATAGCGACGCCCGCCCTCCCCGTGCAACCGGCCCGGATCCGGCGCCGCGACCCGGCTCAGCAAGCAGCCAGCGCGCGCTCGATCGTCGCCTCGAACCGCGCCTGGTCGTAGCGCATGAGGATGGCCACGTTGTCGGCCGCGCCGGTCTGCCGGTTCCAGTCCACGATGGTGGCGCCGCGCGCGTGCTGGCCGGCGGTTTCCACCGCCAGCGGGCGCTCCAGCAGCTCCTGCGCGCCCTCCGGCTGCAGCGCCAGCGCCATCGCCAGCGCGTCGGCGGCGTGCCAGCGCTCGCCGCGCCCGGCCTTGGCCCAGGCGCGGGTATGCTCGGAAATCCCGGCGTAGAAGCGCGCCCGCGGGGACGCCGCGGCCAGCCAGCGCTCGGCGTCGTCATGGCGGAACCCGTGTGCCAGCACGGCTTCCCAGTCGGCCAGCTCGACCATCGGGAAGGCCGAGAACACGATATGCGCCGCCTCCGGGTCGAAGGCGATGTTGAATTCGGCAGCCGCGCTGATATTGCCGTGGGCGCTGACCGCCGCGCCCATCACCACGCATCGCTTGATCCGCTGCGGCAGGGTCGGATCCAGTTTCAGCGCCAGCGCGAGGTTGGTCAGCGGCCCCAACGCCACCAGCAGCAGCCTGCCGGCGTGTTCGTGCGACAGCCGCAGGATGGCCAGCGCGGCGTGCTCGGTTTCGGCGGCGCGGGCGGCCGGCGCGTAGCCGGTGTCGCCGAAGCCGTCGCGGCCGTGCACGTAGGCGGCGTCGCGGGCCGGGAACACCAGCGGCGCATCGGCACCGGCGAATACCGGCACGCCCACCCCACAGACCTCGCACAGCTTCAGCGCGTTGGCGACGGTATGGCGCAGGCCGACGTTGCCGGCGGCGATGGTCAGGCCGACCACCTCATGGCGAGGGTCGTCGAAGGCCATCAGCAGGGCCAGCGCGTCGTCCACGCCGGGGTCGGTATCAATCAACAGGGGAATGCGGTCATGGCTCATCGCCGCATTATGACCGCAAGCTGCGGGTGCTCAGCGATAGCGGCGCAGGTAGCGTTTCTCGAACGCGGACTTGGCCCAGTGCATCGCCCGCAGCGGTGGCAGCGCACGTGAGCCGCCGGTCTTGCGGGTCACCAGCAAACCGCGATCCAGCGTATCGACGATGCACACCAACTCGGCGGTGAACGCCTCCTCCGCCGGCTCGCCGCGCAGGGTGCGCAGCAGGTTGCGCGCGGCCACCTCCGCCTGCAGGTCGGCCTGATGCGCCTGCTTGGGCAGCCAGTCCGGGCCGGGGAAACTGCCGCCGTCGCCGGCGACGAAGATGTGCTCGAACCCGGGCACGCGGCACTGCGCGTCGCCCTGCACGAAGCCACCGGGCGAACGCGGCAGCGGCGTTTCGTCCAGCCACGCCTGCCCGGTCAGGCCGGGCATGAACAGGGTCATGGCGCTGGCGATGCGGGTGCGTTCCAGCTGCACCGCATCGGCCTCGAAACGCTGCGGCTTCTCGCCCAGCACGGTGTCGATGCCGCGCTTGCGCATCTCGCCGAGGATCAGGCCGACCGCCTTGTCGCCCATCCGCTGGCCCGGCTTTTCCGACGGGCTGAAGAAGACCAGCCTGAAGCGATCGCGCCGTCGCTGCCGACGCAGCAGGGTGTCGATACCGAACGTGAACTCGAACATCGGGCCGCCGCGCATGGCGATGGGTTCGTTCGGGTTGCTGCCGAAACCGAAACAGAGGGTGCCGCCGTCTAGGGCGATGAGGCGGTCGCGGATCGCCTCGCCGGCATCCACGCCCTCGCAGGGAATGATCGCGTGCTCGATGCCGGGAAGCTTGCGCAGGAAGCGCGCGCCGGTTGCGATGATGAGGCCGTCGTTGGCGACGTCGCCGGCGTCGGTGTGCAGCACGCGCCCGTCCGCCGACAGCCCGGTGGCGCGCGCACGATGGAAGCTGATGCGCTCGCGGCGCAGGAAGTCGTCCAGCGGCACCACCAGGTCGGCGCGGCTGCGCAGGCCCGAGGGAATCCAGATCGTGCCCGGCAGGTAATGCAACTCGGCACGCGGCGCAACCAGGGTCAGCGACGCGTCGGGCGCGTGCTTGCGCAGGGTGCGCAGTGCGGTCAGGCCGGCAAAACCCGCGCCGACGACGGTGATGCGTTCGCCCATGTCGCCTACTCCACGATCCCCAGCGCCTGCCGGACCTTGCCTTCCAGCCCGGTGACGCCGGCCGACTTGCCGATCTCCAGCGCACGCGCAGCAGCCACGCCGTCGAATTCGTGCTGTTCCAGCGCCAGCAGCGCGCCGGCGCGGTTGCCGCTGGCGCAGTGCACCAGCACCCCGCCGCCGTGCGCCGGCGCAAGCGCCGCATGCAGCGCGCGCGCATTGGCCGGATTGATGCCTTCGGCGCCGCTGACCGGGATTTCGATGTAGTGCAGGCCGGCTGCGCGGACTTCGGCGGCCTCGTCGCGATCCTTCAGCTCGCCCGGCGGGCGTAGGTTGACCACGGTGCGCACGCCACGCGCCTTGATCGCCTGCCAGTCGCTGGCCGCCGGCTGGCCCGCGGTGTACAGCCCCCGCAGCGGCTGCAGCAGCGCCACCGAGGTCGCCGCCGGCGGCGCATGCGCGCAGCCGGTTGCCAGCGCGAGCGCCAGCAGCAGCGCTGGCAACACGGTTCGCCGCTGCGCGCTCATGCCTGTGTCTCCTGAGAAGGCGACAGCTCGTCGAAGGCGCGCAGCGCTTCCGCCGCGTAGATCATCGACGGGCCGGCGCCCATGTAGATCGCCATCGACAGGGTCTCGAGGATTTCCTCGCGGCTCGCGCCGGCCTTGATCGCGGCCTTGGCGTGGAAGCCGATGCAGCCGTCGCAGCGGGTGGCGATGGCAATCCCGATCGCGATCAGCTCCTTGGTCTTCACGTCCAGCGCGCCGGGCTTGAGCGCTTCACGGGCCAAGGCGGAGAAGCCGCGCATCGGATCCGGCGCACCCTCGCGCAGCTTGCCGATGGCGGCATTGAGGTCGTCGATCAGCTCGGGATAGGACTGGCTCACGGAAACACTCCTGCAATCAAAGGTACTGGCGCGTCCAGCGCACGATATCAGCCGTGCCCATCGCACCGGCCTGGCGCGCAAGCTCCCGCCCCTCGCGGAACAGCACCAGGGTGGGAATGCTGCGGATGCCGAAGCGCTGGCCCAGCACGGTTTCGGACTGGGTATCGATCTTGCCCAGGCGCAACTGGGGCTCCAGCTGGGCGGCGGCCGCCTCGAACTGCGGCGCCATCATCCGGCACGGACCGCACCACGGCGCCCAGAAGTCCACCAGTATCGGCAGGCTCGCGCGCTCGACATGCGCCTGGAAGTTGTCCAGCCCCAGCGCCAGCGGGTGCGCCGCAAACAGCGCAGCGCCGCACTTCCCGCATTTCGGCGCTTCCGCCAGCCGCGCATCGGGCACGCGGTTCAGGCCGTTGCAGGACGGGCAGGCGACGATGGTGGAGGGCACGCTCATGCGGCCTCCCCCGCGCCCCCGGGCACATATTCGGCGCCATCGGCATCGATGATGCGCACGTCCACCTGCATGCCTTCGCGCACGCTCTGGGTGACGATGCAGAACTCCTCGAACTGCGCCAGCACGCGCTCGAAATGCTCCAGTCCGGCCGCGGCATCCGACAGCCGGATCGCAACCTCTGCGCGCGGGATGCGCCACCGCCCGTTTTCGTTGCGCGCCTTGTGCGCCACGATTTCGGTGCGGATCGGGCCGGGCGCGTTCCTGAACTTGCGCAGCGCGAACAGCAGGCTGGCCGACAGGCAGTTGGCCACGCCCGCCAGCAGCAGGTGCGAGGGATTCGGACCCGCGCCCGCGCCCAGCGGCGCGCTTTCATCGGTGTGCAGTGCATCCAGCCCGGCGCCCTCGAAACTGATCCGGAACGCGTAGGGTCCTTCCTGTTCCAGCAGCAGCCGGATGCCGTCGTCTTCGCTCATCGGGTTCCTCCATTCGGTTGCTCAGGCATGGCCGGCACCCGCCGCCCTACTTTTCAGCACGTAATACAGCAACGGAATCACCACCAGCGTGAGGACGGTGCTGACCAGGATGCCGAAGATCAGCGAGATCGCCAGGCCGTTGAAGATCGGGTCGTCCAGGATGAAGAACGCGCCCAGCATCGCCGCCACGCCGGTGAGCACGATCGGCTTGGCGCGCACCGCGCAGGCGTCGATCACCGCGTCCACCAGCGGCACGCCGCGTTCGGTCTCCTGGTTGATGAAGTCCACCAGCAGAATGGAATTGCGGACGATGATCCCGGCCAGCGCGATCATGCCGATCATGCTGGTGGCGGTGAACTGCTTGCCCAGCAGCGCATGGCCGGGCATCACCCCGATCACGGTCAGCGGAATCGGGGCCATGATGACCAAGGGCACCAGATAGCTGCGGAACTGCGCCACCACCAGCAGGTAGATCAGCACCATGCCGGCGGCGTAGGCGATGCCCATGTCGCGGAAGGTTTCGTAGGTGATCTGCCACTCGCCGTCCCACTTCACCGCATAGCCGCTGGTGTCCGCCGGCTGGGTGATGAAGGTCTGCGCAAGCTGCTGCCCCGCCACCTTGTGGTCATCCAGCTGGCCGACGATGCCGAACATGCCGTACAGCGGGCTGTCCAGCGCGCCGGCCTCGTCCGCGGTCACGTAGACCACCGGCAGCCCGTCCTTGTGGTGGATGGCGCCGTCCCACGTCGCCTTCTCCACTCGCACCAGCTCGGACAGCGGCACCAGCTGGCCCTGCGCACCGCGCACCTTCAGAGCCAGCAGCGAGCCCAGCGCGGCCTGGTCCTGCGCCGGCAGGCGCAGACGCACCGGGCGCGGATACTTCGAGGCGCCGTCGTGCACGTAGGTGGCGTCCAGCCCGGACACGCCCATGGCGATGGCGTCGGCGATGGCCGACTGCGGCACGCCGAGGCGGGCGGCGCGCGCACGGTCGACCACGACCTGCTCGCGCGGCGCGGCGGCTTCCACGGTGGTGTCGATATCGACGATGCCTTGGGTCGTGGCGAAGCGTTCCTGCGCCAGTGCCAGCGCCACCTTGCGCTGGCCGGCGTAATCCGGGCCATACACTTCGGCCACCAGCGGCGAGAGCACCGGCGGGCCCGGCGGCACCTCCACCACCTTCACCGAGGCGCCGTATTTCGCCCCGGCCTTCGCCAGCATCGGCCGCATCGCCAGCGCGATCTCGTGGCTCTGGCGATCGCGCGCGTGCTTGTCCAGCAGGTTGACCTGCAGGTCGCCGACATTGCTGCCGCTGCGCAGGAAATACTGCCGCACCAGGCCGTTGAAATTGATCGGCGCGGCGGTGCCGGCGTAGGCCTGGTAGTCCAGCACTTCCGGCACCGTATCGAGCCTGGCCGCAAGCTCGGCCAGCAGCGCATTGGTCTGCTCCAGCGTGCTGCCCTCCGGCATGTCCACCACCACCTGCACCTCGGACTTGTTGTCCAGCGGCAGCATCTTCAACACCACCAGCTTGAACACCGCCAGCGACGCGGACAGCAGCACCAAGCCCACCATGCCGGCGAACAGCAGGCCGCGCTTGCGCGCCGCGCCGTCGCCGCGCAGGAACGGGCTCATCACTTTTTCGAACAACCGGTGCAGCCAACTGGCCTGCGCGCTCTTGTCGGGAGCGCCTTCGTGCGCGTGGTCGCCTTCGGCCGCATGTCCGTGGCGGGACAGCAGCTTCAGCGACAGCCACGGCGTGACGATCAGCGCAATCGCCAGCGACAGCAGCATGCCCACCGAGGCGTTGATCGGGATCGGCCGCATGTACGGGCCCATCAGCCCGGAGACGAAGGCCATCGGCATCAGCGCGGCGATCACGGTGAAGGTGGCCAGGATGGTCGGCCCGCCCACTTCGTCCACCGCCGGCGGGATCGCCTCTGCCAGGCTCTTGCCGCCGCGCGCCATGTGCCGGTGGATGTTCTCCACCACCACGATGGCGTCATCGACCAGGATGCCGATCGAGAAGATCAGCGCGAACAGCGAGACGCGGTTGAGGGTGAAGCCCATCACCTTGGAGGCGAACAGGGTCACCGCCAGCGTCAGCACCACCGCCGCGCCGACCACGATGGCCTCGCGCCAGCCGAGCGCGAACAGCACCAGCAGCACCACGCTGCCGGTGGCGAACACCAGTTTCTGGATCAGCTTCTGCGCCTTGTCGCTGGCGCTGGCGCCGTAGTCGCGGGTCACGCTGACCTGCACGCCCTGCGGGATCAGTTCGCCCTTGAGTTGTTCGATGCGCTGGGCAATCGCGGTGGTGATATCGCTGGCATTGCTGCCGGGTTTTTTCGCAATGGCAATCGTCACTGCCGGCGCGCTGCCGGCCTTCGGCCCGGCCCGGCCCGTGGGTGCGCCGTGCCAGACGTACTGGCGGGCAAGATCGCCGCGCGCCTCGATGGTGGCCACGTCGGATAGCAGCAGCGGCTTGCCGCCATTACTGCCGACCACCAGCCCGGCCACGTCCTCGGCGCTGGCCAGATAGCTGCCCGCCGTCACCGGCACCGCGCCCTGCGCCGCGTCCACGCGCTCGCCGGCCTGGTGCACCATATTGGCCGCCTGCAGCGCCTGCGCCAGATCGTTGCCGCTCATGCCGTAGGCGGCCAGCTTGGGCGCATCCAGCGTCACCAGCACGCTGCGGTCGGGCGCGCCGATGGTGTAAACGTCGCGGGTGCCGGGCACGCGCTTGAGTTCGGCTTCCAGCGTATGCGCCACTTCGCCCAGCGCGGTGGCGTCCATGTGCGGATCGTCGCTCCACAGGGTCAGCGCCATCACCGGCACGTCGTCAATGCCCTTGGGCTTGACGATGGGCTGGCCGACGCCGGCGCGCTGCGGCAGAAAATCGGCGTTCGAGAACACCTGGTTGTACAGGCGCACCAGCGCCGGCTGGCGCTGCACGCCGACTTCGAATTCGACCGTCAGCACCGCCATGCCGGGGCGGCTGATCGAATACACGTGCTTGACGCCCTCGATCTCCGAAAGTTTCTGCTCCAGCGGCGTGGCCACCCATTGCTCGACGTCGCGCGCGCCTGCGCCATCGAACGGGACGATGACGTTGGCCATGGTCACGTCGATCTGCGGCTCTTCCTCGCGCGGCGTGATCGCCACCGCCAGCATGCCCAGCAGCAGGCCCATGATCGCCAGGATGGGGGTCAGCGGATTGCGCTGGAACGTCGCCGCCAGCCGCCCGGAAATGCCGAAACGCTGACCGTCAGTCACGGCTCGCCTCCGCCGCCTTGCGCTGCGCGGCAATCGCCCGGGTGGCGGCCACCGGATCGCTGGCCACCACCTCGCCGGCCTTCAACCCGGCAATCACCTCCACCGCATCGCCGCTGCGCGCGCCCAGCCGCAGCTGGCGCAGCAGCAGGCGGCCGTCCTGCACCACGTACACGCCAGACAGCTCGCCGCGCTGGGCAATGCTGGCGGCGGGAATGCGCACGCCTGCCGCCGGCGTGCCGGCCCGGCCCTGCGCATCGGCGCTGAACACCACCTTGGCGGTGGTGCCCGGCGCCGGCTGTGGCTCCAGCGCCGGCAGGTTCACGCGCACGTTGACGCTGTGGCTGGCCGGATCGGCCGCCGGGAATACGACCACCTCCGAAGGCGCGAACCTGCGGCCATCGCCCAGCAGCACCTGCGCGCGCGGATCCCTGCGGATCGCCTCGGCGCGGGTCTGGGGGATGGCGACTTCCACGCGCAACACGTCCGGCGCGTACACCGCCAGCAGCGGCATGCCGGGGGCGACGGTCTCGCCGGGCTCGACGTCACGCCGCGCCACCACCCCATCGAACGGCGCACGCACCACCGTGTACTGCGACTGCTGCGCGGCCTGCGCCAGCATCGCCGCGGCGGCGTTGCGCGCGGCGGCGGCGGAATCGCGCGCCGCCCGCGCCTGGTCGATCTGCGCCTTCGACACGTACTGCGCCTCGGCCAGCGCGGCAAAGCGCCGGTAGTTCTGCTCGGCTTCGGCGGCGGAGGCTTGCGCGGCGCGCAGCTGGGCGCGCGCCGCGTTGGCGGCGGCGTCCTGCTCCACCGCGGTGATGCGCAGCAGCACTTGGCCGGCGCGGACGCGGTCATTCACGTCCACCGCGACGGCCGACACCCGGCCCGACGTCTGCGCGGCCAGGTCGGCGCGGCGCACCGCCTCGACCACGCCGTCCCAGCCCTGCCCGGGCAGGGCGCCACCTTCGGCCACGGTGAACGTGACCAGGTCCCTGGGCAGGACCGGCGTGGCGACGGGAGCATCGCCGCCGCAGGCCGCCAGGGCCAGCAGGGTGGGCAACAACAGGGGCCGCAGCTTGCGCATCATTTTCTCTTCTCCGGCACCGGCATCAGCAACGATTGCAGGACGCGGCATCACCGCGGCCGATGCCGAGCTTCTTCATCACCATCGCTGCGGGGCAGAAACCGGTGAACGCAGACTGGAACAGGTTGGCGCCGATGAACACGGTCAGCCAGAAGAAGTTGGGGTGGACGAACTGGGTCAGCAGCACGCTGACCAGCACCATCACGCCGGCGAATGCCTGTACGGCTCGATCGAGGGTCATGTCATTTCTCCTTGGGGGGTCTGGATTCAGTTGGAACGCTTGACGTCCTTCAACCGCTCGATGCCGAGCAGGCCGAGGATGTATTTCTCGTAGATCGGCTCGCTGGTGCCGTGGCGCATCTTGTAGAGGAAGTACTTCTCGAAGCCGATCTTGGCCAGGTGCACCCACTTGCCGATCTTGGTCCAGGTGACGTTGCGGGGCGGGATCTGCGGCAGCGCCACGAAGGCCGCGCCGGTATCGCCCATGTCGGCCAGGCAGACCGCGTTCCAGGTGCCTTCGAAATCCGCCGCCTCGCCCTTCAGTTCGGCCTGGATGTTCTTGACGATGGTGGTGACCATGGACTCGATCATGAAGCCGGTCTTGGGCGCACCGGTGGGAATCGGGGTCGCTTCCACCGGTGGAATCGCCACGCACACGCCGGCCGAGAAGATCTTCGGGTACTTCGGGCTGCGCTGGTGCCGGTCCACGATCACGAAGCCGCGCGGGTTGCACAGGCCCTCGACCGCGGCCACCGCCTCGACGCCCTTGAACGCCGGCAGCAGCATGGCGAAGGCGAACGGCAGCTGCTGCGGCTCCAGCGGCTGGCCTTTCTCGTCGTGCGGCACCACGGTCATCTCGCCGTCGCGCACCTCGGTCACCTTGCTGTTGACGACCCACTTGATGTGGCGCTGGCGCATCTCCGATTCCATCAGCCCCTTGGAATCGCCGACGCCGCCAAGGCCCATGTGGCCGATATAGGGCTCGCTGCTGACGAAGGTCATCGGCACCCTGTCGCGCAGCTTGCGCTTGCGCAGGTCGGCATCGACGATCATCGCGAACTCGTAGGCCGGGCCGAAGCAGCTGGCGCCCTGCACCGCGCCGATCACGACCGGGCCGGGATTCTGCAGGAATGCCTGGTAGGCCTCCCACGCATGCGCGGCGTGCGGGGTGGTGCAGACCGACTGGGTGAAACCGGCGTCCGGGCCGGTGCCGGGCACTTCCTCGAAGGCCAGCTTCGGGCCGGTGCAGACCAGCAGGTAGTCGTAGCCGATGCGCTCGCCCTTGCCGGTGATCACGGCATCGCCGGCGGCATCGATCTGCGCCACGCCACTGCCGTCGAAGCGGATGCCGTGGCGGCCGACGTGTTCGGCCACGTCCAGGCTGATCTCGTCGCGCTTGCGCCAGCCCACCGCCAGCCAGGGGTTGGACGGCGTGAAGCCGAAGCTGTCGCCGTTGCCCACCAGCACGATCTCGTGCCCCTTGCCCAGCGTTTCGCGAAGTTCGTAGGCCGCGCTCATGCCACCAAGCCCGGCGCCCATCACCACAATCCTGGCCATCTTCCACCCCCGCTCTGCCGAATCGGCAGGAATAAATTAGCTGTTGCTTATATTAGTGTCAACTGATATAAATTCAAGCCACGATTTCCCGCCCGATTCCGCGCCCACGGCATGACCAGAACCCACCCTTCCCCTCCAGCACCGGCTGCCGCCATGGACCCGGAAGCCATGCGCGCGCATGCCGGCGATGCCGCGCGCCTGTTGCGCGCGCTGGCCAACGACAAGCGGCTGATGCTGCTGTGCCTGCTGTTTGGCGGCGAGCGTTCGGTGGGCGAACTCAATGCGAAGGTCGATCTCAGCCAGTCGGCGCTGTCGCAGCATCTGGCGGTGCTACGCAACGACGGGCTGGTGACGACGCGGCGCGAAGCGCAGACGATCCTCTACGCCCTGGCGGAGGGCCCGGCCCAGCGCGTCATCGAAACCCTGCACGGCATCTATTGCGGCGCCGATCCCGCCTGCGAGGCCTGAACGCTACGCAGCGGCAAAGCGCGCGGCACCACCGATCCAGCGGTCAACGATGCGATCCGCCAGCTGCGGCGCTTCGGCAAGCAGCCGGTCGGCGAGTGCATGCACCTGCGGCAGCAGGTCGGCATCGCGCGCCAGGTCGGCCATGCGGAAGGCGGCCAGCCCGGTCTGGCGGGTGCCGAGCAGCTCGCCGGGGCCGCGCAGCTGCAGGTCTTTCTCGGCGATGGCGAAGCCGTCATTGGTCTGGCGCAGCGTATCCAGCCGCTCGCGCGCCATCGCCGACAGCGGCGACTGGTACAGCAGCACGCAGCTCGATGCCGCGCTGCCGCGACCGACCCGCCCACGCAGCTGGTGCAGCTGGGCCAGGCCCAGACGCTCGGCATTCTCGATCACCATCAGCGAAGCGTTGGGCACGTCCACGCCCACTTCGATCACCGTGGTCGCCACCAGCAGGCCCACCTCGCCCTGCTTGAACGCGCGCATGGTGGCCTGCTTCTCCGCCGCCTTCATGCGCCCGTGCACCAGCGCCACCCGCACACCGGGCAGCGCCGCTTGCAGCGCCTCGAAGGTGGACTGCGCGGCCTGCGCCACCACTTCCTCGGACTCGTCGATGATCGTGCACACCCAGTAGGCCTGGCGGCCCTCGGCGCAGGCTGCGCGGATGCGTTCGACCAGTTCCGGCCGGCGTTCCGCGGCCAGCGCGATGGTGGTGACCGGGGTCCGGCCGGGCGGCAGCTCGTCAATGGCGGACACGTCGAGGTCGGCGTAGGCGCTCATCGCCAGCGTGCGCGGGATCGGCGTGGCGGTCATCACCAGCTGGTGGGGCACGCTGCCCTTGCCCTTGTCACGCAGGGCCAGCCGCTGGTGCACGCCGAAGCGATGCTGCTCATCGACGATGGCCAGCGCGAGGTCATGGAAGTCCACGCCTTCCTGCATCAGCGCATGGGTGCCGACCACGACTTGCGCCGCGCCCGAAGCGACGTCCCGCAGCGCCTGCGCCCGCGCCTTGCCGGTGACCTTGCCGGCCAGCCAGCACACGCGCAGGCCCAGCGGTTCCAGCCAGCCGCGCAGGTTGTTGAGGTGTTGTTCCGCCAGCAGCTCGGTCGGCGCCATCAGCGCGGCCTGGCGACCATCGACCACGGCGAGCAGCGCCGCCATCGCCGCGACCACGGTCTTGCCACTGCTTATGTTAGCAAGGGCTTTTGCTGGCTATTTGTTCAGGGAAGCCTCTACCAAGAGTGGCTGTTGATCTAGGCTTTTGCTTGAGCCTGAGCCTTCAACGACAAAGTCAAAGTAGGCGTGCGTGCGCCGAAGACGCTGATCACCGCGACCAATTCAAGCGATCAGCAAGTCGATCTCACTATCAACCTAATGCTGGCTGCTCGCCCCCTTTCACAAGAGAACCAAGCGATCCATATTCATGGCGCCAACTTCACGAATTGGCGCCGCTAACATCGCCCAGCCACATGACACTGCATCGAAGCTCTGCCCACTGCCGAGCATTACGCAGAAATTCCTCCGTTGATCCGGAGTACTCGATGAACGCCTGCGCCTTTAGTTGCTGGGTGCTTAGCGTCGGATCGATCAACTCTCCGTTCCGACGGACGACCGAGTGCGCGCGAACATAGATCCAGTTCGCACCAACTATGTGCTCGACCAAAAAACCGGGGACGAGGGTGCCGCCGTGATTACACACATAGGCGGCGGCGTTTTCGTGACACCTGGCCTCCTGAGCATCGGCGTAGGGAACGGACCTCAGCGGGCTCCCACGGTGGTTAACTTGCCACTGGGTGAGCACATCGCCTGCTACTTCCATGTCCCGTTTCGACCAGATCGTCATTGCCTAAGCATCCCATATCTTTATCTTTTATGAGTCATGCCACGAATCCGGCAAACAGGGAATTGTCGGCGAGCACTCCCAACACCTGATCATGTAGCCGGCGGCATGATCATCAAGGTTCGGTCTGCTGGCGCGGTCGACTCGGTGCATGCAGTAGCAAGTCTGCGAACGACTCGACGATCGGTTTCGAACTCGATCCCGATGGCGAAGTCGGCATGTTTCATCGCAGCGCCTTAGCAGGTTGCCAACATCGGATTAGTTCAGCGGTGGACCATAGAACCGCTCAACGCCCGGGTGCGACAGGTACGCCGGTTTCCCTTTCGTGGGATCGAACGCTGTGATGTCCAGCGCCAGATGGGATCGAGCGCATAAGGGCTGGATGGCTGTAATCGTGGCACGGACCGCGCGTTCGGCATATTCGGCGGCTACGGCCAGCGCAATCAGCAAGCTCCGCTCGGTCGGCGCCTGCGAGGGTGCCACTTCCAGCAGGTAGGCCGCCTCAACAAACGACAACTGCGTGTAAAGCGCCGTCAGACTCGGCATCAGCCAAGCTGGTGGATCAGCCTGCTCGCTCACGAGGAAGGGGTTCTCATCATCCAGATGGAATTGTTCGACACGGGCGACCGCACCGGTCTTCAGCAGCGCGTCAACCTCTTCCGGGTACAGGACGCAGCCCCCGTCGTTCGGATTCAACATGAAAGTCGCGCCTGGCGCGCCCGCCAGCAACTCGCGCCCTGTGAGCTTCACGATTCGCACCCCGCCTTGCCCGGCCCTTTGGGCCTTAGCCTCCGAGGAGAAGAACGGCACGGCATAGAACCCGTCCGGGTGTCGGAACTGGATCAGACGCACCCGCGAGTGATCATCCGACAGCGGTGCATGCGCATAGACCCAGGCGCCGAGCAGGCATCGGAAGAATGTGCGCTCCTCTTTCCCATCTGCGCGGGCTCGCTCGAGAAGCCCTTCGAGTTCTGCTACACCAGTCACAGCCATATCTAAGAAATACTTAGGACGGATGCAGCATAGCGCGGCATGGGTAGCTGCCGCTAACTTCTTCTCCGCCGCGGCCACGGCGGCATGGCCCTCACCCGCGACCAAGGCGCATGCATGGCGCCCCGTGAGACCAGCACCGACTCGGTACCCTGCGCCCTTGAAAACCGTGACGGGCACCCCAATATAGAGGGGTGTCGGGCCAATCTGCACCCAGTACTGGGGTTTGTTTATGTCGCAGCGCATGCGACAGGGTGCGTGCAGGCTCAGGAGTGATCACTCCAAGAGGGGCGTATGGGCGGAGATTCAGGGGAACCAGCAGCGAGGTCCCCGCGGACACTACGGAAGCGGGGACGAGATCCGTCGCCAGCGACGCAGCGGGCGGTCTGGGCTCGCAGCGGGGGTATCTGCGCCCGCCCCGGTTGTGGCGTCGTCTTGTACGAAGACCCCGTGTTCTTCAAGACCCGCCCCTTTGGCGAGTTGGCCCATAACGTAGCCGCCAGCCCGGACGGCCCGCGGGGCGACGCGAAACGATCCCCACAACTCTCCGATGACCCGGACAACTTGATCCTGCTCTGCCCCAACTGCCACACCTTGGTCGACAAGCCCGGGTGGCAGCAGGACTATCCGGAAGCGTTGCTCGCCCAATGGAAGCAGCAACATGAAGGGACCATTCGGGTGGCCGGCCAGCATAGCCATGGCCGTGTCGCGATCGGCCTCCACTACCTCGGCGTGATTGGCCAGCAGATCGCCGCGGGAAGTCCGAACACCATTCCGCAAGCGGCGATCCAACGCGGCCTCGTGCTCACGCAAAAGCCCTTTGAACTGCGCATCGACGCAAGCGCCTACGCGCCTCAAAGCCCCGACTACTGGCGCCATGTGGTGGCAGAGGTCCGCAAGCAGGTCGGGCTGCTGCAGATGCAAGGCGCGGGTCAGCCCGCCATCGGCCTGTTTGGCCTGGCCGACATGCCAGCGCTGATGGCACTGGGCTTCGCGCTCGGCCACGCCGCCGAACTCTATCCGTTCCAATGGGATCGCTACGCCCACAGCTGGCTGTTTCCGGCCAACGACGCGCCCGCCAGCGCATTCCGCGTTGAGTGGCCGGACTCTCTGGATGCTCCCGTGGCCCTCGTTTTTTCGCTGTCCGGCACGATCGATCACGAGCGGGTGCGCGCCGCGTTTCCCGACAACTCCCCCGTGATCATCCATGTGTCCGTCGACCTGCCTCGGTTGGACCTGGTGCAGTCCGCCGCAACGATCGATGCATTTCGTACTGAAGTGGCCGGGCTGATCGCCCGACTGGAAACGGTCTTGCCCAAGACCACGCCGATCCATGTGTTCCCGGCCATGCCCGCTTCCTTGGCGGTGGCGTTTGGCATGGCGATCAAGCCAAAAGTTAGCTTCCCCATCCAGGTCTACGACGCCGAAGGCCCGAATGGTTTGTTTCATCCGGCACTGTCCCTCCCGCTGCTCCCGTCTTCCTAGGAGACACACGCATGTACGACGGTTTGACGACTTCAACCTTCCCCTCGCGTCGTACCTCTCCGCAGGAAGAGGCCTGGGAAAAATTGCTGCTGAACATCGTGGAGGCCGTCTCGGTCCCCGCGTCGGAATACCAACGGATCGAGAACCACTACCAGGCGATCAGCGAGATTCTCGTCGATCCCGACGATCCGGCATTGGCCGACGGCTATGTCTTCCCGCAGGGTTCGTTTCTGACACGCACGGTCGTCCGCGCCTTGGGCAACGGCGAGATCGATGTCGACGCGATCTTGCTGCTGCGCGAAACGGCACTGACACCGTGCGAATTGCTCGAGGCCCTGTATACCGAGCTCGAGGCCCGTGCCCGTACCCAAGGTGGCGTCGAACGCCGCAACCGTTGCGTCACCGTGCATTACGCCGACGCGAGCTTGCCCGCGCATCTCGACGTCACGCCCGCCATTGCAAGCGATGGCAATGAAGATGACGAAGGCTGGGGTCCGCTGGAAGTGCCCGACTACAAGCAGGCGGACTGGCATCCGACCAACCCGCGGGATTTTGCGGACTGGTTCAATGACATCAGTGAGACGTCCATTGCTCTGAACCAGGACTCGGTCACCTTCGCCGAAGCTACGAAGCGGGCGGATGCCGAAGACTTGCCCAGCCACGCAGCCATCAATGCCTTCGACCCGTTGCGGGCGACGGTCAAGCTGATGAAGCGGCATCGCGATGCTTTTCGCGAACGGCATGGCGCAGATGCCCCGGTGCCGATTTCGGTCGTGATCACCACGCTGGCCGCCAAGGCTTACATGGAAGTCGCTGCGCTCTCGCAGCAACAGCCGATGACGGCGCTGCAGGCCATTCGCGAGATAATCGCGCGCATGCCGAATCAGTTCGATCAGGACGCTCGCACCGGGCAGTCTTGGGTACTGTGCAACCCGCGCCGGCCAGCCGAAAACTTTGCCGAGAAGTGGAATCGCGATCCTGCGTACGCCGCCATGTTTGCGAAGTGGCATGGCGAGCTTGCCAATGCCGTGGGCCTTGGGTTTGTGGAGTTCAGCGAGGAGCGGGACTTCGAGGAGGCGGTGTTGACGGCCTTCGGTCCTGAAGCACGCAAGCGCGCACGCACCTTCCTACTCGAAGAAGCCGGCCTGGGTCACCCATTGCCAGGATTGAACGACACCACGGCCGATCGCTTGCGCAAGGCAGGCGCCGTAAGCACGACGTTCCGCGGCCTGGCCCCTGCAGAACCCCGGGAGGCCGCGCAGCCGAAGTCATTGGGCCGCCTTGGCTGAAGGTGCGAACATCGCCACGCGCCTTCCGCACGAACAGGCGGAGGCGCAACTGCAGCGGCACTTCGGGCATACCGGCGTGCTCGCGCCCCTCCCCTGCGCCACTATCGACAGGGTCGTGCGGGGTGCGCGCCATGGCTGGTGTTTGCCATTGCCGATCGACTATCTCGGCCAATCACGCGAGCTGTGGCTCATCCTGCCACCGGGGTTTCCCGCCGACCCGGTCCGGGCGTTCATCCATCCGGCGGCGTTCTTGCACTGGCCGCATGCCGAATCCGACGGGCATTTGTGCCTGTGGCCGGATGCGCTATCCCCCGTGGCGTACACACCCGAGGCGCAGATGGATCGTTGCCTCGAACGTATTCAGGACATCCTCAACCTGGTTGGAGACGAAGCCGATCCCAAGCAACGCGAAGCCGAGTTTGCTCACGAATGGTTGAGCTACTGGGCGCAGGCCGCGACGGGTTCGTACCGCGCCGCATCGGAGGCATTGCTAGTGACGCCACCGCCCGCGGAGACGACGGCATTGGCGACGTGCCTGGTGCCGAGCCGTGACAAGCAACAGGCCAAGTTGCTCGTCGGTGCAGATCATTCCGCGCTGCGCGCGTGGCGGGAGGCGCTCGGCAAGCCTAAGGCAGACATCGCCGACGCAGGGGCGCTTTTCGTTGCCCTGGCACGGCCTCCGATTGGAGCGCCCAAGACGCTGGAGCAAGTGCGCGAACTGCTGAGCGAGTCACCGTCAGCGTTGGAGAGCATCGAACATTACCTGCAGCGACCGGAGCCCGCGCCGTTCTGGGTGGTGATGGCCGTGCGCGATGCCGATCCGCAAATGGTGGCGGCGCTGGAACTTGCGCCCAATCCTCCCGCTGGAGTTCGCACACCGCATCAGCGTGATCAAAAACGACGACTGCGTGAGTGGCATAAGGTGGCGGCGCATGCTTGGCGCGTCCGCGTCCAGTCCATCGAACGCGCTGATCCTGCGTGGGTCCATGGTCGGGGGTTCGATGCCGAGGCGATCGCACTGCGTGGCAAACGCGTGACCTTGATCGGATGTGGCTCCTTGGGTGGACTGGTCGCACAAGCCTTGGCCCATGCGGGTATCGGCCATTTGACGTTGGTCGATCCTGAAATTCTGGAGGCAGCCAACTTGGGGCGGCATGTCCTCGACGCGACGGTTCTGGGTCAGGCAAAAGCCCCGGCGTTGGCGTCCCGCCTACGTGCGCAATTGCCGCATCTGGACGTGCATGCCATTCCGCATCGTGTGCAGGATGCCACGACGATGACGGCCTTGGAAAAGGCTGACCTGGTGATTTGCACGGCCGCGGATTGGCCCGCAGAACGCTTCCTGATGGAGGCAATGGCGCGGCGCGAAATTCCGTTGCTCTTGAGCTGGGCGGAACCGCATGCTTTGGCAGGCCATTCTGCAGTCGATACGACCGGTGGACGCCAGCTCGAACCCCTGTTCGATCGTGACGGTTTGGCCATCCGGCGGAAGACTGCCTGGCCTGAAACCGAATGGGCGTTGCCCGGTTGCTCGGCGAGTCACCAGCCCGGCACCTTCAACCGACTGCAACATGTCGCGGGCCTGGTCGTGGAACACGCCATCGATGTGTTGCTACAAGCCGCCTCGCCCGACGAGCATCGCATGTGGTTGGGCGACTCGGGAACGCTGACCCGTCTCGGCGGCCACTGGATCGATCCACCGCCTTCCCATACACGCGCAAGCGTCATCGCGCTGCCCCTCCCCCATGCATCCTGAACGCTGGCATTACCGAGAACCGAAGAGCGGCCTCACGGTGTCCATTGCGCCACCGGTGCTGCGCCTGTTCGAAAGCTCGCGCCAACGATTGTGGCAGCGAGAACGAGGAGGCGTCTTGTTTGCCGAATCGATCGGGACCAGCGGTTGGCTTGAAATCGTCGATGCGACCATCCCGCATGCGGACGACCGCAGCGGATGGAATTGGCTCAAGCTGAACCATCAACGGTGTCTCGACGAGATCTCGGATCGCTACACGCGCGGCCTGCATTTCGTGGGTTACTGGCACACACATCCGGAACGCACCCCAAAGCCCTCGGCCCGCGACATCACCGTTCTGCAACGCAATCTGCACGAAGGGGGCGTCCCGTTGCAGAAATTGATTGCGGTGATCGTCGGAACCGACCGTGCCGCGACGGGCTTGTGTGTGGCCACCATCTCCAAGGCCAACCCCGCTCCATCGATTTTTGTTCCTCTGTCCATGCAGACCGGAGACGTTCTTGAACCTGCCCAGGATTGAATCGCTGACCTTTCAGATCAGCAGTGACCCACACACCCGGTACGAGCATCCCGAGCAAATGGCATTCGCCAATGCGTTGGGACAATTCCAGACCGGCGACGGAATGCTCGTGTGGTGGCCTGACGAAGACTTTTTCGATATCGAGGAGGCGAAGCGTGCAGTCGCTTCGTTCCTGAGCGACTGGGAAGTGCATGCTGCCATCCAAGGCATGCCGGAAGCATTGCGATTTCGCTTCGATCACACAGAGTTCGAACCGCTTATCTCGCGCGGTCCTGGTGAGACCGTGGTTCTCGCCGCCGCCGCAGCCTTCGCAGTATCGGCGGTGGCAAGCGCGATCGTGATCCGCAAAAGGTATCCTGCGCCTCCTCTCGATTTCCATGCGACCACGGAAGTAGAAACAGCATTTCGGCGCTGGCGTGCCTACCTCGAAGGCCGCGAACCTCTCCTCTCCATGGCGTACTTCGTATTTACCGTGCTCGTTCCTGAAAACGGCCGCAGTCGACAGGAGGCTTCAGCTCTGTTTGCGATCGAAGAAACCGTCCTGCGTACGCTCAGTGGACTCTCCAGCGTTCGCAGCGGATTGGATGCCAGAAAGTTCACGGCATCCAATCCCGTTCCGCTGTCAGATCACGAACGCGCGTGGCTGGAAGATGCAGTTCGTCGTCTGATCTACCGCTTGGGCGAACACGCCGGCGGGGCCGCGCTCACGCTCATCCAAATGGACGACTTGCCGCAGCCTCCGCCGGTCGTTGGCCCCAAGAAATGACGTCGATTACTTGGCGATTTCTATTCGGGTAATCGTGGCTTCCATGCCTTTCGATTGGAACTCGAAATGCACCTTCTGCCCAGCCTTGACCGATGCCAGTTGCTCGGGGCTTGCCTTGAATGCCATGGTCATCGCGGGCCACTTCAGTACGTCGACGGGTCCGTGTGCGATGGTTATCTTGCCGGCGGACTCGTCCATCGATTCGACCGTGCCTTCGGCTTTTGCGACGGTCGCGGCCTGGGTGGGCTGCTCGCTCGCGGCCTTGGCTTGATGCTCCGCTTCGGACATCTTCATGTCCTGCGCGGCCTGAGTCGGCTGCTGGGGAGGCATCGTTCCGGCGGGAGACGTCGCCGCTTCAGTGACAGACGCGGTATCGGAGTTGTTGGGGGCCTGTGAGCAGGCAGCGAGCAAAGCGACAAATAGAACGAGTGCGAGCTTCATGATGGTTCTCCTGTGTGGTGGAGTGTTGACGAGCGGTTGAGGGAGCGTCTGCGCAGCAGGCGATACGCCGCGGGGATCACGATCATCGACAACAGCGGCGCCGTGACCATACCGCCGATCATCGGTGCGGCAATGCGCTGCATGACTTCCGAGCCGGCACCACTGCCGATGAACAAAGGCAGCAGGCCGGCGAGGATAACGGCGACGGTCATGGCCTTGGGGCGCACGCGTTGTACGGCGCCTTCGCGGATCGCCGCGTCGAGTTCGACGGTACCAGCGTGCGGGTTGTCACGCAGCTGACGTTCCCACTCATGGCGCAGGTACAGCAGCATGATCACGCCGAATTCGGCGGCGACGCCGGCCAATGCGATGAAGCCGATCATCGTCGCGATCGACACTGCGTGCCCGAGCCCCCAGATCAGCCACAACCCGCCGACCAAAGCCAGCGGCAGGCTGAGCATGATGATCGCGGCCTCGGCCGCATTTCTAAACACCAGATAGATCAGCAAAAAGATGATCGCCAGCGCAGCAGGCACCACCCACTTCAGGCGATCCAGTGCCCGCTCGAGGTATTCATATTGGCCAGACCAGGTGATCGCGTAGCCGGGCGGCAGCTTCACCTGCTGGCCCACAACACGTTGCAGGTCGGCAACGACGGAACCGAGATCGCGTCCGGCGACATCGACAAACACATAGCCGACCAGGCGTCCGTTCTCGCTCTTGAGCATCGGCGGACCCGGGCTTAGCGAAATATCGGCAACCTGGCTCAAGCTGAGTTGCGCACCGCCGTGTGCAATCAACGGCAGCTGTGCCAGTGCGGCGAGCGAGTCACGTTGTTCGCGCGGATACCGCAGCACGATCGGATAGCGCTCGCGACCTTCGATGGTCTCGCCGATCGGTTCACCGCCGATCACTGTTCCGATCAAACGCTGCAACTCGGCTTGATTGAAACCGTAACGTGCCGCGATCTCGGGTCGAATCTTGACGTCGACATAGCGCCCGCCGGTGATGCGCTCTGACAGTGCCGAACTCACGCCAGGCACCGTCTTCGCCACGCGTTCGACTTCGTCGCTGAGCTGCTCGATCACAGCGGTGTCCGGCCCCAACACCTTGATGCCGACCGGGCTCTTGATGCCTGTGGCCAACATGTCGATGCGGTTGCGGATCGGCGGTACCCACAGGTTAGTGAGGCCCGGCACTTTCACTGCAGCATCAAGCTCGGCACGCAGCTTTTCCGGCGTCATGCCCGGCCGCCACTGGTCGCGTGGCTTGAACGTCACGGTGGTTTCGAACATCTCCATCGGCGCGGGATCGGTCGCGGAGTCCGCGCGCCCGGCCTTGCCGAACACGTGTTCGACCTCGGGCACGGTCTTGATCATCCGATCGCTGAGCTGCAGCAACTGCCCCGCTTTTCCGGACGACAAACCCGGCAAGGCGGTCGGCATATACAGCAACGTGCCTTCATCCAGCGGCGGCATGAATTCGCTGCCGATGCGCGCATACGGAATCACGGTCAGCAGCAGCAACACGCCGCCGAGGCCAAGCGTCAGACGCGGATGCCGCAACACCCAGTCCAGCACCGGGCGGTAGCCGGCGATCAGCACGCGGTTGAGCGGATTCGCTGATTCGGGGCGGATATGGCCACGAATCAGATAACCCATCAGCACCGGAATCAGCGTCACCGAGAGTCCGGCAGCGGCCGCCATCGCATACGTCTTGGTATAGGCCAGTGGCGAGAACAGACGGCCTTCCTGTGCCTGCAACGCGAACACCGGGATGAACGATAGCGTGATCACCAGCAGGCTCGCGAATAACGCCGGCCCGACTTCGGCGGCGGAATCGCCCATCAGTTGCCAGCGCGCCTCGCCCTCGGCGTCGCGGCCGTGCGTGTCGCGGTAATGCTCCAGGTGCTTGTGCGCGTTCTCGATCATCACCACCGCCGCATCGACCATCGCGCCGATGGCGATGGCGATGCCGCCCAACGACAGCAGGTTAGCGGTGATGCCCTGGTAGTGCATCACGATGAAGGCAGTGAGTACGCCCAGCGGCAGCGTGATCACCGCCACGAGCGCCGATCGCAGGTGCCACAGAAACAGTGCACACACCAAGGCGACCACCAGAAATTCCTCGCCGAGCTTGCCGGTGAGGTTGTGCACGGCCCGCTTGATCAGGTCGGAGCGGTCGTAGACCGGCACGATCTCCACGCCTTTGGGCAGACTGGCCTGCAGCTTCTTCAGCCGTGCCTTGACCTCATCGATGGTCGCCAGCGCATCCTTGCCGGTGCGCAGCACGATGACGCCCCCGGCCACTTCGCCTTGGCCATCGAGTTCGGCGATACCGCGGCGGAAGGTCGGGCCGCGTTGCACGACGGCAACGTCGCCCAGCAATACCGGTACGCCGCCGCTGGTAGTGATCGGCACGCGTTCGAAATCTTCCTGCGAATGCAGATAACCCTCGCTGCGCACCATCAGCTCCGCTTCGCCCTGTTCGATCACCGAGCCACCAGTGGCGCCGTTCGCGGCTTGCACTGCATCGATGACTTGCGCCACGGTAATTCCACGCGCCGCCAGCGCCTGCGGATCGGGCACGATCTGCCACGCACGCACCATGCCGCCGACACTCGCGACCTCGGCCACGTTCGGCACGGTCTTGAGCTCGTAACGCAGGAACCAGTCCTGCAACGCACGCAGCTGGCCGAGGTCGTGGCCGCCGGTCCGATCTACCAGCGCGTATTCGTAGATCCAGCCCAGCCCGGTCGCGTCGGGGCCGAGCGCGGGGTTCACGCCTTGCGGCAGGCGGTCACGGACCTGGCTCAGGTACTCGAGCACGCGCGAGCGTGCCCAATAGAGATCGGTGTTGTCGTCGAACAGGATGTAGACGAAGGAATCGCCGAAGAACGAATACCCGCGCACCGCACGTACGCCCGGCACCGACAGCATCGTCGTAGTCAACGGATACGTGACCTGATCTTCAATGATACGCGGCGTCTGTCCGGACCACTCGGTGCGGATGATCACCTGCGTGTCGGACAGGTCCGGCAATGCATCGAGCGGTGTACGCAGCACCGACCAGATACCCCACATGGCCAACAGCACCGCCGCCAGCAACACCAACCCGCGGTTGGCGATAGAGGCGCGAATCAGGCGGGCGATCATGGCCGCCGCTCCTGGGGCGGCACGCCGTCGTCCATGGGCATGCCTTGCATCGCGTCCGTGTCGCCTGTTGCCTCATCCGCGTACTTCGGCACCAGCTGCATGTCCATGAAGGGCGACTTGCCCGGTTTGTCGAAGTGCTTGTTGGGCACCATCGGGTCGTACCAGTACAGGACCTTGCGTTCGCTGGGCGTGGGCTTCGCAACCGGCGATGGCTGCTTCGCCGGCTCGTCCATGTTCGGCAGGGACGAAGGCTGCAGAGCCGCCGGTGCTTCCAGCCGTTGCAACAGACCCGAGAGGCTGGCTTCCGAATCGATCAGGAACTGCCCCGACGTCACGATGCGCTCGCCGCCCTTGAGGCCCGCGAGCACTTCAGTGCGACCACCGCTGCTGCGCCCGGTGCGGACACGTACCGGTTGGAAGCTGCCATCCGTATCGACCACGATCACACGACTGTCGGTGCCGGTGGCGATCAGCGCTTCGGTCGGCACCAATGGCAGCACAGCGCCTTCCCCTTCCTGCAGCGTCAGCTCGGCGAACATGCCTGGCACCAACTGACCGCCTTCGTTGCGCAATACGATGCGGGCGCGTTGCGTGAGGCTGGCCGAATCGATCTGCGGCAGCAACACCTCGACTTCGCCGTCGAAGATTTTTCCGGGCACGGCCGTGACGGTGGCCTGCACCTTCGTACCGGGACCGACGCCGGCACTGCCCGCCTGCGGTATCGCCGCTTCCAGCCACAATGTATCAGTGCCGTTGACGCGGAACAGTGGCGTGCCAGGCATCACCGCCTGGCCTTCACGCACCAGTACTTCGCTGACCACGCCGGATTGCGGCGAAGACAATACGACACCGCCATCGCGACTGCCGCCCGCCGGCACACCGAGTATGCGCAAGCGTTGTTGCGCAGCGCCCTGCAGGCTGCGTGCCGCGCCCGATTGCGCCTGCGCCAGCGCCTGCGCCTCGGCGATCGCGCTACTCCATTCCGGCGCCAGCACGGTCGCCAGCGCTTGACCCCGGCGCACCGGCTCGAACGGTGCCTTGATGAAGACGCGCGAGACGATCGCATTGACCGGCGTGCTGACAACTGACTCTCGGCGCAGGTCCCAGGTCAGCGTCGCGGGCACGCGCAATTGCATGGCGAGACTCCCCACTACCACCACAGCCGTGCGGATGCCGACGCTTTGTTGCAGGGCGGGATCGATGCGAACGCCGCCCGCTGCTACCGCGTCGGCGTATTTCGGCACCAGTTGCATGTCCATGAAGGGCGACTTGCCGGGCTTGTCGAAGTGCTGGTCGGGGACCATCGGGTCGTACCAGTAGAGGACCTGACGCTCGATGTTTGTTGCGCCTCGGCCGGGCGCGTTCTGTGCAGTCGACGAGTCACTGGAGAGCAGTCGCGTCTGGCCCCACCAGTAGCCCCCACCAACACCGATCGCCAACAGGCCGAGGGCGGCTGCGATCTCTGTCATACGGGTCGTGATGCGATTCATGGCTGTGCCTCCTGGTTGGGCAGCAGATAGGCCAGCGCCACCCAGGCGCGGCCGAGTTCGGCGAGGTGTTCGGCGTGCGCGAGGTGCACGTCAAGCTCGTCACGGCGTGCATCCAGCCACGGGCGCAACGGTGCACCCGCGCGATACGCTGCCAAGGTGATGGCATTGCGATCGCGTGCCAGTGGCAAGAGTGAGTCTTCGTGCAGCGCCACTTGCCGCTTGAAGCCCTGCCATTGGGCGATACCGGCGCGAATACGCGCCATCTGCTGGCGCCGCACGCCTTCGCGCATTGCCAAAGCGGCTTGGTAATGGGCTTCCCGCGCCGCAATGCCGCGGTCCTGACGGTTGCGCTGGAACAGCGGCAGGCCGATGCCGAACTCAAGCATGACCATGTCGCTGCGCGGCATCCCACCGGGGGTAGGGGCGCGCTGGCCATAGGACGCGGTGACGTTCCAGTCCGAACGACGCTCGGCACGGGCCGCGTCAATTTCAGCGGCCGCGGTTTCCACTTGCGCGCTCGCAGCGAGCAGAGGTGCCAATCGGTCCAGCGCAGCGAGTAACTGCGGTTCGGGCACTGGCAAGGAGGTGAAGTTCGGGGCCTCGGCCGGCACGCGCTCGACGTCCTCGCCGAGCCAGCGGGCCAGTTCTGCCTGCGCGGCCTGCGATTGCGCGCGCAAGCCTTCGAGGCGGTTGTCCAGTTCGATCACCGCCACCTGTGCAGCTAGCGCATCGGCCACCGGCTCGGTGCCACCGGCCACGCGCGCCTTCGCCAGTCGCGCGGCGAGTTGGGCCTGCTCGTGCAGCGAGGTCAGCGCCGCCAATTCCCGTTGGGCCGCCCACAGATCGATCCAGGCATTCGCCGCGGCCTGTCGCAAGTTGACCTGTTCGGCCTGCGCTTGTGCCACGGCCTCATCGGCCCGGCGCTGCGACACGGTTCGCTGCGCTGCGCGCTTGGCTCGCGCCGGAAACTCCTGGCGCAGGCCGATCTTCTTCATGGTCATGTCATCGACGCGCGTGTTGAACGCATCCATGCCGGTGACCGGCAGGTTGTCGATGCCGACCATCAGCATCGGATCGGGCAAGGCACCGGCACGATGGGTTTCCTGCTGTGCGGCTTCGACTTGCGCGCGGCGTGCGTCGAGCAGCGGGGCACGCTCAACGGCGCGCTGAACGGCTTCGGCCAATGAGATCTCGGCGGGTGCGGCCAGCACCAACCCGGGCATCGCTGAGATGGCGACCAATAGACACAGCACCGGCACGCGGTAACGCTCGCGCGTGGGCAACGCCAAGGAGACGGGAAGACATAGAACCTCCGAATCAACAAACACAAGCACATAGCGCATTGGCGCCAGCGCGAGATTGCGTCGTCGATTCGGGGGCTAGATCAGAAGACTACAGAAACGCAGTCGAGGCGGTGGATCCGATCGGGCGATCGGAATCTCCGTTTGTAATGCGACCTGAGTCACCGGTGTCGCCAAGACGGGGGCAAAGGCCAGCGGCGGCAATATCAACGCCGGCACGGATAACTGAACGTGGTCTGCGGCGGTCGTCAGATCCGGGACACAGTGCTTCTCGCACAGGGCTGGATTGTCCTGATCCGGTTGCATGCCCATCTCGGCGCAGTGCTCGACCATCGCGGCCTTCTCCGGCGGCATCTGCTCCAATGGGCAGATATACGCCGCCAAGGCGACCTGCTGGAACAGCAGGCACAAGACCACCACAAGGGCGATACGTAAGCGGTGGCGGGCTCTGTGGATCATGAGGGAGATCCTACTCCAGTCGGACAGCCGCTCCAAAATAATGGTCTGTCAGGCAGCCCGACCGAGTCTTCATTTCCCGAGGTCCTTGGCACCAGACCGCAACAAACGCAAGCCGTTGAAGATCACCAGCAGGCTAGCTCCCATATCGGCAAAGATCGCCATCCACATGGTGGCGCTTCCGAAGATGGCAAGCACCAGGAACACGGATTTGACGCCAAGCGCCAGCACGATGTTCTGCAACAGAACGGTCCGAGTACGCCGCGACAGCCGGATTGTTTCGGGAATGCGTCGCAGATCGTCATTCATGATGACGACGTCGGCCGCTTCCATGGCAGTGTCGGTCCCCGCGCCTCCCATGGCGAAACCCATGTCTGACCGCGCCAGCGCGGGCGCATCGTTGATGCCGTCTCCGGTCATCGCAGTTAGGCCGTAGCGCTTCTGCATTTCCTCGATGGCGGTCAGCTTATCCTCGGGAAGCAGATCGCCCCGGGCGTCATCAATGCCGGCCTGGCGCGCGATGCTCTTGGCGGTGGACGTGTTGTCGCCGGTCAGCATCACCGACGACACACCCAGCGCATGCAGTTCAGTGAGCGCCTCGCGCGAACTGTCCTTGATCGTGTCGGCCACGGCGAAGATCGCCAAGACCCGGGTTTCCGACGCCAGCAGCGTGACAGAACGTCCCTCCGCTTCATGCACCGCGAGCCGCGCCTCGATATCCGGGCTGCACTGATTGCGCTCTTCGATCAGCCGATGGTTGCCTAAGACGAGTGTCTGACCATCGACCGTGGCGCGGACGCCACGTCCGGGCAACGCGGTGAATTCCTGCACATCGCCCTCGCCCTTGGCCAATCCCTGAGCGATGGCCTTGGACACGGGATGATCCGATTGCCCGGCGAGAACGGCTGCCCAACGCAGGACCGATTCCTCAGACACTTCTTTCGCCAATGTCTCGGTCGCGACTAGTTTGGGTTTGCCTTCGGTGATCGTGCCGGTCTTGTCGAGCGCGATCGCCTTGAGCTTGTGGGCACCCTCCAGATAGATACCGCCCTTGATGAGGATGCCGCGCCGCGCTGCAGCGGCGAGACCGCTGACCACGGTCACGGGTGTCGCGATCACCAATGCGCACGGACACGCGATCACAAGCAGCACCAGCGCCTTGTACAACGACTGCGACCATGTCCAGTCCATCAGCCACGGCGTGAGCAGGGCCACCGCGACAGCCAGGGCAAAGATCGCCGGTGTATAGATCGCGGCGAACCGGTCGACAAACTGCTGCGTAGGGGCACGGCTACCCTGCGCTTTTTCGACTGCATCGATGATGCGCGCCAGGGTTGTATTGTTGGCGGCTGCGGTAACCCGCATCTCGATCATGCCGGTGTCGTTGATCGTCCCGGCGAACACGGGGTCGCCCGGTGCCTTGTCGACGGGAATGCTTTCTCCGGTGACGGGTGCCTGATTGATCGCGGTGTTGCCCGCGGTGATGACGCCGTCCAACGGTACACGTGCGCCCGGCTTGACCCGGACGATCGTTTCCAGAGCAACCTCGGTCGCGGCGATTTCCTTCCAGTCGCCCCCGGCCTCACGTACCTCCGCGGTGTCGGGGGCGAGATCGAGCAAGCTCTTGATGGCGTTGCGTGCGCGATCAAGTGCCCGGCCCTCGATTAGTTCGGCAATCGCGTAAAGCGCCATTACCATGGCCGCCTCGGGCCATTGACCAATCAGGAATGCCCCGGTAACCGCCACTGCCATCAATGCATTGATGTTGAACTGTCCGCGACGCAGCGCGGCCAGGCCTTTCTTGTACGTCGAGAGGCCGGCCAGACCGATGGCGGCGGCGGCCAACGCCATGCCCAGGACTTTGAACGCCAACGTTTCCGGGGCGAAAAAGGCGAGCAATTCCGCAGCGATGGCAAGCGCCAAGCCAAATCCTAGACGCCACAGTCCTCGGGAGACAGGTGCAATTGCGCCCGGAGCTGGGCCATCGTTTGCAACCGGTTGGGGATCGAACCCGGCTTTACGGATCGCCAGCAACGCCTCGGGTATCAACGCTTCCGGGGCGTCGATGGTGACGATGCGTGCGCCCAACTGAAAAGTAAGCCCGCGCACCCCGGCCACAGGCGCCAGAGCGCGGCGAATTTCGCTTTCCTCCGCAGCGCAATCCATGGTGTCGATGCGGAACGCCGTCCCCTTGCCTGCCGCCGCCGCCGTTTGAGCTGGTGCCGGTGGCGGACCAGAATCACAACAATGGTCTTTGTCCGTGTGCGCACCGGTGGCGCCCGCATCGTCAACTTCACTTGTACTCACAAACTTCTCCGAAAACTATTCTGTTGAACGTTGATGCACTTGAGCGGCATGTAAAAATAATTAGCTCGCAGCTCCAAACATCGGCGAACCCGACGGCTATTCAAGCTGTGATTCCCAAGGCGGGCCGTTCACGCATGTGTGGGACCTTCAACCGCCGAGGCTGCGTCTACCTGCAACGTGGCGTGTTCGATATCGAATGCTGCTGTCAGCGCCGTAGCCAACGACTGCCGCACCACGTCGGGCGGTTGAGTTTCGTCGGCCAGGATGATGTGCGCAGTCAACACGGGTTCCTTGGATCCAAGCGCCCAGACGTGCAGGTCGTGAACCTTTGCAACACCTGGGTGCGCCAGCATCATGTCGCGCACTTTGTCGAGATCCATCCCCGCCGGCACGCTCTGCATGAGCACGCCGCCTGCAGCACGCAGCAGCGTCCAGGTGCGGGGCAGTACCCAGAGGCCTATCAGGACCGCAATGATCGGGTCGGCCAAGGTCCACCCGGTCAGCATGATGATGATTGCGCCACCAATCACGCCGACCGAGCCAAGCATGTCAGCCCAGACCTCAAGGTACGCACCCTTGACGTTCAAGCTGTCGCCGCTGCCTGCCTTCAGCAAACGCATGGAGATCAGGTTCACCACCAGGCCGAGCGCCGCTATTACCAGCATTCCAGTAGATGAAACCTCGGGAGGCTGCCGGAATCGTCCGACAGCCTCCCAAAGGATGTAACCCGCCACGAGGAACAGCATCCCTCCGTTCACCAGAGCGCCGATGGCTTCCATGCGCGCAAAGCCATACGTGCGCTTGGCATCCGGTGGCTTGCGACTCATGCGCACAGCGAACAACGAGATGGCCAGTGCGATGACATCCGTCCCCATGTGCGCCGCATCCGACAACAAGGCCAGACTGTTGGTGATCAAGCCGCCGATGACTTCGGCGATGAGGAAGACGCTAGTGAGCCCGAAGGCCCACCACAACGGCTTCTCGTACTTGATCTCGCTGACGTGCTCGTGGCCTTCCGCCATTTCAGGACTCCTGCCTGACACCACCGATGGCGATGGCCTGCTCGACATTGCTGATATAGACCCACCCTGCTTCGATCTGCCCGGTGCGTCCGACGCGCTGGAAAACCTCCAAGGCGCGCGTCACTTCATCGTCCTCGCAGAACAATTCCATTGGCGCTGTTCGCGTTGATTGTGGACATGGAGGTCATGTCATCGCCAACCTGAGCAATGACGCGGGTCCTGCGCCGACTTGGGCATTCCGCTCCAGTGCCCGGAACCACCCCAGGTAGTTCGGCAGATAGGACGTCGCCACGCCCCGGAATCGGGCCATCCAGCCCTTCAGTCGGCTGTGGTGCGCATTGACATTCTGGACATGCCACGCACCTCGCTTGCGCTCGCCGCGCAAGGTGTTCAGGGCGTGGTGCTCAATTCCCAGATCCCTTGCCGCACTTGCCAACATGGCGCTGCCGTCGGTGCACAGCACCGCATCCGACGCGATGGCGGTCGGCAGGACGGCCAGCAA
>NZ_AUIV01000006.1 GCF_000423885.1 Thermomonas fusca DSM 15424 | reverse complement strand
TCGACGGCAGCTCGATCAGCGGCTGGCGCGGCATCCAGAACTCCGACATGGTGCTGCTGCCGGACCCTTCCACCGCGTTCCTGGATCCATTCACCGCCGACCCGACGCTGGTGCTGACCTGCGACATCCTCGATCCGGCGACGATGCAGGCCTATTCGCGCGACCCGCGCGGCGTGGCCCACCGCGCCGAGGCCTATCTCAAGGCCAGCGGCATCGCCGAGCAGGGCTTCTTCGGTCCGGAACCCGAATTCTTCATCTTCGATTCGGTGCGCTTCGCCAACGAGATGGGCCATACCTTCTTCCAGGTCGACTCCGAGGAGGCGCACTGGAACTCCGCGCGCGAGTACGCGGGCGGCAACAGCGGCTACCGGCCGATGGTCAAGGGCGGCTACTTCCCGGTGGCGCCGCTGGATTCGCTGCACGACCTGCGCGCGGAAATGTGCAAGACGCTGGAGCAGGTCGGCATCGAGACCGAGGTGCACCACCACGAGGTGGCTAACGCCGGCCAGTGCGAGATCGGCACCAAGTTCAACACGCTGGTGAAGAAGGGCGACGACCTGATGACGATGAAGTACGTCATCAAGAACGTCGCCCACCGCAGCGGCAAGACCGTCACCTTCATGCCCAAGCCCATCGTGGGCGACAACGGCAGCGGCATGCACGTGCACATGTCGCTGGCCAAGGGCGGCGTCAACCTGTTCAGCGGCGATGGCTACGGCGGCCTGTCGCAGATGGCGCTGTGGTACATCGGCGGCATCTTCAAGCACGCGCGCGCGATCAACGCCTTCGCCAACTCCACCACCAACAGCTACAAGCGGCTGGTGCCGGGCTACGAAGCGCCGGTGATGCTGGCCTACTCGGCCTCCAACCGCTCCGCCTCCTGCCGCATCCCGTACGTGGCCAACCCGAAGGCGCGCCGCGTCGAGATCCGCTTCCCCGACCCGATGAACAGCGGCTACCTGATCTTCGCCGCGCTGCTGATGGCCGGCCTGGACGGCATCAAGAACCAGATCGACCCGGGCGCGCCGTCCGACAAGGACCTGTACGACCTGCCGCCGGAAGAGGAAAAGAACTTCCCCACCGTCTGCCATTCGCTGGACCAGGCGCTGGACGCGTTGGACAAGGACCGCGAGTTCCTCAAGGCCGGCGGCGTGTTCACCGACGACTTCATCGATGCCTACATCGGCTTGAAGATGAAGGAAGTGACGGCCTTCCGCGGCGCCACCCATCCGCTCGAATACCAGATGTACTACACGATCTGATGGCGCCGCATCGGCCCGCTTGGTCAGCCGATCAGGCGGGCTGGTGCGCCCGCACGTAGTCCACGAACGCCTCCCCCGGCAGCGCCGGCGACCAGTGGTACCCCTGCGCGTATTCGCAGCCGAACGCGTGCAGGCGCTCCAGGGTCTGACTGTCCTCCACGCCCTCGGCAATGGTCTGCAGGTCCAGGCAGTGCGCCATTTCGATGATCGCGCGCACCAGTCCCTCGTCATGGGCGTTGATGCACATCCGGCGCACGAACGACTGGTCGATCTTCAGCCGGTGCACCGAGAAGCGGCGCAGGTAGCCGAGGTTGGAATAGCCGGTGCCGAAGTCGTCGATGGCGATCTGCACCCCCTGCGCGCCCAGCCGCTGCAGCACGTCGCCGATGTTGCGCGCGTCGGCCACCAGCAGCGACTCGGTCAATTCCAGCTCCAGCGCGGTGGCCGGCAGGCCGCTGGCCAACAGCGCCTGCGCGACTTCGCGCTCGATGTCGTCGCGGCGGAACTGCAGCGGCGACACGTTCACCGCCACCCGCAGTTCGCCCAGGCCGTCGCTGCGCCATGCCTGGGCGTCACGGCAGGCCTGCCGCAGCACCCAGGTGCCAAGTTCGTTGATCAGGCCGCTGCGTTCGGCGATCGGGATGAACTTGCCGGGCGGGATCCAGCCCAGCTCCGGGTGATGCCAGCGCAGCAGCGCCTCGGCGCCGAGGATGCGCCCGCTGTGCAGGTCGAACTGCGGCTGGTAGTGCAGCTGCAGCTCACCCGATGCCAGCGCCGAGCGCAGGCCCGAGGCGATGTGCAGGTGCTCGGTGACGCTCTCGTTCATGCTGGCATCGAAGAAGCAGAACGTGTTGCGGCCGGCGTCCTTGGACTGGTACATCGCGGTGTCGGCGTTCTTCAGCAGCAGGTCGGCATCCTCGCCGTCGCGCGGCGCCACCGCGATCCCGAGCGAGGCGGTGACCAGCACCTCCACGCCCTCGACGGTGAACGCGCGGCCCAGCAGATGGGTCACCTTCGCCACCACCGCCACGATCGCGTCCTCGTCCTGCAGGTCGCCGAGCAGGATCAGGAACTCGTCGCCGGACACCCGCGCCACCGTGTCGGTCTCGCGCACGCAGGCGCGCAGCTTGTCGGCGACCTGGCAGAGCAGGTCGTCGCCGGCGGCGTGGCCCAGCGAATCGTTGATGGTCTTGAAGTTGTCGAGGTCGAGGAACATCACCGCGACCATGCCGCCGCTGCGCCGCGCCTGCTGCAGCAGGAAGCCCAGCCGTTCGCGCGCCAGCGAACGGTTGGGCAGGCCGGTCAGGCTGTCGCGCTGCGCCAGCACCTCGATCCGCGCGTGCGATGCCTCCAGCGCGCGTTTTTCCGCTTCCAGCTGGCGCATCGCCAGCATCAGGTCACTGGTGAGCAGCCACGCGAACAGACCGGTGACCAGCACGATCAGGCCGATGACGAACGGCCGCCGCCAGTCCAGCGGCATCACCGGCGCGCTATGGAACACCCCGGCCTGGTGCAGGAAGAACAACAGCGCCACCACCGCCAGCATGCCGCACACCAAGCCCCAGAACATGCGCCTGAAGCCGAATAGCCCGGCAAACAGCAGCAGCGCCGGGAACGCCATTGGCGCCTCGTCGTACAGGCCTTGGTTGTTGACCATGAGGACGCACAGCCCCAGCAGCAGCGTGGCCACCGTCAGCCCGACCGCATGCATTGTCCGGGCGCGCTGGTTCCAGTGCATCGCCAGCGCCAGCGACAAGATAATCACCATCTCCAGTCCGGCACTGCGGTAGCGCCCGAAAACAAGGTTCATCACGATCAGCAGGCCAAACACCGCCACGAGCACCCACAGCAGCTGCTGCAGGCGTCGCTGCCGCAGCCACGCGAGGCCCGCGGCATGCGACATGTCCATGGATGCGGGCAATGACTGGGGCATGCTGCCGGATGCACTTTGCGATAGGTGGCGACAGGCTAGCAGCCCCTCCGGGCCCAAGCACGGGCTAAGATCCGGGCATGCGCCGATTCCTGCTCTTGCTCCCGGCCTGCCTGCTGGCCGCTTCCTGCGCGCACGTCGAGGCGCCTTCCCGCAACCCGCTTGCCGAATGGGTGCCGTCGCCCAACCTCGACCAGCGCCGGCCGGTGGTGATCGTCCTCCACGCCACCGAACAGGCCTCCGCGCAGCAGAGCCTGGACACCCTGCGCACCGCCAACCGCCACGGGCCGGTAAGCTCGCACTACCTGATCGGCGACGATGGCCGGCTCTACCAGCTGGTGGCCGACAGCGAGCGCGCCTGGCATGCCGGCGGCGGCCGCTGGGGCACGCTGACCGACCTCAATTCCACCTCGATCGGCATCGAGATCGACAACGAAGTGGGCGAGCCCTACACCGAGGCGCAGCTGGTCACGCTGCTGCGGCTGCTGGACGACCTCACCACCCGCCTGTCGATCCCGAAAACGCAGGTGATCGCCCACGCCGATCTAGCGCCCACCCGCAAGCGCGACCCCGGCGCGCTGTTTCCCTGGCAGCGTCTGGCCGATGCCGGCTACGGCCTGTGGCCGCGCGGCGAGCTGGTCGATCCGCCGGCCGGCTTCGATCCGTGGCTGGCGATGGCAGCGATCGGCTATCCGCTGGAGGACCGCGCAGCGGCGGTGCGCGCCTTCCACCGCCACTACCGCGGCCGCGACGACGGCGAAGATCCCGCGGCAACGTTCGATGCGGAAGACCTGCGCATCCTGCATGCGCTGGCGGCGCAGAAGCTGGGGCAGTGATCAGCGCGGCGCAACCAGCAGCGGATACGGATTGATCGCGGTTCCTTCCCACCAGCGCCGCTCCGGGCCAAGCTCGAACACCGCGAAGTGCAGGTGCGGCGCGTCCGCGCTGGCATTGCCGGTGGCGCCGACGTAGCCGATCACCTGCCCGCGCCGCAGCACCTGGTGTTCGGCGATGCCCGGCGCATACCCCTGCAGATGGGCGTAGTAGTAGGCGTGGGTGCGCTGCGGGTTGAACTGGTACAGGGTGATGCCGCCGCGCTGGCTCGCGAACAGTTTTTCGACGCTGCCGTCGGCCACCGCCAGCACGGGCGTGCCCGCCGCCGCCATGATGTCGATGGCATCGTGCGCGCGGCCGCTGCTGCGCGCATCGGTGAAGGTGTCGCGCAGCTGCTGCGCGCTGACGCCGCGGACCGGAATCAGCAGGCCAGCCGCTGGCGCGGCCCGGGCGTCGGCGGCCGGCGACGGCGTTGCGGCGGCGACCACCGGCGCAGGCCGCGCTGGCGCGGTGGACTCGTCGAAGGGCGCGGCCGCCGGCTCGGTCGCGATGACCGCATCGTCTGCATGCCCAATCTGCGCTTGCGGGGTTTGGCGCCGGCAGGCAATGCCCACGGCGAGCAGCGCGAACGCCACATACAGCAGCGCGCGCAGGCTCCGGCGGGTTCGGCGCGCGACACCCACGGCCTTCAGTCGCGGAAGCTGACCGGGGTGCCGGCCGCCACCGCGCCGGCCACCGCCAGCGCGGCGAAGTTGGTCAGCCGCACGCAGCCGCTGGACTGGTCGCGGCTGATGTCGCCGGGCTCCGGGGTGCCGTGGATGCCGTAATGCGGCTTGTCGATGCCCATCCACACCAGCCCCACCGGCCCGTTGGGGCCCGGCGGCAGCATCGCCGGCTTGGCGCCCTTGGGTTGGTTGACCAGCAGGTCGGGGTCGTAGCGGTAGTCGGGTTCGCGCACCACGGTGGTGATCTTCCAGTCGCCGATCGGCAGCGGAAACCGGGTGGAGCCGGTGGACGCCGGGAACTGCGCATACACCCGGTCATCGCTGTCGAGCAGCTGCAGCAGCCCGTCCGACTTGTCCACCACCAGCTTGGCCGCCTTCGGCAACTGCTGCGCCGGGCGCGTATGCGGCACTACCAGCCGGGTGCCCGTCACCATCTCGACGCCGGGGTTCAGCGCGCGGATCAGCGCAGGCTTGCCGTTGAAGCGCTCGCCCAGCATTTCGAAGACGTCCTGATAGACCAGGCGCGGCATCTTCGCCTTGTCTGCCGGCTGTTCCGGAGTGGGCGCATACGGGCCGGCCACGTCCTCGGCCGTGAGCGTGTATTCAACCAGCACCGGCGCCGCGTCCTGGTTCAGCGCCGCCCAGGTCGCGGCGTCCAGCTTGCCGGATGCTTCGATCCCCTGAGCCGCCTGATAGCCGCGCACCGCGCGCGCCAGGTTCTTGCCGGCCAGGCCATCGATCTCGCCGCCGGAGTAGTGCGCGCGCAGCAGCAGCACCTGCGCCCGCAGCACGCTGGCCTTGCCGGTGGTCATCGCCGGATCGTTGGCGTCCTGCCCACTGGCGGCGACCGGCGCAGGCTCATCCTCGATCATCGGCACCGCAGCCGGCCCGGTGCCCCAGGCCCGCACCGGCTGCGGCCCGAGCACCGGCGGCGCGGCAACCGGGGGTGCCGACGGGGCTGCGGCGGGTTCGGGTGCCGCGGGCGCGGGCACCGGCGCCGGTGCGGCTTCCGGCGCGGTTCGGCCCATGGCCTCGTTTGCCGCGTTCACGGCGGGCGATTGCGCGCCGCAGGCAGCCAGCGCGATCAACAGCAGGGGGGTGGCGTGGCGGAGCTGGTGCATGGCAGAGCCTCGAGCGGAACCTGTCCAGATCCTGCCGGGCCGCGGTTGGCAGGCATGTGAAGCCGGCGCGGCGCAATTGCACTAAATTAGTGCAATGCGCCTGCCTGACCCCGCCGACAGCGTCCTCGACGCCCTGACCACGCCGCTGCTGCAGCTGGATGCGCAGGGCGTGGTGGCGTTCGCCAACGCGGCCAGCGCGCGCTGGCTGGGAGTCAGCCGGCGCCGGCTGATCGGCCTGCACGCGGCCGCGCTGGAGCGCGAGGGCAACCAGCTGGCCGCCCGGCTGGCGCAGCCGCAGGACGCCCCGGCGCGGCTGCGTCGGGTCGGGCTGGCGCTGCCGGGCAGCGATGCGCTGCGCTTCGCCGACCTGTGGCTGACCCCGGCGGAGGACGGGCTGTGGCTGGAAGCGCACCCGGTCGACGAATTTCCCGGCGGCGACCCGGCGCAGCTGCTGCCCTCCGCGCTGGCCGCCTCGCTGAAGGGGCTGGCGCACGAGCTGCGCAATCCGCTGCTGGGCATCAAGGGTGCGGCGCAGCTGCTGGCGCGGCGGGTCGATGCCGACGCGCGCGAGCTGACCGGCATCATCGAAAGCGAGGTGCAGCGGCTGGCCACGCTGGTGGACGGCCTGCTCAACCCGGCGCCGCCGCAGGCATTCGCCGAGCTCAACATCCACGCCGTGCTGGATCGCGTGCTGCGGCTGGCGGAAAGCGATGCCGGCTGGGCGGTGCAACTGCAGCGCGACTACGACCCCTCGCTGCCGGAATTCGCCGGCGACGCCGACCGCCTCTCGCAGGCGATCTGGAACCTGGTGCGCAACGCCATCGAAGCCGGCGCCGGCAGCGTGACCCTGCGCACCCGCGTCGAACACGGCGCGCGCCTGGGCGAGGCGCTGCTGGCGCTGGCGCTGCGGCTGGAAGTGATCGACGACGGCCGCGGGGTGCCGGCGGAACTGGCCGAACATCTGCTGCTGCCGCTGGTCAGCGGCCGCGCCGATGGCACCGGGCTGGGGCTGGCACTGGCCCAGCAGGTGGCGCGCGAACACCGCGGGGCCCTGACCTGGCGCTCGCGGCCGGGGCATACCGTGTTCACTCTGCTGCTGCCGCTGGCCAGCGATGCGGAGCAGACCGATGGCTGACGCCGCGCAGGTCTGGATCGTCGACGACGACCGCTCGGTGCGCTTCGTGCTGGCCGCGGCGCTGGGCGAAGCCGGCTTCCGCATCACCGCCTTCGCCGATGCCGCCGAAGTGCTGAACGCGCTGGCAGCCGGCCGCGTGCCGGACCTGCTGCTGACCGACGTGCGCATGCCCGGCGACAGCGGGCTGATCCTGCTGGACAAACTCAAGGCCAACCATCCGCGCCTGCCGGTGATCGTGATGTCGGCGCATACCGACGTCGCCAGCACCGCCGGCGCATTCCGCGGCGGCGCGCAGGAATTCCTGTCGAAACCGTTCGACATGGACGAGGCGGTGGCGCTGGTGCGGCGGGCGCTGCCCGAGCAGACGCTGGAACGCACCACGCTGCCGGCGAACCCGGCGCCGGAACCGACGCAGGCCCTGATCGGCCAGGCACCGGCGATGCGCGCGCTGTTCCGCGCCATCGGCCGGCTGGCGCAGGTGCCGCTGTCGGTGCTGGTCACCGGCGAAACCGGCACCGGCAAGGAACTGGTGGCGCGCGCGCTGCACCGCGAATCGCCGCGTGCGGCGCGCCCGTTCGTGGCGCTGAACACCGCCGCGATCCCGGCCGAACTGCTGGAATCGGAGCTGTTCGGCCACGAGGCCGGCGCCTTCACCGGCGCGCACAAGCGTCACATCGGCCGCTTCGAGCAGGCCGACGGCGGCACGTTGTTCCTCGACGAGATCGGCGACATGCCGGCCGCGCTGCAGACGCGGCTGCTGCGGGTGCTGGCCGAAGGCGAGTTCTTCCGCGTCGGCGGGCGCGAGCTTATCCGCGTCGACGTGCGCTTGATCGCCGCCACCCACCAGCCGCTGGAAACGCTGGTGGAACAGGGCCGCTTCCGCGCCGACCTGCTACACCGCCTCGACGTGGTGCGGCTGCAGCTGCCGCCGCTGCGCCAACGCCGCGAGGACATCCCGCAGCTGGCCGCGCGCTTCCTCGCCCACGCCGCACGCAAGCTGCAGCTTGCGCCGAAAAAGCTGTCCGCGGCGGTGCTGGAGCGGCTGTGCGCGCACGCCTGGCCGGGCAACGTGCGCGAGCTGGAAAACGTGTGCTGGCGGCTGGCCGCACTGGCCCCGGGCGAAACCATCGGCGCAGCCGACCTGGCGCTGGCGCTGCCGTCGGCCACCCAAGCCACGGCGCCCGCGGACTGGACCCGGCTGCTGGCCGACTGGGCGCGCACGCAGCTGGACGCCGGCACGCCGGCGCTGCACGCGCAGGCCCGCGAGCTGCTCGACCGCACCCTGCTGGACACCGCGCTGGAGCGCTGCAACGGCCACCGCAGCGACGCCGCCGCCCTGCTCGGACTGTCGCGCAATACCGTCACCCGCAAGCTGGGTTCATCGCGCAGGCGACGCTGACGGCATGCGGACTGCAACTTCTTCATCCCAACTGAAGCCGCATCCCGACATAGTGCCCTGTCAGCCAACGGAGACCGTCATGAATCCCTTGCCCCGAATCGCCATCGCCACCCTCGCCGCAGCATTGACGGCCTGCGCCAGCACGGCGCCGCAAACCGCGAGGCCCGACGCGCCCGCCGTGAGCAAGCACAACGCGAGCACTGCCACGCAGGCCATCGCCAACCTCGCCTCGGCCTCCGGCAGCCTGGTCAGCGGCCGGCTGGCGCTGGTGCCGATGGGCGACGGCGTGCACATCACCGGCGAGATCGGCGGCCTGCAGGCCAACAGCAGCCACGGCTTCCATATCCACGAGAAGGGCGACTGCAGCGCGGCCGATGCCAGCAGCGCCGGCGGCCACTTCAACCCCGCCGCGAAGCCGCATGGCCGCGCCGGGCACAGCGCGCACCATGCCGGCGATGGCGACAACCTGGTTGCAGATGCCCAAGGCGTGGCGCGGGTCAACGCACACTTCTCCGGAGTCAGCCTCGGCGGCGCCAGTGCCAACGACATCGCCGGCCGCGCACTCATCGTCCACGCCAACGCGGACGACTACAGCAGCCAGCCGGCCGGCAACGCCGGTGCACGGGTGGCCTGCGGGGTGATCCGGGTGACCGCTCCCTGACGCGCCCTGAGCAGGGCATGACGGCAGCGCGCGCCGCAGGGCGCGCCTGCCTCAGCGCAAGCAGTCGCTGCTGCCGTCGCCGCAGTGGACGAACTGCACCTGCACGCCGTGCACTTCCAGCACCGCCGCGTACTGGCGCTGGCGCGCCTGGAAACGGATGAAACCGCGCTCCAGCTTGCCGCTGTCGGTTTCTTCCGGCGCATTGCGCGCACGCCACGCCTGCGGCGACAGCATTGCGATCCGTACCTCGCCGTCGCCGTAGCGGGCCAGCGGTTCCGGCGCCGCGTCGAGCAGGAACTCGGCGTCCTTCTCGGCCAGCATCGGCCCGATCAGCGCGTGCTCCAGCAGCGACCACAGCGCGTCCAGACCGACGTTCTGGTACTGCATCGCCATCATCGCCAGCAGGTCGTGCAGGCTCAGGTAGCGGATGTGTTCGATCCGCGCGCCCAGCCCGTCCTGCAGCGCCAGCGCGGCGTCGGCCTGGGCCATGCCGCAGTCGAACAGCTTGGATTCCAGCTGCTCCGCGGCGGCCGCAAGGCCAGCCCCGCGCAGCACGAACGGCATCACCCGCAGGCCGCCTCCGGCCAGCGCCGGATCGCATTGCAGCGGCTGCGGCACATCGCCCTGCGCATCCGCGCCGAAGCCGATCACGCGCGCGCCCTGCGCCTGTCCCGGCGCGCGCTGCAGCAGCTCGATGACGCGCTGGTGCAGCGGCCAGCCGGGGCGCAGCGCTTCGGCCGGATCGAAATGCGCCGCCATCAGCGCCAGTTCGCAGTCGGCCACGTCCGGGGTCAGCTTGGCAAGATCGCGGCCCAGCAGCGCGGCCACCTCGCCGGCGCTGCCGGCGGCTAGCGCGGCGCGCTCCGGCATGCCGCCGTCGCGCAGTTCGATGGCGATGACGCCGCGGAACACGGCAAGGTCTGGCGCGGTGAACGACATGTTGAGTCCTGACTCGGAAGAGCGACGCTACACTCGACCCATTATGCCCGCGTCGCGGGCCAGACCCCGAGGTGTGCCATGCAACACGGTCGTCCCGTCGCCATCCTGGGTGGTGTCCGCATCCCGTTCTGCCGCCAGAACACGGCCTATGCCGACGTCGGCAACCTTGGCATGTCGGTGCGCACGCTGGGCGCGCTGGTCGAGAAATTCGGCCTGCACGGGCAGCAGCTGGGCGAAGTGGCGATGGGCGCGGTGATCAAGCATTCGTCCGACTGGAACCTCGGCCGCGAAGCCGCGCTGTCCTCCGGGCTGTCGCCGCTGACCCCGGGCATCACCCTGCAGCGCGCCTGCGGCACTTCGCTGGACACCATCGTCCACATCGCCGGCAAGATCGCCACCGGGCAGATCGAAGCCGGCATCGGCGGTGGTTCGGACACCACCTCGGACGTGCCCATCGTCTACGGCAAGGCGCTGCGCCAGCGCCTGCTCAAGGCCGCCGCGGCCAGGACCTTCAAGGACAAGCTGGCCGCGTTCAAGGGCTTCCGCCTGTCCGAACTGAAGCCGGACTTCCCCGGCGTGGCCGAGCCGCGCACCGGCAAGTCGATGGGCGCGCACTGCGAGGACATGGCGAAGGAGTGGAACATCTCGCGCGATTCGCAGGACGAGCTGGCCGCGGCTTCGCACCACAAGCTGGCCGCCGCCTATGCGCGCGGCTTCTTCGACGACCTAGTGGTGAGCTTCCGCGGCGTCAACCGCGACAACATCCTGCGCCCCGACAGCAGCATCGAGAAGCTGGCCACGCTCAAGCCGGCCTTCGACAAGAGCTCCGGCAGGGGCACCCTCACCGCCGGCAATTCCACCCCGCTGACCGACGGCGCTTCCGCCTGCCTGCTGGCCAGCGACGAATGGGCCGCGCAGCACGGCCACGAAGTGCTCTGCCACCTGCGCGACGCGCAGGTCGCGGCGGTCGATTTCGTCCACGGCGAAGGCCTGCTGATGGCGCCGACCGTGGCGGTGGCGGAGATGCTCAAGCGCAACGGCCTGGCGCTGCAGGATTTCGATTTCTACGAGATCCACGAAGCCTTCGCCGCACAGGTGCTGTGCACCCTGCGCGCATGGGAGAGCGAGGAGTACTGCAAGACCCGGCTCGGCCTGGACGCGCCGCTGGGCCGCATCGACCCGGCCAGGATCAACCCGAACGGCTCGTCGCTCGCCACCGGCCACCCGTTCGCTGCCACCGGCGCGCGCATCGTCGCCACCGCCGCCAAGGAACTCAAGCAGCGCGGCGGCGGCCGCTGCCTGGTCAGCATCTGTACGGCAGGCGGGATGGGCGTGGTGGCGATCCTGGAGCGCTGAGGACGGCGCCTCAATCGCCGTTGAGGATGCTGCGCGCCACCGCTTCGGCAATCTTGATGCCATCCACGCCCGCGGACAGGATGCCGCCGGCGTAGCCCGCGCCCTCGCCGGCCGGGAACAGGCCGCGCGTGTTGAGGCTTTGCAGGCTGGCGTCGCGGGTGATCCGGACCGGTGACGAGGTGCGGGTTTCCACGCCGGTCAGGATTGCGTCGTGCATCGCGTAGCCGCGGATCTGCCGCTCGAATGCCGGCAGCGCTTCGCGGATCGCGGCAATCGCGTAGTCGGGAAGCGCGCTGTCGAGGCTGCCCAGGGCGACGCCCGGCTTGTACGACGGTTGGACTTCGCCGAATTGGCGCGATGCGCGGCCGGCGAGGAAATCGCCCACCAACTGCGCCGGCGCGCTGTAGTTTTCGCCGCCCAGCACATAGGCATGGCTTTCCAGCGCGCGTTGCATGGCGATACCGGCCAGCACGCTGCCGCTGGCATCGAATGCGGCGAAGTCGGAGGGCTGGATGCCAACCACCACGGCCGCATTCGCATTGCGTTCGTTGCGCGAGTACTGGCTCATGCCGTTGGTGACCACGCGCTGCGGTTCGCTGGTCGCGGCCACCACGGTGCCGCCGGGGCACATGCAGAAGCTGTACACCGAGCGGCCGCTGCCGGCGTGCCGGCCTTTGCAGTGATGCACCAGTTTGTAGTCGGCCGCGCCCAGCAGCGGATGGCCAGCTTGCGGGCCGAAGCGGGCACGGTCGATCACCGACTGCGGATGTTCGATGCGGAAACCGATCGAGAACGGCTTGGCGTCCAGGTGCACGCCGCGCGCATGCAGCATCTCGAAGGTATCGCGCGCGCTGTGGCCCAGCGCCAGCACCACGTGGTCGGCGCGCAGCTGCTCGCCGCTGGCCAGGGTGACGCCGCGCACGCGCCGTTCGCCGCTGGGCGTGACGTCGATCAGCAGGTCATCGACGCGCTGGCCGAAGCGGATTTCACCGCCCAGCGCTTCGATGGTGGCGCGCATGTTCTCCACCATCGACACCAGCCGGAAGGTGCCGATATGCGGCTTGCTGACGTAGAGGATTTCCTCCGGCGCGCCGGCCTTGACGAACTCGGTCAGCACCTTGCGGCCGTGGTGCAGCGGGTCACGGATCTGGCTGTACAGCTTGCCGTCGGAGAACGTGCCGGCGCCGCCCTCGCCGAACTGCACGTTCGACTCGGGGTGCAGGTTGCGCTTGCGCCACAGACCCCAGGTGTCCTTGGTGCGCTCGCGCACCGCCTTGCCGCGTTCCAGGATGATCGGGCGAAAACCCATCTGCGCCAGGATCAAGCCCACGAACAACCCGCACGGGCCGAAACCGATCACCAGCGGGCGGTGCCGAAGCTGCGCCGGCGCCTTCGCCACCAGGCGGTAGCTGGTGTCCGGCGCGGGCTGCACGTGCGGGTCATCGGCAAAGCGCTGCAGCAGCTCGGCTTGGCGCGGGGTGTCCACGTCCAGCGCGTAGATCAGCGCGATCGCGCCGCGCTTGCGCGCATCGTGGCTGCGCTTGGCGACGGCGTAACCGTTCAACTCGTGCGGGGCGATGCCCAGCCGCACAATCACGGCCGCAGACAGCGCGGCTTCGTCGTGGTCCAGCGGCAGCTTGAGGTCGGTGATGCGAAGCATGGGCAACGTCCGGCGAATCCTTACTTCAGCGTGCGCTCGAACAACTCGTAGATCCGCCGGTATTCGTCATGCCAGCTGTCGGCATGGGTGAAGCCGTGCCGCTCCAGCGGATATGGCGCCAGCTCCCACTTGTCCTTGCGCAGCTCGATGAGCTTCTGCGCCAGCATCACCGAGTCCTTGAAGAACACGTTGTCGTCGATCATGCCGTGGGCGATCAGCAGGTGGTCCTGCAGGCCGTCCGCATATTCGAGTGGCGAGGAGCGTTTGTAGGCCTCGGGATCGAGTTCGGGCGTGTTGAGGATATTGCTGGTGTATTCGTGGTTGTACTGCGACCAGTCGCTGACCGGGCGCAACGCAGCGCCGGCCTTGAACACGCCCGGCTTCTGGAACAGCGCGGCGAAGGCCATGAAGCCGCCGTAGCTGCCGCCGTAGATGCCGGCGCGGTCGCGATCGCCCTGCTTGGTTTCCACCAGCCAGTCCAGGCCGTCGAGGTAATCCTCCAGTTCCGGCTTGCCCATCCAGCGGTAGATGGCGGTACGCCAGTCGCGGCCGTAACCCTCGCTGGCGCGGTAGTCGAGGTCGAGCACGATGTAGCCCTGGTCCACCAGCAGGTTGTGGAACATCTGCTCGCGGAAGTAGTTCGGATAGCGGGCGGAGACGTTCTGCAGGTAGCCCGCGCCGTGCACGAACATCACGATCGGGTACTTGCGGCCCGGCTCCATCTTCTCCGGGGCGTAGTACTTGCCCCAGATGGTGCCAGCGCCGTGCTTGCTGGGCACCTGCACGATCTGCGGCTGGATCCAGCTGCGCGCCTTGAAGTCGGCGCTGCGGGTATCGGTGAGGCGCTGCGCCTCGCCGCCCGCGGCGTCCACCACCGACAGCTGCGGCGGCAGGTAGGCCAGCGAATGGCGGACCAGCAGCTTGGTTCCGTCCGGCGATGCGGAGAAATCCTCCACCCCGTCCAGCGCGGTCAGCTCGCGCACCTCGCCACCGGCGGCGGGTACCTTGCAGACCTCGTAGTCGCCGGGTGCGCTGCGGTTGCACAGGAACCGGAACGTGGCGCCATCGCGCGACACGCTGACCTGCGAGGCCTCCCAGCGGCCCTGGGTGAGCTGGCGCCGACGCGTGCCGTCGAACGTATAAAGATGCGAGAACCCGCTTTCCTCGCTGAGATACCAGAGCGTGCGGCCATCCGGCAGCCAGCCGAATTCGTTGAAGCCCCAGTTGATCCACGCCGGGTCGGTGAGCCGGTGGCGCGGTTGCAGGCGCGCGCCGTCAAGGTCGACGCTGGCGATCCAGCGGTCCTTGTTGTCGATGGCGCGCAGCATCACCGCCGCGTTGCGGCCGTCTGCGCTCCACTGCACATCACCCACCTGCAGCGCGCGGTTGCCCTGCAGGGCCGGCTTGCCGGCGGCCTTGCGCATCGCCGCCAGCGGGTCGACGGCGATGCCGGGCAGCGGGTCGAACCCCAGCTCGACCAGCTTGCCGGTGGCAAGGTCGGCCAGCCACAGCCTGTGCGGCACCGGATCGCCGCGACCGACGCGGGTGCGCACGTCCTCGAACTCCTCGTAACCCGATTCGGTGACGTACATCGGCATCTTGCCGGCGCGTCCGCTGTCGGCGCCCTTCTCGCGGGTGACTGCCAGCAACCAGCGGCCATCCGGCGACAGCGCGGTGTCGGCGATCTCCACGCCCTTGCCCAGGTAGACCGGCGCCGGTGCGCGGGTCGGATCCGCCTTGCGCCAGTCGTCGGCCTGCACCCGCGCGGCGTCGCGGCGGGCGCGGTCGTCGTTGAGGGTGGCGATCAGGCGCAGCTGGCGATCGCGCAGGTCGTCGGCCTTGGGCGGCGTGCCCGGCGCGTCTTCGGCTTTCACCACCGCGGCCTGCACCACGCCGCGGCCGTCCCAGCGATACCAGGCCTCGCCCGCGCGCCACACCAGCGCGCCGCCGCTGCTCCATTGCAGGCGCGAGGCGGCCTGGTTGTCGCGGGTCAGCTGCTGCAGCGCACCGCCGCGCAGGTCGCGGACGAATACGTCGCCATTGCGGATGAAGGCGCTGCGGTTGCCCGCGGCATCGACCACCGCGCCGTCGGCGTCGAGGTCGGCGCGCGCGGCATCGTCCAGCCGGCCGGCTGCGCCACCGTTGATGCCCACCCGCCAGGTGTCGCGGATGCCGGCGCCGTCGCGCTTCTGCAGGTAATAGGCGGACTTGCCGTCCCAGCGCCACCACGCGCGCTCCACCGGGTTGCCGATCCAGTCGGGATCGGCCATCGCCTGGGTCAGGCTGACCCGCTCCGCGGCGTGCGCGGCGGGCAGGGTGGACAGCAGGGCGAACGCAAGCGGGAGGAGGCGCATGAACGGGTCCGGGGCGAAACGAATCGCGCAGCGTAGCAGCCGGTTTCCTGCGCGCCTGTGCCGGATGTCCCGACAGCGGTTCCGCCGCAGCGCGCTTTACCGCACAATCCGTGATTGTTTCCGCAAACCCGATTCCCCCGGATCGCGATGCTTGCCTTCGTCTACAAGAGCCTGAAAAAGGCCGACACCTTTCTCTACCTCGCCACGCGCGACGATTTCGGCTGCCTGCCTGAACCGCTGCGCGCGCAGCTGGGTAGCCTGCAATTCGTGCTGGAAGTGGCGCTGACGCCGGAACGCCGGCTGGCGCGGGAGAACCCCGACGTGGTGCGCAGCAACCTTGCCAGTCGCGGCTTCCACCTGCAGTTCCCGCCCACCATGGCCGACCCGATGAGCGACGACTGGGGCACCGATGCCTGAACGCATGCCCGTGGCTGGCGCCGCGCTGCTCGCGCTTGCACTGCTTGCGGCCGTCGGCAGCGGGTTCGCCGCCGACGGTGTCGCCGCCGCGCTGGCCTGGCTGGCGCAGGTGCCGGCCGCGCTGGGCATCGCGCTGCTGCGCGGCAGCCGCGACCGGCGCGCGCTGGCCCTCGATGCCGGCCGGCTGGCGCTGTTGTGGGGCGGCGGTTTCCTGCTGGCCGGCGCGCTGCTGGCCTGGCCGTTGCTGCGGCTGCGCGAAGCCCCGTCGCTGGGCCACGCGCTGGCGCTGGCCGGGCTGGCCGGTGCGCTGCTGGTGGCGCTGTGGTGGCGCTGGCCGGACTGGTACACGCTGGAACGCGGCGGCGGCAGCGCGCAGTCGCGCTTCGCCGCCCGCCAGGCGCAGGACCCCGCCGCCTGGCGCGGGCTGTTGCTGGGCGCGCTGCCGGTGTTCCTGCTGCTGGCCGGCGGCCTGCTGCTGGGCTGGCCGGATCTGCTGGCCGGTGGCGCCCGCCTGGGCATCAGCTTCGCCTATGCGCTGGCGCTGCTGCCGCTGGCGCATCTTGCCCTGCAGTCGGCGGCACCCGCCATCGCCCTGCACGGCCTGCCGGTGGTGGAAATGGACGCCGTCGCCGACCCTGCCGCGCTGGAGGAAGAAGCGTTCGACAGCACGCCGGCGATCGCGCCGCTGCCCGCTGCGGATGAGGCCAGTTCCGCCGCCGAACTGGCCGGCCTGAGCCGGCAGCTGTACGCCGCCGCGCGGCTGGGTCGGGTCGATCGCGCGCTGGCGCTGCTCGCGGCCGGTGCCGACCCGCAGGTGCAACCCGAACCCGATGCGCGCGATCGCCGCAGCCTGCCGGTGCTGGCGGCGGTGCTGCCGGACCTGCGCCTGCTGCGCGCGCTGATCGAGCGCGGCGTTGACGTCAACGCCATGCAGGACGGCATGACGCCGCTGCTGGCCGCCACCCGCGACAGCTGGCACGGCCGCCCGGAAGCGGTGATGACCCTGCTCGCCAACGGCGCCGATCCGCGCATCGCCGATGCCGACGGCAACACCCCCCTGCACCATGCCGCGCGCAGCTCCGACCCCGGCGTGGCCGCGCTGCTGCGCGACGCCGCCGCCGCCATCGACGCGCCCAACGCCGCCGGCCTGTCGCCGCTGGGCAGCGCCTGCGCCTGCGGCAATTGGCGGCTGGCGCGGTTCCTGCTGGAACGCGGTGCGCGCCCGGAACCCGCCGGCGGTCAGCCGGCCCTGCTGGCCGCCGCCGGCAGCGAGGAGGACGACCCCGCCGGCGTGCTGCTGCTGCTGCGCCACAAGGCCAAGGCCAACGCCCGCGACGCACGCGGCCGCAGCGCCCTGCACGAAGCCGCCGCGGCCGGCCACGCCGCGATCTGCCAGACCCTGCTGGAAGCCGGCGCAGATGCCGATCCGCGCGACGGCGAAGGCCGCACGCCGCTGCTCGACGCCGCCCGCAGCAGCGCCCAGCCGGCGCTGGAAGTGCTGCTGGCCGCCGGCGCCGACGCTTGCGCCTGCGATGCCGGCGGCGCCAACGCGCTGCACCTGGCCTGCGCCGCGGAAGCACCGTCGCCGGCGCTGGTGCAGCTGCTGCTGGCGCAGGGCATCGATCCGCACGCCGCCGACGCGCACGGGCGCAGCGCGGTGGAGATTGCCGTAGCCGCCGGCCGCTGGGCGCTGGCGGCGCTGCTCGATCCCGGCCGCAGCCCGTCGGCGGCGCTTGGCGACGATGAACCGGCGCCGGAACGCCCGCCATCCCTGCTGTTGCGCGAAGCGCTGCTGGAAGGCGCCGACGCGGCGCGGCTGCAGGCGCTGGCGGCGCGGCTGGAACGCGCCGACTTCGATCACCTGCTGGGCGATGCCGAAGTCGCCGCCAGCGCCGCGCGCACCGATTGGCTGCTGCGCCACGGCGCCAATCCCGAATCCCGCGTCGCCGCTGCCCCGGCGCCGATGCAGGCCGCGCTGACCCGCGGCGAGGCCGGCATCGCAGTCGCACGGCGGCTGCTGGCGCACGGCGCTTCGCCGGCCGGCGCCGGCGGACTGGCCGATTATCTGGCTGCCTGCCTGGATGCGCCGGGCGACGACGCGGGCGGCGAAGCCTTCGCGCTGGAACTGCTGGCGCGCGGCGCCGATCCATTTGCCGCCTCCGCCGCTGGCGACCCGCCGCTGCTGCTGGCGGTGCGGCTGGGTTGGCAGGCGCTGCTGCACCAGCTGCTGGCCCACGGTGCCGATCCCGACGGCTGCGACGGCCGCGGCATGAGTCCGCTGCATTTCGCCGCCAGCCTGGGGCGCCAACCGATGCTGACCGCGCTGCTGGCCGAAGGCGCTGCGCCGGACCGGCGCGCCGCCGACGGACAGACGCCCCTGGGCATCGCCTTGGCCAGCGGCCAGCGCGAGCTCGCCGACTGGCTGGACTGGCGCGGCTGGCCGCTACCGCATCGGCCACTGCGCGCCATCGACCTGCCGGCCGCCGCTATCACCGGCGACCGCGACGCGGTGCGGCGCCTGCTGGACCTCGGCTTTCCGATAGACACCACCGACAGCCAGGGCTGCACCGCGCTGCTGCGCGCGGCCGGTGGCGGCCATCGCGGGCTGGTCGAAGACCTGCTGGCGCGCGGCGCCGATCCCGGCCTGACCGCCAACACCGGTGCCACCGCGCTGTCCGCGGCGGTGAGCATGCGCCAGCCGGAGATCGTCGAACGCCTGCTGCAGGCTGGCTGCAGCCTGGAACAGCGGCTGCCCGGCGAAGTCACCGTGCTGATGCTGGCCGCCGCGCTGGGCCTGCCGGAGCTGGTGGCGCGGCTGCTGCGCGCCGGCGCCGACCTGCACGCGGTCGACGCGCAGGGCCAGACGCCCTTGCACTGCGCCGCCCTGTACGGCTTCACTGCCCGTGACCGCACCCGCCTGCTGGCACTGCTGGATGGCCTGTTGCTGGCCGGCGCCGACCCGCACCTGCCGGCGAAGAATGGCACCACCCCGCTGCTGCTGCTGCTGGGCGCACGCGCCGAGCCGGGCACGCCCAGTAGCGAGGACGTGCTGCTGGCCGCGCTGGAGCGGCTGCTGGACGAAGACGTGCGGCTGGACGCCCGCGACGCCCGCGGCTACGGCCCCCTCCATCTGGCCGCATTGCACGGCCTGCGCCGCACGGTGCAGGCGCTGCTGCGCGCCGGCGCCGACCCGGCGCTGGCCGACGCCGGCGGACGCATCCCGCGCGACATCGCCCTGCTGCGCGGTTACGTCGACATCGCCGCGGAGCTGGTCCCGCCGGCCGCGCCCCCGCCCTCGGGCGTGTCGATGGCGCGTTTCCTGCGCGAGTAGCGTGGCGAGCCTGCGGGCTGGCGCAGGAGATCCAAGCGCGTCCGGATGAACCGCGCGAGCGCAGCGGCCGCCTGGGCCTTACGCGGCCCCGGTCGGGGCATCGCCGCGAGCGCTGCCGGCATCCGCCTCGAACAGCCCATCCAGCTCCCGGCGCGCATCGCGGGTGGCCTGCAGCAGCGCATCCTCGTCGTCCTGCAGCAGCCGCTGCTGCTCCAGCAGCGACTCGTCCCATTCGCGGAAACGGCGCGCGCGATCCTCGGCCTGTTCGCGTTGCATGCCCAGCGCCACCAGCACCTCGCGGCCGATCTCCAGGCTGCTGCAGAAGGTTTCGCGCAGCGCTTCCGCGCCCAGATCGATCAGCTGCCAGGCGTGGCGGCGGTCGCGCGCGCGCGCGAACACCCGCGCCTGCGGATAGTTTTTTCGCACCAGCCGCACCATCCGCAGGCTGGCCTCGACGCCGTTGATGGCGACCACGAAGATGCGGATCCGCGCGGCACCGGCCGAGCGCAGCAGCGCCAACCGGGTCGGATCGCCGTAATAGATCTGGTCGGTGCCGATCTGCCGCGACAGGTTGACCTGCTCGATGTCCGGGTCGATGGCGATGAAGGCTATGCCCTGCGCGCGCAGCAGGCGGGCGACGATCTGGCCGAAGCGGCCGAAGCCGGCAATCAGCACCTGCGGGTGGCGGTCCTGCGGGATCGCATCGTACTCACGCGCTTCCGAGGCCAGCCTGTCGGGCAGCAGCTTCGACGCCAGCATCAGCAGCAGCGGCGTCAGCGCCATCGACAGGCCGACGATGGCGGTGAGGCGGTCAAGGGTGGCGGCATCCAGCAGCCGGGCCCGCCCCGCTTCGCCGAACACCACGAAGGCGAACTCGCCGCCCAGCGCCAGCACCGCCGCCAGCAGGCAGGCCCCGCGCGCGTCCAGCCGGCCCGGGCGCAGCCCCAGCGCGAACAGCAGCAACGATTTCACCGCCAGCAGCGTGGCCACGCCCGCCGCGATCAGCAGCGGCTCGGTGAGGATCCGCTGCACGTCGATGCCCATGCCCACGGCCATGAAGAACAGCCCCAGCAGCAGGCCTTCGAACGGGCGGATCTGCGCCTCCAGTTCGTGCCGGTATTCGGATTCGGCCAGCAGCACGCCGGCCAGGAATGCGCCGAGGCCCGCGCTCAAGCCCGCCGCCTGCATCAGCCAGGCGCTGCCCAGCACCACCAGCAGGGCGGCGCCGGTGAACACCTCGGGAAGATCGGTGCGGGCGATGACGCGGAACAGGTGGCGCAGCAGGTAGCGGCCGCCGAAGATCAGCGCCGCGATCAGCGCCACCGCGCGCGCCACCTCGGTCCATTCCAGGCCCACGGTCTTGGCCTTGCCCAGCAATGGGATTGCAGCCAGCAGCGGGATCGCGGCCAGGTCCTGGAACAGCAGGATCGCGAACGCGAGCCGGCCGTGCTCGGTGGCCAGCTCCTTGCGCTCGGCCAGCAGCTGCAGGCCCACCGCCGTGGAGGACAGCGCCAGACCCAGCCCCACCACCAACGCCGCCTTCCAGCCCAGCCCCGCCAGCATCGCCAGCGCACCCAGCGCCAGCCCGCACAGCAGCACCTGCAGGCCACCGACCAGGAAAATCGGCTTGCGCATCACCTTCAGCCGCGGCAGCGACAACTCCAGCCCGATCACGAACAGCAGCATGACCACGCCGATCTCGCTGGCCGCCAGCACCTTGTCCGGGTCGCGCACCAGCGCCAGCTCGTGTGGCCCCAACAGCACGCCGGCGGTGAGGTAAGCGAGGATCGCGCCCAGCCCGAACCGCTTGAACAATGGCACCGCCAGCACCGCTGCCAGCAGGAACACCAGTGCCAGTTCCAGGCCGCCGCTATCCATCCGTTCCTTCCATGCAATCCCGTGACCAGCTTACGGCACGGCGGGATTGGTCGGCGCGGTGGTCGCGCAGCGGCTGGCCTTGATCTTCGCATCCACCGCATCGAACGCGGCCTGCCGCTCGCGGCGGCTGCCGTCATCGGCATAGCGCAGCTTGAACTCGGCCTCGTCCAGGCGCCGATACCAGCTTGCGCACAGCTGCGTTTCCGGCACCGCGGCGCAGCTGTCCTGCTTCATCTCGCAGGCGCTGGCCATGCCCAGCGAAGCGCGGCCATCGATGCCGGTCACCTGCAGCGGCGCGCAGCGCGGCGGCGGTTCGGCGCTCTCGCCGAAATAGGTATCGCCTTCCCAGGTCCGGCACTGGTATAGCGGCGGCGGCGCGGGCAGGCCGGCGGCTTCGGGCGCCGGCGCGCGCTGCGCGGCCGGGCCGCTGACCAGCACGAAGTCGCCGTACACCGGCGGCGCCGGCGGCGTCTCGACCCGTGGTTTCCTGGCCGGTACCGGCACGGTCTTCACTTCGCCGATGCGGCGGATTTCCTGCTTCATGCCGGCCGCGCAGGGCGTGCCGTTCTGCATCGACACATTGCCCTTGGCATCGGTGCATTTGTAGAAGACGGTTTCCTGCGCCCACGTCGGCAGCGGCGTGCACACGAGCAGCAGCGCCAGCATCGGCAGCGGCATGATCAGCCGCATCTCAGCGGCCGCCGCAGTCGTTGTCGAGGCGCGCGTTGAGCGCACGTTCCTGTTCGCGCAGCACATCGCGCTCCTTTTCCTGCGCGTTGAAGAAGCGCGTGCGCAGTGTGCTGCGGCGGTCGCGCAGGCGCACGCAGGCCTCGACCGGCGGCAGCATGACGCAGTCGTCGCGGATCCAGCTTCCGCCGCCGGTGGCGACCGGCCAGTTGATGTCGCGATGCGGCGGGCGCATCACCCGCTCGGGATGGCCGATGTTGTCGCCCAGCACCGAGCGCGGGCGCACCGTCGGATAGCCCAGCGTCCACAACGGCACCCAGCGCGGATTGCCGCGGCCGTCGTCGCTGGTGTAGCGCTTGCCTTCGGGCGTGACGCATTCGTACAGCGGCCGCGGCGGCGCCAGATAGACGGTGCGGGTGTCGGTCGCAGCGGGCGGCGTTGCAGGCGTCGGCAACGACGCCGCGGCGCGCGGCGAAGCATCGACCGGCCGCAGCATCTCGCGCGCCTGCTGCGCCTGGCCTTTCGCACAGGGCGCGTCCTGCAGGCTGACCTTGCCGGCGGCGTCGGTGCAGCGATAGACGATGACCGTGGCTGCCGGCTTGGCCTGCGCACGCGCGCTGCCGGCGAACAGCAGCAGGCAGACGGCAAGGGCGAGGGCGAGGGCGACGCGCATGGCCCCATCTTGGCGCGTTGGCGCGCGCAACGAAACCCCGCGGCGCGCGCGCTTTCAGGCGGCCGTCAGCGCCAGCGGAATCGCCTTCGCGCCGCGCAGCATGCGCGCGATGCTGGCCGCGGCGTCGCGGCCTTCCTGCACGGCGGTCACCACCAGGTCGGCGCCGCGCACGCAGTCGCCGCCGGCGAACAGCGCATCGTGCGCGGTCTGGTACGGCAGCCGACCGTTGCCGCCGACCACCAGCCGGCCGTTGGCCTGCGCCTGTACACCGAGTGCCTGCAGCCACTGCGGCACGCGGGGGGAAAAACCGAAGGCGATGATGACAACGTCGGCGTCGAGCACCGATTCGCTGCCGGGAATCGGCTGCGCCGCTCGGCGGCCGTTGGCATCGGGTTCGCCCAGCCGCGTCTCCACCATCCGCACGCCGCTGGCGTTTGCTTCGCCGACGATCTCCAGCGGCTGGCGGTTGAACAGGAACTGCACGCCTTCCTCGCGCGCGTTCGCCACCTCGCGCGCGGAGCCGGGCATGTTGGCCTCGTCGCGACGGTAGGCGCAGGTCACACTGGCCGCACCAAGGCGGATGGCGGAGCGCACGCAGTCCATGCCGGTATCGCCGCCGCCAAGCACCACCACGCGCTTGCCGCGCAGCTCGGGTAGCGCCAGCTGGTCCTCCCAGCCGGCAATCGGCCGACCGTGCGGCTCATTGCCGGTGACGATGCGGCCGTTCTGCACGAGGAAGGGCAGCGCCGGCAGCACGCCGGCCAGTTCCTGTCCGGGCAGGCCGCCGTCGGTATAGCGATAGGCGCCGAGGCCGAGGAACACCGCATCGAACTCGTCCAGTAGCGCCGCGATGCCGACATCGCGGCCCACGTCCACGCCGAGGCGGAAGCGCACGCCCATGCCTTCCAGCACCGCGCGGCGGGTGGCGATCACCGCCTTGTCCAGCTTGAAGCTGGGAATGCCGAACTGCAGCAGGCCGCCGATCTGCTCGTAGCGGTCGAACACGCTGGCCTCGATGCCGCTGCGCACCAGCCGGTCGGCGCAGGCCAGCCCCGCCGGCCCGGCGCCGATCACCGCCACCCGCTTGCCGGTGGGCTTCACCTTCGACAGGTCCGGCCGCCAGCCTTGGGCGAAAGCGGTATCGACGATGTACTTCTCCACCGCGCCGATGGTGACCGCGCCGAAGCCGTCGTTGAGCGTGCACGCGCCTTCGCACAGCCGGTCCTGCGGGCAGACGCGCCCGCACATCTCCGGCAGCGGATTGGTTTCGTGGCAGAGCGCGGCGGCCTCATGGATGCGGCCTTCCTGCACCAGCTGCAGCCAGTCGGGAATGTAGTTGTGGACGGGGCACTTGGCTTCGCAATACGGATTGCCGCAATCCAGGCAGCGCCCGGCCTGGTGCGCCGCCTCGGCCTGCCCGAAACGCCCGTACAGCTCGTCGAAACTGCCGGCCACGCGTTCGGCCAGCGGTACCTTGGCCGGCATCTCGCGCGGCGACTCCAGGAACTGGAAGAGCTGTTGCTTGCTCATCAGGCCGCCCTCTTCAATTCGTGGGCCAGCGCTTCCAGGCTCGCCGCCTTCGGCTTGACCAGCCAGAACTTGCCGACGAAGTCGCGGAAGTCGTCGCGGATGCGCGCGCTCCAGGCGCTGCCGGTCAGCCGCGCGTGCGCCTCGATAAGATCGGTGAGGTGCTGGCGATAACCGTCCAGCCCCTCCGGGGTGATCCGCGAGATGTCGACCAGCTCGTGGTTGTAGCGATCAACGAAATCGCGCTCCAGATCCAGCACATAGGCCAGCCCGCCGGTGAAGCCGGCGCCGAAGTTCAGCCCGGTGCGGCCCAGCACCACCACCGCGCCGCCGGTCATGTATTCGCAGCAGTGGTCACCCGCGCCCTCGATGACCGCGGTGGCGCCGGAGTTGCGCACCGCGAAGCGTTCGCCGGCGCGGCCGGCCGCGAACAGCTCGCCGCCGGTGGCGCCGTACAGGCAGGTGTTGCCGAGGATCGGCGCGTCCTGCGAGGCAAACCGGCTGCCGGCCGGCGGCTGCAGCACGATGCGGCCGCCGGCCATGCCCTTGCCGACGTAGTCGTTGGCTTCGCCCTGCAGATGCAGGTGCAGGCCGCCGGCATTGAACGCGCCGAAGCTCTGGCCGGCGCTGCCGGACAGGCGCACATCGATGGGCGCATCGCGCATGCCGGTGTCGCCATGGGCGCGGGCGATGCGGCCGGACAAGCGCGCGCCGATGCTGCGGTCGGTATTGCGGATCGTGCCGACGAAAGCGCCGCCAGCGCCACCGGCGATGGCAGCGGCCAAGGCCTCATCCAGCTGCGCGGCCAACCCGTGCGGCGGCGCCTGCAGCGCCGGCGATCCGCAGTAGGCGGACGCCTGCGCCGGATCGCGCGCCAGCAGCCGCGACAGGTCCACGTCGACATCCTCGCGGGTCGCGCGCAGGTGCTGTTCCAGCAGGTCGGTGCGGCCGATCGCCTCGTCCAGCGTGCGCAGGCCCAGCAAGGCCAGCCATTCGCGCACGTCTTCGGCGACGTTGCGGAAGTAGCATTCGACGCGCTCGGGCAGGCCCTTGAAATGGTCGCGGCGCAACCGCTCGTCCTGCGTGGCCATGCCGGTGGCGCAGTTGTTGAGGTGGCAGATGCGCAGGTACTTGCAGCCCAGCACGATCATCGGCGCGGTGCCGAAGCCGAAACTGTCCGCGCCCAGCAGCGCCGCCTTGATCACGTCCAGCCCGGTCTTCAGGCCACCGTCGGTCTGCAGCAGCACGCGCCCGCGCAGCTCGTTGGCCTGCAGCGCCTGGCGCGCCTCGGACAGGCCCAGCTCCCACGGCACGCCGGCATAGCGCACCGAGCCGATCGGGCTGGCGCCGGTGCCGCCGTCGTGGCCGGCAATGGTGATGAGGTCGGCGCCGGTCTTGGCCACGCCGGCGGCAATCGTGCCGACGCCGGCATGCGACACCAGCTTCACCGAGATCAGCGCATCGGGATTGATCTGCCGCAGGTCGAAGATCAGCTGGGCGAGATCCTCGATCGAATAGATGTCGTGATGCGGCGGCGGCGAGATCAGGCCGATGCCGGGCTTGGCGTGGCGCAGCCGCGCGATCAGCGGGTTGACCTTGCTGCCCGGCAGCTGACCGCCCTCGCCGGGCTTGGCACCCTGCGCCAGCTTGATCTGCAGCACTTCGGCGTTGATCAGGTAGTCCGGCGTCACCCCGAAGCGCCCGGAGGCGATCTGGCGGATCTTGCTGCGCCTGTCGGTGCCGTTGCGCGCCGGATCTTCGCCACCTTCGCCGGAGTTGCTGCGCCCGCCGAGGCGGTTCATCGCGATGGCCAGCGCCTCGTGCGCCTCCGGCGACAGCGCGCCCAAGCTCATCGCCGCGCTGTCGAAGCGGCGCACGATGCTTTCCACCGGCTCCACTTCCGACAGCGGCAGCGGCATGACGGCGGGTTTCAGCCGCAACAGGTCGCGCAGCGCCGCCGGCGGGCGCGTATCGACGTGGGCGGCATAGGTTCTCCAGTCAGCGCGATCGCCGGTCAGCACCGCGTGTTGCAGCGACTGCACCACGTCCGGGTTGTACTGGTGGTATTCGCCGCCGTGGACGTAGTGCAGCAGCCCGCCCAGCTCCGGCAGCGCGTCGTCGTCCCAGCCGTGCGCAGCAAGCTGGCGCGCGTCCGCTTCCAGCCGGGCGAAGCCGGCGCCGCCGATCCGCGAGGGCGTGCCGTCGAAGCAGCGCGCCACCACCTCGTCGGCCAGGCCGACGATTTCGAACAGGCCGGCGCCGCGATAGCTGGCGATGCTGCCGATGCCCATCTTCGAGAGGATCTTCAGCAGCCCCTTCTTCACCCCGCGCCGGTAGCTGCGGCCGATCTGCTGCGGCTCGGCGGCGGTCTTGCCGCCCAGCACGCCGCGCCGGCCCAGCGCGTGCAGGGTCTGGTAGGCGAGGTAGGGATACACCGCGGTGGCGCCAAAACCAATGAGGCAGGCGAAGTGGTGCGGGTCGCGCGCGGTGCCGGTTTCCACGATCAGGTTGGCGTCGCAGCGCAGGCCGGCGCGGACCAGGTGCTGGTGGACCGCGCCGGTGGCCAGCAGCGCGTGCACCGCGGCGGCGCCGCGGCGCGGCCGGCGGTCGGACAGCACCAGCAGTTCGTCGCCGGCGCGCACCGCTTCCTCGGCCTGCGCGCAGATGCGGTCCAGCGCCTGCGCCAGCGTGGTGCTGTCATCGAAATACAGGTCGATGTAGCGGTAGCGGGCGGCGAAACGCGGCAGCGCCAGCAGCTGGTGCAGCTTGCGTTGCGACAGCACCGGCGAATTCAGCAGCACGTGGTCGACGTTGTCCGGGCCGTCGTGGAACAGGTTGCCCTCGCGCCCGATCTGGGTGGAGAGCGTCATCACGCAGGCTTCGCGCAGCGGGTCGATCGGCGGGTTGGTGACCTGCGCGAAGGCCTGCCGGAAGCAGTCGTACAGCGGCCGCACGCGCTGGCTGAGCGCCGCCATCGGGATGTCATCGCCCATCGAGCCGATCGCTTCCTGCCCGGTTTCCACCAGCGGGCGCAGCACCCGCTCCTGCTCCTCGCGGGTGAGCTGGAACAGTTTCTGGAAGCCGAGCACGGTGGCGTCGTCGAAGGGTTCGTCGCACAGCGCCGGGTCGATCAGCTCGGTGTGCAGGTAGGTCATGCCCTGCCGCAGCCACTGCTTGTACGGCGCGCGCGCGCGGTTGAGCGCGTCGATGGCGTCGTTGTCGAGCAGCCGGCCGGCGACCAGATCGACCGCGATCATCTCGCCAGGACCCAGCTTGCCCTTGGCCTGCACGCGCGCCGGATCGATGTCGAGCACACCCGCTTCGGAGGCGATGGCGAACACCCCGTCCGTGGTCAGCAGCCAGCGCGCCGGGCGCAGGCCGTTGCGGTCCAGCGTGCAGGCGGCGTGCCTGCCGTCGCAGGTGACCACCCCGGCCGGGCCGTCCCACGGCTCGGAGTTGATCGCGTAGTACTCGTAGAACGCCGACAGGTCGGCGTCCTTGTATTCCAGCGACTGGGTGGCCGGCGGCATCAGGATGCGCATCGCCTTGGGCAGGTCCATGCCGCCCAGCAACAGCCACTCCAGCGCATTGTCCAGCGACTGCGAATCGGAGCCGTGCATCGACACCACTTCGTCGAATCCACCCACATCCAGCAGCGGCGACTTCCACACATCCTTGCGCGCCTGCGCCCAGCGACGGTTGCCCTCGATGCTGTTGATCTCGCCGTTGTGCGCCAGCCGGCGGAACGGATGCGCCAGCGGCCAGCGCGGTTGGGTATTGGTGGAAAAGCGCTGGTGGAACAGCACCGCGCGCGCTTCCAGCTGCGGATGCGCAAGGTCGGGAAACAGCTGCCGCAGGTGCTTCGGCAGCACCATGCCCTTGTAGCCCAGCAGGCGGGTGGACAGGCTGATGACGTAGAAGTCGGGCGCCTCGCGCAGCGCCTGTTCGGCGCGCTTGCGGGCCAGGTACAGCGCGCGCTCGAACGCATCGGCATCGTCGCCGTCGCTTTCCGCGAACACCTGCGCGATGCGTGGCAGCGAGGCGCGCGCCAACGCGCCGCAGACCGACGGATCCACCGGCACGTCGCGCCAGCCGACCACGCGCAAACCGGCGGCGCCGAGCTCGTGCGCCAGCACCTCGCGGCAGCGCGCTGCGAGCGCAGCATCCCGAGGCAGGAACACGTTGCCGACGGCGATGGGCCCGGCATGCAGTGCGATGCCGGCGTCGTTCGCCAGCGCGTGCAGGAAGCCGTCGATGCCGTGCAGCAGCACGCCGCAGCCATCACCGGACAGGCCATCGGCCGCAACGCCGCCGCGATGCGCCATCCGCGACAGGGCTTCCAGTGCGCCATCGACGATCGCCCGCGACGCCCCACCCTCGACCTGTGCGATCAGGCCGAAGCCACAACTGTCATGTTCACTGGCAGGGTCGTACAAACCCCGGATCGGGCTGCGCCGCATGGTCTTGTCCGTGCAGGAGTTGTGGAACGCCCGCGTTCCGACTCTCCCAGTGGAACCCGATGCGCACCCCGACTAGAGCATAGTTTGTGCAGCGCAACAAGAGGGTTTTGCGAAGAATTTTCGTTGCAGGAGAAACCGCTTTTCGCCCGCAAACGCAGGGCGGACGCGGTTTTCAGCGCAGGACGGCGCCACTGCGCGCGTCGCGGATGGTGCTGGGCTGCGCGCGCCCGAGGGTTTCGCCATCGGTGACGGCATCGACCCCGGCAACGATGCGCGGGTCGAGTTCTTCCCGCGTGCGCGGCGAAGGTCGGCTTGCGATATTGGCGCTGGTCGACACCAGCGCGCCGCCGAAGCCGTCGCACAGTGCGCGCACCAGCGGATGCTCGGTGACGCGCACGGCGATGCCGTCATGCGCGCCGGTGATCCAGCGCGGCGCGTCCTTCGACGCCGGCACGATCCAGGTATTCGGCCCCGGCCAGCTGGCGCGTACTTCGGCCAGCTGCGCTTGACCCAACAATGCGGTGTCGATGAAAGGCGCGAGCTGCGCCTCATTCGATGCGATTAGGATCAAACCCTTGGCGACATCGCGCTGCTTGAGCGTCAGCAGGCGCAGCACCGCCGCTTCGCTGCGCGGATCGCAACCCAGCCCCCACACGCCTTCGGTGGGATAGGCAATGAGGCCGCCGTTACGGAGCGCGACGAAGGCGGGAGCGAGAGCGGCCTGCAGATCCATGGGGTTATTTTCCACTCATTCCCGTATCCACGGAAATGGCGGCGGAAAATTCAGAACGGCGCCTCGTCCCGCGACGGCTTCTTCACCACGCGCTTCTTGCCCGGCTCCACCTTGGCCGCGGTGAGCAGCGGCTTGGCGGGCTCGAGGTCGGCCGAATACGGGCGCGCGGCGTTCTTCGCGGGTGCCTTCTTCACTGCCTTCCTGGCCACGACCTTGTTGGCGGCCGGCTTCTTCGCCGCCTTCTCGGCGGGCGCCTTCTTCACCGCGGCCTTCTTGGCGGCGACCTTCTTCACCGCCGCCTTCTTCGCGCCGAAGCCCTTGCGCGCCGGCTTGCCGGTTTCTTCCAGCAGCTTCAGCGTTTCCTCCAGCGACAGCGAGGCCGGCTCGCGGTCCTTGGGGATCTTGCCGTTGAGCTTGCCGTCGCTGATGTACGGGCCGAAGCGCCCATTCAGCACCTGCACGTCGTGGCCGGGCCATTCCTTGATGACGCGGTTGCGGGCGATTTCTTCCTTCTCCTCGATCAGGAAGATCGCGCGCGCCAGGTCGATGACGTAGGGGTCGTCTTCCTTCTTCAACGAGGCATAGGAGCTGCCGCGCTTGGCGAACGGGCCGAAGCGGCCGATGCCCACGCTGACTTCCTCACCGCTGCCGTCGACGCCCAGCTTGCGCGGCATCTCGAACAACATCAGTGCTTCATCGAGGGTGATGTTGAAGATGCTCTGGCCGGGCTTGAGCGAGGCGAAGCGCGGCTTCTCCTCGTCTTCCACGGTGCCGATCTGCACCAGCGGGCCGAAGCGGCCGATGCGCGCGCTGAGCGGGCGGCCACTGGCCGGGTCGCTGCCCAGCACGCGCACGCTGCCGGCGTCGGCCTTGTCCAAGGTGGCCTTCTTGTCGTCCACCAACGCCTTGAACGGACCCCAGAATTTCTCCATCAGCGGGATCCAGTCCTCCTCGCCGCGGCTCACCGCATCCAGCTCGTCTTCGAGGTTGGCGGTGAAGTCGTAGTCGACGTATTTGGAGAAATGGCTGGACAGGAACTTGCCGACCGCGCGCCCGATGTCGGTGGGCTTGAACGCGCGACCATCCAGCACCGCGTACTGCTTGCCCAGCAGGGTCTGGATGATGGCGGCATAGGTGGACGGCCGGCCGATGCCGTACTCCTCCAGCGCCTTCACCAGCGCCGCTTCGGTGAAGCGCGGCGGCGGCTGGGTGAAATGCTGGTCGGCGTGGATGCGATCCAGCGGCACCATGTCGCCCAGCTTCATCAGCGGCAGCTTGCGGCCTTCGTCCTCGTCCTCCTTGCCCTTGCTGTCCTTGCCCTCTTCATAGACCGCAAGGAAGCCGGCCACCACCACGGTGGTGCCACTGGCGCGGAAGGCGTGCTCGCTGCCGGCGGACAGGTCGACGGTGACCGTGTTGAGCGTGGCCGGGATCATCTGGCAGGCCACTGCGCGCTTCCAGATCAGCTCGTAGAGCTTGCGTTCGTCGTCGGTGAGGAAGCGGGCGACATGCGCCGGCGTGCGCAGCGCGGCGGTCGGGCGCACCGCTTCGTGCGCTTCCTGCGCGTTCTTCGACTTGGTCTGGTAGACGTTGGGCTTGTCCGGCAGCGAGGCGGTGCCGAAATCGCGCGCGATCACGTCGCGGATCTCGGCCAGCGCGTCCTGCGACAGGTTCACCGAGTCGGTACGCATGTAGCTGATCAGGCCGACCGTGCCTTCGTCGCCCAGCGCGATGCCTTCGTACAGCTTCTGCGCCACCTGCATGGTCTTGCGGGTGGTGAAGCCGAGCTTGCGCGCGGCCTCCTGCTGCAGGGTGGAGGTGGTGAACGGCGGAGCGGGGCGGCGCTTGCGCTCCTTGCTGGCCACGTCGGTGACGTGCAGCCGGCCGCTGGCGGCCTGCTGGATGCGCAGCCGCGCGTCTTCGGCGGTGCTGCCGTCGGTGACGGTGAACTGTTCGAACTTCTTGCCGTCCAGCTTCACCAGCTTGGCGGTGAACGCCTGCGACGGGTGCGCGCATTCGGCCTCGATGCTCCAGTATTCGCGGGCGATGAAGGCTTCGATCTCCTCCTCGCGCTCCACGATCATCCGCAGTGCCGGCGACTGCACCCGGCCCGCCGACAGCCCGGCCTTGATCTTGCGCCACAACACCGGCGACAGGTTGAAGCCGACCAGATAATCCAGCGCGCGCCGCGCCTGCTGTGCGTCGACCAGGTCGGCGGCGATGTCGCGCGGCTGCGACATCGCTTCCTTGATCGCGCGCGGGGTGATCTCGGTGAACACCACCCGCTGCAGCGTCTTGTCCTTGAGCAGGTTGCGCTCTTTCAGGATCTCGGCGATGTGCCAGCTGATCGCCTCGCCCTCGCGGTCCGGGTCGGTCGCCAGATAGAGATGGTCGGCGGCCTTGGCGGCCTTGGCGATCGCATCGACGTGCTTCTCGTTCTTCTCGATGGTCTCGTAGCGCATCGTGAACCCGTTGTCGGGATCCACCGCGCCCTCCTTCGGCACCAGGTCGCGGACATGGCCATAGCTGGCGAGGACGGTGAAGTCCTTGCCGAGGTATTTGTTGATCGTCTTGGCCTTGGCGGGCGATTCGACGATGAGCAGGTTCTTGGCCATGGTGGCGCGGGTTCCGGTAGGGCGGCTGCAGGCCGCCGTAGATGCCAACGCCCGGAGCAGATGCCCCGGGCGCTTATTTATAGTGGAATCATGGACGGGGCTGCGCTGTCAAGTACGACCGCTGCCGGCCCGGCTCGCCGCGGGCCTGGCGAAGGCGGCGCGGCAGCTGCGGGCGGACGGCGCAGGGCGCAGCGCCCGAGGCTGGATCGGCTCAGTGCACCGGCTCCGGTTCGTCCAGGTACATCTGGGTTTCCATCCAGGCATAGGCCGCCTCGGAACCGGGCTGGTTGAACAGCACCATCAGTACCACCCACTTCAGGTCGTCCAGGTCCAGTTCGTCCTGGTCCAGCGCCATCGCCCGATCCAGCACCAGCTCGCGCTGGCCGGCATCCAGCACGCCATGTTGTTCCAGATACAGCAGGAAGCCGCGCGCCTCGATGTCCAGCTTGTCCAGCTCCGACCCGTGCAGCACCCGCACCGGCCCGCTGGGGCGCGCCTGCCCGGGCGCCGGCCGCTGTCGTTCCAGCGCGTCCAGCCAGTCGAAGGCGTTGTGGATTTCGCTGGGCGAGAACCCGGCGGCCGCCAGCTCGTTCATCAGCGAACTGTCGCGCGCAATGAACGCCGTGTCGGACAGCGCCGCGTCGTCGTTGGCGAAGTAGTGCTCGAACAGGTACAGCAGGACGTCCAGGATGCTCTCTTTCATGTCCGTGTGTCCTTGGCTCGTGCCCGTGGGCACCGTGGAAGCGAATCGCTGGTCTCAGACCCCGATCCGACTGTAACGGCCATGTTCGGCCGCGACCCGTCCTTCCAGCTCCAGCGCCAGCAGCATGGACGACACCGCCGCCGCCGTCAATCCACTGCGCTCCAGCAGTTCATCCATACCGGTTGGGTCGTGGCCGAGGGCCTGCCACAACCGGTTGATGTCTGGAAGGTCGGGCAGCCCTGCCGCCTCCCGCTCGGGTTCGACCGGGCAGGACGCCAGTTCTCCGCGCAGCCCCCGCACCAGATCGCGCACCAGCGGTGCCAGCGTCTCGGCCACTTCGGTCGGCGTCTCCACCAGCGCCGCGCCCTCGCGGATCAGCCGGTGGCAGCCGCGCGCCATCGGATTGTGGATGGAGCCGGGCAGCGCGAACACCTCGCGGCCAGCATCGCCGGCCAGCCTGGCGGTGATCAGCGCGCCGGAGCGGATGGCGGCCTCGACCACCACGATGCCCAGGCTGAGCCCCACCAGGATGCGGTTGCGGCTGGGAAAGTGCGTCCGCAGCGGCTGCGTGCCGGGCGGGTGCTCGCTGACCACGGCGCCGGCCTCCGCGATCCGCGCCATCAGCGCGCGGTGGCGGGCGGGATAGGCGATGTCGGGCCCGGTTCCCAGCACCGCGACGGTCATGCCGCCGGCGTCCAGCGTGGCCTGATGGGCGGCGGCATCGATCCCCGCCGCCAGCCCGCTGCCGATGCACAGCCCGGCGCGCGCCAGCGCGGCGGCGAACTGGCCGGCGTTGACGCGGCCGCCGGCGGTGGCGGTGCGGCTGCCGACAATGGCGACCGTGGGCCGCCACAGCAGATCCGCATCACCGGCCACGAACAGCATCGCCGGCGGCGAGGCGATCCGCCGCAGCAGCGGCGGGTAGGCCGCATCGCCCCATCCCAGCAAGTGATGGGTCGGCGCTTCCAGCCAACGCAGGCTGCGGGCCAGCGCAGCCGCATCGGGCCGCAGCAGGGCCGTGCAGGCCACGGCGTCGACCCCGTGGCTGGCCCAATCGCGACGTCCGGCGGCCAACGCTGCGGCGGCCCCGCCGTGGGTATCGAGCAGGCGGCGCAGCGCGGATGCGGCCGCACCGCTGTGCAGCAGACGCAGCAGGGGCTCATGTTCGGCGCAGGCAGACATGCGGCCAGCATCGTCCGCAAACGACAACGGCGCCCTCGGGCGCCGTTGCGGTCTTGCGTCGGGAAACCCCGAAAAATCAGTAGGGCGCGTCCGGATGCTTCAGCTCGTAGCCGACACGGACCGGCTTGACGCTGCTCATCACCAGCGCATAGCTGACATTGTCGAAGGTGCGGAACACCATTGCATGGCCGGCGAACTCGTCGGGCAGGCGCACCTTGTTTTCGAACAGGGTCACGTCGTCGTCGCGATCCAGCCCGGACTTGACCCGGTCGCTGACCGAGTCGCCGCGCCGCCACAGCGAGAACACGGTGCCGTTGTCGATGCCCTCGCGGGCGCCGCCGGAAATCGCGATCACGTCGCGGGTACCGCCGGAGGTCAGCTGGTCGGCGATCGACATCACCGTCAGGCGGCCGTACTTGGCCTGCTGCCTGGGCGGATGCGGGAAGAACTGCAGGTCGTAGGGCTGCGCCTCGACCGGCACCAGCCGGTCGCCGACGCGCACTTCGCGGCCCTCGTTGTCCAGCAGCACGGTGCTGGCCTGGATGCCGCCGACTTCACCGCGGGTCACGGTGCCGGTGGTCTGGGTGACCAGCTCATAGCCCATGAGCTCGGTGTTCTTGCTCGGGAACACCGCATTGCTCCACAGGGTGCCGTCATCCGGGCCGGGGCGGCCGCGGGCATCGAGATCCTGGCTCTGGAACAGGTCGCAGCACAGGCCGGCGCGCTCGACCATGCGATAGCGCTTCTCGGCCCGCACCACCAGGTAGCGCTGGCCGGGGGCGACGCCTTCCAGCCCGCGCACGTAGGCGACATGGCCGCGGACGGCGCGCGTGCGGTTTTCCTCGAGGCCGACCACGTAGGGCAGCTGATCAATGCTGGACACCATGCGGGTATCGCGCAGGAACGGCTCGATCTCTTCCAGCGGCACCGCGTTGAGCGGGCTGGCGGTACGCTCGCCGGCCTGCACCCTGGCCGCCACGCGGTCGAGGTAGGCCAGGCTGATGACATCGCCCGGATAGATCAGGTGCGGATTCTTGATCTGCGGGTTGGCCTGCCAGATCTCCGGCCACAACCACGGCTTCTTGAGGAAGCGCGCGGAAATGTCCCAGAGGGTGTCGCCACGCTTCACCACGTAGCTGTCCGGATGGTCGCCGCGCAGCTCGACCGCCGCGGCATAGCTGGCCACCGTCAACAGCGCGGCCGCAAGCATGGTGCGCAGACCGCGCGGACGCGGCGCACCCGTGCGCGCCAGGTTGGAAACCCGTTCAAGCATGATCGCTATCTCCCCGCTCCGTATGGCGAAAACCCCCTGAAGCCCGACCAATATAGCCCACAACCCGCGGCTGCTGGCAAGCGGCCGTGCAGGTCGGGCGCGATACAATCGCCGCCATCGCAGCCCACCCGGCTGCCGATTCCCGGATTTTCGCCATGGCCCAGCTCCCGATCCTCGAATTCCCCGACCCGCGCCTGCGCACCCAGGCCGTGGCCGTCGACGCCGCCGACGTGGCCACGCCTGCCTTCCAGACCCTGATCGACGACATGTTCCAGACCATGTACGAGGCGCCCGGCATCGGTCTGGCAGCCAGTCAGGTCGACGTGCACAAACGGTTCATGGTGATTGACGTAACCGAGGATCGCAGCCGGCCACTGGTGTTCGTCAATCCGGTCATCACCGCCCGCGACGGCGAACAGGTCTATCAGGAAGGCTGCCTGTCGGTGCCCGGCATCTATGCCGACGTGACCCGCAGCGACACCATCACGGTGGAGGCGCTGGACCGCCACGGCCAGCCGTTCTCGCTGCAGGCCGACGGCGTGCTGGCGGTGTGCATCCAGCACGAGATGGACCACCTGCTGGGCAAGCTGTTCGTCGACTACCTGAGCCCGCTCAAGCGCGAAATGGTGCGCAAGAAGCTGCTGAAGGCCAAGCGGGCCGCCTGAGCCCATGCGCGTCGTCTTTGCCGGCACGCCGGAATTCGCCGTCCCCTGCCTGCGCGCCGCCGCAAGCAAGGCCGAGGTGGTGGCGGTCTATACCCAGCCGGACCGGCCCGCCGGCCGCGGCCGCGGGTTGACGCCTTCGCCGGTGAAGCTGGAAGCGGTGCAGCGCGGCATTCCCGTGCACCAGCCGGAAAACTTCCGCGCGGCGGAAGCGAAGGCCGTGCTGCGCGCACTCAAGCCCGACCTGATGGTGGTGGTGGCCTATGGGCTGATCCTGCCGCAGTCGGTGCTGGACATTCCCGAATATGGCTGCTGGAACGTGCACGCCTCGCTACTGCCGCGTTGGCGCGGCGCCGCGCCGATCCAGCGCGCGATCGAGGCCGGCGACACCCGCACCGGGGTCTGCCTGATGCAGATGGAGAAAGGCCTGGACACCGGCCCGGTGCTGCTGGCGCAAGCGCTGGATATTGGCCCCGAGGAAACCGGCGGCCAGCTGCATGACCGCCTGGCCGAGCTCGGCGCGAAGGTGCTGTCCGATGCGCTGGGGCTGCTGCGCGCCACCATCCAGCTGCCGCCGCACCCGCAACCGGCCGAAGGCGTGACTTACGCGCACAAGCTGGACAAGGCGGAAGCGACACTCGACTGGCCGCAATCGGCAACGGTGCTGGCCAACAAGGTGCGCGCCTTCAATCCGTGGCCGGTGGCGGAAGCGCAGCTGGCCGGGGAGCGCGTGCGCATCCATGCCGCGCGTGCGCTGGACGAAGCACACGACGCCGAACCCGGCAGCGTGCTGCGCGCCGGGCGCGACGGCATCGACATCGCCTGCGGCAGCGGCGTGCTGCGCCTGCAGACCCTGCAGCGCGACGGCGGCAAGCCGATCAGCGCACAGGATTACCGCAACGCCCGCCGCGACGTGTTCGCGTGAGCGACGGCGTCGCCACCCGGGTCGCCGCGGCCCGCACCCTCGACGAGGTGCTGCACCGCGGCCGCTCGCTGAAGGCTGCGCTGGGCGCCACCTTGCCCGGCCTCGACGACCCGCGCGACCGCGCGCTGGTGGAAGCGATGGTGCTGGCCGCGCTGCGCCAGCGGGTGCGCTACAACGCCGCGCTGGACGGCTGGATGCCGCGTCCGCTGGGCCAGCGCGACGGCATCCTGCGCGCGCTGCTGCTGGCCGGCCTTGCGCAGCTGACCCTGGGCCTGCCGGCGCATGCCGTGCTGGCGGCCACGGTGGATGCAGCCCGCGCGCTGGGCCGCGCCCACCAGGCCGGGATGGTCAACGCGCTGCTGCGCCGCGCGACCCGCGAATCCTTGCCGCCGGCCGATCCCGCGCAGGCGTGGCCGCAGTGGCTGGCGCGGCAGGTGCGCGCGGACTGGCCGCAACAGGCCGAGGCGATCTTCGAGGCCAGCGCGCAAATCGCGCCGATGTGGCTGCGCGTCAACCGCCGCTGGATCGGCCGCGACGACTATCTGATTTTGCTGCGCGAAGCCGGCATCGAGGCCGCGTCGGCGCCTTCGCTGGCCGACGCGCTACGGCTGGAATCCGCGTTGCCGGTGCAGCAACTGCCCGGCTTCGACGCCGGGCTGGTATCGGTGCAGGACGGCGCGGCGCAGGCCGTGGCCGATGCGCTGTCGCCCGCCGCAGGGACGCGCGTACTCGACGCCTGCGCCGCCCCCGGCGGCAAGGCCGCGCATCTGGCCGAGCGCGATACCAGCCTGCGCATCACCGCGCTGGACGTGGATGCACGGCGCGCGCGGCGGATGCAGGAGACGTTCGCGCGGCTGCGCCTCGAGAGCATCGACGTGCGCACGGCCGATGCCATGCAGCCCGACGGCTGGTGGGATGGCACGGCCTTCGACGCCATCCTGATCGACGCTCCGTGCAGCGCCACCGGCATCGTGCGCCGCCAGCCCGACGTGCTGCTGCACCGGCGCGAAACCGACATTGCCGCCCTGCGCGGCACCCAGGCGCAGCTGCTCGACGCGCTGTGGCCGCTGCTCGCCCGCGGCGGCGCGCTGGTCTATGCCACCTGCTCGATCCTGCAGGCGGAGAACGCCGCGCAGGCCGAAGCCTTCCTCGCCCGAACAGCCGACGCCACGCTGGCGCCGCTGGACGCGGGGTTCGGCCACGACAGCGGCTTCGGTCGCCAGCGCCTGCCCGGCGAAGCCGGCATGGACGGCTTTTTCTGCGCGCGGCTGCAAAAGTCCTGAGCCTTCGCCACTATCATTCGGCGATGACCCAAACCCGCCGAGAAACCTGGCTGTTCTGGCTGTTCGCGCTGCTGATCCTGGCCACCGGGCTGGGCCTGCGCGATCCGTGGCCCGCCGACGAGCCGCGCTTCGCGCTGGTGGCGAAGCAGATGGTGGAAAGCGGTAACTGGCTGTTCCCGATGCGCGGCAGCGAACTGTATTCGGACAAGCCGCCGCTGTTCATGTGGATGCAGGCCAGCGTGCTGTGGCTGACCGGCAACCTGCGCATCGCCTTCCTGCTGCCGTCGCTGCTGGCCGCACTGGGCACGCTGTGGTGCGTGACCGACCTGGGGGCGCGCCTGTGGACGCGGCGCGTCGGCCTGTACGCGGGCTGGGCCACGCTGCTGACCATCCAGTTCACCTGGCAGGCCAAGAAGGCGCAGATCGACCCAATGGTGGTGTTCTGGATCACGTTGTCCTGCTACGCGCTGCTGCGGCACGTGCTGCACGGTCCGAACTGGCGGCTGTGGGCGCTGGGTTGGGCAGCGGCTGGGCTGGGTACGATCACCAAGGGCGTCGGCGTCATCGCCCTGCTGCTCCTGATTCCCGCTGCCGTCGCCTCGCTGCGCGGCTGGGCCGGGGTGCGCATCCATGCGCGCGATGCGCGCTTCTGGCTCGGCCCGCTGGCCTTCATCGGCGCCTGCGGGGTGTGGCTGGTGCCGATGCTGATCGCCGCGCTGGGCCATGGCGGTGGCGACTATCGCGCCTACGTCGACGACATCCTGCTGCGCCAGACCGTCACCCGCTACGCCAACTCCTGGCACCACGGCCAGCCGTGGTGGTACTTCATCGAAGTGTTGCTGACCGCCTGGCTGCCCACCGCACTGGCGCTGCCGTGGGCGATCCCGGCGTGGCGGCGACGGCTGCGCCGGCGCGATGCGCGCTTCCTGGTCCCGCTGGGCTGGGTGCTGCTGGTGTTCGTGTTCTTCAGCATCCCGTCCGGCAAGCGCGACATGTACATCCTGCCGGCGCTGCCGATGCTGGCGCTGGCGCTGGCGCCGCTGCTGCCTGGCATCCTGCGACGCCCGAATGCACAGCGCCTGCTGCTGGGCTTCGTGCTGGCGTTCTCGCTGGCCGCGCTGGGCGCGGGCCTTGCAATGCTGCTGGGCGAGCCGGGGTTCGAGCGCGGTTTCATGGAAGGCCGCGATGCGCACGTTGCCAGCGGACTGGCGTGGATGTTCGCGGCCATCGGCGGCTTCGGCCTGGGCAGCGCGCTGTGGTTCGGGCGGCGCCGTGCGCACGCCGCGCTGGTGGCGATGCTGACCACGTTGTGGCTGCTGTACTCGCTGGTCGGCGCGCCGCTGCTGAACGACGGCAGCTCCTCGCGCGGGCTGATGCGCGAGGTCGGCGCGGCGATCGGGCCTGACGCCGAACTGGGGCTGGTGGGCTGGCGCGAACAGCAGCTGTTGATGGCCGACCGCCCGGCCGCGGACTTCGGTTTCAAGCGCGATGTCGCCCTGCAGTTCGCCGACGGCGTGCGCTGGCAGCAGGGCCATCCCGAAGCACGCTGGGTGCTGGTGGAGGAAAGCCAGGGCCTGCCCGCCTGCATCGACCGAGCGCGCGCGCGCGACATGGGTGTGGCCAACGGGCGCCGCTGGTGGTTGCTGGATGCAGAGGCCACCCGTGGCTGCCGCTGAATCAGCTGCAGCGCCCTGGCTGGGCCTGCTGGTGCCGGCGCACAACGCCACGCGTTACATCGAAACCTGCCTGCACTCGCTGCTGGAGCAGGCGGCGGGCGATCCCGGCATCGAAGTGCTGGTGCTGGACGATGCGTCCAGCGACGACACCGGCACCATCCTCGCGCGGCTGGCGGCGGTGCATCCCGGCCAGCTGCGGGTGCTGCGGGCGCCGCGCAACGGCGGCATTTCCGCGGCACGCAACAGGCTGCTGGCCGAAGCGACGGCGCGCTACCTGTGGTTCGTCGACGCCGACGACGTGCTGCTGCCCGGCGCGATCGCCGGCCTGCGCGACGTGCTTGATCGGCACGACCCGGACCTGGTGCTGTGCGATTTCCGGTACCTGCGCGAGCGCGGCCTGTCGCGCACCCGCTGCACCTGCCACGCGCCAGCGAACACGCCTTCGGACAGCCGCGCGCGGCTGGTGGCGGCCACGCTTGCGGCCGGGGAACTGCACGTATGGTCGAAGGTCGCGCGGCGCGAGCTCTGGCAGCAGGTGGCATTCCCGGTCGACCGCCACTTCGAGGACATCGCCGGTACCTGCCAGCTGCTGGCACAGGTGCGCCGCTGGGTCCACGTGCACCGTCCGTGGCTTGGCTACCGGCAGCATCCTCACAGCATCATGGCGACGCTGACGCACGCGCGGCTGGACGAATGGATGATGGCACTGGAAGGCATGCAGCCGCTGCTGGCGGATGCCGAAGTCGCGCGCGATCCTGCTGCGGTACAGGCACTGGCGGACTTCCGTCTGCGCAATCTGGCCTCGGCGCTGCGGCGTACTGCGCGCCTGCCGGCTGCAGATCGCGCAACCGCACAGACCACGCTGGCGAAGGCGCGGACGCGACTGTTCCCGCACGGCACCGAACCAGTGCTGCGCGCATGGCTGCGTCGCGGCTGGTGGCTGCGCGCGCTGCGCACCCACCGCGCGCTGCGCGCCGCGTTCGGACGCTAGCCGATGTCGAAGCCCGTTCGCGTCCTCCATTTCGTCACCGGCGGGTTCTCCGGCGGGGCGACGCAGGTCGCGCTGCAGCTGGTCAATGCCGCCCGCGACAGCGCGCGCATCGAGCCGCTGCTGGTGCTGCGGCGCAAGCGGCGCACGCCGCCGGCGCGTATCGCCGAGCTGCGCGAACAGGGCGTGCCGCTGCGGCTGGTGCCGGGCTGGTCACACCTGGCGACGATCATCGCGCTGGTTAAGCTGTGCCGCGAATTCCGCCCGGACGTGCTGGTGGCGCACGGCTTCTCCGAACACCTCTGGGGCCGCTATGCCGGGCTGCTGGCGAAGGTGCCGCACCTTGTCCACGTCGAGCACAACACCCGCGAACGCTACACCCGCTGGCGGCTGGCGCAGACGCGCTGGCTGGCGCGGCGCACCGACCGCATCGTCGGCTGCTCCGAAGGCGTGCGCGCGGCGCTGCTGGCGCTGGGCATGCCGCCCGAGCGCACCATCGCCATTCCCAACGGCATCCGGCTGGATCCGTTCGCTGAAGCCGACGCGCAGCCCTTCGCGGAACGCACGCCCGGCATCGTGATGGTGGCGCGGTTCTCCAAGCAGAAGGACCACGCGACCCTGCTGCGGGCAGTGGCGCTGCTGGGCCAACGCGGCCTGCACGTGCCGCTGCAGCTGCCCGGCGGCGGCAAGGCGCTGCATCGCAAACCGCTGGAGGCGCTGGCCGCGCAGCTGGGCATCGCCGACCGGGTGCAGTTCCCGGGCGTGGTGCGCGACGTGCCGCAGCGGCTGATGACGCACCAGGTCTGCGTGCTCAGCACCCATTACGAAGGCATGCCCTTGGCGCTGCTGGAAGGCATGGCTGCAGGCTGCGCGGTGGTGGGCAGCGCGGTGCCCGGCGTGCGCGAGGTCCTGACTGACGGCGAAGATGGCCTGCTGGTGGCGGAAGGCGACCCGCAGGCGCTGGCGGACGCGCTGGAACGGCTGCTGCGGCATCCGGACGATGCCGCGCGGATGGCGGCGAGGGCGCGGCGCGCGGCGCTGGAACGGCACGACCGCGAACTGATGAACCGGCGCTACGAGGATCTGTTCCTGGCACTGGCGGCTGCAGCGAATCGCACCGCCTGAGCCGTGGCGGCGGAAGGCTTTCCTACAGGCCCCGCGCGCGCCGCTGCTCCCACGCCCAGGCATGCTCCACGATCGCATCCAGCGCCGGGTAGCGCGGCTGCCAACCCAGCGCTGCGCGCGCGGCGCGGGCGTTCGCCACCAGCGACGGCGGGTCGCCGTCGCGGCGCGCGCCCGTCACCACCGGGATCGGATGGCCGGTGACGCGGCGCACCGCTTCGATCACCTCGCGCACCGAATAACCATTGCCGTTGCCGAGGTTGTAGCGCGCGCTGTCGCCGCCGGCGAGCAGCTGCCGCAGCGCCAGCAGATGGGCGTCGGCCAGATCTTCGACGTGGATGTAATCGCGGATGCAGGTGCCATCGGCGGTGGCGTAGTCCTCGCCATGGACGGTGATGTGCGGGCGGCGCCCGGACGCGACCTGCAGGATCAGCGGAATCAGGTGCGTCTCAGGCTCGTGGCATTCGCCCAGCTCGCCTTCGGCATCGGCCCCGGCGGCGTTGAAGTAGCGCAGGCAGACCGACTTCAGCCCGTAGGCGCGATCAAAGTCCTCCAGCATCTGCTCCACGAACCACTTGCTGCGGCCGTAGGGATTGATCGGCGCCTTCGGGTGCGCCTCGTCGATCGGCACGTACTGCGGGTCGCCGAAGATCGCGGCGGTGGATGAGAAGATGAACTTTTCGATGCCGTGCGCGCGCATGCCGTCCAGCAGGGCCTGGGTGGCGGTCACGTTGTTGCGGTAGTACCTGGCCGGATCGGCGACCGACTCGCCGACCTGGATGAAGCTGGCGAAGTGCATCACCGCCGCCGGCCGGACCTCGCCCAGCACCGCATCGACGAAGCCGCCATCGCCAATGTCGCCGACGTGCAGCCGCGCGCCCAGCAATGCCTCGCGATGGCCGGAGGACAGATCGTCGGCGACCACCGCGTGGAAGCCGGCGCGGCGCAGCCGCTTGACCATGTGCGAACCGATGTAACCGGCGCCGCCGACGACGAGGATGGTGTCGGGCATGTCGATGCGGGTTCCTTTGCGAGGTGCGGATTGTCGCCGGCGAGGCCCGGGTCAGCGGTACAGATCCCAGTACGGGTTTTCCTCGCCACTGCCGGGCGGGCGCAGCGTGTAGCGCTTGTAGGTCCACTGGTACTGGGCGAAATCGCGGCGAACCACGCCTTCCACGCTGGCATTGAGCGCGGCAACCGCGCGCTGTGGGTCGGCATCGCCAATCGCCTCCGGCGCGGCCTCGACGTGCAGGGCGAAGCGCGGCGCGCCCGCGCCCGGCAGCCGCTGGCACCAGCACAGCAATACCCGCGCGCCGCTGCGGTTGGCCAGCCGCCCCAGCAGGGTCATGGTCAGCGCCTGCTTGCCGAAGAACGGCGCGAATTCCCCTTCGCCGGCCTTGGGCTGCTGGTCGGGCAGGATGCCGACCACCCCGCCCCTCTGCAGGCGCTTGAGCAGGGTGCGCACGCCGGCCGCCTCGGCGCGGACTTGCTCCACGTCACCGCCTGCATTGGCGCGGACGCGACGCAGGAACGCCTCGCCCACCGCCGATTCCGGCGGCCGGTACAGGATCGCCAGCGGCGTCTTGCTGGCCAGCCACTGGTTCAGCAACTCCCAGTTGCCCATGTGCGGGGCGGCCACGATCAGCCCGACGCCGCTGCGTACGGCTTCGTCGAACAGCGCCTCGCCGCGGACTTCCGCGATGTCGGCCAGATTGCGCGCGGCCGGCCGCGTCCACAGCCGCAGCGTCTCGAAGGTCTGGCGGGCGGTGGTACGGAGGATGTCGCCCAGCAGTGCTTCCCGCGCGTTGGCGTCAAGATCGGCGCGGATCAGTTCCAGATTGCGCCGCGCGACCCGCGCCTCACGCGCATCCAGCGCGAGCCACAGGCGCGCCACGGCATCCGCCAGCATCCGCAGCAGCCACCACGGCAGGCGCGCGATGGCCCAGGCCAGGGCATACAGCAGGGCGGCGGCAAGCTCGGTCATCGGCCTATTGTAGGAGCCGCGCGCGATGTCCATGAAACCGCGGTGCCCACCCTACAATGCGCCCATGCTTGCCCTGATCCAGCGCGTGACCGAAGCGAAGGTGACCGTCGACGACGCCGTGGTCGGGGCGATCGGCGCGGGCCTGCTGGCATTGGTGGCGGTGGAACCGGGCGACACCGAAGCGCAGTTCCGGCGGCTCGCGCAGCGCCTGCTCGGCTACCGAATTTTCAGCGACGATGCCGGCAAGATGAACAGATCTTTGGCGGATATCGGCGGTGAATTGCTGCTGGTCAGCCAGTTCACCCTGGCCGCGGATACCCGCAGCGGCATGCGTCCCAGCTTCACCACCGCGGCCCCGCCTGCGGAAGCTGAACGCGGGTTCGACCGGCTGGTGGCGATCTGCCGGGAACTGCACCCGCGGGGGGTGGAAACCGGGCGTTTCGGTGCCCATATGGTGGTCAGCCTGGTCAACGACGGGCCAGTCACCTTCCTCCTTCGCCCCTGAACCTGCGGCCCTCCGGCGACCGGCGCCACCGCGCACGGTATAATGCTTGGTTCTCTTTCTGCGTCGTCCGCAGATCCCCACGAAACGGTAGCACCCCAATGGCCAACGAACGGCAGACAGCCCCGCAATCCGATATCAAGCTCCTGATCTCCAAGGGTCTGGAGCAAGGCTATCTGACCTACGCCGAGGTCAACGACCACCTGCCCGACGACGTGGTCGATCCGGAGCAGCTGGAAGACATCATCGGCATGATCAACGGCATGGGCATCGAGGTGCATGAAGTTGCACCCGATGTGGAAACCCTGCTGCTGGCCGGCCAGCAGGCCGGTGGCCGCGAAGTCGACGAAACCGCGGCCGAGGAAGCCGCCGCGGCGCTGAGTTCGGTAGATACCGAGGGCGGCCGCACCACCGACCCGGTGCGCATGTACATGCGCGAGATGGGCACGGTGGACCTGCTGACCCGCGAGGGCGAAATCGCCATCGCCAAGCGCATCGAAGAAGGCCTGGCGCAGATGAACGCCGCGCTGGCCAGCTTCCCCTGGTCCGCCCAGATGCTGCTGGAGGATTGGGAGCTGCACAAGGCCGGCAAGAAGCGCCTGGCCGAGATCGTGGTCGGCTTCAACGACGAGGAGCCGGAGCCGGAACCCGCGCCGGCGCCCGTGGCCGCCGATGACGACACCGACACCGAGGCGGACGAGGAAGAGGACGAGGACAGCGGCGAGGCCGATGAGCCGGCGCCGACCGGTCCGGACCCGGCCGAGGTCGCCGCCCGCATGGAGGCGATGGGCGCCGCGTTCGCCCGCTTCGAGAAGGCCTGCGCCAAGGGCGGCCCCGATGCCAAGGCCGCACTGAAGGCGCGCGAAGAAATCGCCGCGATCTTCGTCTCCCTGAAGCTGCCGCTGCCGTTGACCGACGCGCTGGTGAAGAAGCTGCGCGAAGCGATCAACCAGGTGAAGGACCACGAGCGCCGCATCCTCGACCTGTCCACCCGCGTCGCCAAGATGCCGCGCAAGGACTTCATCAAGGCCTGGGACGGCAACCAGACCAACCTCGAATGGGTCGACGAACTGCTCAAGCGCAAGCAGAAGTGGGGCAGCGCCCTGCGCGACGTGCGCGAACAGATCATCGCCGAGCAGGAAGCCACCATCGCGCTGGAGAAGGCGATGCAGGTGACCCTGGCCGACCTCAAGGAAATCAACCGCGCGATGGTCTATGGCGAAACCAAGGCGCGCAAGGCCAAGAAGGAAATGGTCGAGGCCAACCTGCGCCTGGTCATCTCCATCGCCAAGAAGTACACCAACCGCGGCCTGCAGTTCCTCGACCTGATCCAGGAAGGCAACATCGGCCTGATGAAGGCGGTGGACAAGTTCGAGCACCGCCGCGGCTTCAAGTTCTCGACCTACGCGACGTGGTGGATCCGCCAGGCCATCACCCGCTCGATCGCCGACCAGGCGCGCACCATCCGCATCCCGGTGCACATGATCGAGACGATCAACAAGCTCAACCGCATTTCCCGCCAGATGCTCCAGCAGTACGGCCGCGAGGCCACGCCGGAGGAGCTGGCCAAGGAAATGGACATGCCCGAGGACAAGATCCGCAAGGTCATGAAGATCGCCAAGGAACCGATCTCGATGGAGACGCCGATCGGCGACGACGAGGATTCGCACCTCGGCGATTTCATCGAAGACACCAACGTGATGTCCCCGATCGATGCCACCACCGACATCAACCTGATCGAAACCGTGCGCAACGTGCTGGCCGGGTTGACCCCGCGCGAAGCCAAGGTGCTGCGCATGCGTTTCGGCATCGACATGAACACCGACCACACGCTGGAAGAGGTCGGCAAGCAGTTCGACGTCACCCGCGAGCGCATCCGCCAGATCGAAGCCAAGGCGCTGCGCAAGCTGCGCCACCCCAGCCGTTCGGAGACGCTGCGCAGCTTCCTCGACGTGGAGTGATTGCAGCACCGCGCCGCACGGAAACCCGCCGCGCACCGGCGGGTTTTTTGTTGCCTGCGGCTACAATTCCGCCATTGCGGGCCTATAGCTCAATGGTTAGAGCAGAGAACTCATAATTCTTTGGTTCCAGGTTCGAGTCCTGGTGGGCCCATATCAACGCAGGCGGATCGACACCTGCGCATTTCCGTCGAACGCCACCTGCCAGCCCAGGCGCTGGGCCAGCCGGTCGAGCAGGGCGGAGCCGGTGCCGGTGTCCGCGCGCATCGGCGTTGCGGCATCGGCATCGGGGTCTTCCGGCGTCATGCGCAGGACGATTCGGCCCGGTTCCAGCGCCAGCTGCAGGGTCGCGTCGGTGCGCGGCTGCGCCAGTTTTCGCGCCAGCCCGGCGACCAGCAGCACGGCTTCGCGCGGGGCGGTGTGCAGCTCGCCGTCGGCATCGATGCTTGCGGTGATTCCCGGTTTGCCGGCCAGCGCAATCTCGGCGGCATCCCGCAGCAGCTGCGCCGCGGCGGTGGTTTCGAGCTGCAGCGGGCGCCGCCGCGCGGCGGCGAGCATGGCTTCCAGCAGGCGCTGCATCTCGCCGGCGCCGCGCGCCAGGCGCGCGTAGCGGGCGCGCTGCGCGGGCGCTGCGCTGGCATCGTCCAGCAGCACCTCGGCCACGCCCTGGATCACCGCCAGCGGGGTGCGCAGTTCGTGGCTGGCATCGGCCAGGAACGCCTGCTCGTGCGCGTCGGCATCGACCAGCCGCGTCTGGTAGCCGTCGATGGCGCGCGCCAGCCGGCCCAGGTCGTCGTCGCTGACGGCGTCGGCAAGCCGGCTGGGCTGCGGCTGCACCGGCAGTGCGTCCACCCCTTCTGCCAGCGCGCGCACGGGTTTGAGTGCAACTCCCGACAACCACCAACCCAACCAGCCCGCCAGCATCGTGGCGGAAAGCAGCATGGCCGCCACCAGCAGGTGCAGGAGGCGCTCCGTCGCCTCGATGTCGCCCAGGTCGATGACGAACACCAGCCGCCCCGCCGCGGTATCGAACACGCCGACGTGGACGGCCTCGCTGCCCGGGTCTTCGCGCACGCCGGGCGGAAAGCCGGCGTAGTTGCGCGGCAGAGTGGGATCGTCGAGGCGGTAGCCGCGCAGGCGCTGGGTGCGCGGCAGCTGCGCCGGCATATGGTTGGCCAGGCGCAGGCCGTAATCCTCCGCCTGTCCCTGCAGGATTTCGTTGGCCACCACGTATTCGTAGCGCTCGGCGACCGCCAGCAGGGTGACCGCGGCCAGGGCGCCAAGCAGCAACCCCAGCAGGGTCGCCAGCAAGGTGAAGCGCTGCCGCAGCGACAGCGGCCGGCGCGGAAGCGCTGCGCTCATGCCGGCGCCACGATGCGATAGCCGACGCCGCGCACCGACTGCAGCAGCGGCTGCGCGAACGGCCGGTCGATCAGCGCGCGCAGCTCGTACACCTGCGTCTGCAGCGCGGCCGTGTCGGCGCCGCCCGCGCCCCATGCGCTTTCGATCAGGCGCGCGTGCGGCACGATCCGCGGCGCCTCGCGCAACAGCGCGTCCAGCAGCGCGCCCTGCAGGCGGGTCAGGGCGATGTCGCGGCCGTCGCGGCGTGCAGTCAGGGTGCGTGGGTCGTAGGCCAGTGCAGCGTACGCAACTTCGCCCGCGGCCGGCCGGCCGCGCCGCTGCAGCGCGCGGATGCGCGCCTCCAGTTCCGCCATCGCGAACGGCTTGACCAGATAGTCGTCCGCGCCTTCGGCGAAACCTCGCAGCTTGTCGTCCAGGGTGTCGCGCGCGGTCAGCATCAGCACCGGCACGCCGTGTCCAGCCTCGCGCAGGCGGCGGCACAGCTCCAACCCGTCCATGCGCGGCAGGCCGACGTCCAGCACGATGGCGTCGAAGTCGCCGCGCAGCGCCCGCGCCAGACCCGACACGCCATCGGCGCAGTGGTCCATCTCATGGCCGCGCCGTTCGAGGAAGTCCCAGATGTTGGCGGCGATGTCGTGCTGGTCTTCGATCAGCAGGACGCGCAGGCCAGCGGCAGGCACGCCGGGCGGGGCGGGATTGGGCATGGCGATAGCCTGCCACCGCTGCTCGGCAGAGTGTTAACCGGCGGCTGAGATTCGGCTGAGACGCGCTTACCCGAGCCGCCACAGGCTGCACGGATGACCCAAGTCCCCGCTGCCCGCTTCGACCGTTTCCGCCCGCTGCGCTGGCTGGTGGCCTGCTTCCTCGTCATCTCCGCGTTGACCCGGCTGGCGCTGCTGGTGGCCACCGGCAGCGGCGTGCCGGCGGCGCCCGGCCCGTGGCTGTACGCGTTCGGCGTCGGCCTGGGCTACGACCTGCTGGCGGCGCTGTACTTCGCCTGGCCGCTGGTGCTGCTGCTTTGGCTGCTGCCCGCCGGCTGGCTGCTGCGCCGGCGCGGGCGGCTGGCGGTCGGCGGACTGTGCCTGCTGCTGCTGTTCGTGCTGCTGTTCGTGGCGGTGGCCGAATGGACGTTCTGGGACGAATTCCAGGCGCGCTTCAACTTCATCGCGGTGGACTACCTCGTCTACACCACCGAGGTGATCGGCAATATCCGCCAGTCCTACCCGGTGGGGCTGATCCTGTCCGCGGTCGCGGCGCTGGCGCTGGGCGGCTTCTTCGCCACCCGCCGCTGGCGGCGCGTACGGCGCGACGAGGCCGGCTTCGCCGCGCGCACCGTGGTGGTGGCGTGCTGGCTGGCGGCCAGCGCATTGGGCACCTGGCTGGTCAGCGGCGAGATGAAGGACCGCAGCGACAACGCCTACGTCAACGAGCTGGCCGGCAACGGCATCTACCAGTTCTTCTCCGCCTACCGCAGCGCTTCGCTCGACTACGCGCGCTATTACCGCACCGTGCCGATCGACGAGGCCTGGGCGCAGGTGCGCGCGCAGGTAGCGACACCGGACGCCACCTTCTTCGGCCCCGCCGGCATTGCCCGCCACATCCACAACGCCGCGCCGGAGCAGCGCATGAACGTGGTGCTGATCAGCGTGGAAAGCCTGTCCGCCGACTTCTCCGGCACCTACGGCCGCAAGGACTCGCTGACCCCCCGACTGGACGCGCTGACCAGGGACAGCCTGCTGTTCGCCGACCTGTGGGCCACCGGCACACGCACCGTGCGCGGACTGGAAGCGCTGTCGCTGTCGGTACCGCCCACGCCCGGCGAATCCATCGTCCGCCGCGAGCACAACGAGGGCCTGGCCACGCTGGGCGAAGTGTTCCGCGGCAAGGACTACCACGCCATGTTCCTGTACGGCGGTTACGGCGCGTTTGACGACATGAACCGCTTCTTCAGCCACAACGGCTACGACGTCCACGACCGCACCGACATCCCCGACCAGGAGATCCACCACGAGAACGTCTGGGGCGTGGCCGACGAAGACCTCTACAGCATGGCGATGAAGCATTTCGATACCGATTTCAAAGCCGGCAAGCCGTTCTTCGCCCACCTGATGACCACCTCCAACCACCGCCCCTACACCTTCCCGGCCGGTCGCGGGCCGTGGCCGCAGGGCAAGCGCGAGAGCGCCGTGGCCTACACCGACTGGGCGATCGGTGATTTCCTGCGCCGCGCCAGCAGCAAGCCCTGGTACCGCAACACCCTGTTCGTGATCACCGCCGACCACTGCGCCTCCAGCGCCGGCATCGCCGCACTGCCGGCGTTCCGCTACCGCATCCCGCTGTGGATCTACGCGCCCGGCGGGCAGGTCGCGCCGGGCCGCGTGGAGCGCCGGGTCAGCCAGATCGACATCGCGCCGACCGTGCTGGGGATGCTGGGCATGGACTACGACAGCCGCTTCTACGGCGTGGACGTGTTTCAGCAACCCTCCGGTCGCGCGCGCGCCTTCATCGGCACCTACCAGCTGCTGGGCTACCTGCGCGACGACAAGCTGGTGCAGCTCTCTCCGCATCGCAAGGTGGACACGTTGCGCCCGGCCTACGCCCGCGACGTGGCGCAGCCCGAACTGGCGGAGGATCCGGCACTGACCCTGCAGGCAATCAGCGCCTACCAGACCGCGACCACCGCGTTCGCCGACGGCTCGATGACGCAGGCCGCGCTGGAGCGCGAAGCGCGCGCGGCTGCGGCGACAGGCGCGGGCTCGCGCTGACGCCATGGCGCGATGACTTCCGGCGCTGGCGACGCCCAGTCGCCCGTCGCATCCTGCGCGTATCCCGCCGAGGTCTTCTCGATGCGCATTCTGTTCGCCCTGTTGCTGTCCTGCTGCCTGCCGCTGGCCCATGCTGGCGAACCTGCGCCCGCCGAGGTCGCGGTGCTGGTCACCCTGCACCAGCTGCACGCACAGGTGCCCGCCTACGACGACGCGGCGCTGAAGCGCAGCATCGAGCGGCTGGCGCCGGACGTGCTGTGCATCGAGGTAAGCCCGTCCCGCTACACCGCGCGCGGACCGGAGGCCAACAAGGTCGAATACCCGGCGGTGGTGTATCCGCTGATCGATGCCCGCGGTTACCGGGTGTACCCGATGGAACCGGCAGCGCCGCGCGACGCGGAGATCCTGCAGCCCTACCTTGCCGCCAGCCGCACGTTCGCCGAGCAACAGCCCGCCGCGTCGCAGGCGTTCCAGGCGCAGGCCAGCGCGCTGTACGACACCCTGCGCCTGTACTGGAGCTCGCCCGCACGGGTGAACGACGCCGTCACCGACGCGCAGATGCAGGCCAAGCACGCCCTGCAGGCTGCGCTGGTCGGCGAGGACGAGCGGGCCGGCTGGGAGGCGTGGAACGGCGAGTTCCTGGCCACCATTATCCGCGCCGCGCGGGAGCACCCGGGCAAGCGCATCGTGGTGCTGGTCGGCGCCGAACACGGCTACTGGCTGCGCGCGGCGCTGGCGCGCACGCCCGGCCTGCGCCCGCTGGACACCGCGTCGCTGCTGGCCGCGACCGGCGACTGAGCAACCCCCGGCATAATGCGCGCCGACCTTACGCTGGAGCCGCGCATGCTGCTGGACACCGTCGAACACGAAACCGGCCCCAACCCGCAGTGGGGCGTGCTGTGGCTGCACGGCCTCGGCGCGGACGGCAACGACTTCGCGCCGATCGTGCCGGAGCTGGTGCGGCGGGACTGGCCGGCGCTGCGCTTCGTGTTCCCGCATGCGCCGGTGCGCGCGGTCACCATCAACGGCGGTGCGCGGATGCGTGCGTGGTACGACATCCGCGACTTCGACCTGGCCAACCGCGCCGACCTGGAAGGCGTGGACGAATCGGTGGCGCAGGTGGACGCGCTGATCGCGCGCGAGGCCGCGCGCGGCATCCCGCCGCAGCGGCTGCTGCTGGCCGGCTTCTCGCAAGGGGGCGCGATCACCCTGGCAGCGGGATTGGCGCGTGCGCAGCCACTGGCCGGGCTGATCGCCCTGTCCACCTACCTGCCGATGCCGCTGGCGCTGGCGCAGCAGCGGCTGCAGCCGCAGGCCGCGACGCAGCCGCTGTTCATGGCCCACGGCAGCTTGGATCCGGTGGTGCCGGTGGCGGCCGGCGAAGCGGGAATGCAGGCGCTGCGCGGCTTCGGCTTCGACCCGCAGTGGCAGCGCTATCCGATGCAGCACCAGGTCTGCGCCGAGGAGATCGCCGACCTGGCCGACTGGATGGGCGCGCGCCTGGCCGCCGGCTGAGGTGACGCGCGCCGCTTGCCGCGGCTACCATCGCCGCCAGGGCCGGGCGCTGCCGGGGAGAGACACGCCATGACCGCAACCGCGTTGCGCGTGCTGATCGTCGACGACGAGCCGCTGGCACGGGCGCGGCTGCGCGCGCTGCTGGAGGCCCAACCGGGCGTGCAGGTGATCGGCGAGGCCGGCGACGGCGAGACGGCGCTGGCGGCCTGTGCCGCCGAAGCCCCGGAGCTGGTGTTGCTGGACATCGCCATGCCCGGTATCGACGGGTTGGAGACCGCGCGCCGGCTGGGTGCGCTGCAGCCCCGGCCGGCCATCGTGTTCTGCACCGCGTTCGACGCGCATGCGTTGTCCGCGTTCGAAGCGCAGGCGCTGGACTACTTGGTCAAGCCGGTGCGCGGCGAACGCCTGGCCGGGGCACTGGACAAGGTGCGCACCTTCCTCGCCGGCCGTGCCCGCCAGCAGGACGCCCCCCTGCCGGGCCAGCCGCGCAGCCACCTGTGCGCGCGCCTGCGTGGCAGCCTGCGGCTGATCCCGGTCGAGGACATCCGCTACCTGCAGGCCGACGAGAAATACGTGGTGGTGCACCACGCCCGCGGCGAGGACCTGATCGAGGAATCGTTGAAGTCGCTGGAAGCCGAATTCGCCAGCCGCTTCATCCGCATCCACCGCAACTGCCTGGTGGCGCGCGACGAGATCGTCGAATTGCAGCGCGCGCCCGATGGCCAGGTGCATGCCGTGCTGCGCCACGTGGCGACACCGCTGGAGGTCAGCCGGCGCTGCCTGACCCAGTTGCGCGACGCGCTGCGACACCTGTAGCGACGCGCCGCGCCAATTCGCGGTTACGGCTTGGACGTGGGCGCCGGCGTCGGCTCGGCCTCCATCAGATAGGCCGGCAGCGCTTCGTTGCCTTCGTCACGCTGGCTGCGGTCGGCCTCCACCAGGTAGCGGCGGCGCGCCAGCCAGGCATCGCGGGTCAGCACGTATTCGTCGGGGGCGGCTTCGCGCAGTTCGTCCAGCGACAGCAGGCCGGAGCGCACGTCGATCAGCCACAGCGCTTCCAGCGACACCCGGGTGCGATCGTGCTCGACGTAGGTCATCGGCGCCATCGAGGAATCGCCCACTGCGCCCACGGCATCGCGCACGGTGCGCGGACCGAGGAAGGGCAGCTCCAGGTAACGCGATTCTCGCCAACCCCAGCGTGCCAGCGTGCGGCCGAAATCGGCACCGTGGCGGTGCATCTTCAGTGCCTTGGTCGCCGGATCGAAGATCCCGCCGATGCCGACGATGGTATTGACCAGGAAGCGGCCCAGCGTCTCCACCGATTCACGCGGACGCCCCTGTAGCAGCAGGTTGCCGAACGCCAGCGGCGCGCCGATGTTGTCGAAAAAATTGCTGACCCCGGCGCGCACCGGCAGCGGCACAACCTTCACGTAGCCGCGCGCCAGCGGGCGCATGAAACCCTGGTCGATGGCGGCGTTGAACGCGTGCACGCGGCGGTTCATCGGCTCCCACGGGTCCAGCGCGGCGAAACGGTCGCCGCCGTCGTCGCCGACGGTGGCCGCGTCGCCGTAGATGGCCGCGAAGTCGTCGTCGCCGACGCTGTCCGCAGGCGGCTCGAGGGTGGCAGTCGTGGCCGTGGCATCCGCCAGCGCCGGCGCGGCCGGTTCGGTGGCGGTCGCGGGTTCGACCGGCGCCGGCGACGCGGTGTCGGCGGCCGGCGCTCCCGCGACCGCTGCCTCGACCACCGTGTCGGCCGGCACGTCGGACGCGGCGCGCGGCGCCGGCCCGGTGGCGCAGCCGGCGGTGGCCAGCAACAGGACTAGGCCGGCGCCGGCAAACAGGCGGTTCATACGGTTCCTTGCGCGCGGATCAGGTCCGCGTTCATACGGTAGGCGGCGCACAGGCCGGCCAGCCCGGGCGGCTCGCCTTCGATGCGGCGGGTTGCCTGCGGCAGGCGGTCGGCCAGTTCGGCCAGCAGCGCCAACCCGGCGCTGTCGAGCGCTTCGACCGCGTGCAGGTCCAGCGCCTGGGCGCCGTCCAGCGCGGCCAGCGCACGCGGCCACAGGCCGGCCACGCTGGCGCGGTCGAGCCGGCCGCGCAGGCGCAGCAACGTGCCCGCGCGCTCCACGCTGGGCTCAGTGGCTGCCATTGCCGGAGGCGGCCTTGAGGCTGCCGTTGCGCAGGTCGGCGGCGACCTGGGCAATGCCCTTCTGCCGAAGCGGGCTGTCGAACTGGCCGCGGAAGGTCTGCACGTAGGACACACCTTCGATCATCACGTCGAAGATCTTCCAGCCGCCGTTGTTGCGGACCAGGTAGTCCACCGGCACCGGCGCGCCGTTGTCGCGCAGCAGCTCGGTGGACACCTTCATGCCGCGCCCGCCGGGCAGTGCGGTCTCGCCCTTCAGGCGCAGCCGCGGCTTGCCTTCGAAGTCGAGCAGGGCGGCGCCGTAGCGCTGCATCAGGTTGTCCACCATGGCGTCGGCGAACAGCTTGATGTCGGCCTCGCTGGCACCGCGGCCGTGCGCGCCCAGCACCAGCCGGGCGGCATACATGCTGTCGAAGCTGCCGCGCAGTTCGCTGTCGATGAAGCTGCGCAGGGTGGCCGGGTTCTTGCGGAACTCGGCGCGGCGCTGCTGCAGGGTGGCGAGGATGCGGCCGCCGTTGGCGACCACCTGCTGGCCGGGGGTAACAGCGGCCTGCTGGGCGTGGGCGGCCAGCGGCGTGACCGCCAGCAGGGGCGCCGCGACGGCGAGCGACAGGGACAGGATCAGGGACTTCATGGGGTGGTTTCCGTGGGGGACGGGGGAGTTGCGCTGTCGTTGGCAGCGGCCGGCGCGGCCGCGCTGCCGCCGCCGAACATGTACTTGCCAACCATCTGGATCAGATCCACTGCCGGCTGCGTATAGGCGATTTCCTCGCCGGACTTGAGGTTCTCCGGGTCACCGCCCGGCTGCAGGCCGACGTAGCTCTCGCCCAGCAGGCCGCTGGTGAAAATGCCGGCGGAGGTATCGGCGGGCAGCTGGTAGCGCTGCTGGATGTCCAAGGTCACCACCGCGTCGAAACGCTTGGGGTCGAGGTCGATCTTCGCCACCCGCCCCACCGACACGCCGCCAATCCGCACCGGCGCCTGCAGGCGCAGCTGGCCGAGGGTGGAGAAGCGCGCGGTCAGCGGATAGGTGTCGCCGCCGCCGCCGAACTGGCGGTTGGTCGAGGCGAACGCCAGCACCAGCAGCGAGGCCAGCGCCAGCAGGAGGAAGGCGCCGACCGCGAATTCGAGCCTGGGGCCACGGATTGCCATTGAATTACCTCTGTCCAAACTTGCGGGCATCACCGACGCCCGGTGTTTCGATGGATCCCGCGCACGACGCGCGGGCGCATGGGTGACTTACTGGAACAGCAGCGCGGACATCACGAAATTCAGCATCAGCACCAGCAGCGAGGCGTTGACCACCGCGCGGGTGGTGGCCACCGAGGTGCCCTCGATGGTGGGTTCGGCGTGGAAGCCCGAATGCGAGGCCACCAGTGCCGCGGTGCCGCCGAACACGGCCGACTTCAGCAGCGCCACGCCGAAGTCGTCCCACGCATCCACGCTGTTCTGCAGCGCCGACCAGAAGGTGCCGTTGTCGAGGCCGAGGATGCGCACCGCCTCGAACCAGCTGGCGGCAATCGCCAGCGAGCAGAAAAAGCCGGTCAGCAGCGGCACGCACAGCACCGCCGCCCAGAAGCGCGGCGCCACCGCCTTGGCCAGCGGGTCGATCGCCATCAGCTCCAGCGCCTTGATCTGGTCGGTGGCGCGCATCAGGCCCAGCTCGGCCGAGATCGAGCTGCCGGCGCGGCCGATGAACAGCAGCGCGGTCAGCACCGGGCCCAGCTCGCGGTACAGCGACAGCCCCAGCAACGTGGAAAGCGCGTCCGAGGCGCCGAAGGTCTGCAGCGTGCGGTAGCCCTGCAGGGTCAGCACCAGGCCGACGAAGGCGCCGCCCACCGCGATGATCGGCAGCGAGCGCGCGCCAACCTTGTAGATCTCCTTGACCAGTTCGGCCAGGAAATCGGCGCTCGGGCGCGAGGCGCGCAGCACCGACAGCGAGAACAGCCCGGCGCGGCCAAGCGAACGCATGGATGCGACCACGGGCATCAGGCGGCCTCCTGCCGGGGCGCGCTTTCGAACGCGATCGGGCCGTCGGGGGTACCGTCGAGGAACTGCCGCAGCAGCGGATCGGTGCTGGTCTGCAGCGCCTCGGGGGCGCCGTCGAACATGACGGTGCCATTGGCGATGACCACCGCCTGGTCGCAAACCGGCAGCGTTTCGCGCACGTGGTGGCTGACCACGATGCAGGTCAGGCCCAGGGTCTGGTTGAGCCGGCGCAGCAGGCTCATGATCACCCCGCTGGCGATCGGGTCCAGCCCGGTCAGCGGTTCGTCGCAGAGCAGCAGCGGCGGGTCCAGCGCCAGCGCGCGGGCCAGCGCGGCGCGGCGGGCCATGCCGCCGGACAGCTCGCGTGGGAACAGGTTGGCGGCGGCGCGCAGGCCCACCGCATCCAGCTTCATCTCCACCAGCCGGCGCAGTACCGGCTCCGGCAGGCGGGCGTGGGCGCGCAGCGGCAGCGCCACGTTTTCGGCCACGCTGAGGTCGGTGAGCAGCCCGTTGCCCTGCAGCAGCACGCCCAGGCCCTTGCGCATTTCCAGCAGCGCACGCGGACGGCGCGGCACTTCCTTGCCGAAGACTTCAACCCGGCCGGCCGTCGGCACCAGTTCGCCGGTAATCGCAGCCAGCAGGGTCGACTTGCCGGTGCCGGACGGCCCCAGCACCGCGGTCATGTTGCCCTGCGGAATCGCCAGGTCCAGCCCGTGCAGGATGGTCCGTCCGCCGCGATCCAGGCGGACGGACGACAGGCGCACGGCAGTGGCGGACGGGTCAGACATGACAATGGGGGACCGGAAGGGGGATGCAGAGCGGCCGCGCGCGGGCGCGAGGCCGCACAGGTTGCCGCGATCTGGCTGAACCGGGCTGAAGCGATTGAACCAACGGGTACAGGAATTATCGCGCATCCCGACCCCGCGGTGTACCGCCATCCGGATGCCGAGCTGGAATGCTGCGTCCCGCAAGGCGCAGTTCCGGCGGCTTCGGCTCACTGCATGAGATGGGGCTCCGGCATCATGGCTGCATGTCCGGCACCGCTTCAGACTTCCGCCTCTACCACTCCAACGCGCTGGACGTGCTGGCCGCGCTGCTGGCCGACGAGCTGCGCGCGCCCGCCGCCGGCCAGCCGCTGCTGGCGCCCGACACCGTGCTGATCCCGCAGGTGGCGATGCGGCGCTGGCTGCAGGCCACCCTGGCGCAGCGGCACGGGGTCGCCGCCAACCTCGAATTCCTCACTCCCGGCGAATTCGTCACCCGCGCGCTGGACGCCAACCTCGGCAAGGCCGGCGACGACCTCGACCCCGCCGGCCTGCACTGGCGGCTGTACGCCGCGCTGACCGATCCGGCGCTGCTGGCGAAGCCGGCCTTGGCGCAGATCGCGGGCTGGCTGGGCGATGCCGATCCGCTGAAGCCGTGGGCGCTGGCCGGCGAGCTGGCCGCGGTGTTCGAGAAATACCAGGCCTGGCGCCGCGACTGGCTGCTGCGCTGGGACGACGGCGCCGACCGCGACGACCCGCAGGCGATCCTGTGGCGCGCGGTGGCCGGCGGCCGCGGCCACCGCGCGCGGCGCATCCAGGACTACCTCGCCCGTTTCGCCGACGGCGACGCCAAACCCGCCAGCCTGCCGCCGCGGCTGTTCGCCTTCGCCACCCTCAACATATCGCCCGACGTGCTGCGGGTGCTGGCCACCCAGGCGCGCGTCGGCGCCCTGCACTTCTACCTGCCCACGCCCAGCCGCGCCTACTGGGGCGACCTGCAGACGCTGGGCGCACGCCTGCGCGCGGGCGAAGATCCGTTCGCCGGCGATGCCGCCGACAACCCGCTGCTGCGCGACTGGGGCGCGGCCGGGCGCGACTTCATGGCGCTGCTGGGCAGCTACGAGGTGGTGCATCCCAGCGGCGAGATCGCCGCCTATGCAGACCCGGCCGAAAGCGCCAATGCCGGCCTGCTGCAGCGCCTGCAAGCGGATCTGTTCCACCGCCGCGCCACGCCGGGCGCGCCGCTGCGCCCACAGGTGGACCTCGACGATCCCAGCCTGCAGTGCCACGCCAGCCACACCCGCCTGCGCGAACTGCAGGTGCTGCATGACCGCCTGCGCGGCCTGCTGGAGGACGATCGCTTCGACCCGCCGCTGCAGCCGCGCGACATCGCGGTGCTGGCGCCGGACATCGATCCGTACGTGCCTTACCTCGATGCGGTGTTCGGCGGCCACGGCCCGCGCGACCAGACGGTTGGACAGGCCATCCCGTATGCGCTGGCCGACGCCAGTCCGCTGGCCGACGAGCCGCTGGCCGACCTGTTCCTGCGCCTGCTGGCGCTGCCGGTGTCGCGCTTCGGGCTGGAGGAAATCCTCGACCTGCTGGCCACGCCCGTGCTGGCCGAGGCCAACGGCCTGGACGCCGATGATTTCGAACGCCTGCGCGGCTGGCTGGGCGAGGCCGGCGCGCGCTGGGGCATCGATGCCGGCCACCGCGCGCGCCAGGGCGCGCCGGCCGACGATGCCTACACCTGGCAGTTCGCGCTCGACCGTTTGCTGCTGGGCCATGCCAGTGGTGCCGACGACGACATCGCCGGGGTCGCGCCGTGGAGCGAACTGGAAGGCAGCTCTCTGGAGGCGCTGGACCGGCTGCTGCGGCTGCTGCGCGTGCTGGCGCGGCATGCGCGCGCGCTGGACGAGCCGATGCCGCCGGCGCAGTGGCGCGAACGCCTGCTGAAGCTGCTGGATGCACTGCTGCCCAAGCCGCCGGCGGACAGCGGCGCCCAGCGCGCGCTGGAGCGGCTGCGCAAGCTCATCGACGCCTTCGCCACGCAGGCCGGACAGGCCGGCTTCGACGCGCCGGTGCCGGCCGAGCCGGTGCGCGCGCATTTCGCCGCCGTGCTGGGCGAGGCCGATACCCGCGCGCCGCTGCTCACCGGCGGGGTCAGCTTCGCGCGGATGGTGCCGATGCGGCTGCTGCCGTTCCGGGTGATCTGCCTGCTGGGCATGAACGATGGCGATTTCCCGCGCCGCGACCCCGCCGCCGGGCTCAACCGCCTCACCGCCGAAGCCGGCAACGCGCGGCGCCGCCACGGCGACCGCTCGACCCGCGAGGACGACCGCTTCCTGTTCCTGCAGCTGTTCGCCTCCGCGCAGGACGTGTTCTATCTCAGCTGGCTGGGCGCGGATGCGCGCGACGGCAGCGCGCGCGAGCCGTCGGTGCTGGTGACCGAGTTGCTGGCTGCCGCCGCGGCGCAGCACGTCGATGCCGCTGCAGCCGCGAAGCAGCTGGTGCTGCGGCATCCGCTGCAGCCGTTCTCGCCGGCCGCGTTCGGCGCTGCCGATGACGGCGACGCGCGGGACCCACGCCGTTTCAGCTATCGCCGCCACTGGCATCCCGCCGCCGGTCGCCTGTCCGGCGCGCGCACTGCGCTGGCGCCGTGGATGCAGGCTGAAGCCACGTTGGCGCCAATGCCCGCTGAAACCGAACTGTCGCTGGACGCACTGCGGCGCTTCCTGCTGGCGCCGGCCGAACAGTTCCTGCGCCAGCGCCTGCAGCTGCGCTTGCCGGAAGCCGAAGACGGCGGCGAGGACATCGAGCCGCTGCAGGCGCCCGGCCGCGGGCTGGCCCGCAGCCTGCTGCAGCGCGCGGTATTCGCCCGCCTGCTGGCCGGCGACGATCTCGACGCGATGCAGGCGCCGCTGCGCGCGCGCGGGCTGCTGCCCTCCGGACCGCCGGGCCGGCGCGCGCTGGCGGAGATCGCCGGCGAGGTCACGCCCTACGTGGCGCCGTACGCGCAGTGGCGCGGCGCAGCGGCGGCAGGCACGCTGCCGCTGGAGTTGGAGATCGACGGCCTGCGCCTGCATGGCCGCATCGCCGACGCCTGGCCGCAGGGCATCGCCCGGCTGCGCTTCGGCGCACCGAACGGTCCGTCGGTGCTGCGCAATGGGCTGGACTGGCTGCTGGCATGCGCGGCCGGCGTCGAGCTGCCGTTCGTGGAATTCCACGAAGCCGATACCGGCATCGGCCCGCATACCCGCGATGCGCTGCCGCCCGACGCCGCCATCGCTGCGCTGCGCGCGCTGCTGGCGCTGCGCCGCGAGGGCCTGCGGCAGCCGCTGCCGTTCGCGCCCTACAGCGGCTGGGAGCTGTTCTCCGCGAAGACCGTCAACGCCGGCATCGGCAACGCCGCAAAGAAATGGCGCGGCAGCGGCAACGGCGGTTGGGCCGAACGCAGCGCCGAAGCGCTGCGGCTGGCGCTGCGCGGGCGCGATCCGTTCGACAGTGCGGAGGCGCTGCGCGACTTCGCGCGGGTGACCGGGATCGTGTTCGGCGCGGTCACCACCGGCCAGCCCGCGCCCATCGACATCGACGACATGGCGCTGCCGGACGACGACGCGGAGGACGCGGCATGAACCAGCCCGCGCCCGATCCGTACCTGGACGTGCCGCTGGACGGCGTGCATCTGGTCGAGGCCAGCGCCGGCACCGGCAAGACCTACACGCTGGCCACGCTGGTGACCCGGCTGGTGGTGGAGCGCGGCCTGCGCATCGGCCAGGTGCTTGCCGTCACCTTCACCGAAGCGGCCACGCAGGAGCTGCGCAAGCGCATCCGCGAGCGCCTGCAGCTGGCGCTGGCACTGGTGGACGCGGCGCCGGCCGAAGACGAAAGCGCGGAAGCCGCACTCACCCGCGCACTGCTGCAGCGCCATCGCGCCGCCAGTGGCGAAAGCGACGCCGCGCTGCGCCGGCGCCTGCGCCAGGCCGCGGTGGAAATCGACCTGGCCGCGATCTTCACCATCCACGGCTTCTGCGCGCGGGTGCTGCGCGAGCACGCGCTGGAAGCCGGCCAGGGTTTCGATGCGCCGGAGCTGCTGGCCAGCGACGCCGAGCTGCGCAAGGAGATCGCCGCCGACCTGTGGCGCCAGCACGCGCAGACACCCGAGGGCGCGGACGATCTGGCCGCACTGTGGAAGGGCGGCTACGAGGAGCTGGCGAAGGATCTGCCGGCGCTGCTGGGCGGGCAGGTGCTGCTGCCGCCGGATGCGCCGCTGCCGGCGGATCCGCTGCCGCGCGTGCAGGCGGCGGGTCAAGACTTGGCCGACGCGTTCCACGCGCAGGGCGATGCACTGTTCGATGTCTTGGCGGCCGCCATCGACGCCGACGTGATGAACCGCAACAGCTACCGGCTCGAATGGCTCATCGATTTGCGCAGCTGGCTGTGCGGGTTCGCGGCCAATCCCGCGTCCGGTGATACGCCACACCCCAAGCTGGAAAAGCTGGCCGCCGACGCACTGGAAAAAGGCACCAAAGCAGCCCACAAAGGCAAGACACCGACCTCGCCACTGTGCGGCCTGATCCCGCCCTATCTTGACGCTGTGCAGGGTCGCGAAAACTACCGCGCGCTGCGCCGCGCCGCCCTGCTGCACCGCCTGCGCGAGGACGCCCGCGCCCGCATGGCCACGCGCAAGCGCGAGCGCCGCGTGCAGGGCTACGACGACCTGATCGACGGCGTGGCCGAAGCGCTGGAAGGCACGCACGGCGACGCACTCGCCGCACGCCTGCGCACGCAGTACGCGGTGGCGCTGGTGGACGAGTTCCAGGACACCGACACGCGCCAGTGGCGGATCTTCGAGCGCGTGTTCGGCAGCGGCAGCAGCGAGCCCGCGCTGTTCCTGATCGGCGATCCCAAGCAGGCGATCTACGGCTTCCGCGGCGGCGACGTGCATACCTATCTGGAGGCCGCCGCCGTTGCCGACCATGCGCCCGCGCTGGCGCACAACTTCCGCTCGCGGCCAGCGCTGCTCACCGCGATTGCCGCGCTGTACCAGCAGGCGGGCGAAGATGCATTCGTCGATCCGCGCATCCGCTTCTTCGAAGTCGAAGCCGGCGGCAAGCGCGCCGACGCGGACTTCCTGCGCAATGGCGAACCCGCAGCCGCGCTGACGTTCTGGCAGGCAGCACCGCCCAGCGGGCTCGACGCCAAGGGCAAGCCGAAGACCCGCTGGAACGCCGGCGAAGCGCGCGCGCTCGCCACCCGCGCCTGCACCGCCGCCATCCACGGCGTGCTCACCGACGCCCGCGCCGGGCGCGCGCTGATCGAGGGCAGGCCGGTGCAGCCCGGCGACATCGCCGTGCTGGTGCGTTCGCACCGGGAGGCGTTGATGATCCAGCAGGCGCTGGCCCAGCTGGGCATTCCCGCGGTCGCGGCCGGCAAGCAGAGCCTGTTCGCCACCGGCGAGGCGCGCGAGCTGCACGCGCTGCTGCTGGCGCTGCTGCACGGCGCCGACGATGGCCGCCTGCGCGCGGCGCTGGGGACGGTGCTACTGGGGCTGGACGCACTTGCCATCGACGCGCTGGAACGCGACGGCGACGCCCACCGCCGCTGGCAGCTGGAGGCCCAGCGCTGGCGCGAGCGCCTGCGCGGCGGCGGCCCGCTGGCGCTGGTGGGCGACCTGTGCGCGGCGCACGGCGAGCGCCTGCTGGCGCTGGTCGACGGCGAACGCCGGATCAGCAACTACCTGCAGCTGGCCGAACTGCTGCAGGAAGCGCAGCGGCAGGCGTTGGGCCTGCACGGGCTGGTGGACTGGCTGGGCCGCGCCATCGCCGGCGCCGATGCGAATGACGAAGCACAGCTGCTGCGGCTGGAATCCGACGCGCGCCGCGTGCAGATCGTCACCCTGCACAAGAGCAAGGGATTGGAATACCCGCTGGTGTTTCTGCCGTTCGTCGGCATCGGCAGCAACGAAAAATCGCCGAACCGCCATTGCAGCGTGCATCTGGAAGGCGCGCGCCGCCTGCACTGGAAGTTCGAGGCGCTGCCCGAAGCCAATTGGGACACCGCCAGCACCGCATGGAAGGCCGAGCAGCGCGCCGAGGACGCACGCCTGCTCTACGTCGGCCTGACCCGCGCCGAGCACGCGCTGTGGATCGCCAGTGGCGATTTCTTCGCCGCCGACAGGACCGCGCTGGCAAAGCTGCTGGGCGATGCGGATGCGCTGCAGCAGGCCGGCATCGTGTTCGATGCCGCGCCGCTGCCCACCGATCTGCCGCGCCTGCCGCCGGCGTCCGATGCCGCGGTGCCGCCCGCGCGCGAGGCAACGCGCGCGCTGCACAACGACTGGTGGGTGTACAGCTTCAGCCAGCTGGCCCGCGCCGAGGCCGGCGGTGACACCGCGAGCATCGCCACCCTGCCGGCGCCCGGCGGCCACGACGAACCGGAGAACGCGGACGACCCCGCACCTGTCGAAGCGTTCGACCCGCGCTTCGCCGGCAACCGTTACGGCGTGGCCCTGCACGCGGCGCTGGAACACACCGACTTCGCCACTTGGGGCGACTGGCATCCGGGCGAGCCGGCGCCGGCGGACGAAGCCCACGTCATCGCTACGGCGCTGCGCGGCGAAGGCTACGGCGAGGACGCGCTGGACGACGGCATCGCGCTGACCACCCAGCTCATCGGCCACACGCTCACCGTGGCGCTGCCTGAAGGCACCCGCCTGTGCGACGTGCCGGCCAGCGAACGGCGCCCCGAGATCGAGTTCCAGTTCGCCCTGCAACCCGTGCAGGTGGAAGCGCTGCTGGCGCTGCTGCACGCGCACGGTATCGTCCGCGAGCGCGACCGCTTCGGCGCGCGGCAGCGGCTGGAAGGCCTGATGACCGGCCTGATCGACCTGACCTACCAGCACGGCGGAAAGTGGTACGTGCTGGACTACAAATCCAACCGTCTGCCGGGCTACGACGACGCGGCGTTGCAGCGCGCGATGGCGCACAGCGAATACGACCTGCAGGCGCTGATCTACACGCTGGCCCTGCACCGCTGGCTGCGTTTCCGGCTGGGCGCAAGCTACGACTACGCGCGCGACTTCGGCGGCATCCGCTACCTGTTCTGTCGCGGCCTCGATGCCGGCACCGCCGCGTCCCCCGGCATCCACGCGCAGCGCTTCACGCCAGAACTCGTGCATGCGCTGGATGCGCTGTTCGGCCACGCCGATGGAGTGGCCGCATGAGCCTGCTGCGCGAACTCAACCGCATCGGTGCGCTACGCCCGCTGGACGATGCGCTGGCCAACACCCTGCGCCGGCTCGATGCGGACACCCCGGACAGCGTGCTGGCCGCCGCGGCACTCGCCTCGCTGGCGGTGGCGCAGGGCCATGCCGGCTTCGACCCCGCGCAGCCGCGCCTGCTGGTGAATTCCGACCTGGCGTGGCCGGATGCAGACGCTTGGGCGCAAGCCTTGGCGGCGTCGCCGTTCGTGGCCACGCCCGAGGCGGCCGATGCGCAGGCCGCCGCCGCGCCGCTGGTGTTCGAACACGGCCTGCTCTACCTGCGCCGCTACCGCGAATACGAGCGCCGGCTGGCGCTGCGCCTGCGTGCGATTGCCGGCGCGGCGATGCCGGAGACAGGCATCGCACCCTTGGCGCCGCTGTTCGCGCAGCTGTTCCCCGACGCCGCCAGCGGCGACGCCCAGGCCCGCGCCGCCGCGCTGGCGCTGCGCCGCAACCTGCTGCTGGTCACCGGCGGCCCCGGCACCGGCAAGACCACCACCATTGCCCGCCTGCTGGCGCTGCGCATCGCGCAGGCGCTGCAGGCCGGCCACCCGCCGCCGCGCATCGCCCTGGCCGCGCCCACCGGCCGCGCCGCCGACCGCATGGCCGAAAGCCTGCGCCGCGCCGTGCGGCAGATGGAAACCTACGGCATCGATGACGCCCTGGCCGCGCTGCCGGGCGAGGCCAGCACCCTGCACCGCCTGCTCGGCGTGATCCCCGATGCGCCGCGCTTCCGCCATCACGCGGACAACCCGCTGCCGTTCGACATCGTGGTGGTGGACGAGGCCTCGATGGTGGACCTGCCGCTGATGTGCAAACTCGCCGAGGCGGTGGCGGATGGCGCGCAGCAGGCACCTACCCAGCTGATCCTGTTGGGCGACCCGGACCAGCTGCCCTCGGTGGAAGCCGGCGACGTGCTGGCCGGCATCCTGCGCGCCGCGGGCGCCGGCGATGCGCTGGGCGCGGACGATGCCGCCGCGCTGGCGCCACTGCTCGGTGCGGCCGCCGTGGCCTCGGCGGCCGACAACATCCCGCCCGCGGTAGAAGCTGCAGAACCGCAGGCAACGCTGCCGCTGTTCCCTTCCTCAACATCGGCGCCATCCGCCCTGCACGGCCACCGCATCCACCTCACCCGCGGCTGGCGCCAGAGCGACAGCCTGACGCTCGCGCCGCTGGCCGATGCCGTGCGCCGCGGCGATGCCGACGACACGCTCGCACTGCTGCGTGGCGGGAGCCTCGCCAACGTCCATTTCCACGACAGCACCGACGACCCGCTGGCCGCGCGCGGCTTCGACCTGCTGGCGCATTTCCGCGGCCTGGCCAGCGCCGCCGATCCCGCCGCCGCGCTGGCCGGCGCCAACCACCTGCGCCTGCTCACCGCCCTGCGCGACGGCCCGCAGGGCGCACGCGGTCTCAATGCCCGCATCGAAGCCCAGCTCTCCGGCCGCCGCATCGGCAGCCCACCCGCGTGGTTCCCCGGCCGCCTGCTGCTCATCACCGAGAACAGCTACCGCCACGGCCTGTTCAACGGCGACGTGGGCGTCTGCCTGTTCGACACCAGCGGCGCGCTGCTGGCCTGGTTCCCCGGCGGCAACGAAGGCGTCCGCGCCTTCCACCCCGCCGCACTACCCGCGCACGAATCCGCCTTCGCCATGACCGTGCACAAGGCCCAGGGCAGCGAATTCGACGAAGTCTGGCTGCAGCTGCCGCGCGCCGATGCCCGCGTCCTCAGCCGCGAACTGCTCTACACCGGCCTGACCCGCGCGCGTTCCGTGCTGCATGTGGCGGGGAGCGAACCCATCCTCCGCGATGCGTTGGTGCGGCATGCGGGACGCGTGTCGGGGTTGGGGTGGAGGTTGGGGTGAAGGAACGACCCGCCTTCCTTCTTGGTCAATTCCTAGCACGTAGGAAGTGAATCGGGGTCAATCTGCAACTGTAGCCTGTAAGCCGTATCGTCCTTAGCGCCCGGAAAGATTAGAGCCGTGATACGGGGCTTGATCGAATTTTTTAAGTGCCGGATTTGCGGTGGATCTTTGAGGTATTCACCTATCGTTTGAATCGCATCAGCGCTTGACTGGTAGAAGGGTTCCTTCTGGCCGGAAGCTACATCGCCATTTGGCGAGACTTGAACCATCCACTCCATTGATCCCTCGAAGAACATCTCTACGATCCGCAGGTCCACAATCGGAACGTTCTCAATGACGTCACCAGCACCAAGCGCATGGTTCAGAACTACCACTGGCAGCACTTCAAATTCTTCTGGAATCGAAATGTCGTAGTGCGATGCGCGGGCTCTGAAATCGCTCTTGGCAGTCCGGATTGCCTCTGCCTTCCTTGCGACCTGTTTGGCAGCATCGAAGACCTTTGTGCGGTGGTTCTTTCGATCAACTGGCGAAACGGGTTGCAAGAAGCATTTGATTTCACCCACGACAACCTTGTCGCCTAGCACCATAAGCAAGTCAATTTCTTCTTCGCGCCCACCAGTTGGCGTGAACTCAAAAGACGAGGTGCATATCTGGCTAGAGCTCTTCAGAGAAGAGTTCACCACGCGTAGTGCAATGGAACTACGCGCGAATTGTTCGAACTCATTTCCGCGAAAATCCAAAGGAAAGCCGAGTCGCTTGAGCCAGACATCAATCAACCATTGGAAATTTGGATGCAATAGAGGATGGACACAAAGCGCGAACGTTTCTTCGCTCGTCTGGACAAAGGGAGAAGACCAGAGTTCGTCTAGCGGAGCGTTGTCGGCTTTCTTCCCCATGCCTCGAAAAGTCAAAAACTTAATCAACTTTTCAGCAAGTAGCTTCGGTATATTCAATCCCCCTTCAATCGCCTCAATCAGAGCGGGGGCTGGAATGCTCGGGGCGAGCTTCGCCCAACTAGCTTGGTAATCGTCCTCTTTTCGTTCACGCTTGAGCTCTTGGATAGCTGGTTGCGCGATGGATTGCGCTAGACCCATCAATAGCAAGTACGCATCGACTACAAGCATTAGGCTGAGGTCGCAATCTTCGGGTGCGCCATCCATCGCCATCTTTCGATAGTAGTTTGGCACGAGAGATTTGACAGTCGCGGAATATGCGGCAAAGTCGTTTCCAGCAAGCGCTGCAGAAATTGCAACTTCGCCGTCGTTCTCAATTCTGGCCACGAGCTGGTTGATTGGGGTCGGGGCCAATTCGCCGCTATCAAATGCGCGCTTCATGTTCAGGAATCGAATGTTAAAGCGCTGGACGATTGTCAATAGGTAACGATGCTCAGAAACAACTCTAATTCTTTCGGCTTCCTCATTCTTGGGCGCGAAGACAAAGGGCGAATGCTTCATCAGTCGCACGCCATTCCAAACCACGCTCATCCAAAGATCTTCGATGCATACGTAAGCATTGGCGACCCGAAAATCACGAGCGATTTCGTCCCAAGGTTGATCTGAGAGGCTCGCCAATGTCTCGGCGGTAGCGGCAGGACACATTCGAAGCAGCGCCGTGGATATGTCTACTGCCGTCTCGCAGATCTCACTTGGCAAATATCTCCCTCCGGCGATCTCCATCTGTTGCAATGCAAGCTTGTCGATGGATACGACTTTGTCGACGTTGATCTGGTCAACGCTCTCGCCTGCGATAACCTCAGCCAGAAGGCATTCGCGGTTGCAAAGTGAAATGAATGAAAGCTGCTTTAGGCCCGATGGAACTGCTTTCCTGCTAATGAAGGAGAGGCGCTTGCGAAGCTCATCCAGTCCAGAGGAGAACAACATTCCAATTGCGATAATCAGTAGATCTTCATCGCTACATCCACTCTTTGCGCCACGCTCGAGCCAGGCTTTTGGATCGAATGCTCGTGCGTTCGGGCCAGCGAGCTGCTGGTTTTGTATTTCCTCTACAACACTCATTCGTAATCCTTTCGAAGGCTAGGGAAACAGAGGGTCAGAGTGGCCTTTTCGCTCTTGCCTAACAGTGGAAACGGGGTCAGCCCCAACCGCCTTCGTCGATTCTTTCGGGTGTTCGCGGAACCAGACGCCAAACACTCCGTTGTGGGTGAAGCGACGCAGTTCGAACTGCTTCGATTCGTGGATGACATGACGCCATCGGGAACATCCGTATTTCTGCGGCGTTTGGTCCGGCTGATGCTCCGACACCCAGCGAGCGGCAGCTTCCAGGTTCACCCAGCCATCCACAGCCAGTTCGCGATAGGCCTCCCGCAGCGCAGTCACGACTCCGGCGATCGGCCAATGGACTTGTCCATTGGGTTCAATCCCATTCACGACCATCTCGCGGAACTCGGGCGTCTGCACCAGTCGGGCCAATTCTCGCTTGGCCTCATCCATGCGCCCGGCGAACGTCATCAGTTGATTGAAGTGACGGTCGATTTCGTTGTACGCGCTTCTCAGGCCCTCCTGCGCATGCAGACAGCCGTCAACGGTCCCGATGTCGTGTTGTTCGATGAAGTGGTGTACCAGCGTGTTTCGCAACGTTACCAACTCGCGCAGTTCCACTTTGAGAGCTTCGTGGGCGTCGGGTTGGATCGCGAAATGCGTGCTTAAATGAATATGGATTGAGGCTTCGGGCTGGTCTGGAATGTAGTCCGGAGGCTCGTTCCCGGCCGGGACAATGCACGTGCCCATGAGCCGGCCGACCAGCGCCCCCAGCGTCTTGTCGCTTGTCTCTGCCAGCCGAGCATCACTCGCACCGGGAAGCGTCTGCAGAGTTCCTGACAGCTCCTGCCAGGCAACCATGACCTTCAGAAGTTTCTCGTATTGCTGGACGCGGATAAGGCAGCGCCCAAGAAGGCGCTGGACTTCGCGCTGCGGTATAGCAATCTCGGTTTGATCGGAGTCGTCCATCCGGAAAGTGTGCGGCGAAGCGTGCTCGCGGAAAAGGTGCCGGCACGAACGGGGGATGTCGAAAACCCGGAGCCGACTTTTGAAAGCAGCTGGCCGGTGTGGCACCAAAGCCCCGTGCTTTGGGGGGGAGAGAGGCATCTTCGATCTTCCACCCGCGCGGGGAGCGCAATGACCCAGCCACCGTCGGGAACCTACTTTTCCATCGTCAGCGTGTTGCTGCTCGTGCTGAGCGTTGTCGCGTTCTCGGACAACCTGTTCACGGACGTGGGCCAGCCCAGCAACCGCGATCCGAAGTTCATCGTCCACGGCGTGTTCGGGCTGGCCTGGTACGCGCTACTGGCAACGCAGGCGAACCTGGTGCGGACGCGCAACCTGCGGCTGCACCGCAAGCTCGGCGTTGCCGCTTTCCTCGTTGCCATCGGCGTCACCCTCAGCACGCTCTACATATTCATCGTGCTGTGGAAGGGCTGGGCGAACATGGAACCCGAGGTGCGGGCCAATCGCCTGCTGCTGCCGGGCTATGCGCTGTGCATCCTGCTTGCATGGCGACGGCGCGGACGGTCCGACTGGCACAAGCGGCTGATCTTCATCGGCACCTTTTTCATGCTGGGTCCGGTGGTGGACCGCGTGTACGACCCGCTGGTCGTGTCGTGGGCCAAGCCGCTGTTTTCCACGCTCTACACCAGTCAGGTGGACGAGGCCGCCTACCTCGTGTTCCGCTGGGGCAGCTGGATCGGCTTCTTCCTGTCGCTGTGGCTTTACGACCGGAAACAGATCGGGCGCATCCATCCCGTGACACGCACGGGATGCATATGGTTCGCACTGGTGGTGTTGATCAGCGAATTCTCCTGAGCGCACAAACGGCGAAGCAACGGGCCAGGTTCACCCAATCGGACATCGCGCAGGAAACAGGTGCGCCGCTCAAGCGTTTTTTTGAACTCGATCCACAAGGCCCGGCGCGCGGCGTAGCCGGCGACCGAGGGCTGGCCAGGGCGGCGTTCACACGATCCTGAACCGGGCCCCGCGATGCTGTGCGCCGCATTCGTGCAAAGCGAATCGAGCCAATGCCACGACGCTGGAGCCGCAAGTCCATGATCTGGGCCGTCATCACCACCGTGTTGCTGACCGCGCTGGCGATCGTCCTGGCCGCCAATTTCAAGACCCCGGAGAAAGCGCTGGAACGCAAGCTGGAGCACCGCTATGCGGTCGCCGACCCGCAGTTCCGCCGCGAGATGGGCGTGATGCTGGGGCCGGGCATCGTGCCGGGCAACCGCATCCAGGACCTGCAGAACGGGGACGAGATCTTCCCGGCCATGCTGGCGGCCATCCGCGCCGCGCAGCACACCATCACCCTGGAGACCTATATCTACTGGTCCGGCGAGGTGGGCCGCCAGTTCGCCGACGCGCTGTCGGAGCGCGCCCGCAACGGCGTGGCCGTCAAGGTGATGGTGGACTGGGCAGGCAGCATCAAGATGGAGAACACGCTGGTGGAGCGGATGCGCGACGCCGGGGTGGAGCTGCACCAGTACCGGCCGCTGCACTGGTACAACATCACCCGGCTCAACAACCGCACCCACCGCAAGCTGCTGGTGGTGGATGGCCGGGTGGGGTTCACCGGCGGCGTCGGCATCGCCGACCTGTGGTCCGGCCATGCGCAGGACCCGAAGCATTGGCGCGACCTGCACTTCCGCATCGAAGGCCCGGTGGTGGCGCAGATGCAGGCGGCGTTCAACGACAACTGGATCAAGACCACCGGCGTGGTGCTGAACGGCGACGGCTATTTTCCGCCGCTGCAGCGGGTGGGCGACACCGATGCGCACGTGTTCGTGGCTTCGCCCGCCGGCGGCAGCGAATCCATGCATCTGATGTACCTGATGGCGATTGCCGCGTCGGAGCAAACCATCGACCTGCAGGCCGCCTATTTCGTGCCCGACCCGCTGATCATCAAGGCGCTGCTGGCCGCGCGGCAGCGCGGCGTGCGCGTGCGGGTGGTGGTGCCCGGCAAGTTCATCGACTCCGACACCGTCCGCCTGGCCTCGCGCGCGCAGTGGGACGAGTTGCTGCAGGCCGGCGTGGAGATCCACGAATACCAGCCCACGATGATGCACAACAAGCTGCTGATCGTGGACGGGTTGATGGTGTCGGTGGGCTCCACCAATTTCGACGTGCGCAGCTTCCGGCTCAACGACGAGGCCAGCCTCAACGTCTACGACGCCGGCTTCGCCGCGCGCATGACCGAAGTGTTCGAGGACGACCTGAAGCACACCGTCCGCTACAGCCACGAGATGTGGGAGCGCCGGCCGCTGAAGGAAAAGCTGGTGGAGAAGTTCATCCGGCCGCTGCGCTCGCAGCTCTGATCGGCGCGAGCGGCGCCCGGCGCTACCAGACCAGGTCGTCCGGCACCTGGAACTGCGCGTAGTAGGCATCGTCCTCGGAGCTGGCGGCGGCGGGCTCGGCGTCCGCGGACAGGCCGTGGTCCAGCACGATCATGCCGGCGTCGCGTTCGCGCACCTTGTCGGCGGCGGCGCGCGGCAGCAGGGCGAAACCCTCGCCCACGCGGACGATGACCAGCGCGCCTGTGGCCAGCTTCTTGCGCTGGTCCTCGTTGACCAGGATGGTGCGGATGGCAGCATCGACGGTGAAGCGGTATTCGATCTCGCCGGCCGCGGCCAGCTTGCGGTCCTGGATGATCTGCCGCGCCTGCGCGCGCAGTTCGGCCGCCTGCGCCTGTGCCTTGCGCTCGCGCTCCAGCGCGCGGTCGCGCTCCGCCTTTTCGGCACGCGCGCGTTCGGCTTCCAGCGTGGCCTCGCTGGGCGCGGCCTGCGCCTTGGCGTGCCGGGCCACGTGCTGCTCGCGGGCCACCGCGGCCACCTTGGATTTCTTCACCAGCCCTGCCTTGAGCAGCTGTTCCTGCAGGGGATTCGCCTTGGCCATCGCGCATGTCTTGTCCGGGGGTTGCCCGGCCATGATACGGCGCCCGCCAACCACCATTCCGTGCGGAGGCTGCAGCGCCCTACCCACACGGCACGGATCGAGCCCGTGTCGATTCGCCGCCCCGTCATCCGTCGCAGGTAGGATCGCCACACCACGGGAGCCCCCTATGCAGCCGACGCCGACGCCCGACAGCCCCGCCGCCGCCCCACCCGACTCGCTGTGGGCCGGCCTGCGCGACGCCATCCGCGGCACCAGCGCGGACTACACGCGCATCCCGCTGCGCCGTGCGGTGTTCCTGCTGGCGGTGCCGATGGTGCTGGAGCTGGTGCTGGAATCCACCTTCGCGGTGGTGGACATCTTCTTCGTGGCGAAGCTGGGACCGTCGGCGGTGGCCACGGTGGGGCTGACCGAGAGCTACCTGTTCCTGCTGTATTCCATCGCGATGGGCCTGGCGATGGGCATCACCGCGCTGGTGGCGCGGCGGGTGGGCGAGGGCGCGTCGGAGGAGGCCTCGGTCACCGCGGCCCAGGCGCTGTGGATCGCGGTATTGGCGTCGGTGCCGTTCGCCATCGCCGGCACCGTGTGGGCGCGCGAACTGCTGGCGCTGATGGGCGCGGACGCGTGGACGCTGGAGCACGGCGTGGGCTACATGCAGTGGATGCTGGGTGGCAACGTGGTGATCCTGCTGCTGTTCGTGATCAACGCGATCTTCCGCGGCGCCGGCGACGCCGCCATCGCCATGCGCGTGCTGTGGGTGGCCAACGGCCTGAACATCCTGCTGGACCCGCTGCTGATCTTCGGCTGGGGCCCGGTGCCTGCGTTCGGCGTGGAGGGCGCAGCCATCGCCACCACCATCGGACGCGGCACGGGCGTGCTGCTGCAGCTGTGGATCCTGTTCCATGGCGGCAAGCACATCCGCCTGCAGGCGGCGCAGCTGGCCTGGCGCGCCGGCGTGGTCTGGCAGATCGTGCGCACCTCGCTGGGCGGCGTGGGCCAGATGCTCGTATCGATGACCTCGTGGATCTTCCTGATGCGCATCCTCGCCAGCATCGGCAGCGAGGCGGTGGCCGGCGCCACGATTGCCATCCGGGTGATGATGTTCACCATGATGCCGGCCTGGGGCATGTCCAACGCCGCCGCCACGCTGGTGGGACAGAACCTCGGTGCGCGGCAGCCGGAGCGCGCCGAGGCGTCGGTATGGCAGATCGGCCGCTACAACATGGGCTACCTGCTGTGCATCGCGCTGCTGTTCTTCCTGCTGCCGCGCGAGCTGGTCGGGTTCTTCAGCAGCGATGCACAGGTGGTGGACATCGGCGGCGAGTGGCTGCGCATCCTGTCGTACTCGCTGTTCGTGTACGGCTGGTGGATGGTCAGCGTCCAGGCCTTCAACGGCGCCGGCGACACCGCCACGCCCACTTGGATCAACGTGGTGTTCTTCTGGCTGATCCAGATCCCGCTGGCCTGGCTGCTGGCGCTGCGCCTGCAGCTGGGGCATTCGGGCGTGTTCTGGGCGGTGTTCGTGTCCGAAACGGCGGTGGGCCTGTTCACCCTGTGGCTGTTCAGCCGCGGGCGCTGGAAGACGGTGCAGGTGTAGCCGCGTTTGCGCCGGCGCATGTCGATCCGGCGTTTACATGCTTGCGGCCACACTTCGCCCCACATCCGCAGCGCAAGGAGCCGCTCGATGGACACCACCGAATCCTGCATGACCAACCTGTTCCTGCAGCTGGGCCTGCCCGCGGGCAAGGACGACATCGCCCGCTTCATCCGCGAGCACCAGTTGCCGGAAACCCTGCTGATCTCCGAGGCACCGTTCTGGAACGACGGCCAGCGCCAGTTCATCCGCGAGGAATGGCGGGAGGACGCCGACTGGGCGATCGTGGTGGACGAGCTGAACGAGGCGCTGCACGCCGATGCGGTGGCCGCGCGCGTGGCGCAAGACTGACCGCGATGGCCGCGCCCGGCTTCGCCATCCGCTGCAAGGCCACGCTGCTGCGCCCGGCCAGCCCGAGGAACGCGAGCTGGCGGTTCCTGCGCCTGCCGCAGGCCGCCAGCGACAGGCTGACGTCGCGCGGGATGGTGGCGGTGGACGGCACGCTGGAGGGCCACACCTTCACCGCGATCCTGGAACCGGATGGCGAAGGCGGCCACTGGCTGAAGCTGCCGCGCGCACTGCATGAAGCCGCCGGCGTGGCGGTTGGCGACAGCGTGGCGCTGTCGCTGGCTCCCGCGGAGAAGGAGCCGGAGCCGCGGGTGCCGGTCGATCTGCGCGGCGCGCTGGCGGACGCGCCGGAGGCGCTGGCGCAATGGAAAACCCTGACCCCGGCCGCGCGCCGCGATTTCATCCAGTGGCTGGACACCTCCAAGCAGGCCGAAACCCGCGAACGCCGGATCGGCAATGCCTGCGACATGCTGGCGGCGGGCAAGCGGCGGATCTGCTGCTTCGACCGTTCCGGCATCTACGGCAAGGGCATGGCTGCGCCGCAGGCGGCTGAGGCCTGAGGGTCGCGGCAAACGCAACATCCGGCGGGTATCGTGGCCGCCGCGGAACCGCCGCGCCATCCCTGCCTTGATGCCTACTGCCGTCCCGCCAACCCGATCGAATCCGCCCGGCAACGCTGGCGAGGTGTTCGGCGCCTTCCTGCGGCTGGGGCTGACCGCGTTCGGCGGGCCCATCGCCCACATCGGCTATCTGCGCGAGGCCTTCGTGCGTCGCCGCGGCTGGCTGGACGATGCCCACTTCGCCCAGCTGCTGGCGGTCTGCCAGTTCCTGCCCGGGCCGGCCAGCAGCCAGATGGGGTTTGGCATCGGTCTGGCGCGCGCCGGCTGGCGCGGCGCGCTGGCGGCATTCGCCGGGTTCACCCTGCCGTCGGCGCTGCTGATGCTGGGGTTCGCCGCGCTGGCACCGCGGCTGGGCGCGGGCGCGGCGGCACTGCACGGGTTGAAGCTGGTGGCGGTGTCGGTAGTGGCGCATGGGTTGCTGGGCATGGCGCGGCAACTGGCGCCGGACCTGCCGCGGCTGCTGGTTGCAGCCGGCGCGGCAGCGCCGGTGCTGGCCAGCGGCAATGCGTGGCTGCAGCTGGCGGCGATCGCGCTGGGCGCAGTGCTGGGAACGTGGTGGTGCCGGCAGGCTGCGGCGCCGACGACGGCGCTGTTCCCGTTCGGCGGCGGCCGGCGGATCGCGGCCGTCTGCCTGACGCTGTTCCTGCTGGGGCTGCTGGCCGCGCTGCTGCTGCCGGCCAGCGCCACGCCCTCGCTGGCCGGGGTGGCGGCGGCGTTCTATCGCGCCGGTGCGCTGGTCTTCGGCGGTGGCCACGTGGTGCTGCCGCTGCTGCAGCAGTCGCTGGTGGCGCCCGGCTGGCTGCCCGCGGACAGCTTCCTGGCCGGCTACGGCGCGGCGCAGGCGGTGCCGGGGCCGATGTTCTCGCTGGCGGCATTCCTCGGCGCGGAAATCCCGCTGGGCCTGCCGCCGGCAGTGGGCGCGCTGGTGGCGCTGCTGGCGATGTTCCTGCCCGGCTTCCTGCTGCTGGCCGGGATGCTGCCGCTGTGGGCCGGGCTGGTGCGGCACCGCCGCGCGGCCAGCGCGATGGCCGGCATCAACGCCGCCGTGGTCGGCCTGCTGGCGGCGGCGTTCATCGACCCGGTCTGGAGCGGCGGCGTGCGCGCGCCGGTGGACGCGGCGATTGCCGTGGTCGGCTTCGCGCTGCTGGCCGGGCTGCGCTGGCCGGCATGGACCGCGGTGCTGTGGTGCGTGGCCGCGGCTGTCGGGATCGACGCATTGGCTTGAGCGCAGAATGGGCCGACCCGGCAGGAGCAAGGCGATGACCCACGCAGGCGCAAGCGACGTCCTCAACCAGCCGCCCGCGCCCGGGCCGTTCGACCTGTGGGGCGACGATCCCGGCCTGCGCGAGGCGGTGCTGCGCGAGAGCGGCGCCAGCTTCGTCGCCCGGCTGGCCGGCTACGGCGCGCTGGCCGGCGACACCCTGCTGCGGCTGGCCGACGACGCCCACCGCGACCGTCCGCGCCTGCAGACGCACGATGCCTACGGCCGCCGCGTCGACCGCGTCGCCTTCAACCCCGCTTGGCACGAGGTGATGGGCACGGCAATCGCACACGGCGTGGCCGGGCTGTCCTGGGCGCACACGCAGCCGGGCGCGCAGGTAGCGCGCGCGGCGCTGAGCTACCTGCACTACCAGGCCGAGCCGGGCAGCAGCTGTCCACTGACGATGACCCACGCCGCGGTGCCGGTGCTGCGGCAGGCGCCGGCGCTGCGCGAATGGGCGGACAAGGCCTGCGCGTTCGACTACGACGGCCGCGACGTGCCCATGGCGCACAAGCGCGGCGTCACCCTCGGCATGGGCATGACCGAGAAGCAGGGCGGCAGCGACGTGCGCGCCAACACCACCCGCGCCACCGCGCTGGGCGCGGATGGCGAATACGCGCTGGCCGGGCACAAATGGTTCTTCTCGGCGCCGATGTCGGACGCCTTCCTGGTGCTGGCGCAGGCACCCGGCGGGCTGAGCTGTTTCCTGCTGCCGCGCTGGTGCCCGGACGGGACGAAGAACGCGCTGCGGCTGATGCGCCTGAAGGACAAGCTGGGCGACTGGTCGAACGCGTCCAGCGAAGTGGAGTTCGACGATGCCTGGGCGTTTCGCGTCGGCGACGAAGGCCGCGGCGTGGCCACCATCCTGGAGATGGTGATGCTGACCCGGCTGGACTGCATGCTGGGCTCGGCCGGGCTGATGCGGATGGCGCTGCGGCAGGCGCTGCACCATGCGCGCCATCGCCGCACGTTCGGCAGGCGGTTGTTCGACCAGCCGCTGATGCGCAACGTGCTGGCCGACCTGTCGCTGGAATCCGAAGCCGCCACTGCCCTGGCCCTGCGCGTTGCCGGCGCGGTCGACCGCGCGCCGCACGACGCGCAGGAAGCGGCGTTGGCGCGGATCGCCACCGCCATCGGCAAGTACTGGATCTGCAAGCGCGCGCCGGTCTTCGCCAACGAGGCGCAGGAATGCCTGGGCGGGCTCGGCTACATCGAGGAGACGCTGCTGCCGCGGCTGGTCCGGCAGGCGCCGCTGAACTCGATCTGGGAAGGCTGCGGCAACATCCAGTGCCTGGACGTGCTGCGCGCGCTGGCGCGCGAACCGGCGACTGCGGCGGCGCTGCGGGCCGAGTGGCAGGCGGCGGCCGGGCTGGACGTGCATTTCGACAGCGCCCTGCAGGCCGGGATCGCGGCGCTGGACACGGGCGTCGGCGAAGCAGGCGCGCGCGGCCTTGTCGAACAACTGGCGCTGCTGTTGCAGGGCGCCATCCTCCTGCGCGCCGGACATCCGCTGGCGCAGGCCTGGTGCGCCAGCCGGCTGGCGGCGCCGCACGCGGCCACGTTCGGCACCCTGCGCGAGGCCGCGCACATCGACGCCGCGCTGGCCCGCTGCGGACCCTGACGCCGGCTCAGCCGGCGCGCATCGTCCCGGTCTCGAGCCAGCGCTGGTGCCAGGACAGCGCTTCCGGCAGCAGGTGCGGGGTGTGCTTGCCGAAGCTGTCGCGGCACGCGCGGTCGAAGTAGTCCTGCAGGGCGTCGCGGTAGTCCGGGTGCGCGCAGTGGCGGATGACTTCGCGCGCACGCTGCTTGGGCGAGAGCCCGCGCAGGTCGGCCAGACCCTGTTCGGTGACGATCACCGCGACGTCGTGCTCGGTGTGGTCGACGTGGCTGACCATCGGCACGATCGAGGAAATCGAGCCGTTCTTCGCGGTGGACGCGCTGAGAAAGATCGACAGGAAGCCGTTGCGGGCGAAATCGCCGGAACCGCCGATCCCGTTCATGATGCTGCTGCCCATCACGTGGGTGGAATTGATGTTGCCGTACAGGTCGGCCTCGATCATCCCGTTCATGCCGATGCAGCCCAGCCGCCGCACCATCTCCGGATGGTTGGAGATTTCCTGCGTACGCATCACGATGCGGCTGCGGTAGAAGTCGAGGTGGCGGCGGAATTCCTCGTTCGCCGCAGGGCTGAGCGCGAAGCCGGTGCACGAGGCGTAGCGCAGCACGCCCGATTTCAGCAGGTCCAGCATGCCGTCCTGGATGACCTCGGTGTAGGCCTCGAGGTCGCGCAGGCCGCTGGCGCCAAGGCCAGCCAGCACCGCGTTGGGGATGTTGCCCACGCCCGACTGCAGCGGCAGCAGGTTGGCCGGCAGGCGGCCGCGCGCCACTTCGTGCTGGAGGAATTCGATCAGGTGCCCGGCGATGCGCTGGCTGTCGGCGTCGATAGGGCTGAACGGGCTGTTACGGTCGGGCGCGTCGGTCAGCACCACCGCGGCGATCTTGTCCGGGTCGCAGCGCAGCGTGGTCTGGCCGATGCGCTCGTCGCCGCGGGTCATCGGGATCGGCCGGCGGTGCGGCGGCAGCGCGGTGCCGTAGTAGATGTCGTGCATGCCCAGCAGCTCGACCGGCTGCCACTGGTTGACCTCGATGATCACCCGCTGCGCGAGGTCCAGCCAGGTCTTGTTGTTGCCCACCGACGTGGTGGGCACCAGCGAGCCGTCCTCCAGGATCGCCGCCACTTCCACCACCGCGGTGTCGATCTGGTTGTAGAAGCCGAACCAGACGTGCTGCGCCACGTGCGAGAGGTGGATGTCCAGGTAGTCCAGTGCGCCGGCGTTGATGCGCTTGCGCGCGCCGGGGTCGCTCTGGAACGGCATCCGCATCGCCAGCCCATCCACCTGCGCCAGCGCGCCGTCCAGCTCGGGCGCGGTGGACGCGCCGGTGAGCAGGTTGATGCGGAACGCCTCGCCGCGCGCATGCGCCGCCTCGATGTGGCTGGCCAGCGCCTGCGGCACCGCCTTGGGGTAGCCGGAGCCGGTGAAGCCGCTCATCGCGACGGTTTCGCCGGGCCGGATCAGCGCCGCGGCCTGGGCGGCACTGGTCACGCGTTCGCGCAGGCCGGCGTGGAGGATGCGTTGTTCGGGCATGTCGTTGCACAGGGGAACGGGCCTTCATTATCCGCCGTGGCGCACCGCCGGACGCGGCTGCATCCACGACGCTGTGTCCCGTAAACGACCGCGTTTACACTGGCGGCTTCCCCCGAACGCCAAGGAAAGCGCCATGAGCCAGTGGTTCCTGCACGACCCGTCCGCCAACCGCCGCCTCGGCCCGATGGATGCCGACGCCGCGCGCATCGAAGCCGCGCGCAATCCGTCGCTGCTGGCCTGGAAGGAAGGCATGGGCGACTGGCTGCCGGTGCGCAATATCGCCGAGCTGTACGACGCCGCGCCCGGCGGCGTGGCAGGCGCACCGCCGCCGCCGCCGCGCAACGGCGGCAAGGGCCGCAGCGACGAGATCGATTTCAAGATCCACGGCCAGGAAATGCAGTTCGTCGAGATCGAACTGGATCCGGGCGAAAGCGCGATCGCCGAAGCCGGCGCACTGATGTTCAAGGACAGCGCGGTGCAGATGGACACCGTGTTCGGCGACGGCTCGGCCTCCGGCCAGGCCGGCGGCTTCATGGACAAGCTGCTGTCGGCCGGCAAGCGCGTCATCACCGGCGAAAGCCTGTTCACCACGCTGTACACCCACGCCGGCAGCGGCAAGGCCAAGGTCGCGTTCGCCGCGCCGTATCCGGGCACGGTGATGGCGATGAAGCTGGACGAGCACGACGGCCGCATCATCTGCCAGAAGGACAGCTTCCTGGCCGGCGCGCGCGGCGTGCAGGTGGGCGTGCACTTCCAGAAGAAGATCCTCACCGGCCTGTTCGGCGGCGAAGGTTTCATCATGCAGAAACTCGAAGGCGACGGCTGGGTGTTCATCCATGCCGGCGGCTGCGTGGTGGAGCGCGAGCTGGCCGCAGGCGAGCGCATCGACGTCGACACCGGCTGCGTGGTCGGCTTCCATGCCAGCGTCAACATGGACGTGCGCCCGGTCGCCGGCCTGAAGTCGATGTTCTTCGGCGGCGAAGGCGTGTTCCTGGCCACCCTCACCGGCCCCGGCAAGGTGTGGCTGCAGTCGCTGCCGTTCTCGCGCCTGGCCGGCCGCATGCTGGCGGCGGCACCGCAGAACGGCGGCAGCCGTGGCGAGGGCTCGGTACTGGGCGGACTCGGCCGCATCCTCGACGGCGACAATTCCTTCTGACCCTGATCGCGGCCGCCGCGTGCGATAGCGGCGGCCGCGCATTGCGGTTCGTGCAGTCGCCTTCACCACCATGAGCGGTTCATGAGCCTCCACATGGGGCTAACGGAAAGTTCATCGCCTGAAGACAGCGCCGGGTGCAACTTGGCCCGGTCGGCAACAGCCGGCTCCCCCCAACGGAAACATCCAAGGAGCGCGACATGACTGTCAAGAAGGATCACAGCATCGGTGAAGGTACGGGCGCGGTTGCGGGCGCGATCACGGGCGCGGCCGTCGGTTCGGCTGCCGGCCCGGTCGGCACCGTGGTCGGTGCTATCGCCGGCGGTGCACTGGGCGCCAAGGGCGGCGGCGCGGTGGCGGAGGCCATCAACCCGACCGAATACTCCCGTCACTTCGAGAGCAACTACAAGAGCGCTCCGTACTACGTGAGCGGTAGCGAATGGCGCGACTACGAGCCGGCCTACAAGTACGGCTACGACACCTACAGCCAGTACCGCGGCCGCAAGTTCAAGGACGTGGAGTCCGACCTCGAGCGCAACTGGGAAGCCACCAAGGCGAACTCGCGGCTGGCCTGGTCGGAAGCCAAGGGCGCGGTGCGCGATGGCTGGCACCACATCGAGAACACCCTGCCGGGCGACGCCGACCGCGACGGCCACTGAGCCACGGCGCCATCGCGATGACAAGGCCGCCTCCGGGCGGCCTTTTTGCGGGACGCGGTAACATGCGCGGCCGTCCACGCCCGTTCCTGGAGCCCACGATGTCCGACGCCCCCCGTCGCGAGGATTCCCGCCACGACGTCACCCGCCAGCAGGCCGAGGACGCCGTGCGCACGCTGCTGCGCTGGGCCGGCGACGACCCGACCCGCGAAGGCCTGCTGGACACGCCGCGACGGGTGGCCAAGGCCTACGAGGACTGGTTCAGCGGCTACGCGCTGGATCCGGACGACTACATGGCCCGCACCTTCGAGGAAGTGGGCGGCTACGACGAGATGATCGTGCTGCGCGACATCGAGTACGAAAGCCACTGCGAGCACCACATGGCGCCGATCATCGGCAAGGTCCACATCGGCTACCTGCCGGACGGCAAGGTGGTCGGCATCAGCAAGCTGGCGCGGGTGGTCGAAGCCTATGCGCGCCGCTTCCAGGTGCAGGAAAAGATGACCGCGCAGATCGCCGGCTGCATCCAGCGCGCGCTGCAGCCGCGCGGCGTGGGCGTGGTGGTGGTGGGCGCGCACGAATGCATGACCACGCGCGGCATCCACAAGCGCGGGGTGAGCATGGTGACGTCGAAGATGCTCGGCAGCTTCCGCGACGACGCACGCACCCGCGCCGAGTTCCTGCGCTTCATCGAGGTCGGCCCGGGCCGCTGAGTTCAGGGCTTGCAGCGCCCCATTTAATCCGGGTAATATTCACCTCCCCTTCGAGGAGATCCGCCCGTGGCCAGCCCGTCCCTGCGCTGCACCGCTTTTTCCGGCAGCTACCGGATCGCCAGCGGCGAACTGCGCCACGTCGCGCTGAAAGCCAAGCAGGCCTTCGATGCGCAGCCGGAGCGGCCGGTGCTGGTGTTCGACGACGCCGACGCACGCACCCTGGAACTGCCGCTGGAGCTGCCGTCGGCCGACCTGCTGGCGTGGCTGTCCAGCCCGCAGACCCTGCGCGACGACAACCCCGAACCGGAGCGGCCGCGCCGCCCCGGCCGGCCCAAGCTGGGGGTGGTGCCGCGCGAGGTGACCCTGCTGCCGCGCCACTGGGACTGGCTGGCGGCGCAGCCCGGCGGCGCCTCGGTGGCGCTGCGCCGGCTGGTGGACGCAGCGCGCAAGGTGTCGGTGGAGGATGACCGCCACCGCGCCGCGCAGGAAACCACCTACCGCTTCATGCAGGCAATGGCCGGCAACGAGGCCGGCTTCGAGGACGCCACCCGCGCGCTGTTTGCCGGTGACTACGGGCGCTTCCAGGCCGGCATCGCGCGCTGGCCGGATGACGTGCGCGAACACGTGGAATGGCTGGCGACGGACGCCTTCGTCGCCTGATCCAGCGCCTGCGCCGCGTACCGGCGCGGCAACAACCAGACACCCAGGGATTTCCGCTTGAACGCCACCCCCGCTCCCGGCGCGCGCAAGGCCGCGCTCGCCTTCATCTTCGTCACCGTGCTGATCGACGTGATCGCGTTCGGGGTGATCATCCCGGTGCTGCCGCACCTGGTGGAACAGATGGTCGGCGGCGACCTGTCCACCGCCGCCTACTGGACCGGCGTGTTCGCGTTCGCATTCTCGGCCGTGCAGTTCTTCTGCACGCCGATCCAGGGCGCGCTGTCCGACCGCTTCGGCCGCCGCCCGGTGATCCTGCTGTCCTGCTTCGGGCTGGCCGCGGACTTCGTGTTCATGGCGCTGGCGCCCACGCTGGCGTGGCTGTTCGTCGGCCGACTGCTGTCGGCCGCCACTTCGGCCAGCTTCTCCACCGCCAATGCCTACATCGCCGACGTGGTGCCGGCGGAACAGCGCGCGAAAAGCTTCGGCATGATCGGGGCGGCGTTCGGGCTGGGCTTCATCGTCGGCCCGCTGATCGGGGGCGTGCTGGGCGACATCAACCACCGGCTGCCGTTCTGGTTCGCCGCCGGGTTGGCCCTGCTGAACTTCCTGTACGGCCTGTTCGTGCTGCCGGAATCGCTGCCGCGGGAGCGCCGCACCGCGCGCTTCGACTGGAAGCACGCGCGTCCGATGGGCGGCGTGCGCATGCTGCTGGAACACCCGCGCATCTGGGCGCTGGTGGCGGTGGTGTTCATCGCCAACTTCGCCCACTACGTCTATCCCAGCACCTTCGTGCTGTTCGCCGACGCCGCGTTCGACTGGAAGGAAAAGCAGGCCGGCTACGTGCTGGCCGCGGTGGGCGTGTGCAGCGTGATCGTCAACGTGGCGCTGGTGGGGCGGCTGGTGAAGGCAATGGGCGAACGCCGCGCAATGCTGCTGGGGCTGGCCTGCGGCACCGCCGGCTTCGTGCTGTACGGGTTGGCCGGGGCGGGTTGGGTGTTCCTCATCGGCCTGCCGATCAGCGCGCTGTGGGCGGTGGCGGGGCCGGCGACGATGGCGCTGATCACCCGCCAGGTGCCTGCCAACGAGCAGGGCCGCATCCAGGGCTCGCTGGGCAGCCTGGTGTCGCTGGCCGGGATCGTGGCGCCGGCGCTGTTCGCCGGCTCGTTCGGGTTCTTCATCGGCCCGCGCGCGCCGGTCCACCTGCCCGGCGTGGCGTTCCTGATCGCCGCACTGCTGCTGGCGATCGCCGCGCTCGTGGCGTGGCGCTATACCGATGCCGCGCACCTGCAGGCAAGCGCGACCTCCGACGTGCAGGGCCTCGACGAGCGCGCATGAGCCACGGCTACCGGGCGGCGGTTAACCGCAACTGATGCGCTCGATGAGGCCGCCGGCGTCCTGCAGCACGTTCACCCGGTCGCCGCGGTATTCCAGGGTCACCATCTGGTCGGGCTTGAGCGCACGCACCAGCGTGGCGCCGCTGGCCTTCCGCGCCGCCTCGATATTGGCCGCGGTGGCCGGCTGGCCGACATAGCGTTGGGCCGCATCGGCATTGCAGGCCATCGGCGCCTCCGCGGCGGGCGGCGGCGTGGCGGGCCGGCTGGCGCAGGCGGACAGCAACAGCAGGGGGGACAGCAGCGACAGGCGCAGGGTCATGGGGCAGGCTCGCGGAAATGTGACGCGCCCATCATGTCGCCGCGCCGATGAATCCTCCGTGCATGCCTTTCGGCAGGGGGGCACGCCCGGTGCGGTCAGTAGCATGCGGGTTTGCCCGTCATCCGGAGTTGCCATGACCCGCCGCCGCCTGCTGCCCCTCGCCCTTTCCCTCGTGCTTGCCGGTGGCGCGCATGCGCAGGCCGCGGTGCCGCCGCCGCAGGACGTGCCCTACGCGCCGGGCATGATGAAGGTCGAGGTGGACGCCACCAACCTGTCGCAGCGCATCTTCAGCATCAAGCAGACGATCCCGGTGCAGGCCGGCCCGCTGACCCTGCTGTTTCCGCGCTGGGTGCCGGGCGGGCACTCGCCCCGCAACGGGCTGGACGACATCGCCGGCCTGACCTTCATGGCCAACGGCCAGAAGCTGGACTGGAAGCGCGACACGCTGGAAGTGGGCGCGTTCCACCTGGTGGTGCCGGACGGCGTGGGCGAGATCACCGCCGAGTTCGACCTGCTCACCGCCACCGGCCCCGGCCAGGGCCGGGTAGTGATGACGCCGAACATGCTCAACATCCAGTTCATCTCGACCTCGCTGTACCCGGCCGGCCACTACATGAGCCGGATCATGGTCGACCCGCGCGTCACCTATCCGGCCGGCTGGACCGCGTTCACCGCGCTGCACGAGGACGGCCGCAGCGGCGACACCGTCGATTACGAGAACGTCCCCTACGACATCTTCGTCGACTCGCCGGTGTATGCCGGCCGCCATGCGAAGAACATCGACCTGACCCCCGCCGGCAAGCCGCAGGTGAAGCTGGGCGTGGTTGCCGATGCGCCGAAGTACCTGGAAGCCAAGCCGGAGCAGGTGGCCATCCACAAGAAGATGGTCGACCAGGCGATGAAGCTGTTCGGCGCGCAGCATTACGACCACTACCAGTTCCTGTTCTCGCTGTCCGACCAGATGGGCGGCAACGGGCTGGAGCACCAGCGCAGCAGCGAGAACGGCGTCGGCACCGACTACTTCACCGGCTGGAAGGAGAAGCAGGGCTTCACCGACCTGCTGGCGCATGAGTTCGTGCACTCGTGGAACGGCAAGTACCGCCGCGGCAAGGACCTGTGGGTGCCCAACCTCAACACGCCGATGCAGGACAGCCTGCTGTGGGTGTACGAGGGCCAGACCCAGTACTGGGGCAACGTGCTGGCCGCGCGCAGCGGCATGCGCCCGCTGCCGGCGTCGATCGACGCGCTGGCGCTGGTGGCCGCCACCTATGCCGACAACCGCCCCGGCCTGTCGTGGCGCGGCATCCAGGACACCACCAACGACCCGATCGTGGTCGGCCGCGGCGCACGCGCCTACCTCAACTACCAGATGAGCGAGGACTACTACCGCGGCGGCCAGATGATCTGGCTGGAAGCGGACGCGCTGATCCGCGCCGGCAGCAACGGCAAGCGTTCGCTGGATGATTTCGCCAAGGCGTTCTTCGGCGTCAACGACGGCGAATGGAAAGTGCAGAACACCTACACCTTCGACGACGTGGTGGCCACGCTCAACGGCGTCTATCCGCACGACTGGGCGAAGTTCCTGCGCGACCGCCTCGACGGCAAGACCGGGCTGGCCGGCGGCATCGAGGCCAGCGGCTGGAAGCTGGTCTACAAGGACGAACCCAACGCCTATGCGAAGGCCGCAGGCAGCCGAGGCGGCGCCGACTTCACCTATTCGATCGGCCTGTCGATCGGCAAGGACGGCAGCATCGGCGACGTGCGCTGGGACGGCCCCGCCTTCAACGCCGGCCTCGGCAGCGGCACGCAGGTGATCGCGGTCAACGGCATGGCTTATGACGGCGAGGCACTGGAAGACGCGATCAAGGCGGCCAAGACCGGCAAGGCGCCGATCGAACTGCTGGTCAAGGAGTTCGACCGCTACCGCATGGTCAAGATCGACTACCACGGCGGCCTGCGCCATCCGCACCTGGTGCGGATCGAAGGCAAGCCGGACTACCTGACGCCGATCCTGAGCGCGCGCAAGTAAGCGCGCCTCAGCCGAAACGCGCGCGGGCGGCTTCCAGCCTGCGCGCTTGCGTTTCGGCGATGTGCCTGATCTCGCCGGAGAGGCCGGCGTCCGCGCCGGCGCGCTGCCAGAACACCAGCGCCATCTGCGCGGCTTCCCGCCACGGCGTTTGCTGTTCGGGCACCGGCGGCGGCAGGTCAAGCACGCGCGCCACCACCTCGCCGCTGGCTGCCGGGCGCAGCGCCATCGGCAGCATGTCGTAGCTGGGTGCCAGCGTCAGCGGACGGGTGTCGGCCAGCAGCAGGCTGGCATTGCCAAGATGCATGTCGCTGTTGCCGATCAGGCTCCCGAACCAGCCCAGCAGGGCAAGCCTGCGCGCATCGTTCGCGTCCAGCCAGCCATCGCGCTGCAGCTGCGGCGCAAACCGCCACCAATCGATGCGGCCATGGCCGTAGTGCGCGGCATCCAGCGCAGCCAGCGATACCAGCCCGTGACGCCCAAGCGCAGGCGTGCGGTCGAAGCGGGCGGATTGCAGGAACACCCGTCCGTCCGCTTCGAGCAACTCGCTTTCCGCCGCCGGGATGGCGTGTGCGCGCAGCACCTCGCCGGCAAGGTGTTCGCAGCGCAGGAGGTCGGCCCAGCGCTGCGCCGCCGGCGTGCCGCGGCGTTCGCTGAACTTCACGATCACCGCGCGATGCCCGGCGTCGCCGCGCAGCAGCGCGGTGAACTTGGGCTGTTCGCCGCCAGCCGAGGAGCCGACGTCCTCGCCGCTCAGCGCGGCTTCCGCCAGCGCGGGATAGCGCGCTGGGCGTTCGGACATGGCGATGGCCTCCGTCGCCAGCGTGGCCCGCAGTGCGCGCAGCAGCGCGGCGTCCCCCAGCACCAGGTCGCCCGGCGCGTCATCGCCATGGCGCAGCAAGGCCAGCACCACATCGTCGGCGCGCCAGCGAGCCAGGTCGTCCGGGGCGCCGATGTCGATGGCGACGCGGCGTGCGAAAGCACGGCCCAGGAAACCCTGCGGACGCTGGTCATCGAGAAACCAGGGCAGGCCGGGGAACAGCCCATCGGCAGAGCCATGCAGCAACGCCGGCAATGGCCGCGCAGGCGCAAAGTGGAAGCCGTCACCATGCAGCGCCCGCAGTTCACCCAGCGTTTCCGGCTGCCCGTCGGGCCGGATGCGATGCAGCGGCCAGCGCAGTCCCGCCCGCGCGATCTCGCGCGCCAAGGCATAGCGGCTGGCGCGGGCGCGGCCGATGCGGACGACGCGCTCACCGGCGCTTCCCAGCAGGCGCGAGATGGTGGGCTGGCTGACACCCAACGCCTGTGCCAACGTGGCGGCCGGCAGCGGGCCGTCGCGGCGAAGCAGGGTTTCCAGCGCGGCTTGACGGGCGTCGGCCATGCATTGATTGAATAGATATTTGAATGGATAGTCAAGGCAATAGGCCCTGATCTACCTGTCTTCAAACGCGTTATGCAGGCATCACGCTCAGTCAGTGAATAGATATGCGAATTGATTTGCATCGCCTGCACGATCCGCAGCGGCTTGTCCCACTCCTTGAGCAGCCGCGCCAGCTGGGCGCGGACCTTGTGCAGGTGCGCTTCCTTGACGTGGCCGAAGCCGCGGATGTGTTCCGGCACGCTGGCGATCTCGGCAGCGAGGTCGGCGTTGCCGGCGCCCCGCCTGTCCAGCAGCGCGCTGACGGTCTTCTGGTACGCGCCGATCAACGCTGCTCCGCCCACTTGGGGCCTACTGCGCGGCGAGCCACTCCACGTAGGATTCGAAGTGGTGCACCGCGAAGCCGCCGAAGCCGGCGTGCCCGGCATAGGCGCTGGCCGTCTGCGCCAGCGCCTGTTCCAGCTGCGCGTCAGTGTTGTCGAAGAACGTCACCTTGGCGATCTCGTTGGGAGCGGTCTCCACCCCGATCACCACGCGCTTGCCCCGCAGCGCCGCCGCGTCGATCTCCGCGCGCGCGTGGGCGATGATCCCGTCGCTGCCATCGGCGCGGTCGCGGTAGTCCATCAGCACCGCGTGGTCGAACACGTCCAGCACGTGTTCGTGCATGTACTGGGTGCGCCGGCTCCACTTCACCCGCAGGCCGTCGTACCAGAACGGAATCGCCGGGCCGACCTGCAGCGCCGATTGCCCGGAACGTCGCTTCATGTCCATCAGGCTGCGGCCGAGGTCGAGGAATTGCGTCAGCAGCTTGGTCTTCTGGCTTGACCATGCCTTGAGCAGGTGCGGTTCGATGTCCAGGCTCACGCCCTCGAAACGCTCCGCGGGCAGCGCGCTGGCGTTGTAGTCCAGCACGCCCTGGAACTGCGCCTCCGCGATCGCGCGCCGTTGGGCGGCGGTGTAGGCGTCGCTGTTGAGGTGGCCCGATCCCAGCAGCGCGTGCGGATGGATGCCGTTGGCGCGCAGGCGCGACAACAGCACGCGGTATGCAGCCGGGTCGTTCGCCAGCCGGTTGCTGGCCGGGTAGGGCTCCACGTAGAGGTAGACGGTGGAAATGCCGCGCCCGCGCAGGAAGGCGATGGCGTCGCCGGCGTATGCGGGGTCATCCAGCCAGCCGGTGCTGGCATCTTCCCAGACCCAGACCGCGCGCTCGGCGGCGTGCAACGCCGGGGCGGACAACAGGGCAAGCAACGCAAGCAGCAGGGCGCGAACATGGGTGCGCATCGTCGTGTCCCGGGAGTTGACCCGGGATCACGCTAGCACCGCGAATCCTTGCACCGGCGTGACGCCAGCCACGTTTCCGCATGCGGCGGATACCGCCTGTCGGCACGCTGCCGCCGCCCGGATTCGCATCCGGGCAGCAAGCCGCCGGCTCACGCCGCCTGCACGATCCGCAGCGGGTTGTCCCACTCCTTGAGCAGCCGCGCCAGCTGGGCGCGGGCCTTGTGCAGGTGCGCTTCCTTGACGTGGCCGAAGCCGCGGATGTGTTCCGGCACGCTGGCGATCTCGGCGGCCAGATCCACGTTGCCGGCATCCAGCCGGTCCAGCAGCGCCCCGACGGTCTTCTGGTACTCGCCGATCAGCGCGCGCTCGCCGCGGCGCTCGGCGGTGTATCCGAACACGTCCAGCGGGGTGCCGCGCAGCCCCCTGAGCTTGGCCAGCACCCGGAAGGCGGTGAACACCCACGGTCCGTATTCCTGCTTCACCAGCTGGCCCTGCGCGTTCTTCTTCGCCAGCAGCGGCGGCGCGAGGTGGAACTTCAGCTTGAAGTCGCCTTCGAACTGCGCCTCCAGCTGCTTCTTGAAATCGCCGCTGGTGTACAGCCGCGCCACTTCGTATTCGTCCTTGTAGGCCATCAGCTTGAAGAAGTAGCGGGCCACGGCTTCGGACAGGTCGCTGCTGCCCGGCGCCTTTGCGGTTTCCGCGGCGCGCACCTTGTTGACGAAATCGACATAGCGCTTGGCATAGCCGGCGCTCTGGTAGCTGGTGAGGAAAGCAACGCGGCGCGCGATCACCTCGTCCAGCGAGCGCGACAGCCGCGCATCGTCCAGCGGCGCGAAGACGCTGCCGGCATCGCCGCTGGCCGGCACGTGGCGCAGCGCATCCTCGTCGCGCAGGTCGGCGGCCTGCGGCATCAGGCCGGACTCGGCCGCCTCGTTGGCGGTGGCGCCAAGCATCGGCAGCGCATGCGCGGTGGCCTCGCTGCGGGTGGGCACGTTGCGCACGATGCCGGCGGCCTCGACCACCGCGGCCAGGTCCACCACCGCCAGTCGGCCCCAGGCGAACGCCGTCTTGTTCATTTCGATGGCAGCGCCGTTGAGCTCGATGGCGCGCATCAGCGCCTCGAACGAAATAGGCACCAGCCCCTGCTGCCAGGCGTAGCCGAGGATGAACAGATTCGCGGCGATGGCGTCGCCGATCAGCGCGGTGGCGATCTGGGTGGCATCGATCTGCAGCGGTGCCTGTCCGCCCAGCGCGGTGCCGATCGCCTTGACGATGTCGGCGGCGGGGAACTGCATGTCCGGGCGGGTGGTGAAGGTGCCCGGCATCGCCTCGTAGGTGTTGACCACCACGGTGCTGCGCTCGGGGCGGATCTTGGACAGCACCCAGTAGTCGTTGACCACCACCATGTCGCAGCCCAGCACCAGGTCGGCCTCACCGGCGGCGATGCGCACGGCGTGGATGTCGGCCGGCGTCCGGGCGATGCGGATGTGGGTGGTGACGGCGCCGCCCTTCTGCGCCAGCCCGGTCTGGTCGAGCACGGTCGCGCCCTTGCCCTCCAGATGCCCGGCCATGCCCAGCAGCGCACCGATGGTCACCACGCCGGTGCCGCCGACGCCGGTGATGAGGATGTTCCAGGGCTGGGACAGGTCGGTGCGCGCGGCGGGCGCGGGCAGGTTGGCCAGCAGGCTGGCGGCATCGACCTTCTTGCCCTTGCGCACCTTGCCGCCGTGCACGGTCACGAAGCTGGGGCAGAAGCCTTCGACGCAGCTGAAGTCCTTGTTGCAGTCGCTTTGGTTGATCGCGCGCTTGCGGCCGTATTCGGTTTCCTTCGGCGTCACCGACACGCAGAAGCTCTTGGCGCCGCAGTCGCCGCAGCCTTCGCAGACCAGTGAATTCACCATGACGCGTTTTTGCGGATCGACCAGCTTGCCGCGCTTGCGGCGGCGGCGCTTCTCGGTGGCGCAGGTCTGGTCAAAGATCAGGATGGACGTGCCCTTCACCTCGCGCAGCATCTTCTGCACCGCGTCCAGCTCGCGGCGATCGTGGAAACTCACGCCGGCCGGGAAGATCGACGGGTCGGTCCACTTGTCGATGTCGTCGCTGACGAGGGCGATGGTCTGCACCCCCTCGGCGCGCATCTGGTGGGCGATCTGCGGCACGGTCAGGGTGCCGTCCACCGGCTGCCCACCGGTCATCGCCACCGCATCGTTGTAGAGGATCTTGTAGGTGATGTTGACGCCGGCCGCGATGGCCTGGCGGATCGCCAGCGACCCGCTGTGGAAATAGGTGCCGTCGCCGAGGTTCTGGAAGATGTGCGCGGTGTCGGTGAACGGCGCCTGCCCCGCCCAGGTCACGCCTTCGCCGCCCATGTGGGTGAAGGTGTCGGTGCTGCGGTCCATCCACGTCACCATGTAGTGGCAGCCGATGCCGCCCTGCGCACGCGAACCTTCCGGCACCTTGGTGGACGTGTTGTGCGGGCAGCCGCTGCAGTAGTGCGGCACGCGCGGGAAGTTGGCGCGCGGCAGCGCCAGCTCGCCTTCCTTCTGCGCCATCCACGCCAGCACCGCGTCGATGCGTTCGCTCTGGTGGAAGCGTTGCAGGCGGCGACCGATCACGCCGGCGATGGTGGCCGGGGTCAGCTCGCCGGTGGACGGCAGGATCCAGTTGCCGGCCTCGTCGTACTTGCCGACGATCGACGGCCGGGCGCCCCAGCTGTCCGGCCAGTTGTAGAACTGTTCCTTGAGCTGGCGCTCGATGAAGGCCTTCTTCTCCTCGACCACCAGGATGTCTTCCAGCCCGCGCGCGAAGCGTTCGATCCCGACCGGCTCCAGCGGCCAGGTCATCGCCACCTTGTACACGCGGATGCCGAGATCGGCGCAGGCGGCCTCATCGAGGCCCAGGTATTCCAGCGCCTGCAGCACGTCGAGGTAGGACTTGCCGGTGGTGACGATGCCCAGCCGCGCCTTCGGCGAATCGATCACCACGCGGTCCAGCCGGTTGGCGCGCGCGAACGCCTGCGCCGCCTTCACCGCGTAGCGGTGGAGGCGCATCTCCTGCTCCATCGGCGGGTCCGGCCAGCGGATGCCGAGGCCGCCGACGGGCATTTCGAAATCGTCGTCGCCCGGCAGCACGATTTGCAACGCATGCGGATCGACATCGACCGAGGCGGAGGACTCCACCGTCTCGGCGATCGTCTTGAAGCCCACCCAGCGCCCGGTGTAGCGGCTCATCGCCCAGCCCAGCACGCCCATGTCGAGGATGTCCTGCACCCCGGCCGGGTTGAGCACCGGCATCATCGCGCTGACGAACTCGTCCTCGCTGCCGTGGGGCAGGGTGGAGCTGCGGCAGGCGTGGTCGTCGGCGGCCAGCGCCAGCACGCCGCCGTGGGCGGATGTGCCGGCGGCGTTGGCGTGCTTGAACACGTCGCCGCAGCGATCCACGCCCGGGCCCTTGCCGTACCACATGGCGAACACGCCATCGTGCTTCGCGCCCGGGAACAGCCCCGGCTGCTGGGTGCCCCAGACCATGGTGGCGCCAAGGTCCTCGTTGAGGCCGGGGGTGAACTTCACCGACGCGCCTTCCAGGTACTTCTTGGCCCGCCACAGTTCCAGGTCGAAGCCGCCCAGCGGGCTGCCGCGATAGCCGGAAACGAAGCCGGCGGTGTTCAGCCCGGCGCGCTCGTCGCGCAGCTTCTGCACCAGCGGCAGCCGCACCAGCGCCTGCACGCCCGACAGGTAGATCCGGCCCTGGGTGCGGCGGTATTTGTCTTCCAGCGTGTAGTCGGTGTCCAGCACGTCGTGCGTCAGCAGCGACTTGGCGGATTCGGGCGAGGACAGTTCGGCGGTGCTGGTCATGGCGGACTCCGGAAACGACAGAACGCCGCGGCTTGGGCGGCGTTCGAGCAAAGACTCGGGATTTTACCAGCGCAGCAAGGCCGGGGTTTTGCCGTGGCATTGTTTGATTTTGATTCTCATTCGCGAATTAGGGATACACTGTCCGCCTCGCTTGACCGGGATATCGCGATGCTGGCCCGCTGGTTCACCTGCCTGTTGGTACTGCTGCTGTCGGCTGCAGCCGCGGCCGCGCAGCCGGCGGATGCCGACGTGCGCCAAGCCTGGCAGCTGCTGGATTACATCGCGGTGGACTACGGCGGCGCGGTAGCCGATGGCAAGGTGGTGAGTGACGGCGAATACGCGGAGATGCGCGAGTTCTCCACCACCGCGCGCGAACGCATCGGCGCGCTGCCGGACAATCCTCGGCGTGGTGCGCTGCTGGCGCAGGCGGATGGGCTGATCGCGCTGGTGCAGCGCCGGGCCGATGCGGCGCAGGTCGCGCAGGCTGCGCATGCGCTGGCCGACGGGTTGCTGGCGGCCTACGGGGACGGCAGCGCGGCGATGCCGACGCCGGAGCCCGCCTCCGCGGCCAGCCTGTATGCCGCGCAGTGCGCCGGCTGCCACGGCGCCAGCGGGCGCGGCGACGGTCCGGCTGCAGCCGGGATGGTGCCGGCACCGATCGATTTCACCGACATGGCGCGGGCGGCCCAGCGCAGCCCGCTGGCGCTGTACGAGGCGATCAGCCGCGGCGTGGCCGGCACCGCCATGCCGGCGTACGCGCAGCTGGACGAGGCGCAGCGCTGGGCGCTGGCCTTCCACGTCGGCGGCATGGCCTTCGACGCCGCCACCCGCCGCGAGGGCGAAGCACTGTGGACACAGGACGATGGCCGGCTGCACGCCGCGCTGCCCTCCCTGCAGGCGCTGGTGCGCAGCAGCCCGGCGCAGCTGGCGCAGGTGCTGGACGCCCGCCAGGCCGCCGCCATCACCGCCTTCCTGCGTGCGCAGCCGCAGGCGCTGCAGCACGAAGGCGACGCCAAGCCGGCGACGCTGGCGCTGGCGCGCAGCCAGCTGCAGGCCACCCTGCGGGCGTATGCCGACGGCGAGCGCAAGCAGGCGGCGGCGCTGGCGCTGTCGGCCTACCTTGATGGGGTGGAGCCGGTGGAGCCGCTGCTGGCCGCGCGCGACACCCCGCTGCTGCGCGGTATCGAAGCCGCCATGGGCAAGCTGCGCTCGGACATCGCCGCGGGCGCCGGCATCGATGCGATCCGCCAGGATGCGGCGCAGGCGTCGCTGCTGTTCGACCGCGCCGACCGGGTGCTGGAGCAGGGACGCGGCGACGTCACTGCCGCCTTCCTCGGCAGCTTCGCCATCCTGCTGCGCGAAGGGCTGGAGGCGCTGCTGGTGGTGATCGGCATGATCGCCTTCCTGCGCAAGAGCGGCCGCCCGGAGGCGCTGCCGTGGGTGCACGCCGGCTGGGGGCTGGCGCTGGTCGCGGGCGGCATCACCTGGGCGCTGGCCACCTGGCTGGTCGACATCAGCGGGGCCAGCCGCGAGCTGACCGAAGGCCTGTCCTCGCTGTTCGCGGCGCTGGTGCTGCTGGGCGTGGGCATCTGGATGCACCAGAAGAGCCTGGCCGGGCGCTGGCAGCACTACCTGCGCGAGCGGGTTTCCGCCGCGCTGGGGCGGCGCTCGATGGTGTTCCTGTTCGTGCTGGCGTTCGTGGCGGTGTACCGCGAGGTGTTCGAGACCATCCTGTTCTATGCCGCGATGTGGGCGCCCGAAACCGCGCGCGCGATCCTCGCCGGCATGGCCGCCGGCGTGGCGCTGCTGGCGCTGGTGGCCTGGGCGCTGCTGCGGCTGGGCATGCGGTTGCCGATCGGCAAGTTCTTCGCCTGGAGCTCGGCGCTGATCGCCGTGCTGGCGGTGGTGCTGGCCGGCAAGGGCGTGGCCGCGCTGCAGGAAGCCGGCTGGATCGGGCTGGGCGCGGTGGCCGCGCCGCGCGTGGACTGGCTGGGCGTATTCCCGACCTGGCAGACGCTGCTGGCGCAATTGCTGGTGCTGCTGGTGGCCGCAGTGGGCTTCTGGATCAACCAGCGCGGCGAACGCCCTGCCCGCGCGGCGTAGCGTTCACTCGTCGCCGCCGATCCAGCAGCGCTGCACGTCCACCCCGGCATCCAGCAGCACCAGGTCGGCGCGATAACCCGGCGCGATCCACCCCCGTTCGCCGCCCAGGCCAAGGAACTCCGCCGGGTACTGCGACGCCATCCGGCAGGCTTCGTCCAGCGGCAGTCCCAGCAGGCGCACGGTATTGCGGACGGCGCCGGCCATGTCCAGCGCGGAGCCGGCCAGCGCGCCGGCGGCATTGCGCACCACGCCGTCGACGGCGGTGATGGTTTCGCCGTAGAGGTCGAAGCTGGGCGTGGCGCCGCCGACCATCGGCATCGCGTCGGTCACCAGCAGCACCTTGCCGCGCGGTTTGGCGGCAACGGCCACCTTCAGGCTGGCCGGATGCACGTGCACGCCGTCGACGATCACCCCGCACCAGCTGCCGGCATCCTCCAGCGCCGCACCCACCATGCCCGGCTCGCGGCCCTGCAGCGGGCTCATCGCGTTGTAGAGATGGGTGAAACCGGTGATGCCCGCGTCCAGCCCGGCGCGGGCTTCCTCATGGCTGGCGGCGCTGTGGCCGGCGCAGACGATCGCGCCGCGTTCGACCAGCGCGCGGATGCTGGCCAGCGGCACGCGCTCCGGAGCGAGGGTGATGAGGGTGATGCCGTTGTCCAGCGAGGTCGCCATCGCGATCTCATCGGCATCCGGCACGCGGAACTTGCCGGCATCGTGGGTGCCCCCGCGCGTGGGCGCGAGGTACGGCCCCTCCAGATGGAGACCGAGCACGCCGGGCACGCCCTGCGCGATGGCATCGCGCGTCGCCGCGATCGCGCGGCGCATCACCTCGGCGTCGTCGCTGATCAGGGTGGGCAGGAAGCCCGTGGTGCCGAAGCCGCGATGCGCGCGGCCGATGGCGGCGATGCCCTCGACGCTGGTGTCGTTGTTGAACAGCACGCCACCGCCGCCGTTGACCTGCACGTCGATGAAGCCGGGCACCAGCCAGCCGCCCTGCAGGTCGATGCGTTCGCCGCGCGCCGGTGGCTCGCCGTGCAGCAGCGCGACGACGTGGCCGTCCTCGACCACCACGCAGGCATCGCGCTCGAAGCCACGCGCTGTGAGGACGTGGCCGTTGTGGAAGATGCGGGTGGTCATGCGCAGCGCCCGCAGGCGTCTCAGCCGAAGCGCCGCAGTCCCGCCGCCAGCGCCTCGCCCATCATGCGCAGGAACAGCGTGCCCATGCCGGGGAAGAAGCGGTTGGCGTCGCGGCTGCCCACCGCCACCAGGCCCACGCCCGGCAACGCCAGCAGCGCGGAACTCTGCACTTCGTCGGCACGCACGCCGTACAGCAGCGCGTTCTTGTCGGGGTGCAGGCGACCACAGACCGGCTCGCCGGCGGCGATGATGTCGCGGAAGCCTTCCACGCGCGGGTGGTCCTCGGCGATGTGCTGGAACCAGTCCGCATCTTCCAGCCCGTCGACGGCGCGGAAGCCGACGATGCGCACCAGGTCGCCGTGGAAGTCCTCGGCCAGCGCCGCCGCCATCGCGCGCAGGGTGCTGGCCGCGCTGTCCTGCTTCAGCAGCGCGAGGGTCAACTGGTGGGTGCGCACCGCCAGCCGCTCGTTTTCCTGCGCGGTGGCGAACAGCTCGTGCAGGCGCTTGGTCAGCTCGCGGTTCTTCTCGCGCAGGATGTCCAGCTGATAGCTGGCCAGCGAAGCGGTGGGGCCGTTCTCGCGCGGCACCACCAGGGTCAGCGCCAGGTCCGGGAACTGCTGCAGGAAGGCCGGGTGACGGCGCAGCCAGGCCGCCACTTCGTGCGCGCCGAGCTTCTCGGTGGCGTCATTGAAATCCATCGTCACGGTTGCTCCTGGGAAAGCAGATTGCCTTCGAACACGAATGCGGCCGGGCCGGCCATGAACACGCTGTTGGCGGCGCTGTCGCGGCGGATGCGCAGGGTGCCGCCAGGCAGTTCCACCGCCACCCCGGCATCGGCCTGCACGCGGCCGCGCCGCGCCAGCACCGCCACCGCCGCGCAGGCGCCGCTGCCGCAGGCCAGCGTCTCGCCGACGCCGCGCTCGAACACGCGCAGGCGGATGCGGTCCGGCGCCAGCACCTGGGCGAAACCGACGTTGGCCGACGCCGGGAACATCGCGCTGGCCTGCACGGCCGGGCCGGTGCAGGCGACATCCGCGGCATCGACGTCGGCGACCTCGATCACCGCGTGCGGGTTGCCCATCGATACCGCGCCGAAGCGCAGGGTTTCGCCGTCAAGGGCGAACATGTATTCGTCGTGTTCGCCGTCGACGCCGGCCAGCGGGATCTCGGCCGGGGCGAAGCGCGGCGCGCCCATGTCGATGACGAAACCGCCCTCGCCGTCGTGTTGCACCGGATGCACGCCGGCCGGGCTTTCGATGATGAAGCCCGCATCCGCGGGGGCAGCGCCGTCGCGCACCAGCCACGCGGCGACACAGCGCGCGCCGTTGCCGCACTGGCCGGACGCCGAACCATCGGCGTTCCAGATCCGGTAGGCGGCGATGCTGCCGGCGCTGCGCGGCGGCTCGATGGTCAGGATCTGGTCGCAGCCGACGCCGAAATGGCGGTCGCCCAGGCGCGCGCAAAGTTCGGGCGTGGGCGCGGGCAGGGCGCCGCGCAGGTCCAGCACGACGAAATCGTTGCCGGCACCGTGCATCTTGGTGAAACGCATGGCCGGCTCAGGGCTGGCGGGCGGGCGTGCCGGCGTCCCCGTTGGCCGGCGGTTCCGCCGCGGGCGCTGGCGGGGTTTCGGCCGGGGTTTGCTCTGCCGGCGCAGCGGCGGGCTGCTCCGGCAATACCAGCGGCCCCTTGTTGCCGCAGGCGGCCAGCAGGCAGGAAAGGAGCGAGAGCAGGACGAGGCGCTTGGTCATCGCCGCAGTGTACCCGCGCGCCCGCATCACTGTCGCGGCTCGGGGCGCCGCCACAGCCATACCGACACCAGCGCCATCACGCCGATGCCGATCGCAGCCATCCACCAGCGCGGCGCGAAGATCGCCATCGATATTGACGACACGCACATCATGCCGATCGCGAAACGCTTGGCCTGCCGCGACACCGTGCCGTTCTGCTCCCAGTCGAGGATGGCGCGGCCGAACTTCGGGTGCTCCACTAGCCAGCGGCGCAGGCGATCGGAGCCGCGGGTGGCGGCGAACGCCGACAGCAGCACGAAAGGCACCGTCGGCATCACCGGCAGGAACGCGCCGATGATGCCCAGCGCCAGGCTGGTCCAGGCCAACCCGGCCCACAACCAGCGGGTCATGGGCCTATCGCCTCTGCTGCCGCAGGGCGCGCCGCGGCGGCGCAATAGGGTTGTACGGGTTCATGCGGAACATCACGCCTTTCGGGGCGCTCCTGGGAGGGGTGAACGGAGGTTATTCGACACCCAGCCGTTCCAGCATGAAGGCGTACATCTCCGCCTGCTCGCGATAGCGGCGGAAGCGCCCGGACTTGCCGCCGTGGCCGGCTTCCATGTTGGTGCGGAAGATGACCGGCTCGTTTGATGTGTTGAGGTCGCGCAGCCGCGCCACGTATTTGGCCGGCTCCCAGTACTGCACCTGCGAATCCCATAGCCCGGTGCCGACGAACATCGCCGGGTAGGCCTTGGCTTCCAGGTTGTCGTAGGGCGAGTAGGTGACGATGTAGTCGTAGAACGGCTTCTGTTCCGGGTTGCCCCACTCGTCGTATTCATTGGTGGTCAGCGGGATGGTGGGGTCCAGCATGGTGGTGACCACGTCCACGAACGGCACCTGCGACAGGATCACCCGGTACTTGTCCGGCGCCATATTGGCGATCGCGCCCATCAGCAGGCCGCCGGCGCTGCCGCCGTGCGCGGCCACGCGATCGGGTGCGGCATAGCCTTCCTTGACCAGGAAATCGGTGACGTCGATGAAGTCGGTGAAGCTGTTCTTTTTCTTCAGCAGCTTGCCGTCTTCGTACCACTTGCGGCCCATCTCCTGGCCGCCGCGGATGTGGGCGATGGCGTAGGCCATACCGCGGTCCAGCAGGCTGACCGTGGTGACCGAGAAGCCGGGGTCCATCGACATGCCGTAGCTGCCGTAGGCGTACTGCAGCAGCGCCGCCTTGCCGTTCTTCTGGAAGCCCTTGCGGTAGACGATGGAGACGGGAATCTTCGTGCCGTCGCGCGCGGTGGCCCACAGCCGCTCGGTGACGTAGTTGGCGGGGTCATAGCCGCCCAGCACCGGCTGGCGCTTGAGCAGGCGGCGTTCGCCGGTCTTGAAGTTCAGCTCGTAGACGGTGGCCGGCGTGGTCATCGAGGTATAGCTGTAGCGCACCCAGTCGGTATCCGGCTCGCTGTTGACGTCGAGGCCCATCGAGTAGGCCGACTCGTCAGCCTTGATGTATTCCTCCCCGTCCGCCTTCAGCAGGCGCACGCGCTCCAGGCCGCCGCTGCGCTCGGCGATGGCGGTGAAACCGTCGAACAGCTCGAAGCCTTCCACCAGCACGTCGTCGCGGTGCGCGATCCAGTCCTGCCAGTCCTTGCGCGAGGTGGCGCCATCGGCGGCGGTGACCAGTTTGAAGTTGGTCGCCTTGCCATCGTTGGTGCGGATGACCCAGCGCCCGCCGAAGTGGTCGGCGTCGTATTCCACGTCACGCGCGCGGGCGCTGAGCACCTTGAACTCGCGCGGGTCGTTGGCCGGCGCGTAGCGCAGTTCGTCGGACACCGTGCTGCTCATCCCGATGACGATGTACTTGTCGTCGCGGGTGCGGTCGATGCCCATGTAGAAGCTGTCGTCCTTCTCCTCGTAGACAACCGGGTCCAGCGTCGGGTCGGTGCCCAACACGTGCTTCTTCACCCGCACCGTGAGCAACGTCTCCGGATCGTTCTCGACGTAGAACAGGGTCTTGTTGTCGTCGGCCCAGACCAGGTTGGCCGACACGCCGGCGATGGCTTCCGGATAGGCCTGCCCGGTGACGAGGTTGCGGAAGCGGATGGTGTACTGGCGGCGGCCGTTGCTGTCGTCGGCGTAGGCCAGGATGGTGTTGTCCGGGGTGACTTCGTAATCGCCGACGCTGTAGTAGTCCTTGCCGGCGGCAAGCGCGTTGACGTCCAGCAGCACTTCCTCCCCGGCAAAGTCGCCGGCCGCATTGGCCTGCTGGATCGACAGCGCGTCGATGCCGGGCGCGTCCTTGCGACGCGCATGCACCGGGTAGTCCTTGCCGGTCTCGAACCGCGAGTAGTACCAGTACCCACGGTCGCGGTAGGGCACGCTGGCATCGTCCTGCTTGATGCGCGCCACGATCTCGTCGTAGAGCTTGTCCTGCACCGGCTTGCTCGGCGCCAGCACGGCGTCGGCATAGGCGTTCTCGGCGTTGAGGTAGCCGAGCATCGCGGCGTCCTTGCGGCTGTCGTCGCGCAGCCAGTAGTACTCGTCCTGGCGCTCGGCGCCGAACGGCGCCTTCACCACGTGCGGTTTCTTGTCCGCATCGGGCGGCGTGGGCGGAGTCTGGGCGGAGGCAAGGCTGCTCATGAGGACAAGACCGGCGATCAGTGCGTGGGATTTCATGGATGGGGCTCCGGGAAGCGGTTTGCAACGCTTTTCCTCGTCATCCCCGCTTGCGCGGGGACGACGGCCTGGCGATCACTTCGCCAACTGGTCCCACAGGAAGGTGTAGGCCAGCGCGTTCATGTGCGCCGCCTGCGCGTTGTTGGCCGCGCCGCCGTGACCGCCTTCGATGTTCTCGTAGTAGCGCACGTCCTTACCGGCCGCTTCCATCAGCGCCATCATCTTGCGGGCATGGCCCGGATGCACGCGGTCGTCCTTGGTCGAGGTGGTGAACAGGGTCGCCGGATAGGTCTTGCTCGCGTCGAACAGGTGGTAGGGCGAGAAGCTCTTGATGAATTCCCAGTCGGCGGTGTCGGGATTGCCGTACTCGGCCATCCACGAGGCCCCGGCCAGCAGGTGGTTGTAGCGCTTCATGTCCAGCAGCGGCACCTGCACCACGATGGCGCCGAACTTCTCCGGATATTGCGTGAGCATGTTGCCCATCAGCAGGCCGCCATTGCTGCCGCCCATGGTGCCCAGGTGCGCAGGCGAAGTGATCTTGCGGGCCACCAGGTCGTCGGCGATCGCGGCAAAGTCCTCGTAGGCCTTGTGGCGATTGGCCTTGAGCGCGGCCTGGTGCCAGCGCGGGCCGTACTCGCCGCCGCCGCGGATGTTGGCCAGCGCGTACACGCCGCCCTTCTCCAGCCAGCCCTTGCCGATGCCGCCGGAATAGGCCGGCGTCATCGAAATCTCGAAACCGCCGTAGCCGTACAGCAGGGTCGGCGCCTTGCCGTCGAATGCCAAGTCCTTCGGCCGAACGAGGAAGTAGGGCACCTTGGTGCCGTCCTTGCTGGTGGCGAAGTGCTGCTCGATCACGTCCTTCGATCCGTCGAAGAACACCGGGTTGGACTTCAGCACTTCGGGCTTGCTGCCGACCTCAGCGATGGACAGCGTGGTCGGGGTCAGGAAATCGGTGGCGGTCAGCCAAACCGCATTTCTGTCATCCGCATCCACCGCGCCCACGCCGATGGTGCCGATGGTGGGCGCGCCGACAAACGCCGACTTCGCCCAGCCGTTCTTGCCCGGGGTGAGCACCGACAGCCGGTTCTTGACGTCCTCCATCACGTTGAGGACGAGGTGATCGCGGGTCCACGTGTAGCCCGCCAGCGCGGCGTTTTCGGTCGGCTCGAACAGCGCGGTGAAGTCGCGCTTGCCGGCCATGAAGTCATCGAAGCGGATGACGATCAGCGAGCCGGGCCTCCAGGTCTTGCCGCCGGCTTCATACGGCTCGCGCAACTCCAGCAGCAACCACTCCTTGTGCACGCCCTTCTGCGCGCTGTTCGGCGCATCGATCTTCGACAGCGAGCCGTCGGCATTCCGCAGGTACAGCTCGTCGTTGTAGAACGCCAGCGTGCGGCTGACGAAATCGCGCTGCCAGCCCGGCGTGTGGTCGCGCATCGCGGCGATATACATGTCGCCGGGCTTGCCCTCATAGATGGGCTTCGCCGCCGCCAGCGGGGTGCCGCGCTTCCATTCCTTGACGATGTTGGGATAACCCGAGCTGGTCAGGGTGCCGGGGCCGAAATCGGTGAACACATAGACCGTGTTGTCGTCGATCCAGGACAAGCCGCCCTTGGCTTCCGGACGGAAGAAACCGTCCTGCACGAACTGCTTGGTGGTCAGGTCGAACTCGCGGGTCACGTCGGCATCGGAGCCGCCCGGCGACAGCGCGATCAGGCAGCGCTGGTACTTCGGCTTGAGGCAGTCGGCGCCATGCCAGACCCACTTGGCGTTCTCGGCCTTGTTCAGCGCGTCGAGGTCCAGCACGGTTTCCCACTTCGGCTCCGGCTTGCGGTATTCGGCCAGAGTGGTGCGACGCCAGACTCCGCGCTCGTGCTGCTTGTCCTTCCAGAAGTTGTAGTAGTAGTCGCCGATCTTCTCGACGCCCGGGATCTTGGCGTCGGAGTCGAGGATGGCGCGGATCTGCGCTTCCAGCGCCTTGAACGCGGGCGTGCCGGCAATCTCCGCCTCGGCCTTGGCATTGCGCGCCCTGACCCAGGCCAGCGCCTTCTCGCCCTGCACGTCTTCCAGCCAGGCGTGCGGATCGGCGTTCGGCGGGGTCTGGGCGGACGCACCGCCGGCGATGGCAAGGCCGGCGATCAGGCAGGCACTGGAGAACTGGGACATGGCGGGCTCCGGGGCAGTCTGGAAAGCCCCGAACGCTAGCACAGCACCCGCGCCCCGGCATGGCCCGCAAGTCGCCGCGTTCAGGCGCGCCGGGCCACGCCGGCCGCCGCGGAAACGCCGCGCCCGCGCCGCCTGCGCGCCTGCGCGCGCCGACGTCGGGGCAGGCGCAGCGCCAGCTTCGGCAGCGGGAACCGGCGCAGGCTCCACCACGCCGCCAGCGGCATGCCCAGCAACCACAGCGGCAACCAGCCCAGCACCGTGCTGCTGCCGCGCGCGGCCGGCACCAACAGCACCGCCAGCGCGCCCAGGATCACCAGTTGGCGCAGGCAGGAATCGAGATCGCGATGGGTCATGGCAGCGGCTCCGTTCAAGATGTCGCCAGCTTGCGGCGGGCACATCTCACGGGCTGCGACGGTGTCTAGGCTGCAACCTGCACCGGCTCCGGTCGAACCTCCTGCACGATCTTCCCGCCGTGCATCACCAGCACGCGGTCGGCGCTGGCGATGGTCTCCGGCCGATGCGCCACGATCACCTTGGTCACTTCCAGCTGCTTCACTGCGGCGTTCACCAGTTGCTCGTTGCCCACGTCCAGATGGCTGGTGGCTTCGTCCAGAAACAGCAGCTTCGGTTGCCGGTACAGCGCCCGCGCCAGGATCACCCGCTGCTTCTGCCCGCCGGACAGCGAACTGCCCATGTCGCCGATCAGGCTGTGGTAACCCATCGGCATCGCCATGATCTCGTCGTGCACCGCCGCCATCCGCGCCGCCTGCTCCACCCGCGCCTGATCCATCTGCGGGTCGAAGAAACTGATGTTGTCCGCCAGGCTACCGCCGAACAGCTGGTCGTCCTGCATCACCGCACCCACGATCTTGCGGATGTTCGCCGGCCCCGCCTGGTGCAAGTCCTGCCCGCCGATACGGATGCTGCCCTCGCTGGGTTTCAGCAGCCCCAGCAACAGCTTGACCAGCGTGGTCTTGCCGCAGCCGGACGCACCGACGATGGCGATCGCCTCGCCCGGTTCGATCCTCAGGCTGCAGCCCTTCAACACCCAGGGTTCGCCATCGGCGTAGCGAAAGCCCAGGTTCTCCACTTCGATGGAAGCGATTTCGGGTGCGGATAGTTCCGGCCGCAGCTCCGCGTCCTCTGGCGGCGTCAGCACGATGTCTGCCAGGCGTTCGCCGTGCAGGCGCAGCATGCGGAATTCGATGGCCTTGTCGATCAGTCCCGCCATGCGCTGCGCGAACTGATCCTTGTAGGCCAGGAACGCGATCAGCATGCCCACCGAGAACACGTTGGACAGCGCCAGCAGCGCACCGATCCAGATCACCGCGATGCGCTCGATCCCGAACACCAGCTGGCTGGCACTGTTGAAGCCCAGCCCCATCTGCGCGATGCGCACTTCCTGGTTGACGGTGTCCACCATCAGGTTGTCGTAGGTGGTGCGGCGCAGCCCCTCGGCCCCGGCCACCTTGACGCTCTGCATCCCGCGCAGCGATTCCAGCAGGTGCGTTTGCTGCCTGGCCCCTGCCACCAGCTGCCGCTCGGTGCCGTCGCGCAGCGGGCGGTAGGCCACCAGACGGATGCCGGCATACAGCACTACCGCCAGCAGCGTGACCAGCGCCAGCTTCCAGCTGTAGACCAGCATCAGGCCGAAGGTCACAACCGCCATCAGGCCATCGATCAACACCTCGACGAAGCTGGTGGTCAAGGTGCGCTGGATCGCCTGCACCGAGGCCATGCGCGAGGTGACGTCGCCCAGATGGCGTTTCTCGAAAAAATCCAACGGCAGCCGCAGCGCATGGGCGAACACGTTACCCATCCACTGCAGGCCAAGCTTTGAGGACAGGTACACCACCGACCAGCCGCGCAGCAGGCCGATGCCGATCTGCAGCAGCAAAGCCAGTCCGAAGCCCAGCCCCAGCACCGCCAGCAAGTCCTTGTCGGCGGAAACCAAGACCTGGTCCACCACCCATTGCATGAAGAACGGGGCCAGCACCACGAACACCTGCAGGGCCACCGACAGCAGCAGGATCTGTCCCAGCGTTCGCCACAGGCCGGTGATACGTCCGGTGAGCTGGCGCACCGACACCGAGGGTGCGGCCTTGCGCGGCTTGAACTCGTGGCCCGGCGTCAGCTCCAGCGCCACGCCAGTGAAGTGATCGGACACTTCGGAAAAAGAGAGGGTCTTCTCGCCGATGGCCGGGTCGAGGATCGTCACCTTCGACCGTCCGACCTTGGCCAGCACCACGAAGTGGTTGAAATCCCAGTGCAGGATGCAGGGTAGTTTGAGCTTGCCCAGATCCTCCATGTCCAACCGCAGCGGGCGGGTCTGGAGGCCCAGCGACTGCGCGACATGGATGAGCTGGTTGAGCTTGGCGCCTTTGAGCGACAACGGAAAACGTTGGCGCAGTTCGGCCAGCGATATTCGCAGGCCATGGGCGTCGGCCACCATCGCCAGCGAAGCGAGGCCGCATTCAGCGGCTTCGGATTGCAAAATTATGCGACCACCATGTCCTATTGGCATTCAAGTAACCGAGATATCGCTCTTGTGGTCGAGTCCAAACTCATGGATTTTTTATTAGACAAACGGGCCCAACATTAGATCTGACATGAACACTAAACTCCTCAAGGAATTTCGCGCCAATTACATACTTCGCTCTTGAATTGAATCCGGATTTGTAAGACCGGTATCTGACGGACCTAGACTCAGATCCGATAGTTAGATCAGCTGACTCATTAGAATATGTTGCAAAAGAAATTCGCCCATCTGAATTCATGATCAGCGTAACACGAGATGCCGGATTGGCACCATCTTTTATTCCAGTTAAATAATCCCGTCCACCAGTATCCAGAAGCGCGTATTCCAAGTTGCCATTAATTTTCAGGCCAATGTATAGTGCAGAAATTCCGCTTTCTGCTCCGCTGCCCAGGTAGTCCATCTTAAACGGCACGCAAGTTCCCTCATCCAAGCGATCTCCCCATTCAACCCCTTCAGCCCCTAATGTTACGGGGGGATTATCAAACAAGAGGTTCGCCCCGATCACGCTCGTAGAAGAAACCAAAAATACAGGGTCTTCTTTTCTTTTTCCAGAAAAATTGATTTCTTTAATCTTTACCACCTCAAGAGAATAGCGACCAACGACAGAGGAAATTTCTGTTGGTGGTAGCTCGCGGTGCTCGATATCCTTTAGAATTTTTGCTTTTATCGAAGAATAGACCGCTCCCGTGTCGACAAGTGCGCGATCAGAAACATTCCCATGAAATGATATTGGAGCCCAGTATCGACCCCGGTAGGATTGGAATTCTTCGCCCTTGACCTGCACCCCGGAATCCTCCGCAACATCTCGCTCACGCACTAAAAATAGCGCAATCAATGAAAGCGTGAAGACTAAAAGAAATACCCGCTTCATTTGTGTTTATTAATAAATTAAAATCGTTGCCGCCATTACGGCGGCAACGACCCTAAAAGTTAAGAAGCAGCACCGGTAGCAATAGAAACCACAGCCACCACGACCGCTGCTGCTGCTGCGACAATCGCACCAACTACAGCCCAGTCAGATTTTTGAACTTCTTGGTTCGTTGTGCAAGTGTAGCTTTGAAGCTTGCCATTTGCATCGTACGTTGCGCTTGTCATCGTCGTTCCCGAAGGGCACGAGGGTGAGTTGCCGTTGCCGCCAGATACAAATGAGATTTCATATGCGCTCATCTCTCTCATAGCACTTTAACTCCATTGATTAAGGCGCATCCCCTGCACCATGGGGCCGGGAACATACCCGGCGATCTCGTTGCTCCGGCGAAGGTCAGCCATGGCCCACCTCCCCCTTAAGCGAATACAACAGCTCGATCGGTCGGTCTCAAGCGATCAGGTCTGATCCTCGGTTGATCACTTGAAATCCCCCGCCGCAAACACACTCAAATTTCCCTGCTTAAAGTGCTTGCGAATCGCCTCATTTACTTGAGCCACGGTCAGCGCCCGGTACGCCGTATCACGGTCGATTTCGAACTGCATGTGGCGGCCATATTCCAGGTGTTCCGCCAGGACACCGGCCACGGCGCCGTCCTGCGCCCGCGACTGTTCGCGTGCCACCAGCTTGGCCTGCACGGCATCGCGGAGTTCCTGCTCGGTGATGCCGTCCTTCACGAGGCGCGCGAGTTCTTCGCGCACGGCGGTTTCAACTTTGGCCATGTTCTGCGGCGCAGCGATCGCCTGGATGGTCAGGTAGCCGTCGTCGTCGCGGCCCTGACGGCTTTCGTCCGCGCGCAGCGCGGCGGTCACGCCGTAGCTCAGCCCTTCCTTCTGGCGAATGCGGTCGGCCAGCCGCGCCTTCAGCGGATCACCGCCCAGGATGCTGGTGGCGATGCTCAGGGCCGGGAAATCCGGATCGACCAGGTTCAGGGACAGGTTCTGGCGGGCGACCAGGACGGCATTCGGCTTGTCCGGGGTGGTGAAGCTCGCCCGCGTCGCCTTGGTATCGATGTAGTGCGTGGACATCGGTGCATAGGCGGTTGGTGCCTTCCAGCCGGCGAACAGCTGTTCCAACTGCGCTTTGACAGCAACGGGGTCGAAGTCGCCGACCACGGCGATTTCGCCCTGCGCCGTGCCGTAGAAGTCGCGGTGGTAGGCCTGCACGTCTTCCAGCTTCAGCGCCTTCAGCTTGGCCAGCGATTCGTCGAATCCGTCCACGTGCAGCGGATGGCCGGCAGGCCAGGGATCGAAATGTTGCGCGAGCGCCATGGCGGCCAGCGGGCCGGGCTCCTTGCGCTGGTACTCGACGCCGGTGGCCGCCTGCAGGCGCAGCTGTTCGAACTGGTTCGCCGGAAACGCGGGGTTGCGCAGCACGTCGGCGGCGAGCGCCAGCGCATCGGCCAGCGTCCCGCGCTTGCCGAGCAGCGCGATCTGGGCCCCCTGCAGGCTGCCGCCGATCTGTGCCTGGGTATTGAGTGCGTCGAACTTGGCCGCGATCTGCTCGCGGGTCATGCTCTTGCTGCCCAGCATCAGCATCGGCCCGACCAGCGCGCCGGCATCCGTGCGGCCGGTGATCGCCCTTTCGTTGCCGAATTCGAAATTGGCGTTCACCACCACGGTTTCGCCGCGGGTTTTCTTGGGCAGCAGCGAGACCTTCAAGCCATCACCGAGGGTGAAGGTCTGGGTGCGGGCGGCGATGTTCTGCGGCGTCGCCTCGAACGCTTCGCCGGCAGCCACCGCCGCCTTGCCGACATAGCCCTCCACCAGACTGGCGATTGCCGGCGCGGCGGGAATCTCGGTGCGGTCGGGCTTGTCGGTCGGCACGAACCGGCCCAGGGTGCGGTTGCCGGATTTCAGGTAGGTCGCCGCGACCCGGTTGACGTCGGCCGCGGTGACCTTGGCGATGGCATCGCGCTGCACGAACAGCAGCCGCCAGTCGCTGGCCGCCTGCGATTCGGACAAGGCCATGCCCACCGCATTGGCGTCGGCCAGCAGTTTTTCGTAGTTGTTGGCGATGCGCTGCTTGGCGGCAGCCACTTCCTGCTCGGTCACGGGATGCGCAGCCACGTCTTCGGTCTGCTTCAGCAGATCCGTTTCCACTTTCGCCGCATCGCCGGTCTTCGGCAGCGCCACGATGGCGGTGAACAGACCGGGGTCGCGCTGGCTGTCGCCGCTGGCAACTGCGAATGCGGCCAGCTTGGTTTCGACAAGCGCCTTGTGCAGCCGCCCGTTCGGCGTATTGCCGAGCACGTCGGCCAGCACCGCCAGCGGAGCGCTGTCGGCCTGCGCAAGCGCGGGAACGTGGTAGCTGGCAGCGACCAAGGCGATATCGCCGGTGCGGCGCACGGTGACCTCGCGCTCGCCGTCCTGGGCGGGTTCGATGGTGTGCCTCGCCGGCAACGCGCGGGCCGGTTTCTTCAGCGGCCCGTAGTGCGTGGCGATGCGCGCCAACGTCTTGCCGGGGTCGATACGGCCGGCGACGATCAGGAGTGCATTGTCCGGCTGGTACCAGATCTTGTAGAACGCCTGCAGGTTCGCGATCGGCACGCCTTCCACATCGGAACGGGCACCGATCGGCAGGTTCGCGTAGTTGTGCCAGTCGTAGGCGACGGCGCGTACGCGCTTCATCAGCACGCCGCCGGGATTGTTGTCGCCAGCTTCCATCTCGTTGCGAACCACGGTCATTTCGCTGTCGAGGTCGCTCTTGGCGACCTTCGAATTGACCATGCGGTCGGCCTCCAGGCCGAGCAGCCAGTCCAGGGTGTCGTCGTTGGCCGGGAACGAGGCGAAATAGTTGGTGCGGTCGAACGAGGTGCTGGCGTTCTTGGCGACGCCGCGCTGCTTCATCTCGCCGGGAATATCCGAATGCTTGGGCGTGCCCTTGAACAGCATGTGCTCCAGCAGATGAGCCATGCCGGTTTCGCCGTAGTTCTCGTCCGTCGAACCGACCCCGTACACCACGTTGACGGTGACGGTGGGCTTGCTGGCATCCGGGAACAGCAGCACGCGCAGTCCGTTCGGCAGGCGGTATTCGCAGAGCCCTTCGACGCAGGGGCCGGCGACGACGCTCTTGGGCAATGCCGTTGGCGTCTCGGCCAGTGCCACGGTGGACAGTGCCAGGGAGAGGGAAAGAGCGAGCGCGCGGGTGCGCAGGTGTCGATTGAACATGGAGCTTCCTTGGGTGAATGCGCCCCGAAAGGCACTGATGATTTCCTTGCAAGACCTGCGGCGATCCACAGCCGGGTTGTTTCTATTTCTCAGCTGTTGCCGAGCTTCCCCTTGAGCGAATACAGCGGCTCGAACACCCACTCGATCAGCCGGCGCTTCTCGCCCAGCACATCGGCTTCCAGCAGCATTCCCGGCTTCAACAACTCGGCCTTGCCGTAGGCGGTGACGGTCTGCCGCGCCAATGCCACGGTGATGCGGTAGAACGGTTCGCCTTGCTGTGCATTGCCGATCAGCGCACCCAGTTCGCCGGGGCTCAAGGCACTGCGACTGATCCGCGCCACGCGCCCCTGCTGGTGGCCGAACTTCTGGTACGGATAGGCCTGATAGCGCAGCAGCACCCTGTCGCCCGGCTCGATGAAACCGATCGCGCGACTGGGCACCAGCAGCTCCGCTTCCAGCGTGCCGTCGCCCGGCAGCAGGCTCATCAAGGCTTGCCCGGCCTGCACGGACTGCCCCGGTTTCACCAGCTGGGTGGCGATGACGCCGGTTACCGGCGCACTGACCGCCAGCGCGCCCTGCGCCTGGGTCTGCACGCGCTCGGTTTCCAGTTGCGCGATGTCGCGCTGCAGCGCGGCCTGCATGGCCCGCTCCTGGCCCGGGAGTTCGCGCAGGGCCTGCTCCAGCTGGGCGATGCCGCGACGGGCGGCAATGGCCTGCCGTTGCAGGGTCTGCACCTGCCCGGCGTACTCCAGCGCGGTGGATTCCTGCTGCTTGATCTGCAACAGGCTGACGTAGCGGTTGTCTTCCAGCTGCTTCAGCCGGGCCAGGGTTTCCCGGGCGATGCGGGCCTGCTCGTCCCGGGTGGCGACTTCGGCCTCGATCTGCGCCAATTCGCGCAGCGCGCTCGCCAATTGCGCGCGCAGGCCCTCCGCCTGCGCCTGCAGTTGCGATTGCTGGGCCGCCCGCAGCGACAGCAATCCGTCACGGCGCTCGTTGATTCGTGCTGCCAGCAAGGTCTGGGTATCGCCACCCTCCGGGGTGGCACGCGGCACCGCGACGACCGCCAGCCGCTGGCCGGCGTGCAGGCGGTCGCCTTCGGCGGTGTCCAATCTGGCGATGACTCCGCTGGCCGGTGAAACGACCGTGGCCAATCCCTTGCCGGGCACCAGTTGCCCGATCACCGTGGAGCGGCGGGTGTAGGTGCCGAGCGTCAGAAACAGACCGATGGCCAGCGCCGCCAGCATCGCAAACCCCGTCAGCACCCACAGGGGCAACGGCTGGGCCAGCGAAATACTTCCCAACCAGCTGCCGCGCTTGGCTTCCAGCGCTTCCTTGCGAAACAGCGGTTGCGACACTGCGCAAATCCATGACGATGGAGACGGGGATCACATTCCCAATTGCCCGCTACCGGGCGCAAGCGTATGGAAATGCCAGGATCGCTGACATCGAAAATGAATGCATTGATCTGCCGCGCTTTGCGCGGCAATGTCAGGGGTGCTGACAATATTCGGCGGCATGCTCGTCGATTCCCGGTCGATTTGACGGGGATGCACGCCGCCATGCCATCCTTCACCCGCTTGAACACGGAGATTGGAACGGAATGGATTCCCTCGGTATACGCATCCGCGTGGCGCGACGGCGCAAGAACATGACGCAGGCAGACCTTGCGGCGGCCCTGGGTGTCAGCCGCAGTGCGGTGGGAAACTGGGAAGGCTGCGCAAAAACGGTGCCGGAATGCGTCCATTTGTTGGGTATCGCCGCTGCCACCGGTGTGTCCTGCGACTGGCTGATCAGCGGAAACGGCGAGCCTTGCAGCGCGATGTGCGGCGCCGCCCGCGACCCCTCCGTGGCGCGGAACTGCACCGAGCAGCAGGTGCTGCTGGCTTTTCGCCACGGCCCACCGCGCACTCGCAGCGCGATACTGAAATTGCTGGATGTCCGCGTGGTTGCCCCCGCCGAATAGGCGCAGCATTTCCACTCGACGTTGGATGACGCCGGAGCCTTCTACCGAAGGGGGGGCTCCTTACCGCAAGCTCAATACCCCGCCGCGTCCAGCGCCTTTTCCGCCTCGCGCCGGCCAATGTCGATCAGCTCGGCCGCGCGCCAGAATTCGTAGAACTGGCAGGCATCGCGGGGGATGCGGATCAGCAGATCCGGCGGCTCCAGCGCCAGCTGCACGCGGGCGATGCGCTCCTGCATGGTGTCCAGCGCACGCGACATCACTTCCATCAGGCCGAAGCGGTGGGTGGGCGTGGCCGCTTCGTCGCCAAGCCGATCCATCCAGCGCCCCAGCAGGCCGACCGCGGGCGCGCCGGCCTCGGCATCCACCACGCGCACCGGTTCGTCCCTGCGCTGCGGGATGCTGCCGTGGATGTCCACTGCCACCACCCGGTGCGCGCCGGCCAGGCGGGTGGCGGTGATCGGCAGCGGCGCCAGCAGGCCGCCATCGACCAGCTCCATGCCGCCCATGTTCAGTGGGGTGAAGATGCCGGGAATGGCGAACGAGGCGCGCAACGCGTCCCACAGGTCGCCACGGCGCAGCCACACCTCGCGTTGACGCAGCAGGTCCACGGCCACCGCGGTGAAGTCGATCGGCAGGTCTTCGATGCGCGGCTCGCCCACCACCTCGCGCAGCGCGCGCACCAGCCGGGTGCCGGTGAACATGGCCGGACGCCCCAAGCCCGGGTCGAGCAGTCGCAACATTTCGCGGCGACTGGTGCGGGTCATCCAGTCGCGCAATTCGTCCAGCTTGCCGGCCGCGAACGCGCCGCCCACCAGTGCGCCGCAGGACGTGCCGGCCACCGCTTCGATGTCCAGGCCACGCGACTGCAGCACCTCGATCACGCCGATCTGCGCCAGGCCGCGCGCGCCGCCGCCGCCCAGCGCCAGCACGATCGAGCCCGGTTGCGACCCTTCGCGCGCGCTATGGGCCATCAGTCCTGCCCGTAGTTGGACATCGCCAGCTGCAGGTGCGCGCGCAGCTGTTCGCGCAGCGCCTTCGGTTCCACGATCTCGGCGTCGGCGCCGTAGTGCAGCACGTCCATCAGCAACTCGCGCGGCACCGAATACGGCAGCTTCAGTTCGTAGCGGCCGTCGGACAGGAAGCGGCCCTGCTGCTGCGAATGCCAGTGTTCATCGGCCACCCAGCGCGCGGCCTTGGCGGAAAAGCGGATGGTGGCCCAGCCCTTGGGCGCGCCGGAGAAGATGCCGTAGCTGCCGGCGAGGTGGGCGTTGAGCTCGTCCTCGGCCACGTCGCGCGCAGTGCCGTCGGCCAGCCGGGCGCCGGCGATGCGGTCGATGGAGAAGCTGCGCAGGCCCTCGCGGTCCTCGTCCCAGGCATCCAGATACCAGTTGTCGCGGTAGTGGGTCAGTCGCTGCGGGCTCACGCTGCGACGGGTCTTCTCGTCGGTGGACCGGGCCCGGTAGTCGAACGCCAGCCGGCGCCGCTCCAGCACGCTTGAGGCAACGATGCGGAAGGCGTGCTCGTCCATGCGGCGGATGCGGTGCGGGATCACCCGCACCCGCTCCAGTGGCCAGCGCTTGCCGCCGGAATGCGCGTCCAGCAGCTTTTCCACCCGCTGCTGCAGCGGCGCCAGCGCCGCCGACAGCATGCCGCCGCTGCTGCGCGCCAGCAGCTGCTGCGCGGCCAGCAGGGCATGTAGCTCTTCGGAGTTCAGCCACAGCCCGGGCAGCTCGAAGCGATCGGCCTCGGCCTTGTCATAGTGGAAGCCGGCCTCGCCGTCGCCGATCACCGGCGCCATCAGCGCATCGCGCAGGAAAGCGATGTCGCGATAGACGGTGGCGCGCGAGCAGCCCAGCTCGTCCTGCAGGTGCGCCACCGTGACAGGGCGGCGCGCGGCCTGCAGGCTGCGGTGCAGGGCGATGATGCGTTCATAGCGGTCCATGCGCGGATTATGCGACAGCCGTTCTCGGTGGGTACCTGCGGCCGTGGGTAGAATGCGGGCGAGCCCCTAAACAAGACGACCATGCTGCCGCTGCTGTGGCTGGCGTTCTCCGCGCCGCCGACTGCCCTCCATCCGCCGCTGTTGCCGGTCCTGCCGCCGGAGGTGGCGCAGCGCCTGGTCGCGCCGCCGCGCTGCCTGAAGGCGCAGTGCGTGAATGGCGAATGGTCGGTGGATGCGATGGCGGCGATTCCCTCCGGGCAACGCCGGGTGGATGCCGACGACCTGCCAGGCGGCGGTGGCCGCCTGCACCTTCCGAACGAACGCCGCGACTGGGTCAAGGCACAGGGCAGCAACGCGCGTGTCGGCATGCAGTACGGACTGCAGGCGGTGAAGAAGCCGGGCACCAGCGTGCGCGTGTCGGTGGACACCGGCTACCGCCTGCAGGGCTACGCCGACGACGGCACCGCCGGTACCGGGCCGATCCTGCGCGGGCAGGTCGAATGGAACCAGGCGCTGGGCAAGCGCGCGCGGCTGTCGCAGGTCACCCGAGTGGAAACCGGCCAGCACGGCGCCTACCTGCGCAACAGCCTGCTGCTGAACGTGCAGCTGCAGCCCACCCTGATCCTGAGCTCCGGCGTGGAAATGCGCCGCGACAGCGACCTGGCCGGCCGCAACCAGACCGACGCGACGCTGAAGCTGAAATACGCGTTCTAAGCGCGTAAGCCCGCGCTCCGGCGTCATGCGGCGGCAGGCTCAGCCGTCGATCAGCGCGCGCGCGCCCTGCGCCAGCAGCGCCTGCGCCACTTCGATGCCCAGCGCCTCCGACGCATCCGCCGGGCCTTCGGCCTGGGCGCGGACGCAGCGGCCGTCTGCGGTCGCGCCGACCAGTCCCTGCAGCAGCAGGCATTCGCCCTGCAGCGTGGCCAGCCCCGCCACGGGGACGTGGCAGCTGCCGTCCAGCGCGCGGTTCATGGCCCGCTCCGCCGCCACGCAGGTGCGGGTGGCGGCATCGTCCAGCGCCGCGCACAGCGCCGCGATGCGCGGGTCGTCATCGCGGGTTTCGATGGCGATGGCGCCCTGCGCCGGCGCCGGCAGCCAGCCCGGCGCGTCCAGCCGGGCGCGGATGCGGGCGTCGAAACCCAGCCGCTGCAGGCCGGCGCAGGCCAGCACGATGGCGTCGTAATCGCCGGCGTCGAGCTTGGCCAGCCGCGTGTTGACGTTGCCGCGCAGGTCGCGCAGCTGCAGGTCCGGACGCAGCGCGCGCAGCTGCGCCTGCCGGCGCAGTGACGAGGTGCCCACGCGCGCGCCCTGCGGCAGCGCGTCGAGGCCGTCGAAATGATTGCTGACGAAGGCGTCGGCATGGTCGGCGCGCGGCAGGATGGCCGCCAGCGCGAAGCCGGGCTCCAGCGTCATCGGCACGTCCTTGAGCGAATGCACCGCGCAGTCGGCTTCGCCGCGCTGCATCGCCAGCTCCAGCTCCTTCAGGAACAGGCCCTTGCCGCCGATCGCCGCCAGCGAGCGGTCGAGGATCTCGTCGCCGCGGGTGGACAACGGCACCAGTTCGACGGTCAGGTCGGGATGGGCGGCGCGCAGGCGCTCGGCGACGTGTTCGGTCTGCCACAGGGCGAGCGGGCTCTTGCGGGTGGCGATGCGCAGCGTAGTCATCTGCGCATTATCGCCGCTGCCCGGCGCGCGTGCCCGCCGCGTCCACAACGCGCCTACTCGGCCGACGGCGGCTCCAGCACCACCGCCGCTTCGCCCGGCAGGGTTTCCACGTCGCGCAGGCTGCGCTCGATGGCGCGGGTGCGCACGCCGGTGTGCTCGATCTGCTTGCTGGCCTGGTCGAGCTTGTTCTTGACGTTGTCGAGCACGTCGCCGAACTTGCCGAATTCGGTCTTGGCCTTCTCGAGGATGCGCCAGACCTCGGCCGAGCGCTTTTCGATGGCGACGGTGCGGAAGCCGATCTGCAGGCTGGTCAGCAGCGCCAGCAGGGTGGTCGGTCCTGCGATCGTGATGCGCTGCTCGCGCTGCAGGGCCTCGAACAGCCCCGGGCGGCGCAGCACTTCCGCATACAGGCCTTCGGTGGGCAGGAACAGCACCGCGAATTCGGTGGTGTGCGGCGCGGCCACGTATTTGCCGCGGATGCGCTTGGCCTCCTCGCGCACGCGCCGTTCCAGCGCATCGCCGGCCAGCCGCGCGGCGTCGACATCGGCGCGTTCCTGCGCGTCCAGCAGGCGTTCGTAATCCTCTCGCGGGAACTTGGCGTCGATCGGCAGCCACACCACGGCGTCGGCGCCCGAACCCGGGAAGCGCACCGCGAACTCCACCCGCTCGCTGCTGCCGGGGATGGTGGCGACGTTGGCGGCGTACTGGTCGGGCGCGAACACCTGCTCCAGCAGGCCGGCCAGCTGCACTTCGCCGAAGATGCCGCGCGACTTCACATTGGTCAGCACCCGCTGCAGCCCGCCCACGTCGGCGGCCAGCTTGCTCATGTCGCCCAGGCCCTGGTGGACCTGCGCCAGCATGCGGGTGACGTTGCCGAAGCTCTCGGTCAGGCGCGTCTCCAGTGTCGCGTGCAGCTTCTCGTCGACGGTGGCGCGCATCGCCTCCAGCTTGGCCGCGTTGTCGGCCTGCAGCGACTGCAGCTGCTGCTCCAGGGTGGCACGCAGTTCGCCCAGCCGCAGCTGGTTGCGCTCACCCATCTCGCGCAGCTGCTGGCCTTGCGCCTCGGCATGCCGCTGCTGGCTGGTGGCCGCTTCCAGCCGCGCCTTGCGCGCATCCTCGCTCAGCGCCGCGCGCAGCTCATCCAGCCGCTTGTCGATGCTTTGGGTGAGATCGTCCAGGCGCTGGTCGGTGCGCGCGGCCACCGCCTGCAGCTGGCTGCCGAAGCCGTCGATGCGCTGGCCCTGCTGCAGGGCGAAGCTGTCCAGCTGGCCGCGCAGTTCGTCGCGCCCACCGCGCTGTTCGTCTCGCAGCAGCGCGGCGATGCGGTCTTCCGGCCGGCGCAGCAACAGCAGCGCGATGAGGCCGAGCACGGCGAGCAGCAGCAGCGACAGCAGGAGCGTGGTGGTATCCATGCCGCCAGTGTAGCGGCGGGCGTCGCAGCGCCTGCGACCGAGGTCAGCCGACGCTGACCCCGAACGCCCAGCCGATCAGCGCGGTGGCGGCCTGCGCCAGGCTGCCCCACAGCAGCACCCGCCATGCGCCCTTGATGCCGCCGCCGCCGGCCACCCGTTCGGCCACGTAGCCCAGCACCGCCAGCAGCACGGTGGTGCTGGCGACGATGGCGAGGGTCAGGCTCTGGCTGCTCCACAGCCACGCCAGCAGCACTGGCGGCAGCGCCCCCACGGTGAACGAGGCCGCCGAGACCAGCGCCGCCTGCACCGGCCGCGCGCGCTGCAGGTCGTGGATGCCGACCTCGTCGCGCAGGTGCGCGGCCAGGTCGTCGTGGGCGGTCAGCTGCTCGGCCACCTGCCGCGCCAGCTCCGGTTCCAGTCCACGGTGCACGTAGATCTGGGTGAGTTCGCGCAGCTCCGCTTCCGGATGCAGGTCCAGCGCAGCGCGCTCGATGCGGATGTCGGCATGCTCGGCATCGGCCTGCGAGCTGACCGAGACATATTCGCCAGCCGCCATCGACAACGCACCGGCGGCCAGGCCGGCGATGCCGGTCAGCAGGATGGTGGCCGGCTCCGCCTGCGCGGTGGCCATGCCCAGCACCAGGCTGCTGGTGGAAATCAGGCCATCGTTGGCGCCGAGTACCGAAGCGCGCAGCCAGCCGCTGTGCTGGCTGCGGTGCGGCTCGTGGTAATGGTGGGTTTCGATCTGCATGGACGCGGGCCTGGCAGGGGCTTGGGTGCGCGCATTATAGGCGCGCCCGCTACTCGTCATGCCAGAGGTCGTGCGCGTCCACCAGCACCCGCAGCCGCGCCCGCTCGGCATCGGCACGGGCATCGGCCTCGGCGGCGGCGATCTGGGTATGCTGGCGCTGCACCAGCAGCCATTCGGCCACCGCCACTTCGCCCAGTTCCCAGCCGCGCTTGACCCGCTTCAGCGCCGCCTCGCTGGCGTCGAGTGCATTGCGCTGGGCCTGCCACTGCGCCGCCAGCGTGGCGGCCGCGGTCACCGTCACCACCGCTTCGCGGCTGATGTCGCGGCGCATGCTGGCGACGTCGCCGTGCACGGCGGCGGCCTGGGCGGACTCCGCCTGCGCATTGGCCGCACGGTAGCGACCGCCCAGCGGAATGCTCAGGACCAGGCCGTTGACCTGCTCGGCGCCGCCGCGCTCGTCCAGGCGGCGAAACCCAAGGACGGGGTCGGCGATGCGTTCGGCGCGGACACGCGCGGCACGCGCGTCGGCCTGGTCGGCATCGGCCGCCAGCGCGCCGATCTCGTGGCTGCGCGCGATGATCCGGTCGATCCACGCCTGCGGCGTCTCCGGCAGCGCCAGCGGCGGATCCACCGCCGGCGCACCCGCCGGGATCGGCAGGCCCGGGAAATCGCTGTGCATGGCCTCGCGGGTCGAATGCAGCGCCGCCTGTGCGGCCAGCAGGCGCGCGTGCGCCTGGGCGCGCTCGACGTCGATCAGGTCCAGGTCCTTGCGCGAGGATTCACCCAGGTCCACCCGCCGCGCCAACCCGCTGCGCTCCCGCTCCAGCAGCGCGGAGGTCGCCTCCGCGGTGCGCAGGTGCTCCGCCGCACGCAGCCAGTCCATCCAGTCGTCCAGCATGCGCCGCGCGCCCTGATGGCGGGCATCGTCCAGCCGCAGTTCCGCGGCCACCACCCCGGCATCGCCGATGCGGCGGTCCAACGCAGCCTTGCCGGGCAGCCGGAAAGCGCGACTGAGGGTGAATTCGGACTCCGAAAAGCGCTGCCGGCCACCCAACTCGTCGGTGCTGCGCCGCTGCGCCACCGCATCCAGCTGGAATTCGTGCGGCCCGGCCGCGAGGGCGCCGGCGCGCGCACGCGCCGCCTCCACCCGCGCGCGCGCCGCGACCACATCCGGCTGGATGTCGATAGCCTCGTGCACCACGGCATGCGGGGGCAGCCACTGCTGCGCCTGCGCACTGAAGCTGCAGGCGCCCAACAGGATCACGAACAGTCGTTTCATCCCAGCCTCCCCATCGCCAGCACCGGCTCGATCCACCAGCGCACTTCCTGCGCGTCCACCTGCCCGCGCAGCGCCGCCAGCACGGTGTCCACCTGCGCCCGCGGCAGCAGCATCCACAGCACCCGCCGTTGCACCCGGCCGTGCACCTGCTCGGCGGCCGAGGCGGTGCTGAAGTCGCTGGAATGGCCTTCGGCATGCAGCAGGGTGAAGCCAGGCAGGCCGGCCCCGGCCACCAAGGCTTCGGTCAGCGCGGTTTCCAGCCGCGGCGGGAACACCAGGCTCAATCGCACCAGATCGTTCATGCGCGCTCCTTCGAGGGTTCGATGCCATAGCGCTGGTACAGGATCGGCAGCAACAGCAGGGTCAGCGCGGTGGAGGTCACCAGTCCGCCGATCACCACGATGGCGAGCGGGCGCTGGATCTCGGAACCCGGCCCGCTGGCCAGCAGCAGCGGCACCAGTCCCAGTGCGGTGATGCTGGCGGTCATCAGTACCGGTCGCACCCGCTGCAGCGCGCCGCGCCGCACCACCTCGGCGATCTCCAGCCCGGTGTCATGCAGCTGGTTGAAGCAAGTCACCAGCACCAGCCCGTTGAGGACGGCGATGCCGAGCAGGGCGATGAAGCCGACCGAGGCCGGCACCGACAGGTACTCGCCCGACAGCCACAGCGCCATCAGCCCGCCGACCAGCGCGAACGGGATGTTGCCGAGGATCAGCAGCGCCTGCCGCAGCGAGCCGAAGCTCAGGAACAGCACCACGAAGATCGCCGCCAGCGCGATCGGCACCACCAGGCCCAGCCTTGCGGCGGCGCGCTGCTGGTTCTCGAACTGGCCGCCCCATTCCATCCGGTAGCCGGGCGGCAGCTTGACCGCGGTGGCCAGCGCCGCCTTCGCTTCCTCGACGAAGCCGACCAGGTCGCGGCCGTCCACGTTCGACTGCACCAGCGCATAGCGCGACCCCTGTTCGCGGCCCACCTTGACCGGGCCGTTGCCGGCCTTGAGGGTGGCGATCGCGGACAGCGGGATGTCGCCGCCGCTGGGCAGGGCGACGCGCAGGGTGCGGAAGCGCTGCGCCGACATCCGCACCTCGTCGCCGCCGCGGACCAAGATCGGCGTGCGCCGTCCGGGTTCGATCACGATGCCGGCCGGCATGCCGTCGATCTGCGCGCGCAGCTCGTCCTGCACGTCGGCCACCGCCAGCCCGTTGCGGCCGGCCGCCACCGGGTCGACCACCACCTGCAGGTAGTCCACGCCCTCGGTGGTCTGGGTGAGGATGTCCTGCGCGCCGGGCACCTTCTCCAGCGCGACCGCGGTCTGGTGCGCCAGCGTGCCGAGGGTGGCAAGGTCGGGGCCGAAGATCTTGATGGCGAGGTCGCCGCGGCTGCCGGTGAGCATTTCCGAGACGCGCATCTCGATCGGCTGGGTGAAGCCGATGTCCATGCCGGGGAAGCCGTGCAGCACCTTGCGGATCTCCTCCGCCAGCCAGGCCTTGTCCGGGTTGCGCCACTGCGCCTTGGGCTTGAGCTTGAGGAACATGTCGGTTTCGTTCAGGCCCATCGGGTCCAGGCCCAGCTCGTCCGAACCCACCCGCGCTACCACGTGGTCGACTTCCGGCACCTTCGCCTTGATCGCACGCCCGACCGCCAGGTCCAGCTCGGCGGAACGCTGCAGCGAGATCGCCGGCGACTTGGCGATCTGCACCAAGATGTCGCCTTCGTCCATGGTCGGCATGAAGCTCTTGCCGACCCCGAGATAGGCCGCCACGCCCAGCACCAGCGCCACCAAGGCGGGCACCAACGCGCGCCTGGGCCGCGCCAGCACGGCGTCCAGCAGCGGCCGGTAGATGCGGTCCACCTGGCGCATCAGCCACGGCGTGTGTTCCACGTGCGAACGCAGCAGGAACGAGGCCAGCACCGGGATCAGGGTCAGCGACAGCAGCAGCGAGGCGCCCAGCGCAAACACGATCGTCAACGCCACCGGCCCGAACAGCTTGCCCTCCAGCCCTTCCAGGGTCAGCAGCGGCAGGAAGGTCAGGGCGATGATCAGCATGCCCGCGGCCACCGGCGTGGCCACCTCGCGGGTGGCGTCGAACACCCGGTGCAGGCGCGGCAGGTGCGCGCCGCGTGCGTCCGGCTGCAGGCGGGTCACGGTGTTCTCCACCACCACCACCGCCGCGTCCACCAGCATGCCGATGGCGATCGCCAGCCCACCCAGGCTCATCAGGTTGGCGCTCTGGCCGGTCAACCGCATCAGCAGGAAGGTGAACAGCGCCGCCAGCGGCAGCATCAGCGACACCACCAGCGCCGCGCGCAGTTCGCCCAGGAACAGCAGCAGCAGCACCACCACCAGCACGGTGGCTTCCAGCAGCGCGTTGCGCACGGTGGCCACCGCGCGCTCGATCAGTTCGCTGCGGTTGTAGAAGGGGACGATCTTCACGCCCGGCGGCAGGCTCGACGCCAGCGACTGCAGCCGCGCCTCCGCCGCATGCACCAGCCTGGAGGCATCCACGCCGCGCAGCGCGACCACGATCCCCTGCACCGCCTCGCCCTTGCCGTCGCGGGTCACCGCGCCGTAGCGGGTCATCGCCTCGGTGCGCACGCGCGCCACGTCGCGCACCCGCACCGGCGGCATGCCGGGCTTGAGCACCACGTTGCCGATGTCGTCGGCATCCGCCAGCGCGCCTTCCACGCGCACGATCAGCGCGTTCTCGCCGGCCTGCAGGCGGCCGGCGCCGTCGTTGCGGTTGTTGCGCTCCAGCGCCTGCACCAGGTCGTCCAGATGCAGGCCGTTGGCCAGCAGGCGGGCGCGGTCCGGCACCACCACGAAGGCGCGCGCGTGGCCGCCCAGCACGTTGACGTCGGCCACGCCGGGCACCGTGCGCAGGGCAGGACGGATGGTCCAGTCGAGCAGGGTGCGCTTTTCCTGCAGGTCCAGGCCGCCGCCCTCGATGGTGAACATCAGCACGTCCGACAGCGGCGTGGCGATCGGCGCCAGCCCGCCGCCGACCCCTGCCGGCAGCACGTCGATGACGTTGCCGTAGCGTTCCGCCACCTGCTGGCGCGCCCAGTAGATGTCGGTGCCTTCCTTGAAGTCCAGGGTGATGTCGGCGATCGCGTACTTCGCGGTCGAGCGCAGCATCACCGCGTCGGGCACGCCCAGCAGCTCCATCTCCAGCGGCGCCACCACCCGGCTTTCCACTTCCTCCGGGGTCATGCCCGGCGCCTTCAGGATCAGCTTGACCTGGGTAGGCGAAATGTCGGGGTACGCGTCGATGGGCAGCTGCAGGTAGGCGCGCAGGCCGAAGCCGGCCAGCACCAGCACCGCCAGCAGCACCATCAGGCGCTGGCGCAGGGAAAACGCGATCAGCCGTTGCAGCATGGGCCTACTCCGCCGCCGTCAGGGTCTTGAGCAGGTTGGCGCCGGCGCTCGCCACCGGCAGGCCGGCGCGCAGCCCTTCGCCGGTGACGATGGCGTGGCGCCCGTCGCCGCCCAGCAGGCGCACCGGCAGGCCGCGCCAGGTATCGCCTTCGAGCACGAACAGCAGGTGGCCGTCGCCATCCTGCAGCAGCGCGCCCACGGGCACCGCCACCGCGCCGGCGGGGGCCGGAAGCTGCAGGGTCACGTCCAGCTGCTGGCCCGGCAGCAACCCGCTGCCGGCAGCCAGCTGCGCGCGCACGCGCAGGCTCTGCGCGCCGGCATCGGCGTCGCCACCCACCGCCGCCACGCTGGCCGTGGCGCCGCCGGGCAGCGCCACCGGCTGGCCGACGCGCAGCTGCGTCGCCAGTTCCACCGGCACCGCGAATTCCAGGTCCAGGCGGTCGTCGCTGGAGAGGGTGAAGGCCGCGGCCAACGCTTCCAGCGCCTGTCCCGGCGCCACCTGCCGGTGCACCACGCGGCCGGCCTGCGGGGCCAGCAGTTCGAACTCGCCGGCCGCGCCGCCGCTGGGCCGCAGCTGCGCCAGCGACGCACCGGCCTGCTGCAGGCTGGCGCTGGCCACCTGTGCCCGCGCCCGGCTTTCCTGCGCGCGCGCGGCCGGGATCAGGCCTTCGCGCTGCAGCAGCGCGTCGCGCTGCGCCTGCTGCGCCGCCAGCCCGGATTCGGCGCGGGCCCTGGCGTAGTCGGCCTGCACCGCCACCAGCTCGCGACTCTGCACCCGCAGCATCGGTTGGCTGCGGCGCACGCTCTCGCCTTCGTCCACCAGCACCCGTGTCACCACCCCGGCGTACGGCATGGTCACCTGCGCGCTGGAGGCCAGCGGCACCGTGACCTCGGCTGGCAGGCCGGTGACCGGCACGCTGTCGGCAGCCACCGCCGGGGTGCGCTGGATGCCGAGGTTGGCGGTCTGCGCGGCGCTCAGGCGGATCCGGCCCTGGGCGTCGGCCTGCGGAGCGGCTTCCGTTGGCGCGGCGTCGTTGGAGGAGCCGCAGGCGGTGAGCGCCAGCAGCGCGGAGGTCAGCAGAAGAACGGCGGGAAGACGGCGCATGGCGATGACGGAGTCAGGCGGATGGCCGAAGTCTGAATACGCAAACTTTCGCCACGCTTAAGGAGCGCCGGAACGCCCACCGGCTGCCCGAACCGCTTCTACAGCGCCGGGATCGGCCCCAGCGCCGCCTGCAGCTCGCTGCCTTCGAGGGTGAACTGCAGCTGCAGGCCCAGCGCAGTGGCCATCGCCCGCGCCAGCGCCAGCCCCAGGCCAGCGTGGCGCGGGTCGGTGTCGCGGCCGCCGCGCCAGTGACGTTCGCCGAAGCGGACCAGGTCGGCTTCGGCCAGCCGGGAGGCACGGTTGCGCAGCTGCAGCCACCAGCCCTGCGGCGTCCGCGCCAGCGCCAGTTGCACCGGCACGTCGGGATCACCGTATTCCAGCGCGTTCTGCAGCAGGTTGCTGGCCACCCGCTCCAGCATCCCTGCATCGCAGACCACCCAGGCCTCCACCGGCAGCTGCAGGCGCAGCCGGTCGGCCGGCCAGCCGTCGCCGGCCAGCTGGCGCAGCAGGGCAGCCAGGTCCAGCGGATCGGCCTGCGGCGCTTCCTGCCCGGATTCGAAGCGGGCCAGCGCCAGCAACGCCTCGATGCCGCGCTGCATGCGCGTGTTGGTGTCGCGCACGCTGGCCAAGGCCTGGCGCAGCGCGGCGGGGTCATCATGGCGCTGCGCCAGTTCGGTCACCGCGGCGATTTCCGCCACCGGCGTACGCAGCTCGTGGGCGATGCTGCGGGAAAAACTCCGCTCGCGCCCAGCCATTTCCCACGACCGGCGCAGGGCTTCGTGGGCAGCTTCGATGAACGGCTGCAGTTCGCGCGGGCTGCTGGCCAGTAGGCCCGGTTCCGGCGGACCATCGTGCGGCAATCGCCGGGCCTCGCGCGCCATGTGCACGAAGGCCTGGCGCACCAACAGCAGGCATAGCAGCACCGCCAGCACGATGGCCGCCAACGTGCCGGCCAGCAGCACACCGTGCATGCGCCGCTCGGTGCGGTCCCAGCTCTCGCGCTCGGTGGCCATCACCAGCCGGCCACCGGCAAACCGACCCGCCGCCAGCGGCAGCACCCGGTAATGGCCGGCGTGGCCGTCCGGCAGCAGGATGTCGCCGCGCACGCTGGCCGGCAGGCGCAGTGCGCCGTCGCCGCTGTTCATCGAGGCCGCGCGCAGGCGGCCGCCAGCGTCGTAGATGGCGAAGAAATCGGTATGCCCGGCGATGTCCCAGGCCGGCAGGATGTGCGCGCGCGGGTCGTCGTCCACCTGCAGCTGCTGCGCCAGCGCGGACGCACGCGACTCCACGAACTGGTCGAGCTGGCGGTACATCGCGCGGTCCACCAATACGTCCAGCAGCAGGAACAGCCCGCCCAGCAACAGGCCGATCGCCAGCACCAGCTGCCACAGCAGGCGGGTGCGCAGCGACCATCCGCGCGGGCTATTCGATGACATAGCCGAAGCCGCGGCGGGTGTGGATGGGGTCGGGCGCGCCAGCCTTGGCCAGCTTGCCGCGCAGGGTACTCAGGATCACTTCCACCACCTTGTCGGAGGATTCACTGGCGCTGTCGTACAGGCGGTCGAAGATCGCCGGCCGCGACAGCACCTTGCCGCGCTCGCGCAGCAGCAGTTCCAGCAGCGCGTATTCCTTTGGCGACAGCTGCAGGTCCACGCCCTGCCAGCGCGCGCGGCGGGCGCCGGTGTCCACCTGCAGGCCCTCCAGCTCCAGCACGGTGTCGCCGCCGTCGCGCCCGCGCCGCGCCAGTGCACGCACCCGCGCCTGCAGTTCGTCCAGCGCAAAGGGTTTCACCAGGTAGTCGTCGGCGCCGGCATCCAGCGCGGCCACCCGGTCGGCGACGGTGTCGCGCGCCGACAGCATCAGCACCCGCGCGCGCGCGCCGGAACCACGCAGCGCCTTCAGCACCTGCAGGCCGTCGCGCCGCGGCAGCATCCAGTCCAGTACCAACAGGTCGTAGTCATGGCCGGCGAGGAAGGCGATGGCCTGCTCGCCGTCGGCGGCGTGGTCGCAGGCGTGGCCGTCCTGCTCCAGCGTAGCCTGCAGGCTGGCGGCCAGGGTCGGCGAATCCTCGACGATCAGCAGGCGCATCGCCGGCACATCCGGGGGAATTGGTGCATGGGGCTCCTTCGCATGCCGCCGGTCTTGCCGCGCATGCTAACGCCCCATCCCCATCCGGGTCAGCGCAACACCTGCTCCGCGTCGACCACTTCCACGCCCTGCGTCATGCCCAGCAGGGCATCGAACCACGGCTTGTGGGAGGCCCCGACCACCGCCAGCACGCGCGCACCCGGGCGTTCGCGGAAGGCCGCGACCAGATGGCCGAGCATGTGCAGGTTGCGCGCGTCCCAGCCGGCCACGTACTGGCGGCCGAAACGCTGCGGCGACGGATCGCGCAGGGCCTGGCCGAAGTCGGCCTCGACGGCGGGGCGCAGGTAGGCCGGCGCATTGATCGTGCGATAGGTGCCGAGCAGGTCGCCGCGCGCGCGCAGCCCGGCAATGTGTTCCTGCGCCTGCTTGGCGGTTTCGCTGGCGCCGGCCCACGCCTGCCGGATCGCCTTCTCGAACGCTGCCTCGTCGCGGATGTCGAGGTTGTCGCCGACGTGGTCGTCTACCGCATGCAGGCGCTGAAGGCCGAGGCGCGCGGCCAGCCGCGCCGCGACCTGGTAGTTCTCGTTGGGGTTGGCCTCGCGCTTGCGCAGGTCCTGCACCAGCGCCTCGTCGAGGCCGTCGCCGGTCCGGCGCTCGGCCTCCGGCAGCTGCCACCACTGCACCAGTGCCGATGCCGGTTCACCGACCGCCAGGAAGATCGATGCCAGCCGCCTGCGCTGCGCGGGCGTCGGCTGCGCCGGCCAGTCCCGCAGCGCCGCATCCATCGCGTCCAGCGCGGCCGGGCCGTCCAGCCCGGTGGCGGCACGGGCGGCCGCCACGTCCGGGCAGTAGTCCATGACCTGCCGGTAGATCGCGCGCCGGCGCAGCAGCTCGCAGGTTTCGCCGGACAGGGCCTCGATGGTGATGATCCCGGGCCGGTAGGCGGCCAGCCGCTGCAGCAGCGGTTCCAAGGTCGCGGGATCGAACGCGGCCGCCCCGCCCTGCGAAAGATGCACCGACCCCAGCACCAGCACCCGGGTCGGCGGGCCGGGCATCGCCGCATCCAGCGCCGACAGGTCCACTCGTTGCGCCGCCGCCGGCGCGCTGCCCGCGCCCGCCAATGCCAGCGCCAGCAGCGCCGCCACAATCCGTCCCGTCATCCGTCGCCCCGCGTGGTTGGAGATGCGGGGTGCGATGCGCGTAACGCCGCCGGGGTTGAAAGGGTCAGTCCAGCACCCGGCAGAACACCGCCTTCAGGTAGCGGGATTCCGGCACCTGCGCCAGCCACGGGTGGTCGGGGCCGGCGCCGGCCACCTTGAGTACCTGCACGGTGCGGCCGGCGTAGAACGCGGCGCGGCGCAGCATGTCGAGGAACTGGTCCTCGCTGACCAGGCCGGTGCAGCTGAAGGTGGCGAACAGGCCGCCCGGCTTGACCACGCCCAGCGCCAGCTTGTTCATGTCGAGGTACTTCTTCAGCGCGTTGATGACCTGCTCGCGGTCGCGGGTCATCTTGGCCGGGTCGAGGATGACCACGTCGAATTGTTCGCCCGCCGCCGCGGCATCGCGCAGCCACGGGAAGATGTCGGACTGCACGAACCGCGGCTTGACGTGGTTCAAATACGCGTTCTGCTTTGCGAGCTCGATCACCGCCGGGTCGATGTCGATGCCCACCACTTCGCTGGCACCGCGCGCCGCCGCATACACGGCGAAGCCGCCGGTGTTGCAGCACAGGTCGAGCACGCGCTTGCCTGCCACCTGCTGGCTCAGCCACTGGCGATTCTCGCGCTGGTCGGCGAAGAAGCCGGTCTTGTGCGCGTCGGCCGGGTCGGCGTGGAACTTGATGCCGTGTTCGGTGACGGTGGCCGGCTCGGTGCCCTGGGTGTCCTTGTAGTCGAAGCTTTCCTGCTTCTGCACGTGCTCGTCGGCGAAGCTGTGGAAGCGGCAGCCGGGGAAGTGCTCGCGCAGCGCATCGAAAATGATGCTGCGGTGGCGCCACGCGCCGGCGCTGAAGAACTCGACCACGATGAGGTCGTCGTAGCGGTCCACTACCAGCCCGCTGATGCCGTCGCCTTCGCTGTGGACCACGCGCCAGGCGTTGGAAATCTCGTCCAGCTTGAGGATTTCGCGGCGCAGCTGGATTGCCTCGCCGATCTTGCGCACGAACCAGTCGGCATCCACCGCCACGTCGGGGTCGCGCTCCAGCATGCGCAGGGCGATCCGCGAATGGCCGTTGTAGAAACCGCGGCCGATCCAGGTGCCGTCCACCCCGACCACATCCACGATGCTGCCGGGCTTGGGCCGCTGCGCGGGCTTTTCCACCAGCCGCTGGAAGATCCACGGGTGGGTGGAATTCCAGGCGTTCTTGAGCTGGACAACGGGCAGGGGTTCGGCCATGGCGGCGTTCACGTGGTTTTACCGGGGTCTGCTATTGTCGCCGAAGAAGGGGAGTAACTCCGCGTGCGGACGTCGTCATTACGGGAAGGTGTTCATTCGACACCAACCCCGGCGCCGCAGCTGGCCACCGGCCAGTGAGTGAGACCTTCGCCGATTGGCGAAGCGCGCTCCCTTCCATGCGTCCCTGCATGGACGCCTCCGTCGGTCGCAAGGCGCGGAGCTCTCAAATGGAAACGATCGGAACCCCTCTCCTCTGGCTGGTCTTCGGCGGCGTGGTGATTGCCGCGCTGCTGGCCGATCTGGTGCTGATGCGGCACGGCGGGCCGCACAAGGTCAGTTTCAAGGAAGCCGCCTGGTGGAGCATCGGCTGGGTGGCGCTGGCGCTGGCCTTCAACGGCTGGCTGTGGTGGTACACCGGGCAGCGCTTCGGCGCGCAGGCCGGAACCGACATCGGGATGGAATTCCTGACCGGCTACCTGGTCGAGAAGGCGCTGGCGGTCGACAACATCTTCGTGTTCCTGATGCTGTTCAACTATTTCGCGGTGCCGGAGATGCAGCGCCAGCGCGCGCTGGTGATCGGCATCATCGGCGCCATCGTGCTGCGCGCGATCCTGATCTTCGCCGGCGCGCTGCTGCTGTCGAAGTTCCACTGGGTGTTGTACGTGTTCGGCGCCTTCCTGCTGTTCACCGGCATCAAGATGTGGCGCGCCGCCGGCCAGGAGCCCGACCTGGAATCCAACCCGGTGCTGCGCTGGCTGACCGCGCACATCCCGTTCCTGCGCCGCTACCACGGCAGCGCGCTGTGGGTGGGCCGCGGCAGCCGCCGCAAGTTCACCCCGCTGTTCATCGTGATCATCATGCTGGGCATCACCGACGTGATCTTCGCGGTGGATTCGATCCCGGCGATCTTCGCCATCACCACCGACCCGTTCATCGTGCTGACTTCCAACGTGTTCGCGGTGCTGGGCCTGCGCGCGATGTTCTTCCTGCTGCAGGGCATGGCCGAACGCTTCCACCTGCTGCCTTACGGACTGGCGCTGGTGCTGGTGTTCATCGGCATGAAGATGCTGCTGATCGATGTGTACAAGATCCCGATCCTGCTGTCGCTTGGCGCAGTGGCTGTAATCATCGGCAGCACCGTTGCACTGAGTCTGGCGCGGCCGGCGAAACCGCACGCCTGATTGCATGCAACGGCGCGTTCGGGCGGCAGCCGGGCGCGCCGGCTTGCAATCATCGGGCCACCGCCCCACCTCGGTTGCATGTCCGCCAGCACCGACCACCAGCACCAGGCCGACCGCGGCCGGGTGCGCCGCGCACTGAATGCCAACCTCGCCGGCGCGCTGCTGCTGTGGCTGTGCTTCGCCGCGCAGCAGGGCTTCGACTGGGCATTCCTGACGGTCACGCCGCAAACGACAGCAGGCCTGCTGGGCCTGCTCACCGCGCCGCTGCTGCACGGCTCGGTGGCGCACGTGCTGGCCAATACCACCGCGCTGCTGCTGCTCGGCACGCTGGCCGGCACCGCTTATCCAAAGGCCAGCCTGCGCGCGCTGCCGCTGCTGTGGCTGGGCGCGGGGCTGGGCGCGTGGCTGCTGGGCCAGCCTGGCTCGCACCACCTCGGCGCCAGCGGGGTCACCCACGGGCTCGGCTTCCTGGTGTTCGTGCTCGGCTTGCTGCGACGCGACCGCGCGGCGATCGCCGCCGGCATGATCGCGTTCCTGTTCTATGGCGGCATGCTGATGAGCGTGCTGCCGCGCGAAGCCGGGGTGTCGTGGGAATCGCACCTGGGCGGCGCGCTGGCCGGCATCGTCGCTGCATTCCTGTTCCGCCGCAGCGACCCGCAGCCGGCGCGGCAGAAGTACAGCTGGGAGCTGGAGGAAGAGTTCGAGGCCGAACAGGCCCGCCGCAAGGCCGAAGACGGATTCGGCACCTTCGAAACCCGCGCCCCCGACGATGTGCCGGTGCTGTGGCAGCGCGAAACGCCAACCGAGCCGCGCGGCCAGGTGCTGCCGTTCCGCCGGCGCGCCGACTGAATCCGCGGGAGCTATTTTCCCGCCAGCACCGCAGCGCCCAGCTGGCGGTCGTGCCAGCGCGACAGCAGCAGCAGCGAGGTGGTCGCGCCGAGCAGGCACAGGAACATGTCCCACTGGGTGTCCCACTGGTCGCCCTGGGTAGCGAGGAAGGCGTCGGCATCGGCGCCGTAGACCAGTGCGGCCCACCACTCGATCAGCTCGAAGAACGCCGAGAAGCTGAGGCAGGCGGCCAGCACCAGATAGGTCAGCCAGCCACCGCGGCGCAACGGCGTCAGCCGCAGCAACAGTTCGCGGGCGAGGATGGCCGGCACGAAACCTTGCATCCAGTGGCCCAGCCGGTCCCAGGGATTGCGCGCGGTGCCCAGCAGTTCCTGCAGCCAGAACCCCCCCGGCGTCAGCGAGTAGGTATAGGCGCCGCCGTGGATCAGCACCAGCGCGTGCAGCGCCAGCAACCAGCACAGCAGCCGGGTCAGCGGAAAGCGCTGCCAGCGCCAGGCCACCAGCGCCAGCCCGACCATCGCCCAGATCACCTCCAGCGACCAGGTCAGGCGGTCGCTGGTGATGGCGAACGAGATCGCCAGTGCGGCCAGCACGCCGCCGGCCAGCAGCCAGCGTTCCGGGCGGGAAGGCGGAATGGCGACGGCGTGATGGGGCATGGCGATTTTCCGAATTTGCGGGTCTGCGCCGGGAGTATGGCCGTCATCCCCGCCTGCGCGGCGATCAAGCGCGGAAACGGCCGCGGTTCGGCTGGCGTTGCGGCATTCGCCGCTAAGCTGCGCGCTTCCCGGTCATTCCCTCATCCGATGCGCGTCTTTGCTGCCGTCCTTGCCTGCACGCTCCTTGCCGCCTGCGCCAGCGCACCGCCCGCACCCGCGGTGACGCCGGCCGGCGTCCCCGTCGCCGTCGCACCGATCAGGGTGGGGCTGGCGCTGGGCGGCGGCGCAGCCAAGGGTTTCGCCCACATCGGCGTGATCAAGATGCTGGAAGCCAACGGCATCAAGCCGGCGGTGGTGTCCGGCACCAGCGCCGGCAGCGTGGTCGGCGCCCTGTACGCCAGCGGCATGGATGCCTACGCGCTGCAGCAGAAGGCGGTGGCGCTGGACGAAGCCAGCATCCGCGACGTCAGCCTGTTTTCCGGCGGCGTGGTGAAAGGCCAGAAACTGCAGGACTACGTCAACGCGCAGCTGGGCGAACGCAGCTTCGAGAAGCTGAAGAAACCGCTGGCGGTGGTCGCCACCCGGCTGGAGGACGGCCAGCGCACGGTGTTCGTGCGCGGCAACGTGGGCCAGGCGGTGCGCGCGTCCAGCTCGATTCCCGGCGTGTTCGAGGCGGTCAGCATCGGCAAGCATCACTACGTCGATGGCGGCGTGGTCAGCCCGGTGCCGGTGGACGCCGCGCGCGACCTCGGCGCCGACTTCGTGGTGGCGGTCGACATCAGCAGCAAGGCCAGCGGCGCGGCCGATCCGTCCAGCATGCTCGGCAACGTCAACCGCAGCATCGCGATCATGGGCCAGAAGCTGGGCGCAGCCGAACTGGCGCGCGCCGACGTGGTGATCCGTCCCGCGGTGAACGACATCGGCGCCACCGATTTCGCGCAGAAGAACCGCGCCATCCTCGAAGGCGAGCGCGCTGCGCAGGCGGTGCTGCCACAGATCCGCGCGAAGATCGCCGCGCTGCAGGCGCAGCGGCTGGCGCAGGCCCGCCAGGCCGCGGAAACGAAGGTAGCGCAGCAGCGCGAAGCCGAGCGCAAGGCGCGCTGTGCGCAGCAGGCCGGCTGGCTGGACAAGCTGCGCCGCGACGCGGACTGCAAGTGACCGCGCGGGGCGTTACCCCTCGCGCGGTGTGACGCCCACGCCATAGCCATACACCAGCTTGCCGCCCAGCCAGCCAGTGGCCAGCAGCGACAGCAAGCCAACGCCGCCGAGCGCCAGCGCCCAGGTGTCGGGCGGCAGCGGCTGCTGGTCGGGCAGGCGCAGCAACGCGCTACCGGCATACAGGCACCAGCTGGTCAGCGCCAGACCCATATGCGCATGGGCGGTACTGCCGGCGGGGTGTTCGGCCGGCAGCTTGAGCAGCTCCCAAAACCCTGCCAGCGCCGCCACCAATCCGAACGCGCAGCCCAGCACGGTCAGCACGAACGCCAGCTGCCACAGCCACGGCGGGGCCCAGAACAGGCCGACGACATCCGCCAGCGTGGCCAGCGACCAGCAGGCCACCGGGAAATGCACCACGGCGGGATGGACGGGGTGGCTCATTGCATCACTACCGCCGCGATCAGCAGCACCGCCCCGGTCACCGCGAAACCGGCATGGGTCAGCACCACCCGCTTCAACGCCACCCGCTTGCCGTAGTGGATCGACGCCAGATAGAAGCCGAACAGCGCGGCAACCAGGAAGACGCACAGCGCCAGCACCGGCAAGGTGCCGATGCCATCGCCGGTCAGGATGGCCGCAACCAGCAGGATCAGGCCACTGGCACCCAGCAAGGCGTGCAGCAGCGACACTGCCCACGGCGCCAGCTTCCCGCGCAGCACGTACGAGGCCAGTACGAGGCCGCCACAGGCGCCCACCAGGAACACGATCAAGGCATACAGCAACATTCCACACCCCCTTATTGGTTGAACTTCGGAAACATCAGGCTTGCGCGCCGGGCAGTGCCGCGATCCGCGCCATCACCACGTCGGTCATGCGCGCGCAGCGCGCGCCCATGAACTGGAACGCTTCCACCTGCGCCACCGATACGCGGCTGGCCAGCGCCTCGCGCAATTGACGACGGGCGCGGTGCAGGCGGGTTTTCACGGTTTCCTGGCGGATCTCCAAGGCGCTTGCGGTTTCTTCCACCGAGCAGCCTTCGACGTCGCGCAGCACGTACACCAGCCGGAACGCTTCCGGCAGGTCGTCCACCGCCTGTTCCAGTAGCCGGCGCAGCTGCGCGCGCGCCGCTTCCTCGGCGGGGTCGTTGCCCAGCACGTGGCCAGGAAACGCAATCAGCTGCGCCGCCACCGGCGCGCTCGTGTCGATATCGTCGATGTCCACGCTGTCGCGCCTCCGGCGCAGGCGACCATAGGCTTCATTGAGGGCGATGCGGGTCAGCCAGGTCGCCAGCGATGCCTCGCCGCGGAAGCTGCCCAGCTTTTCGTAGCCGTGCACGTAGGCTTCCTGCACCACGTCCTCGGCTTCGGCCTCGTTGCGGATGACCCCGCGCACCACCCGGAACATGCGCTGGTTGCAGCGCTGCATGATCTGCCGGAACGCATCGCGCTCGCCGCCGCGCACGCAGGCCACCAGCGCGGCATCGTCCAGTGCGGCGTAGTCGCGCGTAGCGCCTGCTGCAATCGTGTTCATGGCTGTTCCTCCATCACGCCGACAGCACAGCGAGGATATCGCCGCGCCACGGCTCGTGTTCGAAAGCGCCCAGCAGGCGCCGCGTCACCATCGCGCTGCCGTGCACGTGCGTGCCGCGGCTGGTCATGCAGGCGTGGCTGGCACGGATCGCCACCGCCACCCCGCGCGGCTGCAGTTCGCGCTGCAGCGCGTCCGCGATTTCCACCGTCAGCCGCTCCTGGATCTGCAGCCGGCGTGCATAGGCATCGACCAGCCGCGCCAGCTTGGACAGGCCCACCACCTGTTCGCCCGGCAGGTAGGCGAGATGAGCCACGCCGGTGATCGGCGCCATGTGGTGTTCGCAGGTGCTGTGCAGCGGGATGTCGCGCAGCAGCACGATGTCGTCGTAGCCGGAACGCTCGAAGCGGCGGCCAAGGATCGTTGCCGGATCCCTGGCGTAACCACCGAACCATTCCTCGTAGGCGCGCACCACCCGCGCCGGGGTGTCATGAAGGCCGGCGCGCACCGGATTGTCACCCGCCCAGCGGATCAGCGTGCGCACCGCCGCTTCGGCTTCGGCGCGACTGGGGCGAGGCATTTCGGCTACGGTGTCCTGGAAATCGGCAACCAGCGGCACGGCGGCAAGCGGGTTCAGCATGGCGGGGCCTTTCGGGGGTCTTGCCTCGGCAGATGCAGTGGCGCAAAAAAGGTTCCCGGGAACCTCTCGGCCGAATCTGCGTCCGTGTAACAGGGATCCTCCTTTCGAATACACCCACGGAGCGCGACATGGCACAGGCGGCAGTTCTTTCCGGCCCGGATTTCACCGCCGGCGTGGCGCTGGCATCCATCCCGGCAACCGGCGTGTTGCTCGGCCACGTCGGCGAAACGCCGGTGCTGCTGGCGCTGGTGGATGGCAGGCCACACGCGGTGTCCGCCAGCTGCACCCATTACGGCGGGCCGCTGGCTGAAGGCCTGCGGGTGGGCGATGAAATCCGCTGCCCGTGGCACCACGCCTGCTTCAGCCTGCGCAGCGGCAAAGCGGTGCGGGCGCCGGCATTCGCACCGCTGGACTGCTGGAAAGTGGAAGTGGAGGGCGACCGCGTGTTCGTGCGCGGCGAGCACGTCGCGGCCGAGGCCGAAGCCGGGCCCGTGGCGACTGCGCTGCAGGACGTCCTCATCATCGGCGGCGGCGCCGCCGGCTTCGCCTGCGCCCAGCGCCTGCGCGAGCGCGGCTTCGCCGGCCGCATCAGCATGCTCAGCGAAGACAGCGCGCCGCCGGTGGACCGGCCCAACCTGTCCAAGGACTATCTGGCCGGCAGCGCGCCGGCCGAGTGGATTCCGCTGCAGCCGCCCGCGTTCTACCGCGAGCACGGCATCGACCTGCATCTGGATTGCGCGGTGACGGCGCTGGACCTGCGCGAGCGAGCTGTAACCACACGTGACGGCGGGCACTTCCGCTACGACGCGCTGCTGCTGGCCACCGGTGCCGAGGCCACGCGCATCCCGCTGCCGCGCTTCGTCCGGCCCAACGTATTCACCCTGCGCACGCTAGCCGATGCCGACGCGCTGCTCCGCGGCATCACCGATGCCCACGCCATCGCGGTGATCGGCTCCGGCTTCATCGGCATGGAAGCCGCTTCCGCGCTGCGCGCGCGCGGGCTGGCGGTGCACATGGTGACGCCGGAAGCGCTGCCGCTGGAGCGCATCCTCGGCGCGCAGCTGGCGCAGCACCTGCTGGGCCTGCACCAAAGCAACGGCGTGCAGTTCCACCTGCAGACGCAGGCCGAGCATTTCGATGGCCACGAGCTGCGGTTGGCCAATGGCGACACGCTGGCGGTGGACGCGCTGCTGGTGGGCATCGGCGTGCGCCCGCGGATCCAGCTGGCCGATGCCGCCGGGCTGCGGATCCAGAACGGCATCGTGGTCGATGACCGCCTGCGCACCGCGGTCGCCGGGGTCTACGCCGCTGGCGACGTGGCCCGCTATCCGCACGGCGGCGGGATGGCACGGGTGGAGCACTGGGTGCACGCGCAGCGGCAGGGCCAGTGCGTGGCCGACAACATGCTGGGCGATGACCGCGCCTTCACCGACCCGCCGTTCTTCTGGACCCATCACTACGGCACCGACCTGCGCTACCTCGGCCACGGCACTGGCTGGACCCGGGTGGAAATGGATGGCGATCCCGCCGCCAATGACTGCCTGGCGCGCTACTACCGCGACGACGTGCTGGTGGCGGCGGCGGCGATCGGCCGCGACCGCGAACTGCTGGCGCTGCAGGCGCAACTGGTCGCTGGCTAGCTTTCCAGCGTCAGCCCCTGCGCGCGCTTGACCGTGCGCAGCACGAAACTGGAATTGACGTCGTCCACTTCCGCCTGCGCCAGCAGCTTGTCCAACAGGAAGCGCGAGAAGTGCTCGAGGTTGCGCACCACCACGTGCAGCAGGTAGTCCATGTCGCCGGTCAAGGCGTGGCAGGCCACCACTTCCGGCCAGGCGTTGACCTGGCGGGCGAAGGTATCGATGCGCTCGGCGTCGTGGCTCTTCAGCTGCACCCGCACGAACGCCTGCAGGCCCAGCCCCAGCCGCTCGGGATCGACCTCGGCGCGGTAGCCGACGATGACCCCTTCGCGCTCCAGCCGCTGCACCCGGCGCAGGCAGGCCGAAGCCGACAGGTGGACGCGTTCGGCGAGCTCGGCGTTGGTCTGGCGACCGGCGCGCTGCAGTTCGGTGAGCAGGGTCAGATCGGTGCGGTCCAGCCTGATTCTGGTCATTTCTTCCATTCATCTTAAATATGACGCTGGAATATTGCGCTAACGCCAGCCTGCGGTGCAATTTTGCAGACATCTTGCGCACCGTTGCACCTACCCTTTGGAGATGTCCACAGCCGATCCCGCCATGTCCGCCCAACCGCAGCCGCGCCGCCTCGAAAGCATCCAGACCGACCGCGGCTCGGTGCCGGTCTATGCCACCGGCACGGTGGGGCAGCCGTGGGACAGCTACAGCGACGAAGACCACGACGTCTGGCGCCAGCTCTACGCGCGCCAGCAGGCGCTGCTGCCCGGCCGCGCCTGCGACGCCTTCCTGCAGGCGCAGGCGCGGATGCGGATGCCGCCGGACCGGATTCCGAAGTTCTCCGACCTCAACGCGATCCTCGGCGCCGCCACCGGCTGGCAGATCGTGGCGGTGGAAGGGCTGCTGCCGGAACTGGACTTCTTCACCCATCTGGCCAACCGCCGCTTCCCGGTCAGCTGGTGGATCCGCCGTGCCGACCAGATCGACTACATCGAAGAACCCGACCTGTTCCACGACCTGTTCGGCCACGTGCCGCTGCTGATGGAGCCGATGTTCGCCGACTACCTGCAGGCCTATGGCGAGGGCGGGGTGAAGGCGCACGGCTTCGGGCCGGAGGCGCTGATGCAGCTGGCGCGGCTGTACTGGTACACGGTGGAATTCGGCCTGATCCGGCAAGCGGACGGCCTGCGCATCTATGGCGCCGGCATCGTCAGCTCGAAGGGCGAATCGATCCACTGCCTGGAATCGGCGTCGCCGAACCGGATCGGCTTCGACCTGGAGCGGGTGATGCGCACGCGCTACCGCATCGACAGCTACCAGAAGACCTATTTCGTCATCGACAGCTTCGAGCAGTTGATGGATGCCACCCGTCCGGACTTCGCGCCAATCTATGCGCGGCTGGCCGGGCAGGGCGAATACGCGCCGGAAGCGGTGCTGGCGACGGATCACGTCCTGCACGCGGGCAGCCAGTCCGACTGAGCGTTCACGGCGGCTGCACGCCAGCGCCGCCATGTTGACCCGGTGTTCCCCGCACCGGAGTCAACGCCATGCTCAAGTGGGCCCTGATTTTCGCCGTGATCGGCCTGGTCGCCGGCGCGCTCGGTTTCGGCGGCATCGCCGGCGGCGCGTTCGGCATCGCCAAGTTCCTGTTCTGGGCCGCGATCATCATTGCGGTGGTGCTGTTCGTGCTGGGCGTGACGATCTTCAAGAAGGTCACCTGAGGCCGCAGGCACGATGCGACCCGCGGCTCTTCCGGCTTCCGGGCCGCGGTCATGCCGGCCGCGCGCCGACTTCGGCGACAATACGCGCCTGTCTTCGCACAAGGGCGCCGCAATGTCGCATCCCCACATCTCCCTGACCCGTTTCCTGATCGAGGAACAGCGCGCGGGCCGCGTCAATGCGGAACTGCGCCTGCTGGTGGAAGTGGTGGCGCGCGCCTGCAAGACCATTTCCATCGCGGTGGGCAAGGGTGCGCTGGGCGGCGTCCTGGGCGAGGCCGGCACCGGCAACATCCAGGGCGAGGCGCAGAAGAAGCTCGACGTGATCGCCAACGACGTGCTGCTGGAAGCCAACGCATGGGGCGGCCACCTCGCCGGCCTTGCGTCCGAGGAGATGGACCACAGCATGCCGATCCCGGACGTGTATCCGCGCGGCAACTACCTGCTGCTGTTCGATCCGCTGGACGGCAGCTCCAACATCGACGTCAACGTCTCGGTGGGCACCATCTTCTCGGTGCTGCGCTGCCCCGAGGGCGTGACCACGCCCGCCGACGAACACTACCTGCAGCCGGGCACCGAGCAGGTCGCGGCCGGCTATTGCGTGTACGGCCCGCAGACCACGCTGGTGCTGACCGTCGGCCACGGTACCCACGCCTTCACCCTCGACCGCGAGGTCGGCAGCTTCATCCTGACCACCCGCGGCATGCGCATCCCGGAGGAGACGAAGGAGTTCGCGGTCAACGCCTCCAACCAGCGCTTCTGGGAAGCGCCGATGCAGCGCTACGTCGGCGACCTGCTGGCCGGCAAGGACGGCCCGCGCGGCAAGGACTTCAACATGCGCTGGATCGCCTCGATGGTGGCCGACGTGCATCGCATCCTCACCCGCGGCGGCATCTTCAGCTACCCGCTGGACAGCAAGTGCGCGCCCAAGGGCGGCAAGCTGCGGCTGATGTACGAGGCCAACCCGATGAGCCTGCTGGTGGAACAGGCCGGCGGCGCCGCCAGCACCGGCCGCCAGCGCATGCTGGAAGTGCAGCCCAACGGGTTGCACATGCGGGTGCCGGTGTTCCTGGGCTCGAAGGCGGAAGTGGAAGCTGCGGTGTCCTACCACCGCAGCCACGACGCCGGCGCAGCCTGAGCGGCCGGGGCGGGCCGGCGCCCGCCCAGAACGCTTGCTGCGTTCGTCATTCCGCGCCGTGATGCGGCAACACCCCGCGATTTCGGCAGAATGCGCCCATGCAGCTTGATCCCCACCTGTGGCCCCAACTCGCCTTCGGCCTGATCCTGGCCGGCGGCCTGTACCTGTTCATCAGCGAACGGCTGCGGGTCGACGTGACCGCCATGCTGATCGTGCTGGCGCTGGTGCTGACGGGGGTGCTGGACGGCAAGCAGGCGCTGTCGGGCTTCTCCAGCGAGCCGGCGATCATCGTCGCCGCGGTGTTCGTGATCTCCGGCGCACTGGGCGCCACCGGCATCAGCGAGCGCCTTGGCAGTTGGGTGGAGCGCGCCTCCGGCGAACACGAGTGGCGCACCATCGCGGTGGTGATGCCGCTGGTGGCGCTGCTGGCCTCGTTCACCCACCACGTGATGGTCACCGCGATGATGCTGCCGCTGCTGCTGCGGCACGCGCGCAACCGCCGCCTGCCGGCCTCGCGGCTGCTGATGCCGATGTCGCTTGCGGCCTCGCTGGGCACCACCCTGACCCTGTTCAGCGCACCGGCGTTCCTGTTGGCCAACGACATGCTGGAGCGCGCCGGCGCGGAAGGGCTGGGGATCTTCTCGATCACCCCGATCGGCGTGGCGCTGGTGCTGGTGGGCACCGCCTACATGCTGCTGACCCGCTGGCTGCTGCCCAAGCGCAGCGGCGAGCAGAACGAAGACGACTACCTGCGCCTGGATCGCTACCGCACCGAGCTGCTGGTGATGAAGGACGGCCACTGGTGCACGCGCCCGCTGGCCGACCTGCAAAAGGCGCTGGGCCAGCGCTTCCGTCTGATCGGCTGGCTGCGCGACGGCGAACGCCGCGACGACCTTGGCCCCGGCAGCCCGCTGCTGGGCGGCGACGTGCTGCTGGTGGAAGCGGCCGCCGACGAACTGATGTCGCTGCACGATGACAGCGGCCTGGACATGAACGCGATCGCCCGCTTCGGCAGCTTTGCCGCCGGCGAAGGCCGGCCGCAGCTGGTGCAGGCGGTGGTGGCGCCGGGCTCGGAGTTCATCGGCCGCAGCATCCGCGAGCTGGATTTCGCCCGCCAGTTCCACACCGTGATCGCCGGGCTGTGGCGGCGCGGCGAGCAGATGGCCGACCGCCTGTCCGACGCGCGCCTGCGCGAGGGCGACCTGCTGGTGCTGTGGGGCCAGCAGGCGCGCTTCACCGAGCTGGCCGCGCACCACGGCTTCCTGATGCTGGTACCGTTCGCCGGCGAAGCCAAACGCCGCCTGCGCGCGCCGCTGGCGCTGGCCATCCTCGCCCTGACCGTGCTGGCCGCGGCCACCGAATGGCTGTCGCCACCGATGGCTTTCCTGGCCGGCGCCGTGGCCATGGTCGCCACCCGCTGCGTCGATGTGGAACAGGCCTATCGCGGCATCGACGTCCGCATCTTCGTGATGATCGCCGGGGTCATCCCGCTGGGCATCGCGATGGAGCAGACCGGCACCGCCGCGCTGCTGGCGCAGTGGCTGTCGCACTTCATCGAACACTGGCCGCCGTTGGCCATCCTGCTGGTGATGTTCTCGCTGGCCGCGCTGCTGACCCAGGTGATGAGCGATGCCGCCACCACCGCGCTGCTGGGGCCGATCTCGATCGCCACCGCGCAGGTGCTGGACCTGCCGCCGGCGCCGTTCGTGGTGTGCACCGCACTGGGCGCGGTGGTGGCGTTCCTGACCCCCATCGGCCACCACGGCAACCTGCTGATCCTGCGCCCCGGCCAGTACCGTTTCGGCGACTTCCTGCGCGTAGGGCTGCCGCTGACCGTGCTGGTCGCGCTGGTCAGCGCGTGGATGGCGCGCTGGCTGTGGATGGGCGGGCCGCTGCTGCCGAGCTTCGGTTGACCGTTTCGCCTACAGGGAGGACGCCATGACCATCGTGATCGCCCCGCGCAGCCACGACATCGGCGGGCTCGAAGTCCGCCGCGCCGCGCCCAGCCTGCAGGCGCGCAGCGTCGGCCCGTTCGTGTTCGTCGATCACATGGGCCCGGCGCTGTTCGAGCCCGGCCGCGGCATCGACGTGCGCCCGCACCCGCACATCGGCCTGGCCACCGTCACCTACCTGTGGGGCGGCGCGCTGCGCCACCGCGACACCCTGGGCAGCGTGCAGGACATCCTGCCCGGCGACGTCAACTGGATGACCGCAGGCCGCGGCATCGCCCACTCCGAACGCACTCCGCTGGGTCCACGCGCGGCCGGCCACGACCTGCACGGCATGCAGACCTGGGTGGCGCTGCCGCAGCCGGACGAGGAAACCACGCCGTCGTTCCACCACCACGCCGCCGCCAGCCTGCCGCGCCGAGAACATGCCGGCGCGCAGCTGCGGGTGATCGCCGGGCGCGGTTTCGGCATGGAATCGCCGGTGCGGGTGTTCGCCGACACCTTCAACGTCGCGGTCGATCTGGCGCCTGACGCCGAGCTGCCGATCGCAGCGGAAGCGCAGGAGCGCGCGCTCTACGTGCTGGAAGGGCAGGCGCAGCTGGACGGCGCGGATATCCCGGAAAAACATTTGGTCGTGCTCGACCCGGGCGCGCGCCACGTGCTGCGCGCGAAGACGCCGCTCAAGGCGATGCTGTTCGGCGGCGAGCCGCTGGATGCGCCGCGCCATATGTGGTGGAACTTCGTGTCCAGTTCGAAGGAACGCATCGAGCAGGCGAAATCCGACTGGGACAGCGGCGCGTTCGGACTGATCCCCGGCGACGACGCCGAGCGGATTCCGCTGCCGACACGCTGAGGCATTCGATCACGCTGCCCGCGAAAGCGGCGTCGATCAGAACAGCTCTCCCTGCGGCGATGGCTTGCGCGGTGGCACGAACAGATCCGTGCGCAACGCCGGCAGCTGGCCATAGCCCAGCCGCCGGCGCGTCTTCGCGAAGCGCATCGCCACCAGCTCGGCAAACGGCCCCTGGCCGCGCATGCGGGTGCCGAACGCGCTGTCGTAATCCTTGCCGCCGCGCATCTGCCGGACCAGGCTCATCACGTGCGCGGCGCGATCCGGATAGTGCAGCTGCAGCCATTCGCGCCAAATCTCCTTCAGCTCATGCGGCAGCCGCAGCAGCACGTAGCCGGCGGACTGCGCGCCGGCCGCGCGCGCGGCTTCGAGGATGCGCTCCAGATATTCGTCGGTGATCGCCGGAATCACCGGCGCCACCAGCACGCCCACCGGCACGCCGGCCTCGCGCAGCGCTGCCACCAGCTTCAGCCGCGTGTGCGGGGCGGCAGCGCGCGGCTCAAGCTTGGCCGACAGCGCGTTGTCGAGGGTGGTGATCGAAACATGCACGTTGACCAACCCTTGGGTGGCCAGTTCGGCCAGCAGGTCGAGGTCGCGCAGCAGCGCGCTGCCCTTGCTGACGATGCTGAGCGGGTGGCGCGCCTCCAGCAGCACCTCCAGGCAAGCGCGGCTGATGCCATGCGCGCGCTCCAGCGGCTGCCAGCCATCGGTATTGATCCCCAGCGCGATGGGTGCCGGCACGTAGCCGGGCCTGGCAAGTTCGGCGCGCAGCAATTCCGCGGCATTGGTCTTGGCAAACAGCCTGGTCTCGAAATCCAGCCCCGGCGACAGATCCAGGTAAGCGTGTGAGGGCCGCGCGAAGCAGTAAACGCAGCAGCAATTTATGACGGCTGCATATTTTGTTCAGGAAGACCACGCCGCCACTTGATTGATAGGCAAGGGCTCTTGGCCGAAGAGTCCCTCCCTAGCCTTGCCCCATCGCGCCTAGATGCTAGCGCAGTGAGCCGCGCGCGGGCGCGTCTAAACCCCCCAAATCTTGCGACATTAGCCTTGATGCCGCCCGAGAATCCTTCGGTAAGGGGTGCGTCCGATGCCTGCAACGCCGCTGCAGCCCGTTGCCTTAAGGACCAGAATCACTGCGCGCGCGTCTGTACCTGGCCGAAAGCTAGGTAGGCGCCCCCCACTGGACGCACACCAATGTGGTAATTCGTGAGGGACTAAAGGCTCCAACGTAAATCCCGAAAAATCCAAGCAGAGGTCAAGATCCAGACCCCATGAGACAGGCGACTCATACCGGACTCCTAGTGGGCGAGGATTCGCTCCAGAAATTCCATGCCGCAACCTACCGTTCAGCCGCCATTTTCCGCCGTCTCATCCTATGGGCGGGGATATGCGAGGATTTTCCTCCGAACAGCATTAAGATGCCGCCATGACGCGCCCCAGCGACAAGCATGCCGGACCTCGAGTTCTGCGCCTCCATATGGAAGGCGTTGAGGAACTCGGCGGCGATGTGCGCTTAGGGGCCTTCATCGAAAAGCTCGCAGCGTTCAAAGCAGCGCTCGCTGAGACTGGAAGTATCGTCTCCCGAGACGGCTCGCCCGCAGTTGATTTTGTTGTCTCGGAGTTGAGCCACAACAGCCCCGCGATGGTGGGTGTGTTGCCTATCTCGCTGGCCGACAAGGGCCAACATGCAGGGCGCGTCGCGGAGTCTTTCGTGACCTTCCTGAGTCAGGTTCGAAACCGCACCGCACGCGTCGATTCCGACCGCGCCCGCCTTGTGGGTCACTTGCGGAAACTGGTTGCCGGGGTCGGTGAACGCTTCGAGCGTCTTTGGATTGACGGCCCCGGATTTGACCCGATCTTGCTTGATGACGTTGTCGCAAAGGCGCTAGACGACGCTTTGCCTGATGTGCGCCGGGAGTTTGGAGCGATCAAGGGTGTGGTCAAGAGGTATTCGGGAGTAGGAAAACAACCCTACTTCAAGATTGTGCCTCCGGTCGGCGGTGTTGAGATCAAGTGCGTTTTTCCACTCGAATTGCTCAACCAGGCTGCCGCATCTGTCGAGCACAACGCCACGGTCGAGGGCGAGCTCAAATCGTACGAAGATGACCTTTGGCCGCACGAGGTTCGAGTCCGTCACATTGAGATTCATCCTCTCGACAGTGAGCTACCGTCGCTAAGTGAGCTTGCAGGCAGTGCGCCAGGGGCCACTGGCGAATTGAGTGCGGCGGAGTTCGTCCGGGAGCTGCGTAATGAGTGGTAAAGCTACGGTCGTCTATTGGGACAGCTCGGCGTTTATCGCACTGCTCAAAGAGGAAAGGACCCACGGCGACGGCGTCTACGATGCGCTGTTGTCTCAAGCCGGAGCGTTTGATCGCAATCAGATTGTTCTAGCAACTTCGACTATTGGTATTGCCGAAGTGTTGTCGATGCCTTTGGCCGATGGGGCCCGCGAGCGATTCGAGTCGATGATTCAACGTAGCAATTTCCAGACGATCGCAGTGAGTGATGGCGTCGCCCGACAAGCGGCCCGCCTTCGGAATCACTGTTACGGCAGGGAAAAGAACGGCGCGGGTGAGCCTTACATCTTGACTACGCCGGACGCCATTCACGTTGTCTCCGCAATGCTGATTAAGGCGGATGTCCTGGTCACTCTGGACTCGGAGAACAAGTCGGTGAAGGTGGAGCGCAGAGAGATGGCGATGACGAAGGTTGCTAGTCACTACCCTGTTCCGGACCTTCATCCTGTCGCAATTTCTCGACCTGGTCTCGGGCTCCCCGGCACCGGGCTGCTGTAGTCGCGCAGTCAACTCGGCACGTAGCAGAGTAGATCGCGCATATGGTGCGCGACCCGCGCAGATAGTTGGGGGTTGGCTTGCTCCTCGGCGGCGAACTTTTCGACCCCTGTGCGAACAGCCTGGACAAGAGACTCGACATCGACGACGACAGCATTGGCAGGCAACTTGCGTTCGTGGGAGGCCGGTGGACCGTCTTTCCACTGATAGAAGATTGGACGGGCGTCACCTGCTGCGCTTAGGCCTGACTCGGGGCGATATGTATGTAGCACTCCACACCTTGCTCCGTACAGCTCGATGGCGGCGCAGTCTAGCCCTGGCGCCGGAAGGAAGTAGCGGTTAGTCCATTCAACGAAGGTTGCGCGGCTCGTGTCACGCTGATTTTCAGGACGAGACAACGCAGAAACTGCATCAATAGTGGCGTAACAGAGCGTCACTACCGACATCATGCACTCGGCACTTAGTGCGGCTTCTATCCCTCGCAGCATGCCGCGGGCGCCGTGTGTGACCTCATGCAGCGTCGGCTTGGTCAGCATGATTGATCTTCTTCCTCTCGATTCGCCATGTGCGCTGCCTCCACTTCGAACGAACCGCACCAGCGAGCGGATTGTTCAAACCAGCTCATTGCCATTGACGTGCTATTGCTGCGTTGTCGACCACGAGTCAGCTAGAAGCTCAGCCTGTAGGATTACCTTTTCAGTAGCTCCAGGCTGTGCATCCGGTGGATACTTGTGTTTTGCCAGAAGCACTTTAACCATCGCCAACATCTTGGCTCGGGCGGAGGGCCTGTTCTGCCAGTCGATGGTCGCCGAGCGCCTGAGCTTGTCCGTGAGCTCCTGGGCCAGTGCCCGCAGGACCGGATGTCCCATCTCCCGCACCGCTGATTCGTTCTCGCACAGTGCCTGGTAGAAGGCGAATTCCTCTTCGGTCAGCCCCTCTGGCGGCTTTGCGGCGTTGATTTCCTTCGCAAGCTTGATCGGGTTCTACCCCGAAATCACGGACGGTTGTGAAAGAGCTGAGAACTTCTGATCCTGCCTGGCGACCCTACGTCGCATCCTCGGGTTGTGGAATCGCTCGATGTATTCGAACACATCGGACCTTGCAGCATCGAGTGTCGGATACGTCATGCGGTAAACGCGCTCGCGCTTGAGCAGGCCGAAGAAGCCTTCGCAGGCTGCGTTGTCACCGCAATGCCCCACCGCGCTCATCGAGCACACCAACGCGTTGGTCGCCAAGTAACGCAGGTAATCGCCGCTCCGGAACTGGCTGCCACGATCCGAATGAAGGATCAC
>NZ_AUIV01000005.1 GCF_000423885.1 Thermomonas fusca DSM 15424 | reverse complement strand
GCATTGTCAAACCTCCAGTGGTGTTCGGGCGTGTCGCTCTTGCCCATTGCGAAAATGTCATGTCCCCATGGCGCGGGCCATGACCCAAGTCAACGGTGGTGCGCCTGCAGCGGCAGCCGCAGCGTAATGCGCGCGCCGCCCAGCGGCGAACGCTCCGCGGCCAGCGCGCCGCCATGCAACGAGGCGATGGCATGCACGATCGAAAGCCCCAGCCCGCTGCCGCTGCCGGAGCTGCGCAGGAAGCGCTCGCCCAGCCGGCGGGCCTGGTCAGCGGGCATGCCGGGGCCGTTGTCGTCGATGTTCACTTCGGCCATCCCGCCTTCCGCGCGCACGCCGATGTCCACGCACCCCGGTGTGCGGCCGTGGGCGATGGCGTTGTCGATCAGGTTGTGCACGGCGATATCGAGCAGGCCCGCACTGCCCAGCACGACGACATCATCATCCGCGGCAAGCGACAGAGCCACGCCCCGCGGAATCGCGCGCTCGCCCGCTTCGGCCACGGCGGTGCGCACCAGCGCCGCCAGCGGCAGTGCGGCGGCATCGGGCAGCGCTTCCAGCGACTCCACCCGCGCCAGGGTCAGTAATTGGGTGACCAACCGCTCCATGCGCTGCAGGCCCTCACCCGCACGCTGCAGATGCTGCGCGCGGCTCGCGGCATCGGCGGTTTCGCCGGCAAGATCGAGCTCCAGCTGCAATACCGACAACGGATGGCGCAGCTCGTGCGCGGCGTCGGCAGTGAACCGGCGCTCGCGCGCGAGTGCGGTATCCAGCTTGGCGACCAGCGCATCGACCGCCCGGGTCAGCTGGAGCAGCTCGGCGGGAACGTCGGCGCGGGTCAATGTCGGCGTGCGCGCAGGTTGCGCATCGATGGCGCGGGACACCGATCGCAGCGGCGCCAGTCCGCCGCGCAGGCCCAGCCACGTCGCCAGCGGCAGCAACAGCAGCAGCGCCAGCAGCGGCAGCAAGGTGCCGCGCAGCAGCGCCGAAAGCAGCTCCTCGCGATCGTGCAACGGCGCTGCGACCTGGATCCAGTGCCGGCCGGACGCATCCCAGCGCTGGTAGACGCGCCAGGTTTCGCCGGCGTGGGCCATGCTGTGGAAATGTGCCGTTGCCTCGTCGAGCTCGAGCGGCGGCAGGCTGGAGGCGTCGAGCAGTACCCGGCCGCTGCGGTCGCGAACCACGATCTCGGGGCGCGGCCCTTCGTCCTCGTGTTCGGCAACCGCGATCGCTGCCCCATCGCCCCGCGCCGCCAGCGCCGCGTCGGGCACCGAAGCGATCACCGCCAGCACGCTCGCGCCGGTGCGCTCCAGTTCGCGATCGAACATCTCCGCGGTTTCGTGCCGCGCGCCCTGCGCCAGCCACAGCCCTGCGCCAATCCACAACGCGACCACCGGCAGGCCGACGAACCACAGCAGGCGGCGCTGCAGCGAGGGACGCCTCATGGCGGAGCCCCCTCGTCCTCCGCCACCGACGGGGTCGCCGGCGGAAACAACGCATAGCCGACGCCGCGCAACGTGCGCACCCAGCCCGACCCCAGCTTGCGGCGCAGATGGTGCACGTGCACTTCGATGGCATTGCTCGCCACCTCCTCGCCCCAGCCGTACACGGCCTCCTCCCGCTGGGCGCGCGACAGCGCCCGCCCGGGATGCGCGGCCAGCGATTCGAGCAGGGCGTATTCGCGCGGTGACAGTTCCAATGGGCCGCCAGCGAGGCGCGCGCTGCGGTTGGCCGGATCCAGCTCCAGCGCGCCCACGCGCTGCACGGGGGCGGCATCGCCGGTGGAACGCCGCAGCAGCGCGCGCACGCGCGCAGCCAGCTCATCGAGATGCACCGGCTTCACCACGTAATCGTCGGCGCCGCAGTCCAGGCCGAAGACCCGGTCGTCCAGGGCGTCGCGCGCGGTCAGCAGCAGTACCGGGGTGGCATCGCCGCGACGACGCAGGGTGCGCACGACCTCGACGCCGGTCATGCGCGGCAGGTTCCAGTCGAGGATGGCCGCGGCGTAGGGCGTGCCGTCGAAGGCATGCAACGCGTGCAGACCGTCCTCCACCCAGTCCACGGCGTGACCGACGTGACGCAGGCCATCGGCCAGAGCGCGGCCCAGCGCGCGGTCGTCTTCGGCTAGGAGCAGGCGCATGGGCGCACCTTAGGCCGGCCCGGAACGGGCAGCCTTGATCTGGAGCAAACCGCCGGCATGCCTTCGCCCACCGCATCGGGTGGGCGAAGGGCGATCGGCGCGCCCTCAATCAGGCGCATTGTCGAGCGCGCGCTTGCGGCCATGCACCATCGCGGCGATCAGGTTCTCGCGGTAGTGCCAACTCTCTACGATGGCCGCCAGCACGTGCACGCCGACCAGCGCAAGCAGACCGTAGGCCAGGGCTTCGTGCAGTTCCTCCAGCCATTCGACGCCCCAATAGGCATCCAGCGTCTGCATCCAGCCGGTAACGCCCACCGCGGCTACCCAGGCCATCAACAGCAGGATCATCACCGCCGCCGCCGGATTGTGTCCCAGCCTGCGCTGCGAGCGGCCAGCAAGCCGCTACCGCAGATAGGTGGCCACCGACCGCGGCCCGCGCACCCAGTCTCCGAAGCGTGCATGTCGCGAACCCAGCAACCCCCACAGCACCCGGAATCCGATCAGCCCGAGCGCGGTGTAACCCAACCAGCGGTGGGCGGTATCGCCCTCCTCCACAAGGAACGCGCCGAGGATGCACGCCGCCAGCGACCAGTGGAACAGCCGCACCAGCGGATCCCAGACCTTGACCGTCGGAGCCGGCGTCGCCGCCGGCTCATTGCTCGCATGCCGCAGGATGGTGTTCATCACGAATCTCCGTCAGTCGTCGATGCTTTCCTTGACCACCTTGCCGTTGGTGGGGTCGTAGTAGATCTCCACCCGGTTGCCGGCCTTGTCCTTGCCGTAGATCTCGTAGCAGCTGCCAGACACCTTGAATTTGTCGATGACGTAGCCGGCGCTGGTGATCCGGTCCTGCATGGTTTTCTCCGGCAGCCACTTGCTGCGCGGTGCGTCGGTGCATTTGGGACCGGCGATGGCAGCCGGCGCGAACAACGCGGCGGCCACGGTGGCCAGGGTGATGACGCTGAGCAGGGGGGCCTTCATGTCGTCTCTCTCAAGAAGTGGGCGGCTTGCCCACGGACGCATTCCACCGCCGCCGGCTTATGGGCGCCTTAAGGCCGGGCCGGATTCTGGTTTCGTTCAGCGGCGGCCAACCCGATTGACGCAAATCAATGACGCCCCCGGCCCCACGCAAGACCATTCACGCTTCCCCAGTGGGAGCTTCCCATGCAATTGGTGTGTCCCGCCGGCAACCTGCCGGCCCTGCAGGCGGCGGTGGATGCCGGCGCCAACGCGGTCTACGCCGGCTTCCGCGACCAGACCAACGCGCGCGCCTTCCCGGGGTTGAACTTCAGCGACGACGAACTGCGCGCCGGTATCCGCTACGCGCATTCCAGGAACGCCAAGGTCTACCTGGCGCTGAACACCTATCCCGACAGCGCGCGCCTGCGCGACTGGCACGCGGCGGTGGACAAGGCCGCCGGGCTGGGCTGCGATGCCATCATCGCCGCCGAAATGGCGGTGCTGGACTATGCCGCGCGCACCCACCCCAACCTGCCACGCCATCTTTCCGTACAGGGCAGCGCCACCACCGCGCCGGCGCTGCGCTATGCGTTCGAGCGCTTCGGCATTTCCCGCGCGGTGCTGCCGCGGGTGCTGTCGCTGCAGCAGGTGGAGCGGCTGTGCGAGAAGTCGCCGGTGGCGTTGGAAGTCTTCGCCTTCGGCAGCCTGTGCATCATGGTGGAAGGCCGCTGCCAGCTGTCCAGCTACGTCACCGGCGCATCGCCCAACCGCCACGGCGTGTGCTCGCCGGCCAAGTTCGTGCGCTGGGACGAACAGGACGACGGCAGCCGCAGCGTACGCCTCAACGACGTGCTGATCGACGAATTCAAGCCCGAGGAGCCGGCCGGGTATCCCACCGTGTGCAAGGGCCGTTTCGAAGTCGGCAACGAAGTCTTCCACGCGCTGGAAGAACCGACCAGCCTCAACACGATGGAGCTGCTGCCGCGCCTCAAGCAGATCGGCGTGGTCGCGCTGAAGATCGAGGGCCGCCAGCGCGGCGTGGCCTACGTCAGCTCGGTCACCCGCACCTGGCGCAGGGCGATCGACCAGGTCATCGCCGATGAAGCGCACTGGCAACTCAAGCCGGAATGGCAGGCGGAGCTGTCGCGCCACGCCGAAGGCCACCAGACTACGCTGGGCCCGTACCACCGCGCCTGGCACTGAAGGAACCCCGATGAAACTGAGCCTTGGCCCGCTGCAGTATTTCTGGCCGCGCGAGCGCACGCTGGCGTTCTACCGCGAGGCCATCGACTGGCCGGTCGACATCGTCTACCTGGGCGAAACCGTGTGCAGCAAGCGTCGCGAGCTGCGCACCGCCGACTGGCTGACGCTGGCCGAGGAGCTGGCCGCTTCCGGCAAGCAGATCGTGCTGTCGACGCTGGCGCTGATCGAAGCCGAATCCGAACTCAGCGTGCTGGACCGGCAGATTTCCCACGGCGGCTTCTGGATCGAGGCCAACGACCTGTCAGCGGTGCAACTGTGCAAGGAAAAGGGCCGGCCGTTCGTGGCCGGGCCGACGCTGAACGTCTACAACCACCGCGCATTGGCGATGCTGGGCGAAGACGGCCTGCGCCGCTGGGTGCCGGGCGTCGAACAGGGGCGCACGTTGATTGGCGAACTGAAGGACGGCGTGCTGGCCGACGGCGGCAGCATGCCGGAACTGGAAGTGATCGCCTGGGGCCGGCTGCCGCTGTCGTTCTCGGCGCGCTGCTTCACCGCGCGCGCGCTCGACGTCCCGAAGGACCAGTGCGGCTTCCGCTGCATCGACTACCCCGATGGCATGCCGCTGGCCACCCGCGAAGGCCGCCCGTTCCTGCGCATCAACGGCATCTCGGTGCAGGGCGAGGAAATCACCGACCTCGGCCCGGAACTGCCGGAACTGCGCGCACTGGGCGTGGACATCCTGCGCCTGTATCCGCAGGCCGAAGGCATGGAAGCAATCGTGCGTCACTTCGACGCCGCCCGCAGCGCCAGCGAAGCGCCGGTGCGGATCGGCGAGCGCAACGGCTACTGGCACGGCGAGCCGGGCATGCGGATGCCCGCGGCCTGAGCCGCGACGAGTTTCGGGGGGCACAGGGACGTGCCCGCTTTCACGGCGGGATCAGCTTACCGGCGGCGCATCGCTGCGGTAATGCGCGCCCAGACTTGCAGTTCGCCGCAGCGCCTCGCCCAGCATCCGCTGCGCCAGTTCGCCCTGCCAGCCGGATCCGGCCAGCTCCGTGCAGTCCTGCAGCGCCGCCTGCAAGGTCGCGCCGCTGCGCAGCGGCCCCATCGCCTGCATCATCAGCGCACGCAGGTAGTCCAGCTGCGCGGCGTCCAGCGACGGCTTGCGCCGCACCATCCGGAAACTGCCGCGCGGCTGCCCGCCATCGGCCAACGGGCGCAGCAGCGCGCCCAAGCGGCGGCCGAACACCACGCCCTCCAGCAGCGAATTGCTGGCCAACCGGTTGGCACCGTGCACGCCGTTGCAGGCCACTTCGCCCACCGCATGCAGGCCCGGCAGCGAGCTGCGCCCATCGGCGTCCACCGCAATGCCGCCCATGTGGAAATGCGCGGCCGGGGTCACCGGGATCGGCTGCACGCGCGGGTCGATGCCGTGGTCCATGCAGGCCTGGAACACGGTGGGGAAGCGCTGCGGGAACGCGGCGCCGACCTTGTGCGCATCGAGCCACGCGCCACCATCACGGCAGGCCTGCCAGACCCGCCGCGCCACGATGTCGCGCGGGGCCAGGTCGGCCAGCGGATGCACGCCGTCCATCAGCGAAGCGCCATCGGTACCCAGCAGGCGCGCGCCAGCGCCGCGCAATGCTTCGGTCACCAACGGCAGGCTGTGCAGGCCCGGCAGCGCCAGCGCGGTGGGATGGAACTGCACGAACTCGAGATCGCGTGCGGCAGCGCCTGCGGCCAGCGCCAGCGCCAGCCCGTTGCCGTCGGCGTCGGCAGGGTTGCTGGTCTGCGCGAACAGCCCGCCGATGCCGCCGGTTGCCAGCACCACCGCGCGCCCGTGCAGCGCTTCGCGGCCGCCGTCGGCATGGGTGACGCAGACGCCGCAAACCTGCTCATCGCGCAGCACCAGCCCATCGACGTCCACCCCGACACGGCGCTCGATGTGCGTTGCCGCGCGCGCGGCGGCGACCAGCGCCTCCATCACCTTCGCGCCGGTGGCATCGCCGCCTGCATGGACGATGCGCGCGCGGTCGTGGCCGCCTTCGCGACAGAACTGCAGGCGGCCATCAGGTTCGCGATCGAAGGCCACGCCGATGTCCTGCAGCCAGCCCACCGCATCGCCGGCATTGATGGTCAGCAGGTCGACGATGGCCGGATCGTTGTGGAAGCTGCCGGCCACGCAGGTGTCGCGTGCGTGCGTCTGCGGGCTGTCGCCGGGGTCGATGGCTGCCGCGATCCCGCCCTGCGCCAGCGCACTGGCGGCACCGCGGGTGCCGGACGCGCGCGCCAGCAGCAGCACCGGCGCCGGCGCGGCAGCCAGCGCCGCCGACAGCCCGGCGATGCCGCCGCCGACGATGATGATGGGCGCGGGCGCGCTCACACCCGGTCGCGACGCCCCACCGCCAGCATCCGTGCCAGCGCGAGCCGCGCGGCGACGGCCACGTCGTCGGGCACGGTCACCTCGTGCTTGAGGTCGCGCAGGCAGGCGTGGATGTTGGGCAGGGTGATCCGCTTCATGTGCGGGCACAGGTTGCAGGGCTTGATGAACTCCACCTGCGGGAACTGGTTGCGCAGGTTGTCGGCCATCGAGCACTCGGTGATCATCGCCACCCGCGTCGGCTTTTCCTTTTCCAGCCACTTGCCCATGGCGCTGGTGGAGCCGACGAAATCGGCCTCGGCCAGCACTTCCGGCGCGCATTCCGGATGCGCCACGATCTTGGCGTCGAAACGCTCGCGGGTGTGGCGCGCTTCCATCGCGGTGAACTTCTCGTGCACCTCGCACACGCCGTTCCACAGCACCAGCTCGATGCCGGTCTGCTGCGCCACCCACGAACCGAGATAGCGGTCGGGCAGGAAGATCACCTTGTCCACGCCGAACTCGGCGGCGATGGCCTCCACCACCTGCACCGCGTTGGCGGAGGTGCAGCAGGCGTCGGACTCGGCCTTCACCGCTGCGCTGGTGTTGACGTAGCTGACCACCGGCGTGCCCGGATGCTGCGCACGCAGCGCGCGCACGTCGGCGGCGGTGATCGAGGCGGCCAGCGAACAGCCGGCTTCCAGGTCCGGGATCAGCACGGTCTTGTCCGGGGCCAGGATCTTGGCGCTCTCGGCCATGAAGTGGACGCCGCACAACACGATCAGGTCGCTGTCGCAGCCAGCCGCGGCCTGCGCCAGCGCCAGCGAATCGCCGGTGATGTCGGCCACGCCGTGGAAGATTTCCGGCGACTGGTAGCTGTGCGCCATGATCACCGCGCCGCGCTGGCGCTTGAGTTCAAGGATGGCGTCGATCCACGGCAGGTGCAGCGGCACCTCCATGCACGGGATCAGGCGTTCAAGCTTCTCGACCAGCGGCGCGTGGCGCGCTTCGAGTGCGGGATGCCAGGACGGCGCGACGGATGCGTTCATGTGCTCTTCGGATCGGGGACGGGCAACACCCGCGCGACGGCCGCACGGGCGACGGGAACAGGGCGGCGCTCAGGCTTTCGCGCGATAGGCGCCGCGGGCGGCGCGGGCGAAGCGGGCGCCACGGTTGAGGGCGATGCGCAGCCCCAGCGGCACCGTTTCCCACGGCAGCCGGTCCAGCATGTTGCGCGCGGTCAGGCCCAGCTCGACGTCGCCGGTCAGCACCAGCCGGCGCTGGAAGAACAGGGTGTCGGCGTCCTCCAGCCGGCCGGCCAGCAGCAGCAGGTCGGTGGCGGTGCCGCGCACGGTGGCTTCGGCGGGTGCATCCACCACCACCAGCTGCTGGCCCTGCAGTTCCACCACCCAGCGCAGGCCGAGGTCGCTGACCTCGATGCCCAGCCGACGGCCGGCCATGAAGTCGAGGGTGCCATCGGCCATTGGCGCAGCCAGCACCTTCGCCATCGCCCGTTCCAGCAGGCGCTTCTGCGTGGACGGCGGCAGTATCCGCAGCAGCGGCGCGATGCGGCGCGGCGGCGGCACCAGCCGCAGCAGCGGATGCGCCGGGGCCGGCGCGGAATCGGTATGGATGTGCATGATGGTCGCGATCATGCGGCCATCGCCGGGGGCCGCTCCTTGATCCAGATCAGATTGCAGCCCCTGCGCCCGGCAGGCGTCGCCGATCGCCAGCGCCAGCACCCCGCTGGCGGTGGCCGGGGCCACCCCCAGCACGCCGGCCAGCGTTTCCGCACGCTGGTGGACGCGCTGCTCGCGCGCATCGTCGCGGCCCTGCATGCCGGCGCCGGCCTTGAGCCGCCCGGCCAACCGCGCCAGCCGCGCGCGCGCCGCCAGCAGCAGCACCAGCCCGTCGTCCACGCCGTCGATGGCCAGCCGCACTGGCGTCAGTCCCGGAGCCCGTTCACGCATCGTCGTTTCCCTCCGCCAGCGCATGCGCCGCCGGCAATACCTGCTGCAGATAGACCGCGTCGGCCTGCTCGCCATCGAAGTCGGCGTGTTTGCGTTTCTTCACCCCATAGTCGGACAGCACCAGGTGGGTGTCGGCCACGACCCCGGCATTGGCCAGGCAGGCCGACACGCATTTGAGCACGCAGCCATCCAGCGCCAGGATCGGGCGCTTGCTGCGCGCGGTGCGCACCAGCCCGGCCACGCCGCCGCCAACACCGGCGATGCAGGACATCTCCGCCGCGCCGGCACGATCCAACTGCAGCGCCAGATGGTTGGCCATCTGCGCCGCGCTGGAACAGCCCGAACACGAATACACCAGCGGCAACGGTTTGCTCATCCCTGCTCCTTCAATCCGCGGATGAAGCGGGTACGGCGCCAGTCGACCCCGCACAGCGCGAAGAAGCTTGCCGCATGCGCCAGCAGCAGCGCGCTGCCGGCCAACCGCGCCAACGCAGGATGCGCCGTGGCGGCAAGCAGCGCCAGCGCGGACAGCCAGTGCAGCACCAGCACAATGACCTTGTCGCGCGTCGGCAACAGCAGCTGCACGCCAGGCAGGCGCACCCCGCGCCCGCAGTGCCGCTGTAGGTCGATCCAACCGAGGAAGGCAGAAATCTCCAGCTGCATGCCGGTGATCAGCAGCGGCAGCCCGATCGCAAGGGCCAGCACGCCGGCCAGCAGCAGGTTAGCCTCACCGCCAACCAGCAGCGCGCAGGCGGCCGCGGCCAGCGCCGCGAAGCCCGTCATCCAGAAATACGTCAGCGGCGCGCGCCGCAGCTTCGGGGCACGCAACTGCGCCAGCAGACCGCCGAGGGCGACGGCCAGCACCAGCAGCCCCGCGCCCATCCGCAGCGCTGGCGCCGATTCGCCGCACAGCGCCATGATCAGCGCCGCCAGCAGCAGCGCGTACAGCGCCAGTTGCCACCCCGCCTGCAAGCCCGCAGGCACCGCGGCCACGCCCTGGAACATCGGCATCACCACCCGCGCCACCGCCACCAGCAGCGCCAGCACCCAGCCCAGCACGCCCCAGCCGGCGTGCGCATCGGTCAGCGGCAGCAACGGCAAGCGCCATGTGCCGGCAACCGCCAGTGCCAACGAAAACCCGAGCAGCGCCGCCACCAGCCCGCCGGCAAGCGCGCAGCCAATCCCCCAGCGCAGCAGCACCTGCCCTGCAGCACCGGCCAGCCCCGGCAGCACCAGCGCCACCAGCAGGACGAACGCCGCCACCAGCAGCAGGCCGCCCCAGTGCGGCGAAAGCAGGGCGGGCTGGCGCAGCGCCAGCACCAGCAGCAGCGCGCCGGCATTGAGCAGCGCGTGCAGCAGCCATGCCGCGGGCCGCCCGCCGCGCACGCGCGCACCAGCCGCCACCGGCAGGAACTGCAGCAGGCTGCCGAACATCGCATTGCCCAGCACGCCCAGCGCCAATGCGTGCACCAGCGCCAGGGTGGCGCCGCCCCAGCGCGACGCGAATGCCGTGCCGCCATCGACCGCCAGCAGCATGCCGGCCACCACGCCCCACAGCGACGCCGACAGCAGGAACCGCCGCGGCGTCGCCGGCGGCGGCGCCTGCTGCATCGCCAGCTTGGTCATCGCACCGACATCAGGCAGCGGGGCGCAGGATCGCCACCCAGGTGCCGTGATCCACACACGGCTCGGCGCGCCAGTGCAGGCCGCGCGATTCCAGCGCTTCCAGCAGCGGCGCCGGCAGCAGCGGGGTCAACACCTCCAGCGCCTGCCCCGGCTGCAGCGCATCGGCCGCGGCCAGTGCCTGCAGCAGCGGTTCCGGCGCCGGCAGCGCGCGCAGGTCCAATGTTTTCATGGCGCCAGCGCCCGCGTGCCGCGCCATTCCACCTGCAGCCACAGCTTGCGGTTGTCACGCGAAAACCCATCGGCGCGATAGTCGGCCAGCTTGACCAGCCCGCTCAGGCCGCCGGGCAGCGGAAAGCCCAGCGAAGCATTCCACTCGCGGCCGTAGCGCAGGCCGCCGACGTCGGCGCGATAGTCGTGCCAGGCCAGCGCCCAGCCCAGCTTGCCGTCCAGGCGGCCGCTGCCGAACTTGCCGCTGGCGCCCAGATAGCGATCTTCCAGCCCCTTTGCCGGGGTGGTGCCGAACTGGTCGTCCCAACCGTTGAACGCATGCAGGGTGGCCAGCGGCGACTGCACCGCCACCATGCCATTGCTGCCCAGCCGCTCCCAGCCGGCGCGCAGGGTGGTCTTGCCGCGGCTCCAGCTGGGTTCCAGCAGCCAGTAATCGAGGCCGAAATCGGCCGGGTTGCGCGCATGGTCGGTCTGCCGGGCGTACTCCGCGGTCCAGCCCAAGCCCTGCCCGCCGTTGCCGGCGGCGCCGCTCCAGCGCAAGCCATAGGTAGCGGTGGAAGCAGCGGCCACATCGCGGTCGTCGTGCAGATAGGCATAACCGACCAGCTGCTGCGCGCCGCGCTTCCACGCAAGGTTGAGCAGATGGCTGTCGAGGTCGCGCTCGCGCGCCAGCCGGTTGATCGCCTTGTCGCCGGCGACCCGGTGTACGCGGTCCAGCCAGTAGTACTGCAGCGCCAGGTCGGCGCGCGGCTTCCACTGCGCACCCAGCGCATCGAAGCTCTGCTCGTTCTGCCGCCAGCCGACCGCGCCCACCCAGCGCTGGTTGTCCAGCGCGATGCGCTGCCGGCCGACGGTGATACCGCCCTGCGCGCCCCGCCAGCTGACCCAGGCCTGGTTGAGTTCGGCGCCGGTCGGGTCCAGCACGGCCGGGTACGCCGCCTTGCCGTTTGCGCCGCTGTTGTAGCTGCCGGCGCCGGCCACGCCCTCGCCCTCCAGCAGCACGGTCCAGCCGGCCGCGGGGGCCAGCCTCAAACCGGTGCGCAGGCGCGCAGTGCTGGCGTTGGCATCGCGGCTGAAACCTGCGTCCCCCACCTGCTCGTGGCGCAGGCGCAAATCCCACTCCAACGCCGCTTTCGGAGGCTCCGACGCATGCAGCGGGAAGCCCGCTGTCAGCGCAATGACAAGAATGCAAATCACTCGTGTATGGTTCGTCATGCGGGTGCCGGGAAAGGGTGCATGGCGCAAGGTTCTGCGCTTCACACGGGCCGCATGTTGATGCAGGTCAAGAGGTGGCGTGACCGCCCGCCAGCCGCCCGGCGGTTTTGATTTGGATCAACATTAGAAACCCCGCCGACGAACGATGCTTGCCGCCAACAACGACACATCACTCCAGAAAGGTAAACACACGATGAAACCCGCAGTCCGGTATGCCACCCTGGCCTTGGCCGTCGCGGCCACCCTGGGCCTGTCAGCCTGCCGCATCGAGCAGCCGAACCCGGCCCCGAACGGCGCCGTCCACCAGGACGAAACCGGCGGTTCCGCCAAGGGCGACTTCGGTCCGCCGGTAGGCGAGCCGATCCAGGCCGTGCTGACCTCGCCACCGCTGGTGCCGCCGGCAACCGGCCGCAGCGCGCCCGCCAAGGTGATCGTCTCGCTCGACGTGGTCGAGAAGGACATGGAGATCTCCGAAGGCGTGAGCTACACGTTCTGGACTTTCGGCGGCACCGTCCCCGGCAGCTTCATCCGCGTGCGCCAGGGCGACACGGTGGAATTCCACCTGCGCAACATGCCGGACAGCAAGATGCCGCACAACATCGACCTGCACGGCGTCACCGGCCCCGGCGGCGGCGCCGCGGCCAGCTTCACCGCGCCCGGCCACGTCAGCCGCTTCAGCTTCAAGGCGCTCAATGCCGGCCTGTACGTCTACCACTGCGCCACCGCGCCAGTCGGCATGCACATCGCCAACGGCATGTACGGCCTGATCCTGGTCGAGCCGCCGGAAGGCCTGCCGAAGGTCGACCGCGAGTACTACGTGATGCAGGGCGACTTCTACACCACCGGCAAGTACCGCGAGAAGGGCCACCAGGGCTTCAACATGGAGAAGGCCATCGACGAGAACCCGACCTACGTGCTGTTCAACGGCATGGAAGGCTCGATGACCGGCGACAAGGCGCTCAAGGCCAAGACCGGCGAGAAGGTGCGCCTGTACGTCGGCAACGGCGGCCCCAACCTGGTGTCCAGCTTCCACGTCATCGGCGAGATCTTCGACAAGGTCTGGTACGAAGGCGGCACCCGCTTCCAGGAGAACGTGCAGACCACGCTGATCCCGGCCGGCGGTGCGGCGATGATGGAGTTCCACATGGAAGTGCCGGGCAGCTACGTGCTGGTCGACCACAGCATCTTCCGTGCCTTCAACAAGGGCGCGCTGGCGATCCTCCAGGCCGAAGGCAAGGAGCGCAAGGACATCTACTCGGGCAAGGAAGTGGACGCGGTCTACCTGGGTGACCAGGTCGCCGGCACCAGCCGCGCCCCGGTATCGGTGGCCGCTGCCTCCGCCAAGGCCGGCACCCTGACCAAGGAAGAGCAGATCGCGGCCGGCAAGGTGGTGTTCGCCGGCACCTGCTCCACCTGCCACGGCGCCGATGGCAAGGGCATGGAAGGCGTGTTCCCGCCGCTGGCCGGTTCGGACTACATCAAGGCCAATCCTAAGCGCCTGCCGGAGATCATCCTGCATGGCATGGTCGGCCCGGTGAAGGTCAACGGCAAGGACTACAACTCCAACATGCCGCCGATGAGCCAGCTGACCGACGACGAGGTGGCCAACATCTCCACCTACGTGCTGAACAGCTGGGGCAACCCGGGTGGTCAGGTCAGCAAGGCCGACGCCGCCGCTGCCCGCGCCGCCAAGCCCGCCAACGCCTCGGAAGGCCACTGACGCCATGCGCAAGCGGCTGACCGCCCCGCTGCTCGTTCTGGGACTCGTCGTCCTGCCCCTCGCCGGCCTCGCGGCCGGCGTGGTGGCAGGGCGCTATGCCGGGCTGCCGGGCGGCCAGTTCAAGTCGGTACTGCGCTACGAGGACGCCAAGAACGGCGTGCGCATCAAGCCTTTCGCGCTGATGCGCAAGCCGGTGACCAACGCGGACTTCCAGGCCTTCCTGAAGCGCCACCCGGAGTGGCGGCGCGACCGGGTGTCCAGCGTGTTCGCCGAAGCGCGCTACCTCTCGCACTGGGCCGGGCCGGATACGCTCGGCCCGAACGCACTGCCGGACCGCCCGGTGGTCTGGGTCAGCTGGTTCGCGGCCGATGCCTACTGCAGCTGGCTGGGCGCGCGCCTGCCGACCTGGAACGAATGGGAATACGCCGCCGCGGCGGATGAAACCCATACCGATGCCCGCCAGGATCCCGCCTGGCGCGAACGCATCCTCGGCTGGTACTCGCGCTCGTCGCGGGAAGCCCTGCCCAGGGTAGGCATGCAGGCACCCAACACCTACGGCGTGCACGACCTGCACGGACTGGTCTGGGAATGGACCGAGGACGCTTCCTCACTGATGGTCGACAGCGACAACCGCACCCAGGGCGACCCCGACAAGGGCAAGTTCTGCGGCGCTGGCGCGCTGTCGATGGACGACCGCGAGAATTACGCGGTGATGATGCGGGTGGCGATGCTGTCTTCGCTGGAAGGCCGCGACGCCACCGCCAACATGGGATTCCGTTGCGCCAGGAGCGCACCATGACACTGCTCCCGATGAAACATCTGTTGCGCGGCATTGCCGCTACCCTCCTGCTCGGCTTCGCCGGTCTGGCCGGCGCCGCCCAGCCCGCGCCACCGCTGCCGGGGGATTCGATCTACCAGCTGCCGCTGCCACTCACCGACAGCCAGGGCCAGACGCGCGACTGGCGCACCCTGCGTGGCAAACCGAGGCTGGTGTCGATGTTCTACACCTCCTGCCAGTACATCTGCCCGTTGATCATCGAATCCGGCAAGGCGGTCGAACGCCAGCTCAGCCCGGACCAGCAGAAGCGGCTGGGTGTGCTGCTGGTCAGCATGGATCCGGCCCGCGATACCCCGCCCGCACTGAAGAAGGTGGTTGACCAGCGCAAGCTGGATCTCGCCCGCTGGACGCTGGCGGCACCGCCGGCGGATGACGTGCGCTCGGTGGCCGCGGTGCTGGGCATCCGCTATCGCCAGCTGGCCGACGGCGAGTTCAACCACAGCAGCATGCTGATCCTGGTGGATGCCAACGGCCGAATCCTCGCCCGCACCGAGAAGATCGGCACCCAGCCGGACCCGGACTTCGTTGCCGCGGTGCGCAAGGCCGTGGGCGGCTGAGCCACCTCGGTCCCGCGCAGCGGGACTGGCAATACAGACGGCACAGGGCGCGGCTTCGGCCGCGCCTTTTTCAGCTCAACCGCAGCGTCAGCATGAAGGCCAGCAGCATGGCGACGATGCCGGGCAGCAGCCGCAGCGCGTAAGCTCTCCCGCCGCTGGCCCAGGCCAGGCCAAATTTGGTGGCCGAATTGGTCGCCAGCCCCAGCGCAATCCCGGTCAGCGCAACGTCGGCTTCGATGCGTCCGGCGGCTACCAACTGCGCCGCCGAGGCGGCCGCGGCGTGCGCATCGGCCAGGCCCGACACCGCCATCACCGCCCCCAGCGCGACCTCGCCCAGCCACGCCTGCAACCACGCCGCGACCAGCATCACCGTTGCCAGCAGCGCCACGAACAGCAGCGCCTGCCTGGGCTCGAAAGCGCGCCCTTCCGGCGCCTCCAGGTCCGCCGGCACGTCGCGCGCGGCGCGCGCCGCAACCAGCGCGAAGGCCGTCACCGCCAGCCCGGATGCCAGCAGCGCCGGCCACAGCCGCGCCAGCAGTGGCGGTGACATCAGCCCCACCACCACGCCGAGCTGTACCACCGTGCTGATGTTGGAAATCATCCCTGCGCCCGCGCAGGCGCTGGCCAGCGCCGGTTCACGCCGGGCGCGTGCGCCCATGCTGGCGATGGTGGCCGCACTGGACGCGAAGCCGCCGGCGAAGCCCGCCAGCATCAGCCCGGTGCGTGCGCCATAGGCCCGCTTGGCGATGTGGCCCAGCGCGCTGATCGCCATCACGATCACCGCAAGCAGCCACAGCTTGCGCGGATTGAGCACCGCCCATGGATCGATGGCGCGATCCGGCAACAGCGGCAGCACCACGGTGGCCGCCGCGGCCAGCAGCAGCGCGTCGTGCAGCTCCTGGTCGGTCAGCACCTGATGGACGAAGTGGTGGGCGCGGGTCTTCATCGCCAGCAGCAGGGTCACCGCCACGCCCAGGCCCGCCGCCAGCACCAGCTCGCGCATCGCCAGCACGCCCAGCAGGAACACCAGCAGCATCGCGGTTTCGGTGGTCAGACCAGGATCGCGACCGCGGCTGGCGCGGTAGCCGGCCAGCGCCGCCAGCACCACGAACGCGCCGCCCAGCGCGATGCCGATGCCGCCGATGCGCTCGGCGATCGCCCCGGCCAGCGCGATCAGCGCGAACGTGCGCACCCCGGCCACGTCGTGGCCGTCGTCGGCGCGCCGGCGCTCGCGCTCCACGCCCACCAGCAAGCCAAGGCCCAACGCCACTGCCAGGCCGCGAAGGATGTCCAGGTCCGCCATCATCCATGCAGCTTCGCGGAACCCCCGTCGGCCGGCAAGCCCGGCGCGGAGACGCCGCCGCTATCGATCAGGCGCGGTCGCGTTTGCGCGACTGCGGGCTCGCCCCATCGCTGCCGCCGTTGGCGGCCAGGCACAGCGCCGTTTCGTCGACGATGCGCACCCGCCGGCCGCGCACTTCGATCACCCCGTCCTCGTGCAGGCGGCTGAAACCGCGGCTGACGGTTTCCAGCACCAGCCCCAGGTAGCGGGCGATCTCGTCGCGGCTCATCGGCAGCTGGAAGTCGTCGCAGGGCCGGCCGATGCGCCGGTAGCGCTCGCTCAGGCCGTGCAGGAACAGGGCGATGCGCTCGCTGGCCTGGCGCCGCGACAGCACGTCGACGTGGTCATGGTCGCGATCCGCACTTTGGCCGATCACGCGCAGCAGCTGCTGCTGCAGGCTGGGCAGCTTGGCGGCGATGGTCGCCAGCTGCGAGAACGGCAGCTCGCACACCCGCGAATCGCTCAGCGCCACCGCTTCGCAGCGGTGCTGGCCACTGCCGATGGCATCCAGCCCGAACAGCTCGCCCGGCAGGTGGAAGCCCAGTACGTGCTCTTCGCCGGCCGGGTTCACCACCACCGTCTTGAAGCTGCCTTCGCTGGCCACGAACACCGCCCGCAACGGATCGCCGGTGCGATACAGGCTTTCGCCCTTGGCCAGCGGCTTGCGCCGCTGCACCACCGTGTCCAGCCTGCCGAGATCTTCCGCGTCGACACCCGCGGGCAGGCACAGCATCTGCAACGAGCACTCCGCGCAGGTGCGCCGCAGTCGTGCCAGATTCAGCGGGATCGGGTCGCTCATGACTTTGCGAATGCCTGCAAATCGGGAAGGCTAGGGCTACAATTATCGCTGATCCCGCCACCAGTTGCCCGGCTTACACCGCCCGCCACGACTGCGATAGACCCCATCAATTTGACCCACGTCAAGCCCCGATCTTCGAGGCCTGACTAGCATGTTCATGTTCACTCCGGAGACCCGCATGCAAGCCATCACCGGCACCTACAACGACAAGGTGGTGCACCAGTTCGCGGTCGCAACCGTGTTCTGGGGCATCGTCGGCATGGCCGTCGGCGTCCTCTGCGCCGCGCAGCTGTACTGGCCCGCCCTCAATTTCGACATCCCGTGGCTGACCTACAGCCGGCTGCGGCCGCTGCACACCAACGGCATGATCTTCGCGTTCGGCGGTTCGGTGCTGTTCGCCACCTCGCTGTACGTGGTGCAGCGCACCTGCCACGTGCGGCTGATTTCCGACAAGCTGGCCAGCTTCGTGTTCTGGGGCTGGCAGGCGGCGATGCTGGGCGCGGTCATCACCCTGCCGCTGGGCATCACCCAGAGCAAGGAATACGCCGAGCTGGAGTGGCCGCTGGACCTGCTGATCGCGATCGTCTGGGTGGCCTACGGCTGGCTGTTCTTCGGCACCATCGTCAAGCGCCGGGTCAAGCACATCTACGTCGCCAACTGGTTCTACGGCGCCTACGTGATCGCGGTGGCGCTGCTGCACATCGTCAACAACCTGGTGATGCCGGCCGGGCTGTGGAAGTCGTACTCTGTCTACAGCGGCGCGGTCGATGCGATGGCGCAGTGGTGGTACGGCCACAACGGCGTGGCGTTCCTGCTCACCGTCGGCTACCTGGCGATGATGTACTACTTCGTGCCCAAGCAGGCGCAGCGCCCGATCTACTCCTACCGCCTGTCGATCGTGCACTTCTGGGCACTGATCTCGATCTACATGTGGGCCGGCCCCCACCACCTGCACTACACCGCGCTGCCGGACTGGGCGCAGTCGGTGGGCATGGTGTTCTCGGTGATCCTGCTGGCACCGTCGTGGGGCGGCGCGATGAACGGCATCCTCACGCTCTCGGGCGTGTGGCACAAGCTGCGCACCGACCCGATCCTCAAGTTCCTGATCGTGGCGATCAGCTTCTACATGATCGCCACCTTCGAAGGCCCGCTGCTGTCGATCAAGACGGTCAACTCGCTGTCGCACTACACCGACTGGACCGTCGGCCACGTGCACGCCGGCACTCTGGGCTGGGTGGCGATGATTTCGATCGGCTCGCTGTACGCGCTGTATCCGCGCCTGCTGGGCCTGCCGGGGATGTACTCGACCAAGCTGATCGACACGCATTTCTGGATGCACACCATCGGCGTGGTGTTCTACATCGTCTCGATGTGGATCGCCGGCATCACCCAGGGCCTGATGTGGCGCGCCACCAACGCCGACGGCACGCTGACCTACAGCTTCGTGGAGTCGCTGGTCGCCACCTATCCCTACTACCTGGGACGCCTGCTGGGCGGCCTGTTGATCCTGTCCGGCATGTGCCTGATGGGCTGGCACATGTGGAAGACCTGGAAGATGGCGTCCGGCGTTGCCGAACATCCGGTCATGGCACCCGACGTCGCCGAAGCGCAGGGCTGAGGACAAGACATGGCAATCGCACACGAGAAACTCGAGAAGAACATCGGCCTGCTGGCCGTGCTGGTGGCCGTCGCCGTCTCCCTCGGTGGCCTGGCCGAGATCGTCCCGCTGATGTTCCAGGCCGAGGCGATCAAGCCGCTGCCGGGGGTCAAGCCGTACCCGGCGCTGGAGCTGGCCGGGCGCGACGTCTATGTCCGCGAAGGCTGCTACAACTGCCACTCGCAGATGGTGCGCACGCTGCGCTTCGAAACCGAGCGCTACGGCCACTATTCGCTGGCCGGCGAATCGGTCTACGACCGTCCGTTCCAGTGGGGTTCCAAGCGCACCGGTCCGGACCTGGCCCGCGTCGGCGGCCGCTACTCCGACGACTGGCACCGGGTGCACCTGATCAATCCGCGCGACGTGGTTCCGGAATCGAACATGCCGTCGTTCCCGTGGCTGCAGAAGAACACCCTGGACGGCGTCACCGTGCAGTCGCACATGCGCGCGCTCAAGCGCCTGGGCGATCCCTACACCGACGCCGAGATCGCGGCCGCGCCGGCCGCCGTCGACGGCAAGACCGAACTGGATGCGCTGGTGGCCTATTTGCAGGGCCTCGGCAAGCACGCGCCGCGGGGGAACTGAGCAGATGATTTCCGGAATCGTGACAACGCTGCTGCTGCTGTTGTTCGTCGGCCTGTGGGTCTGGGCCTGGCAGCCGCGCCTGCGCAGCGGCTTCGACGCCACCGCGCGACTGGCGGTGGATGACGGCGTGCCGGCGGGCGAAGCCCTGGCCGGCGACAACGGGAGGACGAAGGCATGACCACCGCATGGAACTGGTACGTCATCATCCTGGTGCTGTTCAACCTGCTGGGCGTCACCTGGCTGCTGTGGTGGACGGCCAAGCGCCGTCCCGGCGATCCCAAGCCGGAAGACACCAGCCACTACTGGGACGGTGACATCACCGAATACAACAAGCCGATGCCGCGCTGGTGGATCAACGGCTTCTACATCGCCATCGTGTTCGCCTTCGGCTACCTGTTCTGGTACGGCGGCTTCGGCACTTACCAGGGTTTCAGCAAGTGGAGTTCGCAGGGCGAACATGACCGCCAGGCAGCGGTTGCCAACGCGCGGCTGGAACAGACCTTCGCTCCCTACAAGGGCCTGGCGATCGATGCGCTGGCGCGCGACCCGCAGGCGCTCAAGCTGGGCAAGTCGATCTTCGCCAACACCTGCGCAACCTGCCACGGCTCGTCGGCGAAGGGCGCGGTGGGTTATCCCGACCTGACCGACGACATCTGGCACTGGGGCGGTGCGCCCGAGCAGATCCTGCACACGGTGGTGCAAGGCCGCGAAGGCGTGATGCCGCCGTGGGGCAAGGTGCTGCAGGGCATGGGCGGCCCGGATGCGGTGGACTACGTGATCGCCTACGTGCACCAGCTGGGCGAGCCGGCCGGCGGCAACCGCAACGATTACGCCGCGGCGCGTGGCAAGACCCTGTACGAGGGCGTCTGCGTGGCCTGCCACGGCAAGGACGGCAAGGGCGATGCGAAGGTCGGCGCGCCGGACCTGACCGACGGTTACTGGCTGTACGGCGACGGCCGCGAAGCGCTGCGGGTCACCATCGGCGACGGTCGCCATGGGGTGATGCCGGCGTGGGGTAAAATACTGGGCGATACCCGTTCACGCCTGGTCGCGGCCTATGTCTGGTCGCTCTCCCACCAGGCCAAACCCGGCGCCCAGACCCAGCAATGACCTCGTTCACCACCCCGGATTTCGACCATCCGCCGCGCCCGATGGCGCAGCGGATCGGGGCCATCCTGTGGCCCAGCTTCTTCGCAGCCGGGGTGGCGACGATGGTGTTCTTCGCCTTCATCGATCCGCTGGAACTGCGTGACTTGACCTTCCCGGGCCTGGCGATCACCCGCGGGCTGGGCTACAGCATCGGCTTCTTCACCTTCTGGCTGGCGACGGCGTCGTCCAGCCTTTTCACCTGGATCCTGCTGCGGCCTTCCAGCCGCTTCAACGGACCCAGCACCAGGTAACAGGCAGTGAGCAAACGCATCGACATCGACCTGCTGGATTCCGGCGGCGATTCCGTCTATGTGAGCGAGCGGAAGGTCTATCCGCGCGACGTTTCCGGGCGCTTCGACCGCCTGCGCAAGTTGGCGGTGTTCTGGCTGCTCGGGATGTACTACCTGTTCCCGTGGTTGAACTGGGACGGCCGCCAGGCGGTGCTGTTCGACCTGCCGGCGCGCAAGTTCCACGTGTTCGGACTGACCTTCTGGCCGCAGGACTTCAGCCTGCTGGCGCTGCTGCTGATGATCCTGGCCTTCACCCTGTTCTTCACCACCGCGCTGGCCGGCCGCCTGTGGTGCGGCTACGCCTGCCCGCAGACGGTGTGGACCGAGTGCTTCCTGTGGATGGAACGCTGGACCGAAGGCGACCGCGCCAAGCGGATGAAGCTGGATGCCGGCCCGTGGAATCGGGAAAAGATCCTGCGCAAGGGCGGCAAGCACCTGCTGTGGCTGCTGTTCGCGCTGTGGACCGGGTTCACCTTCGTCGGCTTCTTCACCCCCATCGCAAGCCTCGGTGCGCGCCTGCTGCCGTTCGACTGGAATGGCTGGGAGTTGTTCTGGGTGCTGTTCTACTCGCTGGCCACCTGGGGCAACGCCGGCATCCTGCGCGAGCAGGTGTGCAAGTACATGTGCCCGTACGCGCGCTTCCAGAGCGCGATGTTCGACCGCGACACCCTGATCATCGCCTACGACCCGATGCGCGGCGAGCCGCGCGGCCCGCGCAAGAAGGGCCTGGCCAGCGTGCTCGAACGCGCGCGCGGCCTGCTCGACCTGCGCACCGCCTACGACTATGTGTTCCGCGCCAGCAAGCATCCCAGCGCCGCTGCGTCGCGGCTGCAGGCCGCCGGCACGGTGATGCTGGACGGCACCGATGCCGCGCCGCTGCCGAAGTTCCAGACCGAGGAGCTGGGCGACTGCATCGACTGCACCATGTGCGTGCAGGTCTGCCCGGTCGGCATCGACATCCGCAACGGCCTGCAGTACGAGTGCATCGCATGCGGCGCCTGCATCGACGCCTGCGACGACGTCATGGACAAGATGGGGATGCCGCACGGTCTGATCCGCTACACCACCCAACACGCGCTGGACGGTAATTCCGGCCGGGTGCTGCGCCCACGCATCTTCGTCTATGGCTTCCTGCTCACTGCGCTGGTCGGGGCCTGGACCTGGGGCGTGTTCAACCGCAGCCCGCTGATCGCCGACGTGCTGCGCGACCGCAATGCGCTGTACCAGCAGCAGGGCGACCGCACCGCCAACGGCTACACCCTGAAGCTGGTCAACAAGACCGACGCCGACCGCAGCTACCGGGTGCGGATCGAATCGGCCGACGACGCCTCGCTGGTGCTCAAGGATGCGCCGCTGGACGTGCGCGTGCCGGCCGGCGAAGTGGTGTCGCAGGCGGTCGAGGTGGGCGCGCCCGCCACCCTGCGCGGCCGCCACGCGCTGGTCTTCGTGATCGAGGCCGACGACGGCAGTGCAAAGGCGCGCGTTGACAGCACGTTCTTTGGCCCCATGTAACCCTCATCGTTGCGAGCTGCTGCGCTTCCCGCAGCGGCCCGCGCACTGGCTTCCAGGAGAATCCGGATGGAACGCGAATCGTCGTCGCCGTGGCGGCAACCCATCGTCTGGCTGATGGTGGTACTGGTCGGCGCCGTGGTCGTGGGCAGCGTCTGGATGCTCAAGGTCGCCGGCAATGGCGACGCGATCGACGCGGTGCCCGACGAGGTCCAGCGCACCGGCCAGACCCAGCAGACCGATCTCGGCCCCGATGCGCGCGCGGCCGAGCGCAAGCTGGGCGCGATCGTGCGCATCGACGAGGAACACGGCTTCGTCGAAGTGCTGCCGGTGAGCGGCGACTTCGACCACGCGGCCGCGCTCACGCTGCGCCTGCACCACCCCACCCGCGCCGAGCAGGACCTGTCGCTGGCGCTGGCCGCCACCGACACCGGTTGGCGCGCCGATGCCAAGCCGGCCGGCGACCACGACTGGCTGATCCAGCTGCAGCCGGCCACCGGCGACGCCTGGCGCCTGCGCGGGCGGATGCCGAAGGGCCAGCTTGCCGCGCAGCTGCGGCCGTCCCTGGACGACGGGCAACCGTAGCGCGGTGAATGCCGTGGCCGGGGTCTGCCACCACTGCGGCGAAACGCTGCCGCAGTCGCCGGTGCGCGCCGACGCCGAAGGCGGCACGCGCGAATTCTGCTGCGAAGGCTGCGCTGCCGCTGCGCGCTGGATCGCGGACGCCCACCTGGATGACTACTACCGCCTGCGCAGCGCGCCGGGCGGACGGGTCGATGCCGACGCGCCGGCGCTGGCCGCCTGGGACCGCGAGGAACTGCTGGCCGGCCACGCCCGCGAGGTGGACGGCGGCCGCGAGATCACCGTGCTCACCGACGGCATGCGCTGCGCCGCCTGCGCCTGGCTGATCGACCGCGCGCTGGCGCGCGAGCCGGGCGTGCTGGAGTCCTCCGCCAACGCCATCACCGGGCGCATCCGCATCGCCTGGGATCCCGCGCGTACCGCATTGTCGCAGCCACTGGCGCGGCTGGCCGCGCTCGGCTACCGGCCCTACCTCGCCACCGGCCAGGCGCGCGAAGCGGCGCGTCGGCGCGAACGCAACCGCGACCTGCTGCGGATCGGGCTGGCCGGCATCGGCGCGATGCAGGCGATGATGTTCGCCGAAGCGCTGTATCTCGATACCCGCGGCGAGATGCCGCTGCCCACCCGCGATTTCTTCCGCTGGATCACCTTCATGGTGTCGACCCCGGTGGTGTTCTGGGCCGGCTGGCCGTTCATCGTCGGCGCCTGGAACGAACTGCGCGGGCGCCGCCTGGGCATGGACGTGCTGATCGCCGGTTCCACCCTGCTGGCGTGGGCGGTGAGCACCATCGAAACCGTGCGCGGCGGCGCCCACGTCTGGTTCGATGCGGCGGTGATGTTCGTGTTCCTGCTGCTGGTGGCGCGCCAGCTGGAGCAGCGCGCGCGCGGCATCGCTTCCGCGCAGGTGGATGCGCTGGCACGGGCGCGGCCGGCGTTCGCCACCCGCGAACTGGCCGACGGCAGCCGCGAGTCGGTGCCGATCGATGCGCTGGCGGTGGGCGACGTGGTGCGGATCGCGGTGGGCGAGCCGGTGCCGGCCGACGGCGTGCTGCTGGAAGACGAGGCGCATTTCGAGGAATCCCTGCTGACCGGCGAATCGGTGCCGGTGACCCGCCATGCCGGCGATGCGGTGTTTGCCGGCACCGCCTGCCGCGAGCACGCGGCGAAAATCCGCGTGACCGGCGTCGGCACCGGCACCCGCCTGGCCGAGCTGGCGCGGCTGGTGGAAAGCGCGCAGGCGCACCGCCCGGCGCTGGCACAGGGCACCGAACGCATCGCCGGCTGGTTCGTCGCCGGGCTGCTGCTGGCCGCGGTGGCGGTGTATGCGTGGTGGCGCGTGCATGAGCCCGCGCGCGCCTTCGAAGTGGTGCTGGCGCTGCTGGTGATCAGCTGCCCGTGCGCGCTGTCGCTGGCGGTGCCGGCGGCGCTGGCCGCCGCCCACGGCGCGCTGGCCAGGATCGGCGTGCTGTCGGTGCGGCCGGACGCATTGCAGCGGCTGGCGCAGGCCACCGACGTGGTGTTCGACAAGACCGGCACCCTCGGCGACGGCAAGCCGCACCTGCAAGGCGTGGATGCCTGCCGCGGCATCGACGCCGATGCCGCGCTGCGCATCGCCGCTGCGCTGGAACGCGACAGCAACCATCCGCTGGCCGCCGCATTCGCGCAGGTGGCCGACGCGCCGGTGGCAGGCGGCGTGCGCGCCATTGCCGGGCGCGGCGTGGAAGGCACGGTCGAGGGCGTGCGCTGGCGCATCGGCACCGCGCCGTTCGCGACCGGCAGCGATGACGACGGCGCGGTCTGGCTGGGCAATGACGCAGGCGCGCGCGCGCGCTTCACTTTCGCCGAACACCAGCGCGTGGACGCCGCGCAGGCGCTGCAGCGATTGCGCGAACAGGGCCTGACACTGCATCTGGCCAGTGGCGACGCCGCCGCACCGGTGGCGCGCTTCGCCAGCGCAATGGGAATCGCCGATCCGCATGCGCGCCAGTCGCCGGAAGACAAGCTGGCACTGGTACGCGCGATGCAGCGCGATGGCCGGGTGGTGGCGATGGTCGGCGATGGTCTCAACGACGCGCCGGTGCTGGCCGGCGCCGATGTCTCGCTGGCAATCGGCGATGGCGCCGCGCTGGCCCAGCGCTCGGCGGATCTGGTGCTGTCCGGCAGTTCGCTGGGCAACGTGCCGGCCGCCATCGAGATCGCCCGCCGCACCCATCGCATCGTCCGCCAGAACCTGGCCTGGGCGATCGGCTACAACCTGCTGGCGCTGCCGCTGGCCGCCGCCGGCATGGTTACCCCGTGGCTGGCGGCGCTGGGCATGGCATTGTCCTCGCTGGCGGTCACCGCCAATGCCCTGCGCCTGACCAAGGTTCCGCCGCGATGAACATCCTGCTGTTCCTGATTCCCATCAGCCTGGTGATGATCGGCGCCGCCGCGCTGCTGTTCGCATGGGCGGTGAAGCACGGCCAGTTCGAGGATCTGGACACTCCCGCGCTGGATATCCTGCGCGACGACGACAGGCCACCGGCCCCCGCGCCGGACGCGCCAGCGGACGACCACGATGCCGGTTGACCTGCTGGTGCTGGGCGCGGCGCTGCTGACCGGCCTGCTGGGCGGCGCGCACTGCGTGGCGATGTGCGGCGGCATCGCCACCGGGTTTTCGGTGCATTCGCGCGGCTGGTTCGCAGCGCTGCAGCCCAACCTCGGCCGGGTCAGCGGCTACGTGCTGGCCGGCGCATTGGTCGGCGGTCTTGGCGGCGGCCTGCTGGGCATGGCCCGCGTCCCGCAGCTGGGCATCGCGATGCGCGCGCTGGTCGGGATCGTGCTGGTCATCGCCGGGCTGCGCATGCTGGATATCAAGGGTCGCCTGCCGCGCTTTTCCGGCGGCCCCGGCAACCGGTTGTGGCGCGCGCTGGCACCTTTGCAGCGCCGCCTGCTGCCGGCCGATACCGCCGGCAAGCGGTTCCTGCTCGGCATGCTCTGGGGCTGGATGCCCTGCGGCCTGTCCACCACCCTGCTGGCGGCCGCGTGGCTGAGCGCCAGCCCACTGCACGGCGCGCTGACCATGGCCGCGTTCGGGCTGGGCACGCTGCCGGTGATGGTGTCGCTGACCTGGGCCGGCGCGCGCATCGGCCAGCGCCTGCAGCGCGGCGCGCTGCGCAATGCCGCCGGCGTGCTGGTGATCGCCGCCGGCCTGCTCACCATCGCGGCGCCCTGGCTGATGCAGCTGCCGGCGATGCACGGCCTGCTCGCCGCGCTGGGCTGCCGCAGCCTGCCGGTCTGACCCGGCCCAGGTCCGCCCTGCTTCGGCGCCGCAGCTGCTGCATAATCGGGATGGCCGCAGGGCCATCTCCCGCGCCGCACTTTCCCAGGAAACCACCGATGCCGGCCGGATTCGCTTTGGCCAACGCCCGCCAACCCATCGCTGCCCTGCCCCAGCGCATCCTGCTGCTGGAGAATTCGCGCGCCTACACCTCGATGTTGCGCGAAGCGATTGAGCAGCGCGTGCAGCTGCCGATCAGCGTCGCCTCGACGCTGGCGGAAGCGCGCGAACTGCTGGACCGCGAATCCGACTGGTTCCTCGCCCTGACCGGGCTGGTGCTGGCCGACGGCGACCGTGATCAGGTCATCGATTTCTTCGTCGAGCGCCGCATGCCCACCATCGTGGTCAGCGGCGTGTACGACGACGCGCTGCGCGAACGCGCGCTGCAGCAGCACATCATCGACTACGTGCTGAAAAGCACCCCGGACAGCCTCGACTATCTGGTCTGGCTGGTGCAGCGGCTGGAGCGCAACCGCCGGATCAGCGCGCTGGTGGTGGACGATTCGCTGTCGGCCCGCTCCTACATCGCCTCGCTGCTGTCGCTGCAGGGCTACCGCGTGTCCCACGTCGCCGACGGCCAGTCGGCGCTGCGCATGATCGAAGCCGACCCCGACATCCGCCTGGTCATCGTCGACCAGGAAATGCCGGGCATGGACGGGATCGAGCTAACCCGCCGCCTGCGCCAGCTGCGCGCGCGCGACCGGATGGCGGTGATTGGCGTGTCCGGCAGCACTGATGCCTCGCTGATCCCGCGTTTCCTAAAGAACGGCGCCAACGATTTCCTGCGCAAGCCGTTCTCGCGCGAGGAATTCTTCTGCCGGGTCTCGCAAAACATCGACCAGCTGGAGCTGATCGGCACCCTGCAGGACCTGGCCACCCGCGATTTCCTGACCGGCCTGCCCAACCGCCGCAGCTTCCTCGAGCAGAGCGAGAAGCACATCGCCCGCAGCAGCAGCGGCGACGTGACCGTGGCGATGATCGACATCGACCACTTCAAGCACATCAACGACAGTTTCGGCCACGAGGCCGGCGACCGCGCGTTGCGGGCGATGGCCGACATCCTGCACGCCCACAACCGCCCGGAGGACTACTGCGGGCGCTTCGGCGGCGAGGAGTTCTGCATGCTGATCGACGGCCTCGACGCACAGGCCAGCCTGCGCCACCTGGCGGGCCTGCGGCAGGCGGTGGAAGCGATGGAAATCGACATCGACGGCCGGCCGCTGCGGATGACCATCAGCATCGGCGCCAGCCGGCGCTCGCCGCAGTTCCCCAACCTGCACAAACTGCTGGGCGAGGCCGACCGCCAGCTGTACCTGGCCAAGGCCGGCGGCCGCAACCAGGTGTGCGGCCTCGAACCTGAATCGCTGCCGGCCTGACCCACGCGCCCTGCCTCAGGGGGCCGCCACGCCCGCCGCGATGGCATCGTTGTGTACCCCAGCCACCGCGCGCCCGGACGGGTCGGCCATGCCGGCGAAGCTGGCATCCCACGCGATCGCCGCCGCCGACGAACAGGCGATCGACTTGCCGCCCGGCACCGTTTCCGCCGCCGCGCGGCTGGGATAGAACTGCTCGAAGATGTGGCGGTACCAGTACGCCTCCTTGGTCTGCGGCGGGTTGACCGGGAAGCGTTTGTCGGCGGCGGCCAGCACGCGGTCGGATACCTGCGCCTCGGCGTGCGCCTTCAGTCCGTCGATCCAGCCATAGCCGACGCCGTCGCTGAACTGCTCCTTCTGCCGCCACAGGATTTCCGGCGGCAGGTAGCCGTCGAACGCCGCGCGCAGCACGCCCTTTTCCATCCGCTGCGGGCCGGCATCGCCCTTGCGCACCATCTTGTGCGCCGCGTCCATCCGCATCGCCACGTCGAGGAATTCGCGGTCCAGGAACGGCACCCGCGGCTCCACGCCCCAAGCCATCATCGATTTGTTGGCGCGCAGGCAGTCGTAGTTGCTGAGCGCATCGAGCTTGCGCACCAGCTCCTCGTGGAACTCGCGCGCGTTCGGCGCCTTGTGGAAGTACAGATAGCCGCCGAACACCTCGTCGCTGCCCTCGCCGGAGAGCACCATCTTCACCCCCATCGCCTTGATCCGCCGCGCCAGCAGGAACATCGGCGTGGACGCGCGGATGGTGGTGACGTCGTAGGTTTCGATGTGGCGGATCACCTCGGGCAACGCGTCGAGCCCCTCCTCGAAGGTGTACTCGAAACCGTGATGCACGGTGCCCAGCATGTCCGCCGCCACCTTCGCCGCGGCGAGGTCGGGCGAGCCCTTCAGGCCGATCGCGAAGCTGTGCAGGCGCGGCCACCACGCTTCCGATTTGTCGCCGTCCTCGATCCGATGGCGGGCGTAGCGCGCAGCCACCGCCGCCACCAGCGAGGAATCCAGCCCGCCCGACAGCAGCACGCCGTAGGGCACGTCGGTCATCAGCTGGCGGTGCACGGCGGCCTCGAACGCCTCGCGCAGTTCGGCCAGCGATACTTCCACGCCTTCCACCGCCGCGTAATCGCGCCACGGGCGCTCGTAGTATTTCGTCAACTCGCCGGTCGCGCTGTCGTACCAGTGCCCCGGCGGGAACTGCGCCACGTCGGCACAATCGTCGGCCAGCGACTTCATTTCCGAAGCCACCCGCAGCCGGCCTTCGGCATCGTGACCCCAGTACAGCGGCACCACCCCGATCGGATCGCGGGCGATGATCGCGCGCCCTTTCGCGCGGTCCCACAGTGCGAACGCGAAGATGCCGTTGAGGCGGTTGAGGAAGCAGGCGGGCTCGTCTTCCCGGTAGAGCGCGCTGATGACCTCGCAATCCGACTCGGTCTGGAACGCATACGGCTGCGACAGTTCACGCTTCAGCGCCAGATGGTTGTAGATCTCGCCGTTGACCGCCAGCGCCAGTTCGCCGTCCGCCGACAGCAGCGGCTGCGAACCGCCAGCCGGATCGACGATGGCCAGCCGCTCGTGCACGAGGATTGCGCCGTCGTCGGTGTAGACGCCGCTCCAGTCCGGGCCGCGATGGCGCTGCCGCTGCGAGCGTTCCAGCGACTGCCGCCGCAGGGCCTGGAGGTCGTCGCCGGGCTGCAGCCCGAAGATGCCGAAGATGGAGCACATGGTGGGAATTCCTTGGTGGATGGGTGAAAACCGCACAACGAAAAAGCCCGCATCCTTCGATGCGGGCTTTGGGTGATTCCGGCTTGCTGTCGCTTCGCCTATGCGCGGGCCCGCAGCCGCGCACGATGGTTCGTGCCGCGATTATTGCGGTTGAGGTTGTTGGCGGTGGCGACGAAGGAGCGCATGGGCCGACTATGGCACGCCGGATCCGGCGCGCGCAAGCGCCCTCTCAATCAACCAGCAGCCGCTCCATCAGCGCCAGATAAAGATCCGGCAGCCGTTCCAGATCGGCCACGCGCACGTGCTCGTCGACCTTGTGGATGCTGGCGTTGACCGGGCCGATCTCGATGCACTGCGCGCCCAGCGGGGCGATGAAGCGGGCGTCGGAAGTGCCGCCGCCGGTGCTTTCCTCCGGCATGTGGCCTGCGAACTGCGCAAGCACCTCCCGCGCCGCCGCGCGCAGCGGGCCTTCCGGTGTGTGGAACGGCTCGCCGCCGCGATGCCAGTGGACGCTGTAGTCCAGCCCGTGCGCGGCCAGCACGGCCTCGCACTCGGCTTCCAGCTGCGGCGCGCGCCAGTGCGGGTTGTAGCGCAGATTGAACAGCACCTGCAGTTCGCCCGGAATGACGTTGTTGGCCCCGGTGCCGGCGTGGATGTTGCTAACCTGCAGGCTGGTCGGCGGGAAGCTCTCGTAGCCCTCGTCCCAGCGCCGGGCCGCCAGCGCCGCCAGCGCCGGCATCGCCTGATGGATCGGATTGCGCGCCTTCTCCGGATAGGCGACGTGGCCCTGCACGCCGCGCACCGTCAGCGTCGCCGACAACGTGCCGCGCCGGCCGACCCGCAGCAGGTCGCCCAGCGCCGCCTTCGACGACGGCTCGCCGGTGATGCACCAGTCGATGCGCTGGCCGCGCTGGCGGAACACCTCGGCGACCTTGCGCACGCCGTCGATGGCATCGCCCTCCTCGTCCGAGGTCAGCAGCAGGGCCACCGTGCCAGGATGGTCCGGATGCGCGGCGACGAAGCGTTCCAGCGCGATGACGAACGCGGCGACGCTGCCCTTCATGTCGGCCGCGCCGCGCCCGTACAGCAGGCCGTCACGGACCTCGGGCAGGAACGGGTCGCTGGCCCAGGCCTCGCGTGGGCCGGGCGGCACCACGTCGGTATGGCCGAGCAGCGCCAGCACCGGGCCGCCGCTGCCGTGCGTGGCCCACAGGTTGTCGACTTCACCGAAGCGCAGGTGCTCAATTGCGAAACCGGCGGCGCGCAGGCGCGCGGCGATCAGCGCCTGGCAGCCTGCATCCTCCGGCGTCACCGACGGCCGTGCGATCAGCTCGCAGGCCAGCGCGACGACATCGCTCATGCGCCGGTGCCGAACAGCTTCTTGAAGCCGTTGTCGGAAAAGCCCTGCGACACCGTGCCGTCGCCCAACACCACCACGGGGCGGCGGACCAGCTGCGGGTATTCCTTCAGCAGCAGCTTCCACTCCGCATCGCTGCCGGGCGCCTTGCGGTTCGGCGGCAGCTGCCGCCACGTCGTGGACGACTTGTTGACGAGCGCATCCCAGCCGCCCACCGCGTCCTTCCAGCCGCGCAGCGTTTCCGGCGACTGGCGCTCGTCGCGGTAATCGACGAACGCATGCTCGATGTCGAAGCGCTTGAGCCAGTTCAGCGCCTTCCTGCAGGTATCGCAGTTCTTCAGTCCGTACAGCGTCGCGGCCATCTCAGCGTTTCACCACCGGCAGTTCGACATAGCTCGCATTATCCGCCGAATGATGGATCGCGTTGTCGGCCACCACCGCCTCGCGCTCGGTTTCGTTGGGGCCGCCGGTGTTGAGGTTGCGGGCGAACTTGGGGAAATTGGAGCTGGTGATCTCGACGCGGATGCGGTGGCCCTTGCCGAACTGGATCGAGGTGGTGATCGGCGTGGGCTTGAGCGTGTAAACCGTGCCGGGCTGCATCAATGCGGGCACCGTGTAGCCATCGCGATAGCGCGCGCGCAGCATGGTGTCGCCGATGATCCACGCGGTGCCGTCCGGCGCCACGTCGACCAGCTTCACCGCGAAGTCGGTGTCCTTGGCGCTGGACGACACCTTCAGCACCGCATCGACGAACCCGGTCACTTCCATCGGCTCCTGCAGCGGCGCGCTGGTATAGACCAGCACGTCGTGGCGCGATGAAATCTGGCGCTGGTCGAACGCACCGGGGATAACCACACCGCCGTTGCAGCAGTCGCCACCACCGATGGTCTGCACGGGGTTGGCCGGGTCATAGCGATAGCTGTCCTTCGGTTCGTCGGCGCGCGGCGCTTCGAATGACAGCAGGCCGTCGCCGTACATCGAATTGGCATTGCCGCCGGAGCGCAGGTACATGCGCACCGGCTGCGCCGCCTTCGGCGGCCACTGCGCATCCGACTGCCAGCGGTTGGCGCCCATGGTGAAGTAGCGCACATGCGGCGTGTCGGCAGCGAACGCCTTCGGCTGGTCCTTCAGCCAGCGGTCGAAGAAGCCGAAGATCTGCTGGTTGACCGGGAAACTGGCGTCGCCCATCTCGCGGTCTCCGACCTTGTAGTCCTTGCCCAGTCGTGCGAACTGGCAGTGCGGGTTCGGTCCCACCACCACGTACTGGTTGGCACTGGCTTCGCGATCCGAATTGACGCTGCGCGCGTGGTTGTACAGCGCCATGTTCGGGCCGATGGACACGTCGTACCAGCTGTTGAACCACAGCGCCGGCACGCCCCAGCCCATCGAGTCGTCGTACAGGCCGCCCTTCTTCCATTCGGCATCACCTGGTCCACGCGCGATCATCGATTCGAACGTGGCCGGCGGCTCACCCAGCGAGGACAGCAGGCTGGCGTAGGGCAGGTGCCAGATGTGCTTCTTCCATTCGACATCGGGCTTCCTGGTGTCGAGATCGTTGTACTGCGCGATCCGCGCACGCATCGGCCCGGACAGGTCCTGCGGCAGCTGCGCGCGCAGGGGATTGTCGACGCCGTACATCCAGATCGCGAACAGCGTGCGCGGCACGCCGCCGGTGTAGAAATTGCCCTGTTCCCAGAACGGGCCGACCTTGCCGATGCCCGCGCCCGCCGCCATCGGCACCATCGCCGCATGCGCCGGATGGTTCATCGCCGCCAGCGCCAGCTGCCATTCCGCCGACGACGAACAGCCCAGCGTGCCGACCTTGCCGTTCGACCACGGCTGCTTGGCGATCCAGCTGAGGGTGTCGTAGCCGTCGGTCTGCGGGTAGCCCAGGATCTCGTACTTGCCCTGGCTGAAATAGCGGCCGCGCTCGTTCTGCACGATGAAGGCGTAGCCGTTGCGCACCGCTTCGGCGGCGAAGCGTGCGGTGCTGCCGCGCAGCACGTGTTCGTTGTAGGGCGTCTTCCACAGGATCGTGGGCAGCGGGCCCTTCGCGCCCTTGGGCCGCCAGATGTTGGTGGACAGGCCAACGCCATCGCGCATCGGCACCAGCAGCGCGACCTCGGATTCTGCGATCGACGCCAGTTCGGCGCGCAGCCCGTCATCGCCGTAGCGCGAAAGATCCTGCGCGGAATTGGCCGAAGCTGCCGTCAGTGCGGCGACCAGCAGGGTGACGGACAGGCGCTTCTTCATGGCATCGCTCCGGTGAGGATGCCTATCCTGTCGCATGGCGCGCCGCGCCGCTCCCCTGCCGAAAGTCATGGATCTCCGGAATGGGCGGCGGGCAGCCAATCCCGCGACACGCCACGAGTCATGCCTGCGGGTTCGAAAGGCTGGCCGGCGTGCGTTGGCCGCGACCTTCGGCGACATGGATGTCGCCGATGAGCCTACATGGACGTATTCACGGCGTGTCGCGGACAACGCATGCCGGCCAGCCTCGCGCGGACACCATCAATCAATCCGCCAAACCGCGCAGCAGCTCGTTCACGCTGGTCTTGCCGCGGGTCTTCTCGTCCACCTGCTTGACGATCACCGCGCAGTACAGCGAATGGCTGCCATCGGCCGCCGGCAGCGAACCGGACACCACCACGCTGTACGGCGGCACCGAGCCGTAGCTCACCTCGCCGGTCATGCGGTTGTACACGCGCGTGCTCTGGCCGAGGAACACGCCCATCCCGACCACGCTGTGGTGGCCGACCACGAAGCCTTCCACCACTTCCGAGCGCGCGCCGATGAAGCAGTGGTCCTCGATGATGGTCGGCCCCGCCTGCAGCGGCTCCAGCACGCCGCCGATGCCGACGCCGCCGGACAGATGACAGCCCTTGCCGATCTGCGCGCAGCTGCCCACCGTGGCCCAGGTATCGACCATCGTGCCTTCGTCGACGAAGGCGCCGATGTTGACGAAGCTCGGCATCAGCACCACGTCCTTGCCGATATGGCTGCCCGCGCGCACTACCGCGCCCGGCACCACCCGCGCACCAAGCTGGCGGAACGCGACCTCGTCGAAGCCGGCAAAGCGCGCCGGCACCTTGTCCCAGAACGGCGCCGGCGCGGCATCGACCAGCGCCATCTCCTGCGTGCGGAAATACAGCAGCACCGCCTTCTTCAGCCACTGGTTGACCTGCCAGCCAGCGTTGCCATCGGGCTCGGCCACGCGCAGCTGGCCGCTTTCCAGCCCGGCGATGGCCGCGTCCACCGCGGGCCGCACGCGGCCGGCGATGTCGTCGGCGGTCAGCTCCGCGCGGCGCTCCCACGCATCTTCAAGCGTCGTGCGCAGGGCGGAAAAATCGGCTGCAGTCATCGGTTGTCTCCGTCGAAAACCGCCAGCAGTGCGGCGCGCAGGGCGTCGCAACGGTCCGGCGAAAGGGGGTGGTTATGTTCGTCGCTGACCAGCAGCAGGTCCTCGGCGCGCGCGCCGAAGGTGGCGATGCGCGCATCGTGCACGCGCAGCCGTTGTTCGCGCAGCACCCGCGCCACGTCGGCCAACAGGCCGGGGCGGTCGGTGCAGATCAGGCCGATGCGGGTGCCGCCGGCCATCTCGGTGAAATCCAGCTGCGGGGCCACGCGGAAGTGGCGGAGGTGGCGCGGCTGGCTGCGCCGCGCCGGCAGCAACCGGCCCAGATCGCCGGCCAGCGCCTGTGCCAGCGCCGCAGCCAGCAGCGCCGGTTCCGGCGCCTGCCGCTGCTCCGCCGGCAGCACGTGGAAGGTATCGAAGATGGTGCCGTCCGGGCCGTCCAGCACCCGCGCCTGCAGCACGCTCATGCCCAGGCGATCAAGGGTGATGACGATGGCGGCGAACAGGCCGTCGCGGTCGGGCATGTGCACCAGCACGTCCAGCCCGTCGCGACCGTCGCGGCCGGGGATCGCGCGCGCCGCCACCACCGGCTCGAACGGCAGCGCGCCGTTCAGCGCAGTGGCCTGCCAGGCGATCTGTTCGGGGCGGCTGCGCAGGAAATTCTCGTCCGGCATGCGCGCGAACATGGCGTCGACATCGGCATCGGCATGCCCGGTATCCAGCAGCAGCGCGCGCGCCGCAGCGCGGTTCTCGGCGATGCGTTCGGCGGCGGCCACCGGCTGCCCCAACCCGCGCCGCAGCGCCAGCCGGGTGGCAGTGTGCAGGTCGGCCAGCAGCCGGTCCTTCCAGCTGTTCCACAGCTTGGGCGACGTGCCGGCGATGTCGGCGCAGGTCAGCAGATAGAGCGCATCCAGCCGTTGGCGGTCGGCAACGATGGCGGCGAAGCGATGGATCACCTCGGGATCGGTGATGTCCTGCTTCTGCGCGGTGACCGACATCAGCAGGTGCCTGCGCACCAGCCATTCGACCAGCGCGGTGTCGGCCTCGGACAGGCCGTGCGCCTCGCAGAACGCGCGCGCATCGACCGCGCCGAGTTCGGAATGGTCGCCGCCGCGGCCCTTGCCGATGTCATGGAACAACCCGGCAAGCAACAGCAACTCCGGCTTGCGCAGCGACGGCCACACGTGGTGCGCGATGGAGAAGCGCGGATCGGCCTCGCCGCTGGCGAACTGGTCCAGATTGCGCAGCACCGCCAGCGTGTGTTGGTCGACGGTGAACACGTGGAACAGATCGAACTGCATCCGCCCGGACACGCGCTGGAACGCCGGGATCCAGCGCCCCAGCACGCCGGAGCGGGCCATGCGCTCCAGCGTCTTGACCGGGCGCGGGCCGCGCAGCAGCTGCATGAACGCTTCGCGCAGCGCCGGCGAGGCATCGGTGTAAGCGGGAATCTGCGGCAGTTCCTGCGCCAGTTCGCGCGCGCTTTGCGAATGCAGGCCGCGCAGGCCGGAATCGGCTGCCCACGCGGCGAACAGCGCGAACAGGTTGGCGGGATCGCCGGCCAGCCAGCCCGGTGATCGCGCCGCCAGCCAGCCGCCGCGGCGCTCGAAATCCGCATCGATGGGTTCGGGCGCGGCCACGCCTTCGAAATGCTCCTCGAAGCGCTGCAGCAGGCGGTCCCCGATCCGCCGCACCACCGCGGCGCTGCGGTAGAAGTCCTGCATCATTTTCTCGACGCCGAGCGAATCGGCATCGTCGACGTAACCCAGCCGCACCGCCAGCAGCTTCTGGTAATCGAAACGCAGCCGCTCCTCGCGCCGCCCGGCCACCAGATGCAGGCCGTAGCGCAGCCGGCACAGCGCGCGGCGCTCGCGCTCCAGCGCGGCAGCCTCGTCCCAGCCCAGCCGGCCCCGTTCGATAAGCCGGTCCAGCGCGTGCACGCCAAAGCTGCGCAGCGCCAACCAGCCCAGCAGGTGCAGGTCGCGCAGGCCGCCGGGGCCGTCCTTGAGATTGGGCTCGAGGTTGTCGGAGGTATCGCCGAAGCGCGCGTGGCGGCGACGCTGTTCCTCGCTCTTGGCTTCGAAGAACGCTTCCGCCGGCCACACCCGCTCAGGCGCGACGGCCGCGCGCAGCGACTCTTCCGTCGCCGCCGCGGCGCACAGCGGACGCGCCTCGATCAGTGCGGTCAGCACGCTGTGGTCGTCGCCCGCGGCGGCGGTGCATTCCCGCGCCGAGCGCACCGCATGGCTGGCTTCCAGGCCTGCGTCCCACAGCAGCGCCACGAAGCGTGCCAGCGCCGCTTCCCAGGCGCGCTGCGCCTCGGGTTCGGCCAGCACCAGCAGGTCGATGTCGGATTGCGGGAACAGTTCGCCGCGGCCGTAGCCGCCCACCGCGAACAGGGCCAGCGGTGCGTCCTCCGGAATACAGCGCCGCCATGCGGCGCGCACCTGCGCATCGACGGCGCGGGCGCGCAGCGCGATCAGGCGATCGGCGGGATGGCCGGCGTCGAAGCGTCGCGCCAGGCGGGCATCGATGCGCGCCTGCGCGGCCTTCGCCGCGGCGGACCAGGCCGGGTCACCGCCCGCCGGCGCGCTCACAGGTCGTTGTCGTCGCCCGGCAGCCGGGTCAGGATCTCCACGCCGTCGCGGGTCACCACCACGGTGTGCTCCCACTGCGCCGACAGCTTGCGATCCTTGGTGACCACGGTCCAGCCGTCCGGCAGCAGGCGGGTGTGGCGTGCGCCTTCGTTGATCATCGGCTCGATGGTGAAGGTCATGCCCTCTTCCAGCACCAGGCCTTCGCCCGGGCGCCCGTAATGCATCACCTGCGGGTCGTCGTGGTAGATCTTGCCGATGCCATGGCCGCAGTAGTCGCGCACCACGCTGAAGCGCTCGGCCTCGGCATAGCTCTGGATGGCATGGCCGATATCGCCCAGGGTCGCGCCCGGCCTGACCGCGCGGATGCCGCGGAACATCGCCTCGCGGGTGACGTCCACCAGCCGCTTGGCCATCACCGACGCGGTACCGACGATGTACATCCGGCTGGTGTCGCCATGCCAGCCGTCCTTGATGACGGTCACGTCGATATTGACGATGTCGCCGTCCTTCAGGACCTTGGTTTCGCTGGGAATGCCGTGGCAGATCACGTTGTTGACCGAAGTACACACGGTCTTGGGATAGCCGCGGTAGCCGATGTTGGCCGGGATCGCGCCCTGCACGTTGACGATGTGGTCGTGGCAGATGCGGTCGAGTTCCTCGGTGGTGACGCCCGCCTTCACGAACGGGGCGACCACCTGCAGCACTTCGGCGGCCAGCCGGCCGGCCTCGCGCATTTTCTCGATCTCGGCCGGGGTCTTCAGATTGATAGTCATTTGCGGATTATCGCGCATTGCGCGGGTGGCGGCAGAACGGCGTCTGCAAGACCGTTGTCCGGTGCTGGGATGCGCCGGGGGAAGAGTCCGCCGCTCGATCCAGTCATCCAAGACTGATGTCGCGGCCGCGGGCCATCCATGGCCCGCTCGGGCTCTTCCCCCGGCGCACCCCATCACCTCCATGCAACCAGACCGCCGGCCGGGGGCGAGCACAAAGCCGGGCAGGATGCCCGGCGCCCGAATCGGGCCAGGGATGGCCCGATTGAGGGACAAGCCGCCTCCGGCCGGCGGCCTGGTTGCAGCCATGATTTGCTCGCAAACCCCTCCTCCCCTATAATTCCGCGGCTGTAAACGCCATGCCGAGCGCCATCGGCAAATCCACACCTGTCGGCAACCCCCGCTCCGGGGTGCCCGCGCAAGCGGGTTCGGAAGCGGTGACGACGGGGAGGCCCAACCCCGGAATCCAGCGCCAGCCCCCGCGGCCGTGGCGCAGCGCCTTCATCCAACCGGCGCGGATTCCCTCATCGGAGTTTCAGAAATGCCCCAGATCACCATGCGCCAGATGCTGGAAGCCGGCGTCCACTTCGGCCACCAGACCCGCTACTGGAATCCCAAGATGGGCCCGTACATCTTCGGCGCCCGCGGCAAGATCCACATCATCAACCTGGAAAAGACCGTCCCGCTGTTCAACGACGCGATGAACTTCATCTCGGGCGTTGCGCAGAAGCGCGGCACCATCCTGTTCCTGGGCACCAAGCGCAGCGCGCGCGATGCCATCAAGGAAGAAGCCGAGCGTTGCGGCCAGCCGTTCATGAACCAGCGTTGGCTGGGCGGCACCCTGACCAACTTCGCCACCGTCAAGAAGTCGGTGTCGCGCCTGAAGGAACTGGAAGCCGCGGAAACCGACGGCACCTTCCAGAAGCTGGTCAAGCACGAAGTGATGGGCCTGCGCCGCGAGCGCGACAAGCTGGAAGCCTCGCTGGGCGGCATCAAGGAAATGAACCGCCTGCCCGACGCGATCTTCGTGATCGACATCGGCCATGAAGACATCGCCATCAAGGAAGCCAAGAAGCTCGGCATCCCGGTGATCGCGGTGGTCGACACCAACTACAACCCGGAACTGGTGGACTACGCGATCCCCGGCAACGACGACGCCATCCGCGCCGTGCAGCTGTACGCCCGCGCCGCCGCCGACGCCGTGCTGGAAGGCAAGGCCGCTGCCCCGAATTCGGCCACGGTGCGTGAAGAAGACTTCGCCGCCGCCGTCGAAGGCGAAGAGGCCAAGCCGGCCCGCCGCAACGGCAAGAAGGGCGAGTAATCGCCCGTCCCGCGGTCGCGCCCAGCTGCGCGGCCGCGGGTTACTGCTCGCCATTCCCGCGCAGGCGGGAGTCCAGGGACGTTGAACCCCGAACGGGCAAGGTCTCCGGATCCTGCTTTCGCAGGGATGGCGTTTCCATACATCTAGAGGTAATCCCCATGGCTGAAATCACCGCTTCCCTGGTCAAGGATCTGCGCGAGCGCACCGGCGCCGGCATGATGGAGTGCAAGAAGGCACTGACCGAAAACAACGGCGACATCGACGCCGCCGCCGAGGCGCTGCGCAAGTCGGGTCTGGCCAAGGCCGACAAGAAGGCCAGCCGCGTCACCGCCGAAGGCCGCGTGGCCGCTGCCGGCAACGGCGGCAACGCCGTGCTGGTCGAGATCAATTCCGAAACCGACTTCGTGGCCAAGGACGGCAGCTTCGTCGCCCTGTGCGACGCCATCGCCGCCGCCGCGCTGAGCTCCGGTGCTGCCGACGTTGAAGCCCTGAAGACCGCCAAGCTGGCTTCCGGCGAGACCGTCGAGGAAGCCCGCGCCGCCGCCATCGCCAAGCTCGGCGAGAACATCCAGGTGCGCCGCATGGTGCGCGTGGACGGCAACAACAACGTGGCGGCCTATGTGCACGGCGGCAAGATCGGCGTGCTGGTCGAGCTGGCCGGCGGCGACGCCGACCTGGCCCGCGGCCTGGCGATGCACATCGCCGCGATGAACCCGCCGCACAACAAGACGTCCGATGTGCCGGCCGAGTTCGTGGCCAAGGAAAAGGAAATCGAGCTGGCCAAGATGAGCGAAAAGGACAAGGCCAAGCCGGCCGAGATCCTCGAGAAGATCATCAGCGGCAAGATCAACAAGATCGTCAACGAGGTCACCCTGTACGGCCAGCCCTACGTGCTGGACGGCGACAAGACCGTCGAAGCCGTGGTCAAGGCCGCCGGCGCCGACGTGCTGGGCTTCCAGCGCCTGGTGGTCGGCGAAGGCATCGAGAAGGTGCAGGAAGACTACCTGGCCGAAGTCGCCAAGGCGATGCAGGTCTGATTCTTCGCGACACCCAACCCACGAAAAACCCGCCGGAAACGGCGGGTTTTTTGTTGCCCGCGTGCGCTGTGATCAGGCGCGGTGATAGGGATGGTTGGCCAGCAGCGCCGCCGCGCGGTAGATCTGTTCGGCCAGCACCAGCCGCACCAGCATGTGCGGCAGGGTCAGCGGGCCCAGCGACCAGTGTTCGTCGGCGCGGGCGATGACCTCGGCGGCATGGCCCTCGGGGCCGCCGATCAGGAAGGCGAGGTCGCGGCCCTGCCCGCGCCAGCGTTCGAGGCGTTGGGCGAGCTGTTCGGACGAATGCATTTTCCCGCGCCCATCCAACGCCACCACATGCGCGCTCTTCGGCAGCGCCGCCAGCACCCGCGCGCCCTCGTCGCTCATCGCGCGGGCGGTGTCACGACCCTTGCCGCGCACGCCGGGTTCGACCTCGACGAGATCGAGCGGCAGCCAGTGCGACAGCCGTTTCTGGTACTCGGCGAAGCCCTGCGCCACCCAGCCGGGCGCGCGCTCGCCCACGGCGATCAGACGCGCCTTCATCAGTACCAGTACCCGGCGTCATCCTGAGCGAAGCGCGCATCCTCATCGCCCAGCTGGCGCTGTTGTTTGAGCCAGCGCTTGAACGCCTGCGGTTGCTGCAGGCCGCGCAGGTCGGCGCGCATGATCGCCAGGTCGGCTTCGACTTCGCGCTTGCAACGCGCCAGCAGCTTGTCGAGCTGCTGCGGCTTCAGCCGCCGCGCCGGATCCAGCCCGTAGTCCGCGCAGAAGCCCTGCTCCACCTGCGCCAGTTCCCGCGCGACCTCCTCGCACTGCCGGGACAGCTCGCGGTTGTACTGCTGCAGGCGCGCGTCGGTGAGTGCATCCACGCCGGCGGCGTCCAGCAGGCCGATCTCCACCTGCAGCTCGATCAGGCCGATCAGGTCGCCAGCCTTGTAGCTGGCGTTGAGCCGCTGCATCAACACGGTGCGGCGCTGGCCGTCGGCGGCGTCGCGGGCGCGATCCGGATGCAGGCTGGCCGCGAGCCTGCGGTACAGCTCGCGCAGCGGCGGCGGCTCGTCGGCCGGCTGTTTGGCGCGTTCGCGCTGCTGCCGACGCGCCTTGCGCTGCCGCACATGTTCCTGCTGCTGGTGCATTCGCGCCTGCGCCTGCTCGAACACCGCGTCCGGCGAGTCCATCGCCTCCACGTCCTCGGGCGACAGGCCGAACGCAGCACCGAGCACCTGCTTGAACATCGCATCCGTTTCCGCCATGTCCGCGTCGTAGTCCTGCGGACTGTGGCGGTCGTACAGTGGCTTGAGTTCCACGCGACCGGCCTCGATCAATGGCCCGGCCAGCTGGCACAGCAGTTCGGAAAGAACGGCGCGATCACTCTTGGCCAGCTTGATGGTGGCGTCGCTGTGGTCCAGCAATTCCACCAGCGCGACATCCAGCTCGATCCGCTGCGCCAACAGCGGCGCCAGTTGCGACTGGTGGCGCTCATGCCAGCGCGGCAGGGCCTCGGCCCAGGCGCGCAGTTCGCCGCGCTGGCGCTCCAGCTCGGACACCAATTTGTCGAAGCGCTTGCGCGCCGGGCTGGCCTGGGCGCAGAGGCCGGACTGCGCCTGCAGCTGCTGCAGGACGCTGGCTGCCGCCACCGGCGCAACGGCCGTGACGGCACCGGGCTTATTCGTCTTCGCCACCCGCTGCCGGCGGCTGGTCGCCGACCGACCACAGCCGTTCCAGCGCGTAGAACTCGCGCACCCTCGGCAGCATGACGTGGACGACCACGTCCCCCAGGTCCACCAGCACCCATTCGGCCTCGCGCTCGCCTTCCACGCCCAGCGGCATCACGTCGAGCTTCTTGGCGAAGCGCACCACTTCGTCCGCCGCCGACTTCACGTGGCGGGTGGAGGTGCCGGAGGCAACCACCATGTAATCGCAGACGCTGCTCTTGCCGCGTACGTCTATTTCAACGATGTCCTTGGCCTTGAGTTCTTCCAGCCCGTCGTGCACGGCCTTCAGCAGGGCCTCCACGGAGGGCGGCGGGTTGGGCAGGCTGGTCTTGATGACTTGGGCGGCGGTGGTCAAGGGCGATCGCTCGATGGAAACGCAGGCAGTATAACGGCCGGGTTGCGGTAGAGATGAAGGCTGTCGATACGCGCGGCCACGGCCGCCGGCACCCACTCCCGCCACGGTTCGCCGGCGGCGATGCGGCGGCGCAGCTCGGTGGAGGACTCCGGCCGCAGCTCCGCCAGCGGCAGCAGGACGAAGCCGCCAGCCGGCCCATCAGCCAACGCATCGGGCGGCAGCCAGCGGCCATTGACCTGGGCCAGCACCTGCGGCGCCTGTTCGCGCAGGCGCGCGGCGTCGACCTCGGCACCCGGGCGCTGCACGGCGACGATATGGGCGAGGTCGAACAGTTCGCGCCAGCGGTGCCAGGTATGCAGCTGAAGCAGCGAGTCGGCGCCGACCAGCCACGCCAGCGGCGCGCTGGCGCCGGCTTCGGCGCGCAGCTCGGTCAGGGTGTCGAAGGTGTAGGACGGACCGGCGCGGTGCAGTTCGCGCGTGTCCACCCGCAGCCCCCGCTCGCCGTCGATCGCCAGCGCCAGCAGCTGCGCGCGCTGGTCGCTATCGGCATGGGTGGCGTCCTTGTGCGGCGGATCGCGCGCCGGCACCAGCGCCACCTCGGCGTGCAGCGCATCGCGGGCGGCGCGGGCGATGGCCAGGTGCCCGTTGTGCACCGGGTCGAAGCTGCCGCCATAGAACACCCGCAGCGGGCTGCTCACGATGCCAGCAGGCGCAGTGCGCCCGGATCCGCAACCGTCAGCAGCAGGCGTTCCAGCTGCAGCCAGGCGTCGTGGGATTCGCGGCCCGGCCGCACCCGGCCCTTGGAAATGCGGTCCACGCTGCCGGCTTCCACCAGCAACCGCTGCCAGCGCTCCGGCGGATGCCGCGACAGCGCGCGCTTGTACACGGCTTCCTTGGCCGGCCAGATGCGCTGCGCCTTGCACTCGGCGGCGAAATTGCGCGCGCGCGCCAGCGCGGCGACGGTGTGCAGCTCCTTCACCACCATGCCCATCAGCGCCGGGATCGCCTCGCCTTCCGCCTTCAACCCGGCGATCACCCGCGACACCTGCGCGGCTTGCCCGTTGAGGGCGGCATCGACCAGCCGGAACACGTCGAAGCGCGCGGAATCGGCGACCAGCGCATCCATCCGCTCGACATCCAGCACCTCGGCCTGACCCTGCAGCAGCAGCGCCAGCTTGTCCACTTCCTGCGCCGCCGCCAGCAGGTTGCCTTCCACCCGCTGCGCCAGCCGCGCCACCGCGTCGGGTGCGGCCTTGATGCCGCGGCTGCGCAGGCGCTGGCCGATCCAGCCTGACAGCTCCTGCGGCTTCACCGGCCAGGCGATGGCGAGGTGCCCGGCGCGGGCGACCGCCTCGCTCCACTTGCCGGCGTGCGACTTCGACCATTCGCCGGCGATCACCAGCAGCACCACGTCCGGCGGCGGCGCGGCGCAGAAGCCGGAAATCAGCTTCGCGCCCTCCGCGCCCGGCTTGCCGGTGGGCAGACGGACTTCGATCAGGCGACGGCTGGCAAACAGGCTGGGCGCGTTGATCGACGCATCCAGCCCGTCCCAGTCGGCATCGCGGCCTTCCATGTCGTGCACTTCGCGGTCGGGGATGCCCTGCGCGCGCGCGGCGGCGCGCACCGCGTCGGCGGCTTCCAGCACCAGCAGCGGCTCGCTGCCGGCTATCAGATAGACCGGCCGCAGCGGCTCGTTGGCCAGCTGTCCGGCAAGGCGGTCTGCGCCCAGTTCCATGCGCGGCCTGCCGGCGTTACTGCGCGGCCGGCTTGGAAGCGGCGTCGACGCGACGCAGGATCGCCGCCGCCATGTCGCGGCGCAGCTCGCGGACCAGCATCTCGCGCTCGCTGGCCTTGCCGATGGAATCCACCGCCGGGGCCAGGTAATCGCGCGACAGCTCCACCGCCTGCTGCGGAACTGCGGTGCTGCCATCGGCACGGCGCAGGCTGAACACCACCGCGTAGCGCAGCGCGTATTCCTGAGCGCGCCCGGACTGGTCGTTGCTGATCGGGGTGTCGGCCCACTGCTCGGAAATCACCTGCAGGGTGGCGACCCCTTCGCTGGCCTCCGCGGGCGCCGCCTGCGCGCCTGCGCGCTGCAGGCCTTCGGCCAGCAGATCGCCCAGCGGGCTGTAGCGGTCGGCCGCCAGCACCCGCACCGGGCCCAAGTCGGCCGGCAGGTTGAGGGCGTTGCGCAGGTGAAAGCCGCAGCCGGACAACAGCGCGGCGGACAGGGCGAGGATGGCGAGGCGGGATTTCATGCTCGGAGTGTATCGCGCTTCATTCCCGGCCCCGCGTCGGGGAGCGATTCGCACGCAGCGCGAAGGGGGAGTGGAAGCCAAGGAGTGGGGCCCACCGTTTCGGAAGCGAAACGGCGGGGGTATGCGCCAGCCTGGCGCGGTTCACACCACGATATTGACGATCTTGTCCGGGACCACGATCACCTTCTTCGGCGCCTGCCCGGCCACGAACGCGGCCACGTTCGGCTCCGCCAGCGCGGCGGCCTCGATCGCCTCGCGCGGGGTATCTACGCCGACCTCGATCGTGCCGCGCAGCTTGCCGTTGACCTGCACCGCCAGCGTGACCGCATCGCGCACCAGCGCAGCCGCATCCGGTTTCGGGAACGGCACGTCCTCCAGCAGCGTCTCCGGATGGCCGAGCACCTGCCACAGCGCATGGCTGATGTGCGGGGTGATCGGATTCAGCAACAGGACGATGGCTTCGAACGCCTCGTGGCGCACTGCGCGCCCCTGCTCGCTCATGTCGTTGAACTTGCCGATCGCGTTCATCAGCTCCATCAGCGCGGCGATGGCGGTGTTGAAGGCGTGCCGGCGCGCGTAGTCGTCGCCGACCTTGGCGATGGCCTCGTGCACCTGCCGGCGCAGCGCCTTCTGCGGTGCGTCCAATGCGGCGGGGTCGACCGCCGGGTGGTCCGGCTGGGCGGCATGTGCGTGCACGTCGCGCCACAGCCGGCGCAGGAATCGCGCCATGCCTTCCACGCCGGCATCGCTCCATTCAAGCGACAAGTCGGGCGGCGCGGCGAACATCGAGAACAGGCGCACGGTGTCGGCACCGTAGCGGTCCACCAGCAGCTGCGGATCGACGCCGTTGTTCTTCGACTTCGACATCTTCTCGGTGCCGCCGATCTGCACCGGCTGGCCGTCCGCGGCCAGCGTGGCGCCGGTGATGCGGCCCTTGTCATCGCGCTGCAGTTCCACGTCGGCCGGGTTGATCCACTCCTTGCCGCCGTTGTCCTGCTCGCGGAAGAAGGTGTCGGCGATGACCATACCCTGGGTGAGCAGGCGGGTGGCCGGCTCGTCGCTGTGCACCAGCCCGGCGTCGCGCAGGAGCTTGTGATAGAAGCGGAAATACATCAGGTGCAGGATCGCGTGCTCGATGCCGCCGATGTACTGGTCCACCGGCAGCCAGTAGTTGGCGCGCTCGTCCACCATGTCGGCGGCACCCGGCGAGGTATAGCGGGCGTAGTACCAGCTCGACTCCATGAAGGTGTCGAAGGTGTCGGTTTCGCGCTCGGCGGCGCCACCGCACTGCGGACAGGTGGTCTTGCGCCACTCGGGGTCGGACTTGATCGGAGAATGCACGTCGCCCGATGCGAAGGCATCGGCCACGTCCTCGGGCAGCACCACCGGCAGCTGGTCTTCCGGCACCGGCACCACCCCGCAGCCGGGGCAATGGATGACCGGGATCGGGCAACCCCAGTAGCGCTGGCGCGAGACGCCCCAGTCGCGCAGGCGGAAGTTGACCCGCCGGGTGCCGGTCCCGGCCAGCTCGAACTTCACCGCCAGCGCCTCGAACGCGGTGTCGAAGTCCATGCCGTTGAACTCGCCGGAGTTGATCAGCCAGCCGCGTTCGGTGTGGGCGCCCTCTTCCTCGATCCGGCGCAGGTATTCGCGCACCATTGCCACTGCGGCATCGATCTCGTAGACGTCCACCGGCGCATGGCCACCCAGCGCCACCGCCATCGGGTCGTCGTGTTCCTTCAGGTGCGACGACATTTCCTCCAGCGCGTCGCGGGTCGCCGCATCGACGATCACCGGCTTGACCGGCAGGCCGTAGGCCTTGGCGAATTCCCAGTCGCGCTGGTCGTGCGCCGGCACCGCCATCACCGCGCCGGTGCCGTAGCCCATCAGCACGAAATTGGCGACGTAGATCGGAATGTCCTCGCCGGTGACCGGGTGCCGGGCCCACTGGCCGGTGGCCATGCCGCGCTTTTCCTGCGTCTCCAGCTCCGCCTCGGAGACGCCGCCCTGCTTGAGACCGGCGATGAATTCGGCCAGCTCGGGGTTGGTGCGCGCGGCCTTCTGCGCCAGCGGGTGTTCGCCGGCGATGCTGATGAAGGTCACGCCCATCAGGGTATCGGGACGCGTGGTGAACACGGTCAGCGGCCGGGTTTCGCCATCGACCGCAAAATGGATTTCCAGCCCTTGGCTGCGCCCGATCCAGTTGCGCTGCATGGTCTTGACCGAGTCCGGCCAGCCTTCCAGTTTGTCCAGATCGTCCAGCAGCTCCTGCGCGTAGTCGGTGATGCGCAGGAACCACTGCGGGATCTCGCGCTTTTCCACCAGCGCGCCGGTGCGCCAGCCGCGGCCGTCGATGACCTGCTCGTTGGCCAGCACGGTCTGGTCCACCGGGTCCCAGTTGACCACCGAATTCTTGCGGTAGGCCACGCCCTTCTTCAGCAGGCGCACGAACATGCGCTGCTCGTGGGCGTAGTAGTCCGGCTTGCAGGTGGCGAACTCGCGGCTCCAGTCGATCGCATAGCCCAGCGACCGCAGCTGCGTGCGCATGTGCTCGATGTTGGCGTAGGTCCATTTGGCCGGCGCGGTCTTGTTCTTGATCGCGGCGTTCTCGGCCGGCAGGCCGAATGCGTCCCAGCCCATCGGCTGCAGCACGTTGTGCCCGGTCATCCGCTTGTGGCGGCTGATGACATCGCCAATCGTGTAGTTGCGCACATGGCCCACGTGCAGCGCACCGGACGGATACGGCAGCATCGACAGGCAGTAGTACTTCGGCTTGCCGCCGCCCTCGCGCACCTCGAAGGCACGGGTGTTGGCCCAGAACGACTGGGCGGCGGACTCGACGGTGCGGGGATCGTAGATGGCGGGCTCGGACACGGCAGAAGGCACGGGGGAAGCGGATCACGAAGCTTACCGCAGCGCACCACGGGCCGCCCGCATGGCACTATCCGCCGACTTCCGGGAGATCCGCCATGCGCACCCGCCTCGCCCTTGCCGCCGCCCTGCTGGCCGTCCTTGCCCCCGCTGCCTCTGCCGGTGACGCCGTCCTGACCTGCGGCAGGTTGTTCGACAGCCGCAGCGGCGCGCTGCTTGGTCCGCACACGGTGGTGGTGCGCGCGGGACGCATCGCCGAGGTGGTACCCGGACGCGGCGCAGCCGCGGGCGACGCCCGCGCCATCGACCTGTCCGACCGCACCTGCCTCCCCGGCTTCACCGACCTGCACGTGCACATGGGCAGCCAGTCCAGCCCGCAAAGCTATTCCGAAGGGTTCCGGCTGGACCCGGTGGACTACGCCTATCGCTCGGTCGGCTACGCGGAAAAAACCCTGGCCGCCGGCTTCACCAGCGTCCGCGACCTCGGTGGCGAAGTTGCACTGCACCTGCGCGACGCGATCAACCAGGGCTTGGTGAGGGGTCCGCGGATCTTCGCCGCCGGCAAGTCCATCGCCACCACCGGTGGCCATGCCGACCCCACCAACGGCTGGAACGACGCGCTCTCGCACTTGGTCGGCCCGCCCGGCCCCACCGACGGCGTGGTCAATTCGGTCGACGACGCCCGCCAGGCGGTGCGCCAGCGCTACAAGGACGGCAGCGACGTCATCAAGATCACCGCCACCGGCGGCGTGCTCAGCTACGCGGCGTCCGGCGACGCGCCGCAGTTCACCGTCGACGAAGTGAAGGCGATCGTCGATACCGCGAAGGATTACGGCTACCGGGTAGCGGCGCACGCGCACGGCAAGGAGGGCATGACCCGCGCCATCCTCGGTGGCGTCACCAGCATCGAGCACGGCACCTACATGGATGAGGAGGTGATGCGGCTGATGAAGGCGCGCGGCACCTGGTACGTGCCCACCATCTACGCCGGGCGCTTCGTCGCAGAGAAGGCCAAGATCGACGGCTATTTCCCCGACGTCGTCCGGCCCAAGGCGGCGCGGATCGGCGCGCTGATCCAGGACACCGCGGGCAAGGCGTACCGCAACGGGGTGAAGATCGCCTTCGGCACCGACATGGGCGTGGGCCCGCACGGGGACAACGCGCGCGAGTTCCTGTACATGGTCGAGGCTGGCATCCCCGCCGCGCAGGCGCTGCAGGCCGCCACCATCCGCGCCGCCGAGGTGCTGGGCGTGGACGACCAGGGCGTGCTGGCGCCCGGCAAGCGCGCCGACATCGTCGCCCTGCCCGGCGACCCGCTGGCCGACATCGGCAACGTGCTGAAGGTGGATTTCGTGATGAAGGACGGCGTCGTCCACCGCGAGCCCGCGCGATGAACCTGGAATGGCTGGGTTACCTGGCCGCCACCTGCACCACGCTGTCGTTCGTGCCGCAGGCGGTGAAGACCATCCGCACCCGCGACACCTCCGGCATCTCGCTGGGGATGTACGTGGTGTTCACCTTCGGCATCGTCTGCTGGTTTGGCTACGGGATCTTCCTCGACTCGTGGCCGATGATCGCCTCTAACGCGGTCACCTTCGTGCTGGCGGCAACGATTCTTGCGCTGAAACTGAAACACGGCTGAGCACCAGCGCCGCCAGCAGCCACCAGCCCAGCCACAGCGCGAACGCCAGCCGCTGCGCCAGCCCCACCCACGCATCCACCGGTGCCAGCACCGCCAGCAGCGGCACCAGCAGGCCGGCGGCAAGACAGGCAACGGCAAACCCGGCGCCGCGCCGCGCGCCCAGCGCCAGCAGCAGCATCGCCGGCACGAACGCGATCCACCACAGCATCCACATCAGCGCATGCAGCCGCATCGCGTGCTCGTCCTGTCCGCTGGCATCCAGCGGCAGCGCACCCTGCAGCCCGAACGCCAGCGCCGACAGCTGCGCCAGGGTCAGCCCGATCCGCGCCGCCCAGCCCCGCTTGGCCAGTGAAGGCCGCAGCGCCTGCGAAGCCAGCAGCAGTGCGATCCCCGGCAGCAGGAACGCGCCCGCGTTGAACAGCATCGCTCCCGGCAGGCCACTGGCACCGCGCAGCGCTACCGGGTGGATGCGGTGCGAATACTCCGGCAGGCCGACGGCGGCCAGCAGCAGCGCGAGGGTAAACGACAGCGCCGCAAGCGCCGCCAGGACCGCGCCGCGCCGGGTTTTCTCAATGGTCACCGCGACTCCGGTCCACGGCTGAAGATTACTTGCTGGCCCAGCCGGTCGCCCCACCCACCGCGGTGGGCTGATTGTCCTGCAGGTACTGCAAGGTCATGCTCGCGACGCGGATCAGCATGCTGTTGTCCGCGGCACCGAACGTCCACGCGCCGGCCATGCCTTTCGCGTGCTGATAAAACTCCGGCTCCGCGATGACCGTTCCCGTCGCTTGGTCGGTCATTTTCACCTTCACCAGCACCTGCGAGCTTCCGGCAAGCGCGCCAGCCCAGAATCGCGCGCCCTTGCCGATGAACCGGATCTTCTCGATGCGCGGCTCGATGATCAAAGTACGTACCGGCTCGTGAGCCGCCGGCCGCGCATTCTGTTCCTGAAGCCAGTTACCGACCCGCTCGTCCAGGTTCCGCTGGAACGAGGCCAACGCCGCCTTGTTGGCGTCGTGATTGGAATATTCCGTAGCCAGCGCCGCCGGCCTCAGCTCGTAGCGATCGAAAGCGACTAGCGCTTCTGATGGCGGCGGATTGGTGGCGCCTGTCGCGCTGATCACGTCCTTGCCGTGCGCCGCCGAGAAGGCGAAAGCCAGCAGCATGGCAAGTATCGATTTCCAAACGTGCATTTCATCCCCTTGAGTACGTGTTGACGGCCCTCCGTCGCCGTGGCGACCCTAACAGATGCGGTGTCCGGCAGGAATCCGGCGGCAGCCTTTGGGGCTGGCATGCCGCGGCTACTTCTTGGCCCCGTTCCATTGGAAGACCTCTTCAATCCGCACGCCCAGCGCATCGGCAATGCGAAACGCCAGCTCCAGCGATGGCGCGTAGCGGCCTGCCTCCAGCGCGATGATGGTCTGGCGGGTGACGCCGCAGGCATCGGCCAACGCCTGCTGGGTCATTTCACCCCGCGCGAAGCGCAGTCGGCGGATGTCGTTGGCAACCGCGGTGCCGCTCATTGTCGGTCGCGCCAATACAGCACCGCGGCCACCAGCTGTTCCACCCACAGCCCGGCCAGCAGCGCCAGCATCAGCATCTGCGCGATGAAGGGGTAACTGAATTCACGCAGGCGCTCGGTCTCGGAGAACCCCAGCAGCAGCGCGATCGCGACCACCCCGCCAGCGGCGGCGCAGCGGGCCCACTGGCCGGCGACCAGCTCAATCCGTGCATCGCGTTCATCGGCCTGCACGCGCCCCGCCCAGCGTTGCTTCAGCACCTGCGCCAGCACCAGCCAGGCCACGAACAGGGTGCCGATGGACTTGCCGGCCGCGCCGGCATCCGGATTGCGGTGGATCGGCAGCTGCGGCAGTAGCAGCTCCGCCTTGAGTATGAGGGCGACGATCAGCGCGCTGGCAAAGGCCACGCCGACCCAGGCCTGCCATTCGCCGGGCGCCACCTGGACTTCTTCGTCGCTTGCCGGAGTCGCGTGTAGCTGCGCCACCGAGAACCAGACCGCAGCCACGAACAGGAACATCCCCAGCCACCCCAATGGCAGCGGCAGGTCGCGGTATTCACCGGTGAAGAACAGGGCCAGGCCGACGCCGGCCAACAACAGCCAGGTGACAAAGCCGGATCGGGGAGAGAGGCGCATTGATGTCATCTCCAGCGGACTAAATGTAATGCAGACATTACATTCGTCGCTTCGCATGTCAACTATTTTTTACATCGGCTTGCGATTGCGGCCTTCGTCGCCATCTACTGGGCCATGTCCCTTAGCGACCTCGCCATGAACCAGACCGCCAGCCCGAACGTGTTCGACGCCACCGCCGCCCAGTTCGAGGAGGATGTGATCCGCCGGTCGATGCAGACCCCCGTGCTGGTGGATTTCTGGGCCGAATGGTGCGGCCCGTGCAAGACGCTGGGGCCGCTGCTGGAGAAGCTGGCCGCCGATTATCACGGCGCTTTCGTGTTGGCCAAGGTCGACGTGGACAAGCAGCAGGAACTGGCCGCGGCGTTCCAGATCCGCTCGGTGCCCACGGTCATGCTGGTCAAGGACGGGCAGCTGGTGGACGGTTTTCCCGGCGCGCTGCCGGAAGGCCAGCTGCGCGAATTCCTCAAGCACCATGGCATCGAGCCCGCAGCCGCCCCCGCCGAAGAGCAGGCCCCGGCCGAAGCCGCGCCGCTCGACCCGCACCAGGAAGTCGTGCGCCTGCGCAAGGCGGTGGAAGCCGAGCCGGACAAGGAAGAACACAAGCTCGACCTCGCCCTGGCCCTGCTGCAGACCGGCTCGGCCAGCGAAGCCGAGCAGCTGCTGGACCGGTTGCCGGCCAACCTGGCCACCGACGACCGCGCCATCAAGGCACGCGCCAAGCTGGGTTTCGCCGCCCTGCTGGTCGACGCGCCCCCCGCGGAAGTGCTGCAAGCCGCGATCGCCGCCGAACCGGGCGACCTGCGCGCGCGCCATCTGCTGGGCGTGCGCCAGCTGGTGGCTGGCGATGCCGAGGCCGGGCTGGCCCAGTTCATCGAAATCCTGCGCCGCGATCGCAAGTACGGCGACGACCTGGCCCGCAAATCGCTGATCGACGCCTTCCGCGTGCTCGACGACGACGAGCTGGTGGGCCGCTACCGCAGGCAGATGTCGGCGCTGCTGCTGGTCTGACCCCCGCTTGCGCAGGCCCGCGCCAGCAGCGGGGGCGGCCGCACACGCAACAGTACGGCCGCGTATGGGATGATGCCCCCTCCTCCCGCGATCCGCGTCACCATGCGAGCCAGCCTGTTCCGCCACGGCCTCAACCTGTGGCCGCCCTACCTGCTTGCCGGCATCCACCTGACCCACCTGTCCGACGACTACCGCCGCGCCCGGGTGGAACTGCGGATGCGGCCGTGGAACCGCAACTACGTGGGTACCCACTTCGGCGGCAGCCTGTTCGCGATGACCGACCCGTTCTGGATGCTGATGGTCCTGCACCACCTCGGCCGCGACCACTTCGTGTGGGACAAGGCGGGCGAGATCGAATTCGTGAAGCCCGGCCGCGGCGTGGTGCAGGCCAACTTCGCGCTCGACGACGCGGTGCTCGGGGAGCTGCGCGACGCCGCCGCCGGCGGCGGCAAGGTACTGCGCTGGTTCGACAACGACATCGTGGATGCCGGCGGCGAGGTGGTCGCGCGCACCCGCAAGCAGTTGTACGTCCGCCGCAAGCCGGCGCGCTGATCGTTCCATCCATCACCACGCCCGTCGTATGCTCGGCGCTGCACCCGGGCAAGCGAACTGCAACGTGACCGACAAGACCTATCCCAGCATCGACGGCTACCGCATCTTGCGGGTGATCGGCCACGGCGGCATGTCCACCGTTTACCTGGCCGAGCAGGCCTCGCTGGATCGCAAGGTGGCGCTGAAGGTGATGCTGGCCGACGCACTGGCCGACGAGGTCAGCCGCGCGCGCTTCGAGAACGAGGCCCGCACCATCGCCCGGCTGGAACATCCCAACATCGTCGGCATCTACGAGGTCGGGCGCACCGGCGACGGCCTGCCGTTCTACTCGATGCCCTATCTTTCGCGCGGCCACCTGGCCCAACGCCGGCTGGCCGGCGACCAGCCGAAGGTGGCGGCGATCCTGCGCAGCCTGCTGGACGCGCTGGACTACGCGCACGTGCGCGGCGTGGTGCACCGCGACGTGAAGGCCGAGAACGTGCTGTTCGACGACGCCGACCGGCCGATGCTGGCCGACTTCGGCATCGCCCTGCGCCGCGGCAGCAACCCGCGCCTGACCAGCGCCGGGCTGGCCGTCGGCAGCACCGCCTACATGCCACCGGAGCAGGCGCGCGGGCAGGACGTGGACCGCCGCGCGGACATCTACAGCATCGGCGTGCTCATCTGGGAAATGCTGGTGGGCCAATTGCCCTACAACGCCGGCGATGCACTGACCATGGCACTCAAGCACGTGCAGGAACCGGTGCCACGGCTGCCGGCCGCGCTGAAGCACTGGCAACCGCTGATCGACAAGGCCATGGCTAAGCAACCTGACCAGCGCTACGCCAGCGCCAACGACATGCTGCAGGCGCTCGACGCACTCGAGCGGCGCAGCGGCAGGGCCTTCGGCGCGGTCGAAGTCCCGCCCGCGGCACTGGCGGAACCGCAAGCCGCGGCGGCCGGGTCGCGTTGGCTGCTTGCCGGGATCGGCGGCATGGCAGCGCTGGCGCTCGCCATGGCCTACTTCTCCCTGCGCGAATCGCCCTCACCCGCGGCGACCAACGCCCAGGCCGCGGATGCGCCCGCGGCAATCGACCTGCCGGCACCGACCGAAGGCGCGGTGACCGGGCTGGGCGACCCGCTGGCAACCGGCGGCAGCGTTGCCGCCTTCGTCGCCAATGCCGAGCAGCAGCTGCGCAACGGCGCGCTGCTTTCGCCCGCCAATGCCAACGCCTGGGACAGCATCGAGGCGGCCTGGCGCACCAATCCGACCGATCCCGATACCCTGCGGCTGACCGCGGAACTGTTCGACGCACTGGGCAATGCCGCCGAGCGCGCACTGCTGGGCGGCGACAGCGCCAGCGCGCGGGCGGCATTCCAGCGTGCGCAGCAGCTCGATGCGCGCCGCGGCGGCACCGGCGCCTCGATCGCCCTGCTGCGCAAGCGCCTCGATGCCGCGCTGGAGCGACGCTTGACCACGCTGCTGGCCAAACCCGCCACCCGCGGCAGCGCCGCCACCCTGCTGGCAGAAACCGGCTGGCTGGGGCTGGATGCCGCGCGCCAGCGGGCACTGCAGGCGCGGGTGGGGCCGGCGCCCATCAAGGCAGTCGCCGTGACCGCCCGAGCCGCGCAGTCGCAGGCGGCCAGCGTGGAGATCCTGACGGTCAGCCGCTCCGACTACGCCCGCTTCGCCAGCGCCACCGGCCGCGCCGCGGCGAACTGCGGCAAGGGCTTCTTCGGCCGCAAGCTGCGGTGGAACAACACCGGCAACGACCGCAAGCCGATCGCCTGCGTTTCCGCCGCCGATGCGCTGGCCTACGCCGCCTGGCTGGGCGCGCAGGACGGCCATCGCTACCGCCTGCCCAGTGCCGGCGAGCTGCGCGCCCAGCCGGCCGCCGCGGTGGGCGGCTGGCTGACCCTGTGCGCCGACCGCGACTGCGGCAGCCGCATGGTCGGCGGCAAGGCGCAGCCGCTGGACGCCTCGCGCGGCTATGCCGACGTCGGCATCCGTCTGGCCAAGATGGACTGAGGCGCCTGGCGCCTCCGGCGGGCCGGCATCGCCGTCACGCCACCAACCGGAAGCGCGACATCTGTTCCGAGAGGGCTTGCGCCTGGTCCGCCATGGACCGCGCCGCCGCGCTGGCCTGCTCCACCAGCGCCGCGTTCTGCTGGGTGGAATTGTCCAGTTCCGTGACCGCCTGGTTGACGACCCCGATGCCAGACGTCTGCTCGTCGTTGGCGGAGCTGATTTCGGCCACCAGCCTGGAGACCTTGCCGACCTCGCTGACCAGCTTCCCGATCGCTTCGCCGGCCTGCCTGACCTGCACGGAGCCCTGGTCCACGGCCAGCACGGAGGTCTCGATCAGCATCTTGATTTCCTTGGCCGAGGTTGCCGAACGCTGCGCCAGCGCCCGCACCTCGCCCGCCACCACCGCGAAGCCGCGCCCCTGTTCGCCGGCGCGCGCCGCCTCCACCGCCGCGTTCAGCGCCAGGATGTTGGTCTGGAAGGCGATGCCGTCGATCACCCCGATGATCTCCTCGATCCTGTGCGAGGCGTCGGTGATCCGCCGCATCGTACTGACTGCCTCCGTCGCCACCTCCCCGCCGTCCTGGGCGATGGTGGAGGCCTGTTCCGCCAGCCGCCGCGCATCGCGCACGCGCTCCGCGTTGTGCTGCACGGTGGAGGTCAATTCCTCCATCGAGGACGCGGTTTCCTCCAGGCTGGCCGCCTGCAGCTCGGTCCGCCTGGAAAGATCGTCGTTGCCGGAGGAAATCTCGGATGCCGCGGCGTTGATCGCCACCACCGCGTCCTGGATCTGCCCCACCATCTCGGTCAGGCGTTCCACGGTCTCGTTGGCGTTGGCGGCCATTTCGCCGAACGTTCCCTGCAGGCGTGCGTCCACGCGGTGCGTCAGGTCGCCTTCGGCCAGCGAATGCAGCACCTGGCGGATGCCCACCAACGCGCGCTGGGTGTTGTCCACCATGGCGTTGACGCTGCGGGAAATGGTCAGGTGGAAGTCCTGCTTACCCTGCTCGACGATGCGGCAATCCAGGTCTCCCGCCGCGGCGCGCGCCACCACTTGCTCGATTTCGCGTTCGATCAGCAGTTCGCCGGTGCGGTCGCGCCATTCGGTGATGTAGCCCAGCACCTTGCCCTGTTCGCTGCGTACCGCGGTCACGGTGGTGTCGAAGGTCAGCGCCCCCAGTTCGACGGTTTCGGCGTGCACTGTGGTCAGCCCGCCCAGCAGGACCCGCCGCCGCGCCGGCTCCGGGTGGAATTCCTCCAGGTAGGTCCCGACCGTGCGCTCCGCCCGGAACTCCGGCAGCGTCTGCGCGATCGCCGCTTCCGCCCGCCCCAGCATGGCCTGCATCGCGCGGTTGGCGAACACCACCTTGCGATTGGAATCGGCCACCATGATGTTGGCGGTCGCGGACGCCATCGCCTCGCGGGTCATCGCCCGCTCGCGGCGCAGGTCCTCGACCTGGAAGCCCAGCCGGGTCTGCATCGACTTGATGCCCTGCAGGATGCCGCCGACCTCGTCGCTGCGCGAGGTGTCGATGTGGCCGGTGAACACGTCGCCGGCGATCTCGCGCAGCGCGCGGCGGGCGTCGTTGCAGCGGCCCACCACGTCGCGCGAGAGCCAGCGGGCCGAATACAGGGTGAAGCCGAGACTGGCGACCACCAGCAGCCACCCGGTCACGTCGTGCGCGCCCGCGCGCAACAGCAGCAGCGCCGCCAGCACCGGGCCGAACAGGGCGAACAGGTACAGGCGCGTGGTCAGCGACAGCTTCCACAGCGGGTTCAGCCGCTCCGCCAGCGGCACCTGCCGCACGCGGCCGTTGCGGATCACCACGTCCTTCAGCTGGCCGGTACGCAGCTGCGCATAGACGCGCTCGGCCTCGGCCACCTGCGCGCGCGACGGCTTGCGCCGCACCGACATGTAGCCGGTGACCTTGCCTGCCTCGTCGAGGATCGGGGTGACATGCGCGTCCACCCAGTAGTGGTCGCCGTTCTTGCAGCGGTTCTTGACCAGACCCCCCCACGGCCGGCCGGCCTGGATGTGCGTCCACAGGTCGGCGAATGCCCCCGCCGGCATGTCCGGATGGCGGATGACGTTGTGCTGGGAGCCGATCAGCTCGTTCTCGTGGTAGCCGCTGATCTCGCAGAAGTATTCGTTGATGTAGGTGATGATGCCGCGCAGATCGGTGCAGGAAACGATCAGTTCCCCGTCCCGGAACGGCTCCTCCCGGCCGGTGACCGGCTGCTCCAGCAGCGCCTTGCGGGACAGAGTGGCGCTGACGCGCCGCGGCGGGGAAGGAGCAGGCACCACGGTTTCGACATCGGGAGACGCAACCATCAACCTGCTCCTGGGTGATTTTTCGGCAAATGCGGGATAAGTCCTGGGGAATAACGGCAGCCGCGGCGCCGACTTTATGCCCCCCCCGCCCCCCTAGAATGTGCGCATGTCCGCATCTCCTTCGCTCGGCCTGCGCCTGCAGCGCCTGTTCCTGACCGGTCTGCTGACCCTGCTGCCGCTGTGGCTGACCTGGGTGGTGGTGAAATTCGTGTTCGTGCTGCTGGGCGACCTCAGCAAGCCGCTGATCGAGCCCGGCCTTGCCGGCATCGCCGCGGGCAACCCCCGGACCTTCGGCTGGCTGGTGGAACCGTGGGTGCAGAACGCGATCGCGCTGGTCGCCACGGTGGGCTTCATCCTGCTGGCCGGCTGGCTGGCGCGGCGGGTGGTGGGGCAACGGCTGCTGCGCTGGTTCGAGGCGCTGGTGGCGCGCATCCCGCTGGCCAGCACCATCTACGGCAGCGCGCGCAAGCTGCTGGACATCCTGCAGACCAAGCCGGATGGCACCCAGCGGGTGGTGCTGATCGACTTCCCGCACAACGAGATGAAGACGCTGGGCTTCGTCACCCGCGTCATGCGCGAGATTGGCACGGGCCGCGAGCTGGCGGCGGTGTACGTGCCGACCACGCCCAATCCGACCTCGGGCTATCTTGAAATCGTGCCGATGGAAAAGATCACGCCCACCGACTGGACCGTGGACCAGGCCATGAGCTTCATCATCAGCGGCGGCGCGGTGGCCCCGGACACCATCCCGTTCGCGCCGCCCCCGGCCAAGTCGCCCTGAAGCATGCGCCTGCTGGACGATCGCGCGACCCGGCTGTTCGCAGCGCTGGCGGCGTTCTTCTGTGCCAACGCGGTGCTGGCCGAGTTCATCGGGGTCAAGATCTTCGCGCTGGAAGGCACGCTGGGGATCGCGCCGCTGCAGTGGAAGCTGTTCGGGCAGGGCGGCACGCTGGACTTCACCGCCGGCACGGTGGTCTGGCCGATCGTGTTCATCATGACCGACACGGTCAACGAGTACTTCGGCAAGCGCGGCGTGCGCATGGTCAGCTGGCTGGCCGCGGGGCTGGTGGCCTACGGCTTCGGGTTCGCGTACATCGCCATCCGGCTGGCGCCGGCCGGCTGGTGGGTCGGGGCGGCGCAAGGACAGGGCGTGCCCGACTACCAGGCGGCCTACGCGGCGGTGTTCGGCCAGGGCATGTGGATCATGGTCGGCTCGCTGGTCGCCTTCCTGGTCGGCCAGCTGATCGACATCGACGTCTTCCATCAGATCCGTCGCCGCACCGGCGAGCGCCACGCCTGGCTGCGCGCCACCGGCTCCACCGCGGTGTCGCAGCTGGTGGACAGCTTCGTGGTGCTGTACATCGCCTTCGTCCTCGGCCCGCAGCGTTGGCCCACCTCGCTGTTCCTGGCGGTGGGCTCGCTGAACTACGCCTACAAGATGCTCGCGGCCATCGCGCTGATCCCGCTGCTCTACCTCGCCCGCGCCGGCATCCACCGCTATCTGGGCCATGCGCGCGCCGCGCAGCTGCGCGCGCAGGCCGCGCAGGCCTGACGTCGGCCCCTCATCCCTGCGGGCGGGGCTTCACCCAGCGCCGGCGCTCGCGGTCGCGGCCGAAACCCTTCCTGCCCAGAACCTTCGATTTCGCGCGCCCTTCGGCTGATCCCGGTCAAGGCAGCGACGACAGCGCCTGCCGATCATGGCGGCACCGCGCACAGCGCGTCCCGCCATCTTCTGGAGTTTCCTCATGCTGTTCGACGTCCTGGGCCTCGTTGACGAAGCCACTGCCCGCTCCATCGCCTTCGCCGTGCACGCGCTGGACCCGCAGGCCAAGATCACCGCCAACATCGGCCGCGGCCGCCTGCTGGTGGAAAGCGGCCTGAAGGAAAACGACATCAGCGATGCCCTGCGCGCCGCCGGCTTCCCCGCCACGCTGGCGCCCGAGCACGCCGAAGGCACCACCTGCTGCGGCAGCTGCGGCTGATTGCGCGCGCCCCGCCGGATGCGCGCCGGGGCCCGCGACCGCGGGCCCCGTGCGTTCCGGACCCGGCCTTCACATTGCCCGCACCCCGCCGCAGCGCGACAATAGGCGGATGATCGATGCGTCCCGCTATCCCCTGTTGTCGAAAATCGACAACCCCGCCGACCTGCGCCAACTGCCGGAAGCCGACATTCGCGCAGTGGCCGACGAGCTGCGCGCGTTCCTGATCGAATCGGTAGGCAAGTCCGGCGGGCATTTCGGCGCGGGCTTGGGCGTGGTGGAGCTGACCACCGTCCTGCATTACCTGTACGACACGCCGCACGATCGCATCGTCTGGGACGTGGGCCACCAGTGCTACCCGCACAAGATCCTCACCGGCCGCCGCGACCGCATCCACACGGTCAAGCAGAAGGACGGCGTGGCGCCGTTCCCCAAGCGCGAGGAAAGCGAATACGACACTTTCGGCGTCGGCCACTCCTCGACCTCGATCTCGGCCGCGCTGGGCATGGCCATCGCCAATGCGCGCGCCGGCATCGACCGCCGGATCGTGGCGGTGATCGGCGATGGCGCGATGACCGCGGGCATGGCCTGGGAAGCACTCGGCCACGCCGGCGGCATGGACGAGGAACCGGACATCCTGGTGATCCTCAACGACAACCGCATGTCGATCAGCGAGGCGGTGGGCGGGCTGACCAAGATGCTCGGGCGCATGTCCGGCAACCGCACCCTCAACGCCATTCGCGAAGGCGGCAAGAAGCTGCTGGGCGACAAGCGCAACCCGCCGGCGCGCTTCGTCAAGCGCTGGGAAGAACACTGGAAGGGCATGTTCGTGCCGTCCACCCTGTTCGAACAGATGGGCTTCCATTACACCGGCCCGATCGACGGCCACGACACCGACGCCCTGCTGCAGACCCTGAAGACGCTGAAGGGCCTGCGCGGCCCGCAGCTGCTGCACGTCATCACCACCAAGGGCAAGGGCTACGAATTGGCCGAAGGCGACCAGATCGGCTACCACGCGGTCAGCCCGTTCGACCCCACCATCGGTGTGGTCGGCAAGCCCGCGGCGAAGAAGCCCACCTACACCGACGTGTTCGGCGACTGGCTCTGCGACATGGCAGCAAGCGATCCCAAGCTGCTCGGCATCACCCCGGCGATGCGCGAAGGCTCGGGCCTGGTGCGTTTCAGCCAAGAGTATCCGGACCGCTATTTCGACGTCGCCATCGCGGAGCAGCACGCGGTGACGCTGGCCGCGGGCATGGCCTGCGAAGGTGCCAAACCCGTCGTGGCGATCTACTCCACCTTCCTGCAGCGCGGCTACGATCAACTGGTGCACGACGTCGCCATCCAGAACCTGGACGTGCTGTTCGCCATCGACCGCGGCGGCGTGGTCGGCCCGGACGGCGCCACCCATGCCGGCAACCTCGACCTCAGCTACCTGCGCTGCGTGCCGAACATGCTGGTGATGGCGCCGGCCGACGAAAACGAATGCCGACAGATGCTCTCCACCGGCCACCATCACCCCGGCCCTGCCGCGGTGCGCTACCCGCGCGGCAGCGGCCCCGGCTTGGCGGTGCAACCGAGTCTGGACATGCTGCCGATCGGCAAGGCGCAGCTGCGCCGCAGCGGTGCGCGGATCGCCCTGCTCGCATTCGGTGCGCTGGTGCCGGCAGCGCAGCAGGTGGGCGAGGAACTTGGCCTCACCGTGGTCAACATGCGCTTCGTCAAACCGCTGGACCGCGCGCTGATCCTTGAACTTGCGAACAGCCACGAAGGCTTCGTTACCCTTGAAGACAACGTGGTGGCAGGCGGGGCCGGCAGCGGCGTGGCCGAACTGCTGGCCGCCGAAGGCATGGGCCTGCCGATCCTGCACCTCGGCCTGCCCGATGCCTTCCAGCACCACGCCAGCCGCGAAGACCTGCTGGCCGAAGCCGGGCTGGACGCGGCCGGCATCCGCGCGGCGGTGCTGAAGCGCTGGCCGGATCTGCTGCAGGCGCCGCGCGCGCAGGCTGCATCCTGACTGCGCAACGCGGCCGCATCCGCCAGCCTGGGCTCACTCGTCCGGCGCGATCACCGTATAGCCCTTGGCTTGCAGCGCGGCCAGATAGCCATCCGTGCCCAGCATGTCGCTGAGCGCCAGCGTGGCGAAGCTCACCGTATTGCGTTCCAGCGCCGCTTCGGCTGCCACCAGCCATTTGGCGCGCAGCTTGCGCTGTGCATCGCCGTAGCCCAGCCGCTTGCCGATGCCGGCTTCGGTGATCGCATTGCTGCACGCCTCCCACCGGTAAGCCGGCGGCAGCGCGCGCAGCGCGGCGACATCGCCGGTGGCCCAGGCATTGGCGCGGGCGCGCATGGCGTCGAGGTCGGTCTCGATATGGGTCATGGTGCTGTCGAAGCAGGCCAGATCGTCCAGCGTCGTCTTCGACCATTCCTTGAGCAGCGGCTTGGGATCCTTGATGACGATGGTTTCCTTCACCACCGTGACCGTGGGGCTGTGCGCCTTGATCGCCTCAGCGACCACCGGCCAGGCCAGGTCGTGGGTGTCCAAGCCGCTTTTCTTCATCGCCGCCGAGTACAACTCCTGCGCGGCGAACAGCGGGCGGCGCTTCTCCACGCCACCGTCGCTGCCGATGTAGCGCGCCTTCAGCGTCTGCCAGCGCGCATAGGAAGCAGGCGACACCACCTGTTGCAGTTTCCTGTCATCGGGATTGTTGCGCGCGCCCAGCAGCTTGGGCATCAGCAGCAAGCCCCTGAAAAAGCCCACGTCAGCATCGATCTGCACGCCGCGCATGCGGATCACTTCCTGCGCTTGCGCCAGCACCTGCTGCAGCTGCGCGGACTGCCACTGCATCTTCATCGGCAGCGGCCGCAGCGTGCCGAGGACGTAGAGGTCGTGGCTGCCCTTGCGCACCAGCCACAGGCCGGGGCCCGGCTGCTCGCCCTCCACCACCACGGTGGCCTCGGTGCGGATGCCGTCTGCCGGCGGCGCGGCCTGCTGCGCCTGCAGCGGCATCGACATGAAGCCCAGCGTCAACGCCGCCGCCAACATCGTCTTTCGCATCCATTCGCTCCATCGACTGCCGGAAAGCAAATTGTGACGCCTATCACTGGAAAAAGTTCAACCGCGGGCTGAATCCGCGGCGGCCATGCAAACGCTGCGCTACCCTCGATGGCGGCCACTGCCGAGGAACCCCGCATGTCCGTTCGCATCGTCCGCCTCGGCACCCCGCGACTGCCTGCGGAAGGACTGCGGATCGGCACCGTGCGGCGGCCGCCGCGCGGCGTGCCGAAGTCCGAATTCGCCAAGCGCGACTTCTACGACGTCTGGCTGCCCACCGTGGCGCCCAGCCAGGCGGCGATGGACATTGCCCATGCCGCCGTCACCGCCAAGGATTGGGCCAATTTCTTCAGGCATTACCGCAGCGAGATGAAGCGTCCCGATGCCGCGCATGCCATCGCGCTGCTTGCGGCACTGTCGCAGGGCACGGATTTCAGCGTGGGCTGCTACTGCGAGGACGAGGCGCATTGCCATCGCCACGAACTGCGCAGGCTGCTGCAGGAAGCCGGTGCCAAGGTCGTCGCCTGACCGCCGTGGCGCTCAGTCCTGCGAACGCGCAACTGCCTGTTTCGCGCCCGCGGCGGCATCGGCGATCCGCCACAGGTAGAAGCTGGCGTAGCTGCGGTACGGTCTCCAGGCTTCGCCGCGCGCCGCCAGCTGCTTCGGCGTCGGCATCGCGTCCAGCTTGTCCACCGCCTGCGCGCCCTTGCGGATGCCGAGGTCGTCGATCGGCAGCACGTCGGGACGGCCGAGCCGGAACATCAGCATCATCTCCACGGTCCAGCGGCCGATCCCGCGGATCGGCACCAGCGCGGCGACGATGTCGTCGTCGCTCATCGCCGCCATCCGCCGCAGGCTGGGGATTTCATCCGCTTCCTCGCGCCGCGCCAGGTCGCGCAGGGCGAGCAGCTTGTTGCCGGACACGCCGCAACCGCGCAGCGCGGCATCGTCGATGCGCGCCAGCGTGTCGCAGTGGAAGCGGTCGCTGCCGATCGCGGTCTCGACGCGGCCGACGATGGTCGCCGCCGCCTTGCCGCTGAGCTGCTGGTAGAGGATGGCGCGGGCCAGCGCATCGACCGGGTCGAAGGGCTTGCGCCACTGCGGATTGGCCGCGATCGGCTCCAGCCGACGCATCCACGCGCCCAGCTTGCGATCGCGTTTGCACAGATGCGCGAACGCCGCTTCCACATCGAATCCACGCGCCATGATCCCGTCCCCCTCAGCCTCGCAACCGGTCGTAGGCGTGCAACAGCCAGCCGCTGATCATCAGCGCGCCGCCAAACGGCGCCAGCGTCGGCGCCAGCCCCAGCACCACCACCGCCAACAGGCTGCCGCAGAACAGGAACACCCCGCCCAGCAGCATGGCCAATGCCAGCAACCCAGTGGGCCGTTGCGCCAGGGGCGCCAGCGCAGTCAGGGCCATGCCGTGGGCGAAGGCGAACACCGCCGCCTGCAGCAAGCGCGGCTGCGCTTCCGGGGCGGCTGCATGCATGGCGTAGGCCGACAGTGCCACCGCCAGCGCGGCAAGCAGGCTGCCGATGGCGGCGAGGTAGCGCCGGTAGACGACGAAGGCGGGGGCGCCGTGGCTGTTCATGCGTGCATTCTGCCTGCAGGGGGCGGCACAAATGCAAACGCCGCGTCAGGACGCGGCGTTTGCGGGTATCGCGATGGCTTGCGCGATGCGCTTACTTCACCGGCCAGTAGACGTCGAACTGGCCGTTCTCGGTGAAGGCCCCCGCCACGCCGGACTTGTAGTCCTCGAAGGCGCGGTCCTTCACTTCGTGGCCGTGGGTCGCAGCCCAGGCGCGCAGCGCGTTGCGGACGTTCTCCAGCTCCGCCATGTAGCCGGTGTACGAAGCCACCACGGCCTTCGCCGCCGGGCTCTGCACGTGCTGCACGGGGCCCTGGGTGGCGACGCTGGCGATGGCGCTGCCGTCCTTCTTGCGGACCGGCTGGACCACGTCGAAGGTGTAGGTTTCGCGGCCCAGGTCGGTGGTGACGATGCGCAGCGGGCCAACCGCTTCAAGGCCGTTGGCGTCGATCACGCGCTTGATCCACTCGCTGTTGGAGGTCATCGACGCCTGGATCTGCGCGTTGCCACGCTCGACCGCACCCGCGCTGACGACCAGCAGGTCTTCGGCCGGACGATCGACCACCTTCGGGGTGGTCATCTTGCTGTCCTTGATCGCGTAGTCGACGTTCGGCACCGCGGCCAGCATGTTGACCAGGCGGGTCAGGCCCATCTTCATGTCGTCGCCCACGTGGCGGGTGACGTACATGCCGGCGTAGCGGCCGATCAGGTTCCAGCCGTAATCGACGTCGTAGGTCTGGGTAATCTCGACGTTGCGGTTGTTGCGGCCAGTCGGCTTGAAGGTGAACGCGGTGCGCTTGTTGCTGCCGCGCTCCTCGTTCTCGATCGCGAACGCGATCTTTTCGCGCGGCACGCTCTCGACGATCTTCCACGAGCCAGTGCCCACGCCCTTCTTTTCCGACACGTAGTCGAGCTGGGCACCCTCGCCCTCCTCGGGACCGGACAGGGTGACCTGCATGCGCGGGTCGCGCAGCACCACCGTGTTCCAGTCCTTGAAGCGACGGAAGCTGTTGAGGGTATCGAACACGATGGTGAGCTTGCGGTTGGTTTCGATCTTCTCCACCAGGTGGCGCGAAGACGGCAATGCGATGCCGACCACCAGGTACAGCGCCACGACGATTGCGAGCGAAATCAGGATCTCGAGCAAACGAGTCATTCAGGAATCTCCGGGAAAGGCCGCCAGCGGCCTTGAGCCGCACAGACCGGCCATCCTAACAAACTGCAGCCATCGGCGGCGAGGGGATGGAGGCGAAAAAACGCGACGGCGGCCACCAATCCGGACAGCGCCGCCCGCGCCTGACGCGGGCGGGCACCGGGCGGGCGCCGGTCAGACCAGCTGCAGCTCGAACGCCTTGAGCACCGCACGGGTGCGGTCGCGCACGCCCAGCTTGCTGAGGATGTTGGATACGTGGTTCTTGATGGTGCCCTCGGCCACGCCCAGCGAATTGGCGATCTCCTTGTTGGAAAAGCCCGAGGCCATCAGCCGCAGGATCTCGGTCTCGCGATCGGTCAGCGGGTCCGGGCGATCGAGGCTGACGAACTCGTTGCGCATGTGCTCCAGCCCCGACAGCAGGCGCTGGGTCACCGCCGGCTGCACCAGCGAGCCGCCGCCGGCCACGGCCTGGATGGCACTCACCAGCTGCTCCAGCGACACGTCCTTGAGCAGGTAGCCCTTGGCGCCGGCCTTGATTCCCGCCAGCACCAGCGCGTCGTCGTCGAACGTGGTGAGGATGATGGTGGGCGGCAGGGTGCCGGCGCGCCCCATCGCCTGCAGCGCCTCCAGCCCGGACATCGCCGGCATCCGCATGTCCATCAGCACCACGTCTGGCTTCACTTCCGGGATGCGCTCCACCGCTTGGCGGCCGTCGGAGGCTTCCGCCACCACTTCGATCCCTTCAGCCAGGGCGAGCAGCGAACGGATGCCCTGGCGCACCAGGGTCTGGTCGTCCACCAGGAACACGCTGATCGGGGTGGGTCGGGTCATGCGATGACTCCTTCGGGAAGGCGGGTGGCCGCATTCGGCGCCACCGGCAGGGTAATGGTGAGCTGGAAACCCTGGCCGCGGCGAGTCTCGATGTCCAGGCGGCCGCCGTGCTGGCGCAGGCGTTCACCGAGGCCGCGCAGGCCGTTGCCCGGCAGCACCTGGTCGCTGCCACGGCCATCGTCGCGCACCTGCAGGACGATATTGTGCCCCTCCCGCCGCGCCGCCAGCCACAACCGGCTGGCACCGGCATGCCGCACCGCATTGGTGATGGCTTCCTGCGCGCAGCGCAGCAGCACATGCGCGCGCTCCGGGTCGTCGACGGTGAGTGGTTGTTCGATGTCCGTTTCGATGGCGAGCTTGGGCACGTTCTCGGCCAACGGACGCAGCGCCGCGCCCAGATCGATCGCGCCGCCCTCGCGCAGCTGGCTCACCGCCTCGCGCACGTCGGTCAGCAGCAGCCGGGCCAGGGTGTGGGCCTGCTGCACGTGCTCGCGGACGCGGCCTTCGGACAGGTGGCCGGCCACTTCCAGGTTCAGGCTGAGGGCGGTGAGGTGGTGGCCCAGCAGGTCGTGCAGTTCGCGCGAGATGCGGGTGCGTTCGTTGACCCGCGCACTGTCCGCCAGCAGGGCGCGGGTGGCGCGCAGCTCCGCATTGAGGCGGCGCTGGTCCTCGCGCGCCTGCGCCTGCTGCAGGGCGACCAGGCTGACCACGAACACGAAGCCGGAAAAACCCGCGTACAGCATTGATTGCATCAGCGCTTCCATCGGCGGGAAGCCCAGCCAGCGGATGAACACCGGCGCCACCGCCAGCTGGCTGACCAGCAGCCAGGCCACCCCCAGCGGAAGCGGCAGCAGCCACGGGAACACGCAGGCCGCCACCATCAGCAGCACGCTGCCCATGCCGGTGCCGCTGAAATAACTGACCCCCAGCGCGGCCGCGGTCAGCACCAGCAGCAGCAGGTAATCGGCGGCGCTGCGCCGGCGCCCGCCCAGGTTGCGGGTCAGCCAGACGTAGCCGGCGCCGAAGGCGACATAGGCCACCCAGCCCTGCCAGGGCATGGCCAGGTTGTCGCCGCTGGCGACCTGCGGCGGCCGCAGCCAGAAATACAGCAGCGGCAGGCCGACCATCGCCCAGGTGAACAGGCCGGCATAGCGCAACAAGCGGGTGTGGGGGATTCGCGCGAACATGGCGTCTTATACCGCCTTGCGCCCCGCCCCGCCCTGCATCGAAGGTCATGGCGCGCGCCCCCGGCGGCGCATGCGATAATCGCCTGTGGCCCGCACCGCGGACCACGCGCAGCAGCCACCGGAGTTTCAAGGAGTTCCAAGGAATGTCGATCGCCATCCGCGACGTGCGCGAGCACGAGCTGGATTCCGTCCTGGCCCTCAACAACGCGGCAGGTCCTGCGATCCTTCCCCTGGACTCGGGCCGCCTGCGCCAGCTGTTCGACCGCGCCGAATATTTCCGCGTTGCGGAGCGCGACGGCGCCATGGCCGGCTTCCTGATCGGCTTCGGCGCGCATGCGCAGCACGACAGCGTCAATTTCGCCTGGTTCCGCGAGCGCTACCCGGATTTCTTCTACATCGACCGCGTGGTGGTGGCCAGCCGCCGCCGCGGCGGTGGCGTCGGCCGTGCGCTGTACGCCGACGTGCAGAGCTATGCCGAGCTGCGCTATCCGCATCTGGCCTGTGAGGTGTTCCTCGAACACGGCGCCGACCACGCCCTGCTGTTCCACGGCAGCTTCGGCTTCCGCGAAGTCGGCCAGAACGTGATGCCCTCAGCCGAAGGCCCCGGCCACGACCTGCGCGCGGCGATGCTGATGAAGTTCCTGTGCAGCTATCAGTGGGTGCGCGACACCTACGGCGACGCCCTGCCCGACGAGCCCTGGCTGCAGCGCCCGCGCAGCCACGTCGCCGCCGCGCTGCCGGCGCACGGAGCCTGCGCATGAGTGCGCAGACCGATTACGCACAGGCCGGCGAACTGAAATTCGGCCAGGTCGGCATCGCCAACCTGCGCGTGCGCAGCCTCGACCCGGCGCAGCTGGCCGCGGAGATGGCCGAACGCGTGCAGCGCGCGCCCAACCTGTTCGCGCGCGCCGCGGTGGTGCTGGATTTCGGCGGCCTGAGCAAGGCGCCCGGCATCGACGAGGCGCGCGCGCTGGTGGACGGCCTGCGCGCGGCCGGCGTGCTACCGGTGGCGCTGGCCTACGGCACCAAGGAAATCGATGCGCTTTCGCAGCAGCTGGGCCTGCCGCTGCTGGCCAAGTTCCGAGCCCAGTACGAACGTGCCGACGATGCGCCGGTTCCGGCGCGCGCCCCGGAACCGCTCCGCGCGGCCGAGCCGTCGCCTGCCCCCGCCGCCCCGGCGGCCGCCAGCGCGTCCGCACCCGGCCTGATCCAGGCCACGCCGGTGCGCTCCGGCCAGCAGGTCTACGCCGAACAGCGCGACCTGACCGTGCTGGCACCCGTCGGCGCTGGCGCGGAAGTGCTTGCCGATGGCAGCATCCACATCTACGGTGCACTGCGCGGCCGCGCCTTGGCCGGCGCGCGCGGCAACGAAGGCGCCCGGATCTTCTGCCGCGAGTTCCATGCCGAACTCGTCGCGGTGGCCGGGCACTACAAGGTGATGGAAGACATCCCCGCCGCGCTGCACGGCAAGGCCGTGCAGGTGTGGCTGGAAAACGGACAACTCAAGCTTGCGGCGCTCGACTGAATGCCGCTCCCACAGCATCACGGAGGAAGCCAACTTGGCTGAGATCATCGTAATCACCTCGGGCAAGGGCGGCGTCGGCAAGACCACCACCAGCGCCAGCATCGCCACCGGGCTGGCCCGTCGCGGCAAGAAAGTCGCGGTCATCGACTTCGACGTCGGCCTGCGCAACCTCGACCTGATCATGGGCTGCGAGCGCCGGGTGGTGTACGACTTCGTCAACGTCATCCACGGCGAGGCCACCCTCAAGCAGGCGCTGATCAAGGACAAGCGCTTCGACAACCTGTACGTGCTGGCCGCCAGCCAGACCCGCGACAAGGATGCGCTGAGCAAGGAAGGGGTGGAGAAGGTGCTGAAGGACCTGTCCGCCGAAGGCTTCGACTACGTCATCTGCGACAGCCCCGCCGGCATCGAGAAGGGCGCGTTCCTGGCGATGTATTACGCCGACAAGGCGATCGTGGTGGTGAACCCGGAAGTCTCCAGCGTGCGCGACTCCGACCGCGTGCTGGGCCTGCTGGCCTCCAAGACCCATCGCGCCGAGCGCAGCGATGGCGAGGTGGCTGCGCACCTGCTGCTGACCCGCTACAGCCCGGTGCGGGTGGAGAGCGGCGAGATGCTGTCGATCAACGACGTCGAAGAAGTGCTGGGCCTGAAGACGATCGGCGTGATCCCCGAATCGGGCGACGTGCTGAACGCGTCCAACAAGGGCGAGCCGGTGATCATGGACGGCGAATCCATCGCCGGACAGGCCTACGACGACGCGGTGGCGCGGCTGCTGGGCGAAGAACGCCCGCTGCGCTTCACCACGGTGGAAAAGAAAGGCTTCTTCAGCAAGCTGTTCGGGGGTTGAGGCATGGCTATTTTCGATTTCCTCAAGCCCAAGAAGAACACCGCCTCGGTCGCCAAGAACCGCCTGCAGATCATCATCGCGCAGGAGCGCAGCTCGGCCGGCGCGCCGGACTACCTGCCGCTGATGCGCCGCGAGATCCTGGAAGTGATCCGCAAGTACGTGAACGTGGACACCGACGCGGTCAAGGTGGACGTGGTCAAGGACGGCGAGCACGACGTGCTGGACATCTCGGTGTCGCTGCCGGAACGCGGCGCTTCGCCGGCCTGAAAACGGCCCGTCCGCCCGCCGTGGAAACCCCGCCGGTGCTGACTCTGGCCGAGATCGGCTTCGATGCACCGCGCGCGCTGCTGGCCCGCTACGGGCTGGCGCTTGCGCGCGTGGCCGATGGCGCGCCCATTCCCGGCAGCTACTGGGGCGATGCCGAGGCCGGCATCATCGGCAGCAGCGTGTACGCACGCGCCGATACCCCCGTGCATTCGCTGCTGCACGAGGCCGGCCACCTGATCGTGCTGCCGCCGGAACGGCGCGAAGGCGTGCATACCAACGCCACCGATTCGGTGCCGGAAGAAGACGCGGTCTGCGTGCTGCAGGGCCTGCTGGGCGATGCCCTGCCCGGGGTCGGCCGCCAGCGGGTCTGGGCCGACATGGACAGCTGGGGCTACACCTTCCGACTTGGCTCCGCCCGCGCCTATGTCGAACACGACGCCGCCGACGCCTGGCGCTGGCTGCGCGAGCACGGCCTGGTGGATGCCAAGGGCGCACTCACGCAGACTGGCCCCAGCCACGCCTGAGCCGGCCCGCTTGCCCGCACGCGGCATCGCGGTCTAGCCTTGCCGCTTCCCGCATCTCCCTGCCGCCGAGGATCTCGCCGTGAAGCTTCGCCACGCCCTGCTTGCCACCGCCGTCATCGGCACCCTCGGTCTTGCTGCGTGCAAGCGCGACGCCGAGCCCACGGCGCCCGCCGCCACGCCCGCCGCGCAGCAGGGTGAAACCGCCGACCAGTTCGTCGCCCGCGTGAACGAGGAAGTGCGCAAGCTCAGCACCGAACTCAACTCCGCGCAGTGGCTGTCCAATACCTACATCAACAGCGACAGCGAGCTGGTGGCCGCCAAGGCAAACGAACGCTGGCTGGCCCAGCTCAACGTCTGGATCGAGCAGTCCAAACGCTACGACGGCCAGCAGCTGAAGCCGGAAACCGCGCGCGCGCTCAAGCTGCTGAAACTGTGGACGGCGATGCCGGCACCGCGGGACCCGAAGAAGCTGGAGGAACTGACCCAGCTGGTGACGCGGATGGAGGGGATGTACGGCGCCGGCAGCTATTGCACCGGCGAAGGCAGTAGCCGCAGCTGCCGCGACATCGGCCAGCTCAGCGAGGTGCTGGCCAAGAGCCGCGACTACGACGCCCAGCTGGATGCCTGGCAGGGCTGGCATACCGTCAGCGTGCCGATGCGCAAGGACTACGTGCGCTTCGCCGAACTGGTGAACGAAGGCGCGAAGGAAATGGGTTTCGCCGATGCCGGCGAGATGTGGCGCTCCGGCTACGACATGTCGCCGGCGGAACTGGCCAGCGAGAGCGACCGCCTGTGGGGCCAGGTCAAGCCGCTGTACGAACAGCTGCACTGCTACGCGCGCACCCGCCTGGACGCGCAGTACGGCAAGGACAAGGGCGAAGTGGCCGGTGGCCTGCTGCCCGCACACCTGATGGGCAACCTGTGGCAGCAGGACTGGAGCAACCTCTGGGACATCCTGCAGCCGTACAAGGCGGCCGGCAGCCTGGACGTGAACGCCGCGCTGGAACGCATGGCGGCCGCCGACCTTGCGCGCGAACTGGCCAAGCCCGCCGCGGCCGACGGCTCTGCCGCCGAGCGCAGCTTCATGGCACAGCGCGCCGCGCAGCTGGCCACCGCCAAGGCGATGACCGAGCGCGCGCAGGATTTCTACGTCTCGCTGGGCATGCCCAAGCTGCCGGAGAGCTACTGGCAGAAGTCGCAGTTCATCAAGCCGCTGGAGCGCGACGTGGTCTGCCACGCCAGCGCCTGGGACATGAACATGGCCGGCGACGTGCGCACCAAGATGTGCATCGTGCCCAGCGAGGAAGAGCTGACCACGATCTACCACGAGCTTGGCCACATCTATTACGACCTGGCCTACAACAAGCAGCCGCCGATCTTCCAGAACGGCGCCCATGACGGTTTCCACGAAGCCATCGGCGACACCATCGTGCTGGCGATGACGCCGCAGTACCTGGCCTCGGTGGGGCTGGTGGACGCACCGAAGCAGAGCCAGGAAGCGCTGATCAACGCGCAGATGCGGATGGCGCTGGCCAAGGTGGCCTTCCTGCCGTTCGGGCTGATGATCGACCGCTGGCGCTGGGGCGTGTTCGACGGCTCGATCCAGCCGGACGGCTACAACAAGGCGTGGTGGGAGCTGAAGGCGAAGTACCAGGGCGTCGCCCCGGCCACCGCACGCGGCGAGGACTTCTTCGACCCAGGCGCCAAATACCACGTGCCGGGCAACACCCCGTACACCCGCTACTTCCTCTCGCACATCCTGCAGTTCCAGTTCTACAAGGCGCTGTGCGACGCCTCCGGCCACAAGGGCCCACTGTACGAATGCAGCTTCTACGGCAACAAGGAAGCCGGCAAGCGCTACTGGACGATGCTGTCCAAGGGCAACAGCCAGCCGTGGCAGCAGACCATGAAGGAACTGACCGGCGGCGAGAAGATGGACGCCAGCGCGGTGCTGGAATACTTCGCCCCGCTGCAGGACTGGCTGAAACAGCAGAACGCCGGACAGACCTGCGGCTGGCAGGCCCCCGCCGCGGGCGCCTGATCCGTAGCGCCCGGGTACACGAAGAAGGCCGGCCATGCCGGTCTTTTTCATTGCCCGCGCCCGCGTGATCCGCGCAATACTGCCGGCATGGACGCCGACCTCGCCCCGCAGCCGCAAGCCACCGCCACCGCCCTGCCGGCGCGCTTCTATGCCGCGCCGGCGATGGCCGCCACCGACCGCAGCGCGATCTTCGACCGCAGCTGGCAACTGGTCGCGCACGCCTCGCAGCTGCGCGGCATAGGCGACCACGTCGTTGCCAACCTCGCCGGCCTGCCGGTGATCGCGGTGCGCGGCGGCGACGGCGCGGTGCGGGTGATGCACAACGTCTGTCGCCATCGCGCCGGCCCCATCGCGCAGTGCGACGGCCTCGCCGCGAAGGCGCTGCGCTGCCGCTATCACGGCTGGACCTACACCCTGGAAGGCCAGCTGCGTTCGGCGCCGGAAATGAAGGACGCACAGGGCTTCGATGTCGCCGACGTGCGCCTGCCGCAGCTGGCCGTGCGGATCTGGCAGGGTCTGGTGTTCGCGGCGGTCGATGCAGCAAACGCACCGGACTTCGACGCATTCGTCGCCGGCATCGACGCCCGCCTCGGCCCCGACCGCGGGCTGGAACACTACGGTGGGCACCACCGCGCCAGCTACGATATCGCCTGCAACTGGAAGGTATATGTCGACAACTACCTCGAGGGCTACCACGTCCCGTTCGTGCATCCCGGCCTGAACCGGCTGCTCGATTACCGCAGCTACCGCACCGAGCTGGCGCGCTGGCATTCGCTGCAGTGGAGTCCGCTGATCGTGTCTGATGAAAGCCCCGATCCCGCGCTGTACGGCAGCGGCGACGCGCTGTACTACTGGCTGTGGCCGAACAGCATGCTCAACATCCTGCCCGGCCGGCTGCAGACCAATACCGTGGTGCCGCTGGGCGTGGATCGCTGCCGGGTGATCTTCGACAGCTACTACGCCGATGCCGGCGACGCCGCGCGGCGCGACGCCGACCTCGCCTTCAGCGACGAAGTGCAGCACGAGGACATCGGCATCTGCGAGGACGTGCAGCGCGGCTTCGCCTCCGGCAGCTATGTGCCGGGCCGGCTGAACCCGCTGCGCGAAACCGGCGTGCACCATTTCCATGAGTTGCTGCGCGCGGCGTACCGCGCGGATGGCCTCTGATGTTTGCTCCCTCCCCTGCGTGCAGGGGAGGGTTGGGGAGGGGTAGATGGCCAACGATGAATCCCCGGCACCTGGCACCTCGCCGCCGCCGACTGCCCTGCACGTGCAGCAGGTAGAGAAAAAACCCCTCGGCCCGTGGTCGGCCACCGCGCTGGTGGTTGGCAGCATGATCGGCAGCGGCGTGTTCCTGCTGCCGGCGTCGCTGGCCTCGTACGGCGGCGTCAGCCTGCTGGGCTGGGCCATCACCCTGTCCGGCGCGCTGGCGCTGGCGCTCACCTTCGCGCGGCTGGCGATGCGTTGGCCGCAAACCGGCGGCCCCTACGCCTTCGCCCGCAACGCCTTCGGCGAAGCACCGGGGTTCATGGTGGCGTGGAGCTACTGGGTGTCAATCTGGAGCGCCAACGCGGCGATCGCGGTGGCGTTCGCGGGCAGCCTGGGCGCGCTGTTCCCGGCACTGGTGGCCACCCCGCTGCGCGCGGGCGCCTGCGCGCTGGCGGGGCTATGGCTGTGCGCCGGGATCAACCTGCTGGGGCTGCGCGAAGCGGGGCGGATGCAGATCGTGCTGACCGTGCTCAAGTTCGTGCCGCTGGCGCTGTTCGCCGGCATCGCGATCTGGTTCGTCGAGTCGGCGCAGTTCCAGCCGTTCAACCGCAGCGCGGAGTCGCTGCCGGCGGCCACCCATGCCTGCGTCGCCCTGGTGCTGTGGGCGCTGCTGGGGCTGGAGGCCGCCACCGTGCCGGCCGGCGCGATCGACGACCCGGCGCGCACCATCCCGCGCGCCACCCTGGCCGGCACCGCGCTGGCCGGCATCGCCACGGTGCTGGCAGTGACCGCGGTGATCGGCATCGTGCCGGCCGCGCAGCTGAAGGATTCCACCGCGCCGATGGCCGATGCCGCGCGGATGCTCTGGGGCGGCTGGGCCGGCATCGCCATCGCCACGGTGGCGGCGGTGTCCTGCCTCGGCGCGCTCAACGGCTGGGTGATGCTGTCGGCGCAGATCCCGTTGGCGGCCGCCCGCGATGGCCTGCTGCCGCGCGCCTTCGCCCGCCAAGACGCGCGCGGCACGCCGGTGTTCGGCATCTTCGCCAGCAGCGTGCTGGCGTCGCTGCTGGTGGCCGCCAACTTCAGCCGCTCGCTGGTGTCGCTGTTCACCTTCTCGATCCTGCTGTCCACCGCCGCCACCCTGCTGCCCTATCTCGCCGGCAGCGCCGCCTGGCTGCTGCGCGGCGAACGCAAGGGCCGCGCGGTCGCCGCCTTCGCGCTGGTCTACAGCGGCTATGCCCTGCTCGGCGCCGGCGGCGAGGCGCTGCTGTGGGGCGGTGTGCTGCTGCTGGCGGGGGTGCCGGTGTATGCGTGGATGCGCCGGGCTAGAGCTCGCTAGGTTCCATCGCCGCCGGCACCGCCGGCACCCGCAGCGCGCGGCCAGAAACGCGGTTTTCCCACCACCAGAACAGCCAGCCGGCCAGCACGAAGGCGGCCGCGCCCAGCGCCAGGTGCAGGGCGCTGTCGCTGAGCAGCGGCGACAGCAGGCCGGCGATGATCGCGTTTCCCAGCAGTCCGAAGAACGCCTGCAGCGAGGACGCGCTGCCGCGCCGGTGCGGATACATGTCGAGGATGGCGAGGGTGACGATGGGAAACACCAGCGCGATGCCGAACGCGAGCAGGCTCATCGGCAGTACCGCCCACGGCACCGCCGGCACGTCCGCCCACAGGGTGTAGCCGAGGTTGAGCGCCATCGCGGTGCCGCAGCAGGCGAAACCGATGTTCGCCAGCCGGCGGCCGTCGATGCGTCCGGCGGAACGGCCGGACATGAACGCGCCCAGCATCATTCCGCCGATCATCGGGATGAAGAACCAACCGAACTGCTGCTCGCGCAGCCCCAGCAGGTCCAGCACGAACGCCGGCGCGGAAGCGATGTACAGGAACAGTGCGCCGAAGTTGAGCGCCGCCGCCATCGACATGCGCAGGAAGCGCGGGTTGCGCGCCATCTCCAGGTAGCCGCGCAGCAGCGCCGGCGGCCGCAGCGGCAGCCGCGCCGCGGGCGGGTGGGTTTCCGGCAGCGCGCGCTGCACCGCCACGATCAGCACCAGCGCGAACGCGGCCAGGAACCAGAAGATCGCCGGCCAGCGGTGCCAGCCCAGCAGCCAGCCGCCCAGCACCGGCGCCACCGCCGGGGCGATGCCGAAGATCATCGACACCTGGCTCATCAGCCGCTGCGCATCGTCTCCGTGCAGCACGTCGCGGATCACCGCGCGCCCCACGATCAGGCCCACGCCCGCGCTCAGGCCCTGCAGCGCGCGGAACGCCAGCAGCTGCGGCAACGTGGTGGCCAGCGCGCAGCCCACCGAGGCCAGCAGGAAGACCACCAGCCCGCCCAGGATCACCCGCCGCCGCCCCAGCGCGTCCGACAGCGAGCCGTGCACCAGGCTCATCCCGGCGTAGGCCAGCAGGTAGATGCTGATGGTCTGCTGCATGGCCAGCTTGTCCGCGCCCATCTGCGCGCCGATCTGCGGGAACGCCGGGAAGATGGTGTCGATGGAGAACGGGCCGAACATCGACAGTCCACCCAGCAGCAGCGCCAAGCGGCGGAACGAAATGGATGGATTCACGATCGGGGGATGGGGAATGCCGGCGGGCAGGATAGCAGCGCGGCGGTCGCCGCCCGTCGCGGAAAAGCTGCGTTGCACGCTTGCAACTGTCGGCAACCGCTATAATCGCGCCACACGGAGGGAGAAGCGCGCGGACCTCGTCCCGCAGCGCTGCCGAAGGCGCAACCGCCCGGAATCGCTCAGGCCCAAGACCGCCGTGTGACCACACTCTGGAGAGATCGGCAGGCCATTCATCGGCGCTGCCGGCGCCGAAGGGGCAAGAAGCCGCGCGGATTCCCCTCCCCGCCCGCGCGCTTCCAAACTCTCAGGCAGAAGGACAGAGCGGGCATCCCCTTCACGCGCCCTCGCGCCCCCGGATGCCGCCATGACCCAGCCCTCGCTCCGCTCGCTCGAACACCACGACGCCTTCATCGAACGCCACATCGGCCCCAACGACGCCGAAATCTCGACGATGCTGGCCCAGCTCGGCTTCGATTCGCTGGAGGCGTTCACCGACGCCATCGTTCCTGCCAGCATCAAGTCCACCGCGCCACTGGCGCTGCCGGAGTCGATGACCGAAGTGGACGCGCTGGCGAAGATCCGCGCCATCGCCGACAAGAACCAGGTGTTCCGCAGCTTCATCGGCCAGGGCTATTACGGCACCCACGTGCCGAACGTGATCCTGCGCAACATCCTCGAGAACCCGGCCTGGTACACCGCCTACACGCCGTACCAGGCGGAGATTTCGCAGGGCCGCATGGAAGCGCTGATCAACTTCCAGACCATGGTCGCCGACCTGACCGGGATGGACATCGCCAATGCCTCGCTGCTGGACGAAGCCAGCGCGGCCGCCGAGGCGATGACCCTGGCCAAGCGCAGCGCCAAGTCGAAGTCCGACACCTTCCTGGTGGTCGGCGACACCCACCCGCAGACCATCGAAGTGCTGCAGACCCGCGCCGAGCCGCTGGGCCTGAAGGTGAATGTGGTGCGCGGTACCGACGCGGTGCACGCCGCGATCGCCGCAGGCGACTACTTCGGCGTGCTGGCGCAATACCCGGCCTCCAGCGGCTGGGTCGCCGACTGGGAGAAGGATGCGGAGGCCATCCACGCGCACAACGCGCTGTTCGTGGTCGCCACCGACCTGCTGGCCCTGACCCTGCTGAAGTCGCCGGGCGAGATGGGCGCCGACATCGTGATCGGCAACACCCAGCGCTTCGGCGTGCCGTTCGGCTTCGGCGGCCCGCACGCCGCGTTCATGGCCTGCCGCGACGCCTTCAAGCGCAGCATGCCGGGCCGCCTGATCGGCGTGTCCATCGATGCCGACGGCAACCCGGCCTACCGCCTCACCCTGCAGACCCGCGAGCAGCACATCCGCCGCGAGAAGGCGACCTCCAACATCTGCACCGCGCAGGTGCTGCTGGCGGTGATGGCAGCGATGTACGCCGTCTACCACGGCCCCGATGGCCTCAAGCGCATCGCCAGCCGGGTGGCGCGCTACACCGCCATCCTCGCCGCCGGCCTGCGTGAACTCGGCCACGCCAGCGTCCACGCCAGCGCCTTCGACACCCTGTGCATCGACGCCGGCGACCAGTCCGCCGCGCTGGTCGAGCGCGCGCGCGCGCACCGCGCCAACCTGCGCGTGCGCGGCAACGGCTCGATCTGCATCTCGCTGGACGAAACCACCACCCGCGCCGACCTGGAACTGCTGTGGCGCATCTTCGGTGGCGACGACGCCAGGCTGCCGTCGGTCGACGCGCTGGATGCCAGCGCGCCGTCACTGATCCCGGCGGAACTGGCGCGCAGCAGCGCGTTCATGACCCACCCGGTGTTCAACACCCACCACAGCGAGCACGAACTGCTGCGCTACCTGCGCACGCTGGCGGACAAGGACCTGGCGATGGATCGCACCATGATCCCGCTGGGCAGCTGCACGATGAAGCTCAACGCCACCGCCGAGATGATCCCGATCACCTGGCCGGAGTTCGGCAACATCCATCCGCTGGTGCCGGCCGAACAGGCGCAGGGCTACAAGGAACTGATCGCCGGGCTGGAAGCGATGCTGGTGGAAGCCACCGGCTACGACGCGGTCAGCCTGCAGCCCAATTCCGGCGCGCAGGGCGAATACGCCGGCCTGCTGGCGATCCGCGCCTACCATGCATCGCGCGGCGAGAGCCATCGCAACATCTGCCTGATCCCGGAATCAGCGCACGGCACCAACCCGGCGTCCGCCAACATGTGCGGGATGAAGGTGGTGGTCACCAAGTGCGACGCCAACGGCAACGTCGATGTGGAAGACATCCGCGTGCAGGCCGAGAAGCATTCGGCCAACCTTGCCGCGCTGATGATCACCTACCCGTCCACCCACGGCGTGTTCGAGGAAGACGTGGTGGAAATCTGCGAAATCATCCACCAGCACGGTGGTCAGGTGTACACCGACGGCGCCAACATGAACGCGCTGGTCGGCTTGGCCAAGCCGGGCAAGTGGGGCTCCGACGTGTCCCACCTCAACCTGCACAAGACCTTCTGCATCCCGCACGGCGGCGGCGGCCCCGGCGTCGGCCCTTGCGCGGTGCGCTCGCACCTGGCGCCGTTCCTGCCCAAGGCGTTCGGCGAGCAGGGCATCCGTACCGAAGGTAGCGGCGGCGGCGCGATGGTGTCGGCGGCCAGCTTCGGCAGCGCCAGCATCCTGCCGATCAGCTGGATGTACATCGCGATGATGGGCCGCGACGGCCTGCGCAAGGCCACCCAGGTGGCGATGCTCAACGCCAACTACATCGCCAGGCGCTTGGCCCCGCACTTCCCCACCCTGTACACCGGCCGCAACGGGCTGGTGGCGCACGAATGCATCCTCGACCTGCGCCCGCTGGAGAAGCAGTCCGGCATCAGCGCCGAGGACGTGGCCAAGCGCCTGATCGACTTCGGTTTCCACGCCCCGACCCTGAGCTTCCCGGTCGCCGGCACGCTGATGGTGGAACCCACCGAGTCCGAATCGCAGCACGAGCTGGATCGCTTCATCGACGCGATGATCCAGATCCGCGCCGAGATCCAGGACGTGATCGACGGCAAGCTGGACCGCTTGGATAACCCGCTCAAGCACGCGCCGCATACGGCGGTGCGCGTGTCGGCCAGCGAATGGGCCCACGCCTACCCGCGCGAGCTGGCCGCGTTCCCGCTGCCGGTGCTCAAGCAGGTCAAGTACTGGCCGCCGGTGGCGCGCGTGGACAACGTGCACGGCGACAAGAACGTGATGTGCGCCTGCATCCCGGTGGATGCGTACAAGGACGAAGACGCGTAACCGTCGCCGCGATGTGATGACGTGCAACAGGCCCCGCCATGCGGGGCCTGTTGCGTTTCCGGCCCCGCGAGCGGGGCGACCGGCGCCGCGCGGGTTTATTCCCGTCCGGCGCCGGGGCCGCAAGACCTATTCCAACGCCAGTCGATCCCGACTAGATTGGGGGCCGGCCCCGTCTTCCGCAGCCGCGAAGCACGGGGATCGCATGCAGCCGCGCTTCGGCGCTGCCACGACAATCACCTGGGGAGGGATTTGATGAACACATGTGCGAAGCCCGGCAAACGCCGCCTCTGCATCGCCCTGCTGGCCGCGCTGGCGCTGCCGGCGATGGCCCAGCAGGCTGACGGCAAGCAGCCCGCTGACAGCAAGGTCAGGACACTGGACCGCTTGACCGTCACCGGTTCGCGCATCCAGCGCACCGATATAGAGGCGGCGCTTCCCATTACCGTCATCCAGCGCGCCGAAATCGACGCGCAGGGCATCACCTCGGCCGAGCAGCTGTTGCAACAGCTGAATGTCGCCAGCAGCGGTCCGGATAATCTTGCGGCCAACAGCGGCGTTGCCCCGCCCGGCACCCGCGGCAACAACGGCGTGTCCGGCGCCAACCTGCGCGGCCAGGGTGCCGATGCAACCCTGGTCCTGCTCAATGGCCGGCGCGTCGCCGCCCACGGGCTGGCCGGACAGGTGGTGGACCTGAACTCGATCCCGTTCGCCGCCATCGAGCGAGTGGAAGTGCTGCGCGATGGCGCATCCGCCGTCTACGGCACCGATGCCATCGGCGGCGTGATCAACTTCATCACCCGTCGCAACTATCAGGGCTACACCCTCAGCGCCGGCGCGGATGTCACCCAGCAGGGCGGTGGCGAGATCTATCACGCCAGCCTGCTTGGCGGTTGGGGCGATCTGGACACCGACCATTGGAATGTCTGGGCGGCACTCAACGTCAAGCGAAACAATATCCTGCGCGGCAACCAGCGCGACTTCGCCAACAGCTTCCAGGCCGATCGTGGCCTCTCCCCTGACACCCGCGGCACGCCGTTCGCCAACGTGGTCAGCGGCACCGGCAGCCTGATTGGCAGCGGCTTGCGGGACCCCGACAGCAATCTCACCAAGACCACCATCAGCGTCCTCGACCTGCCTGGCGGCGCGGGCTGCGAAGCCGGCGGCGACATGATGGGGCCCTACGACGACAAGGTCTGGTCAAGCCCCGGTGCGAGCTTCGGCTGCGCATGGGACTACGGTCGCGCCCGCACCATCCAGCAGCCGGTGGATACCGTGCAGGGCATCGGACGCGCCACTTTCAGGATCAGCGACAACCATGAATTCTTCGCCGAGTTCATGGGCTCGAAGGTCAGCTCCACCCGGCGATTCGAAGCCCAACAGATCAGCTCCAGCGTCAATGCCAGCGCCACCCAGTTGGACGCCTACGAGCTGAATGCCACGACCCAAGCCACCTACGACGCGATCTATAACCAGCTTCACGATTACTTCGGTGACCAGGCCAACCTTGCCTACGGCAAGCCGATCACCTACCGCTGGCGCTGCTACGCCTGCGGCCCGCGTCAGCTGGAAACCACCACCAAGGCCTACCGCCTGCTGTTCGGGCTGAACGGGGTCGTCGGCCGATGGGATTACGACATCGGCCTGTCGCGCGCGGAAAGCCGCGCCCAGACCGCGTTGGCCGGGGGCTACTACTACACGCCGCAACTCAAGGCCGCCCTCAAGAGCGGCCTGCTGAACCCGTTCCTGATGCCGGGCCAGGAGCAGTCACAAGCCGCCTACGACGCGCTTGCCGCGGCCGACGCCAGCGGCCTGCTGCTGTACAAGGGCGTATCCACCACGACCACCCTTGATGCCAGTTTCAGCGGTGGCCTGGGCTTCAAGCTGTGGGGCGAGGAGGAGGTGAAGGCAGCGGTCGGCTTCGACCTGCGCCGCGAGGAGTACGAGTTCAGCGGTCCGTCCGACTGGTCGCGCGGGAATGCCTTCGTGTTCGGCGCGCCCGGAGACGCTTCCAATTACATGTCGCCCAAGACCCGTAATGTCAAAGCACTGTTCACCGAGCTCAATCTGCCGGTGATGGACAGCCTGGAAGTGAATCTGGCGGTGCGGCACGACCGCTACGACGGCTTCGGTGGCACCACCAACCCGAAGTATTCGTTCAAATGGCAGCCGATCGACTGGCTGGTGTTCCGCGGCGCCTACAGCACCGGGTTCAAGGTGCCGGATTTCGCCAAGCTGTTCCGCGGAATCACTGAAACCCAGTACACCGGCCTGGACCTTGCCGATCCGGCAACATGCCCGAACGGCCGCTACAACCCCGACGTTGCCAATTGCAACGTGCAGATCCGCCCCGACATCGTCACCGGCGGCAACCCCAACCTGAAGCCGGAAGAAGCCAAGCAGCGCAGCCTCGGCATCGTCATCGCCCCCAACGCCAACTTCAACGTCAGCGTGGACTGGTGGGAGATCGAACGCATCAACACCATCCGCAGTGGCTTCAACCTCAGCACCATGACCGCGAACTACCCGCTGTACGCGGCCAACTTCATCCGCGACAGCAGCGGCGCCATCATCCAGATCGACCAGCGCTACATCAACACCGGCGGCACCCTGACCAGCGGCATCGAACTGGACGCCAACCTGCGCGGGGAACTGGCTGGCGGCGCTTGGAACATCCACCTCAACGGCAACTATCTGGATACGTTCAAGACCAAGAGCTTCGACAGCTTGCCCTACAGCGACAACCTGGTCGGCGAATACGAGCGCTACTTCAATCTGCCGATCAAGTGGAAGCACACCCTCGGGTTCGGCTGGCAGAAGGGCGACTGGTCGCACCTGCTGACCCAGATTCATCGCGGCGGGTACAAGGACTGGCAGCCACCGGGCGTTGCCAACGGCTACGTGCCAGCCAACTACAGCCGCGACGTGGACAGCTACACGCTGTACAACTACAGCGTCAGCTGGGCCGGCATCGACAAGATGAAGCTGACCTTCGGCGTGCGCAACCTGCTGAACACCGACCCGCCATTCACCCTTCGCTACCTGGACGACGGCGACGGTGCCGGCTGGGAAGCGCGCGTAGCCGATCCGCGAGGGCGTTCGTTCAATCTGCTGGCGGAATACCGCTTCTGATCAGCCATCGCCGCACGCCGTAAAAACGAGAGGCCCCGCATCGCGGGGCCTCTTCGTTTCACTTCGGGCAGATATCGCAGCGGTCAGACGCCCTGCTGCTTCAACCACGCATCGACCTGCGGCAACCGCTGCTGGCGCAGCTTGACCCGGGTCTGGATGCCGTTGACCACGCGCTCGGCATCGCGACGCGAGGTGGGCGCGATATGCGCTTCGGCGAAGGCGTTGATCTTCTCCACCATCGACAGGTCGGTGGCGCTGCTGCCCAGCCCCGGATAGAAGCGCGCACGCGAAGTGGAGTCGACCAGCTTGTCCACCTGCTCGCGGTGGGCAGCGGCGAAGTCGAAGGCCAGCTCCGGATGCTCCCACGACACCGCGGAGATCATCCCAGCGCCGTTGGTGGCACCCGGCTCGTCGGTCAGCGTCATGTCCAGCGCGCGCTGCGCCAGCGCCTTGTCCTTGGCCCGCGCCAGCAGGCCGTAGTACTGGTCGCGCAGCATTGAGGACTTCTCCTGCCGCGCCAGCGCGTGCAGCCGCTCCCAGGTGGCGACGTCGGCATTGCGCGCCACCATGCCCAGCACGGTGCGGCGCAGGTCCGGCGACAGCGAGGCGGGATCGGCCAGGAACGCGTCGAAGCGCCGGCGCGCCTCCACCAGCACCGCGGCATCGCCCAGTCCGCCCAGGGTCGAAATCAGGGTGTTGCGCAGCTGCCGGGTGGCCGCAGAGTCGCCGGCGCGGTTGTCCCAGCCAAGCTGGGCGAACTTCGGTGCCAACCGCTTGATCGCGAAGGCATGGATCGCGTCCTGCCGCTTGGCATCACCCTTGAACAGATCATCCAGCCCGCCCACCGAGCCGGCCACCATCTGCCACAGCTCCGGCGCGGCATCGGCCGGTACCTGCATGGCCAGGTCCAGGCTGTCGGATTCCGGCTGCAGGCCGACCGCGGCCAGCGCGCCGGTATCCAGCATCAGGCCCATCTGGTCGACCACCGGCAGCCCGGCGAAGCCGCTGCGCAGCGCCTTGAACTGGGCCGGTGCGTACAACGTGCGGAAGTAGCCTTTCTGGCCGGCGTTCACCAGCGCCAGCGTGTCGCAGCCAGGCAGGGTCACGCTGGCCTTGCCGTCCACCAGCACGCGCACCGCCTTGCCATCGCCGCCGCGCACGTTGACCGGCACCCGCCAGCGCAGCGGCGTCTTGTCCGGGCGGTCCACGGTGTATTCGCCCTGCTCCAGCTGCACGCGGGTGCTGCCATCGACACAGGCGCTGCTCGCCTTGATCAGCGGCACGCCCGGCTGCAGGGTGAAGTCATGCGCGACCGCGGCGAACTGCTTGCCCGGCGCGGCCTGCTCGATCTCGGCCCACAAGTCGTCGGTCACCGCGTTGCCATAGGCGTGCTTGCCGATGTAGCTGCGCACGCCGTTGCGCCACGCAGTCTCGCCCACGTAGTCCTCCAGCATCGAAATCACCGCAGAACCCTTGCCGTAGGTGATGCCGTCGAAGGCCTGGCTGGCCTGCTCCACCGTGGCCACGTGCTGCACCACCGGATGGGTGGTGGCGAACGCATCCTGGCCCATCGCGCCGCGGCTGGTGAAGGCCGCATCGACGCTGTCGGTGTCCCACTCGGGATGCAGCTTGCGGGTGGTGCGGCCTTCCATCCAGGTGGCGAAACCTTCGTTGAGCCACAGATCGTCCCACCACGCCATCGTCACCAGGTTGCCGAACCACTGGTGGGCGATCTCGTGTGCGGCGGTGCTGAACACACGCTGCTGGTCGGAGACGTTGGAGATCGCCGGGTCGAGCAGCAGCGAGGATTCGAAGGTGAAGATCGCACCCCAGTTCTCCATCGCGCTGAAGAACTGGCTGCGGCCCGGCGCGGCGATGTTGTCCAGCTTCGGCAGCGGATACTTCACCCCGAAGTAGTCGTTGAACTCGCGCAGCGCGTCGCGGCTGGCCTCCAGCGCAAAGCGCGCCTGTTCCGCCTTGCCCTTCTGCGCGATCACGCCGATTTCCACCCCGTTGTCAGCAAGGGTGGCGCGATCGAACTCGCCCATCGACAGGAACAGCAGGTAGGTGGACATCTTCGGCGACGGCTTGAACAGGGTCAGCGTGCGCCCATCACCAAGACCGTGGGTACTGGCCACCGGCATGTTGCTGACCACCATCTGCGCGGACGGCGCGGTCACCGCCAGCCGGAACGTGGCCTTGTGCGCCGGCTCGTCCCAGGACGGGATGAAGCGGCGCGCATCGGAGTTCTCGAACTGGGTGTAGAGCGCGCGCTTCTTGCCGGCGTCGGTGGGATAGTCCAGCGCGAACAGGCCGTTGGCCTGGGTGCCGATCTTGCCGCTGTATTCGATCGCCAGCAGGTAGCTGCCCACCGGCAACGTCTGGTCGAAGCTGAAGGTCGCGGTCTGCGCCGCGGCATCGACACGGGTCTTGGGCACCAGCGCCTTGCCGTTGGCGCGCTCCAGCCGGACCGTACCGAATTCGAGGTCGGCCGCGTTCAGGGTGATGCTGCGGGTGGGTGCCAGCACATCGACATTGATCCGCACCTTGCCGTCGAACGCCATGCGCTCCGCATGCGGTTCGACCTCGATGTCGTAGTTGCTCGGTCGGACATCGCGCGGCAGCTGCGTCGTCACCGCCGCAGGCGCCGCGGCGGGTGCGGCAGCGGCGGGCTGCGCGAGCGCGGCGTTGCCGGCGCCGGCCAAGGCCAGCGCGATGGCGGTTGTCAGGATGCGACGCATGGACTACCTCGGGGATGGATGCGAAGCCCCGATCATCCGGCCTGCGCCCGGCGGCGCACACCGCCGGAAGTCATGCGCGCCGCTCGCGGTTACAGCAAGTGCAGCATCACCGCGACGTAATGGCAGACGCTGCCGGCAATCACGAAACCATGCCAGATCGCATGCGACCAGCGCAGCTGCGGGCGCATGTAGAAGAACGTGCCGACGGTATAGGCAACGCCGCCGGCCAGCAGCCACAGCAACGAATCCATGCCCAGCGCGTGCAGCATGGGTTTTGCGGCCAGCACGATCAGCCAGCCCATGCCGATGTAGATCAATGTCGACAGGCGCTTGAAGCGGCCGGTGTAGAACAGCTTGAACACCACCCCGGCCAGCGCCAGCGTCCAGATCGTGCCGAACAGCCACCAGCCGGTGGGGCCGCGCAGGCCGACCAAGGTGAACGGCGTGTAGGTGCCGGCGATCAGCAGGTAGATCGCGCAGTGGTCGAACACTTTCAGCCGGCCCTTCAGGACCGGATGCGAGATCGCGTGGTACAGGGTGGAGGCGGTGTAGAGCAGCAGCAGGGCGACGCCGAAAACGATCGCGCCGGCCAGCTGCCAGCCATCGCCGAACAGTGCCACCAGCGTGATCAGCACCGCACTGCCAGCCAGCGATGCGGCGGCGCCGACCCCGTGGGTCAACGCGTTGGCCAGCTCCTCGCCGTGATGCGGAACGACGCTGGAATGGCTCTGAGCATATTGCATTGCAGCAGGATACCTCGCTGCCGGCGCCTGTGGGTGAAGCCGGCCCGGCCCGCCGGCAGCGGCCGGAAACCGGACGGGGTTCGCCGTTTTCGCGCCAATGGCAGCGTAAAGTGGGCCGCGCTTATCCTGCAAAGCTGCCCGCCATGACCATTTCCGGCGTTTCATCGAATATCGCCGCCTCCGGCATGCACGCGGCGACGCAGCGGATGCAGGCTGCGGCCAGCAATACCGCCAACCGCGAAACCACCGGTTTCCAGCGCCGCGAAGTGGTGCAGTCGGAAGCGCCGGATGGCGGCGTGCAGGCGCGCATCGTGCGCACCGACGCAAGCAACGGCACCGCCTCCGCGGAGGTGTCCGACGTCGTCGATGCCCGCCAGGCTGCCCATGACTTCGCCGCCAGCACCGCCGCCTTCCGCGCCCGTGAGGACGCACTGGGCACGCTGCTCGACGCGTTCGCCTGAGAACGACGACCATCGCGATTCGATGCACCTGCCGGTGCGCCCGGGTGCCAACGGGCGCGGCTTAGGTCACGGCAGGCGCCACCCGGAAGCAACGACCGCCCGCTCGCGCTCGGCATCAAGCGCTTCACCCTTGATGCGTGCATCGATCGCAGCCAGCACTTCCGGTGCCGTCCCGGCCCCCGCTTGCCGCAGCTCGCCCGCGTTGGCCGCCGCCTGCACCAGCAGCTCCACGCGCCATTGCCCGTCTTCGCGGCATGCGAGCCCCTGCCAGCCGCCGTCGACGCCGTCGAAGCTGCGACACCAGCGCCCATCGTGGTCGCGGAAGGTCAGGCCCATGCGCACGCCGTCCACCGGCATCGCGGACATCGACCGGTCGAGCACGTTGGCAAATCCGCCGCGCGCGACCAGCGCCCCACCCTCGCGCACCCACGGCGCGCTGCCGTCGTGGCGAAACGCCAGCGCCGCCGCGACCAGCGCCAGCGATGCGGCAAGCGCATAGGCCGACGCACGCCAGCGCGCCGCGCGCCGCTCGGTGCGTCGGGCGAGGGGCGCAGGTGCAGACGCGTCCACCAGCCTGCGCAGCGGCTCCGGCACCGGCTCGCCCAGTACGCCATCGAAAGCGTCCCGCAGCCGCTCACGCATGCGCTGATCACGCCTGATCGCCGCGTCCAGCGCGGGATCGAGCAGGCGCGCCGCCTCGATGCGCGCGCGCACGTCCGCATCCGCCTCGCCATCCAGGTAGGACTGCAGCGCTTCGGCATCGTTGCTGTTCATGGATGTTGGTTGCATCACTGAATCCTCATTCATCCCCGAGCCAGTCGCGCAGCGCTGCGCGCGCGCGCGACAGGCGGCTCGTGACCGTGCCCTCGGGCACACCCAGCACGCGTGCGGCTTCGCCATAACGCATGCCTTCCACCAGCACCAGCGCCACCACTTCGCGCTGCTCCGGCGGCAACCTCGCCATCGCCTCGGCTACCGACAGCGCTTCGAGGTGGCGCTCGACGCCCGCCTCGCCCACCGAAAGTCCGGCTTGCTCGTGGACGAAGATCGCCTGCTTGCGCGCACGCGCCCGCAGTTCGTCCAGCCAGGCATTGCGCAGGATGCCGAACACCCACGCGTCCACCCTCCCTTCCGGTCGCCACTGCTCCACACGCGCAAGTGCGCGCTCCAACGCCAGCTGCACCAAGTCGTCCGCATCCGCGGCATTACCCGCCAGCGCGCGCGCCATGCGGCGCAGACGGGGCAACAACGCGGGCAGCGCTTCGCGGACGGTTTCGCGATGGCTCATGCCTACATGGGATCCTACGAACGTGAGCACGGTTTCCATCCGCCGCGCGCACGGGTCGCTCAGCGGCGGTGCAGGAGCGGATGCTAGCATCCGGCCGCATCCACTCCAGCCGGTGCCGCATGCGTTGTCACTTGCCCATGGTTGCATGCCTGCTGTTCGCACTCGCGCCGATCCTGCCCGCGCGCGCGCAGGTGCTGCCTGGCGGCATGCCGGCACTGCCACGGGTGCCGGCAAGCGCGCCGATCGACACGCTCGACGGGGCGCTCTCCGATCCGGCCGGCGACGTGCTGGGCACGGTTCGGATCTATCGCCAGCAGGCCGAGGCGCTGCTCCGGGAAGCGCGTCCGCAGGTGGCGCGCGCGCCGGATGGCGCGATCATGCGACGCGCCGAGTACCTGGCGCTGGACATCGACACTGCCGACCTTGACGCGATCCGCGCTGCCGGTTTCCGGATAGTGCGCGAGGACCGCGACGACGAACTTGGACTGTCGATCTCGCTGTTGCGCGACAGTCGCGACCGCAGTCCCGGCCGCGCGCTGCGCGCGCTGCGCGCGGCCCTGCCCGGCCGAACCATCGAACCCCACCACCTGTTCCTGCCTGCCGGCGGCCCCGCCAGCCAAGCCCACGAGTCGGCATCCGCCGATGCAGGACTACGCGTCGGGCTTGTCGATGGCGGCGTGGACGCCACGGCTCCCGCACTGGCACGCACCCGCATCGTGTCGCATGGTTGCGATGGCCGCAGCCTCCCGCAGCCGCACGGCACCCGGGTGGCGATGCGCCTGGTCGCAGGCGCGCCCGCCACGCTGCTGGCCGCCGACCTGTGGTGCGGCCAGCGCGTGGGAGGCGACACGCTCGCACTGGTCGAGGCACTGCGCTGGATGGCGCAGCAACGCGTGGCGGTGATCAACATCAGTCTGGTCGGACCGGACAACACCGCGCTGCGACGGACGGTAGAAGCGCTGCTCGCACGTGGACAGGTGATTGTCGCGGCGGCCGGCAACGACGGGCCGGCTGCACCACCGCGCTTTCCTGCGGGCTACCCCGGGGTGGTTGCGGTTGCCGCCGTCAACGCCCGCGGCGGGCTGTTGCCGGAGTCGGCGGTGGGCAAGCACGTCAGCGTCTGTGCGGACGGCGTGGTGGATGCGCGCACGCGCGGTACGTCCTTCGCGGCGCCGGTGGTGGCGCACATCCTCGCGGGTGTCTGGACCGCGCCGGCCCCCGGGCACAGCGCAGAGGCCATGCGTGTGCTCGCGCGCGCGGCACGCCCGGCACGCACGTCCCGCTGCGGGCTGGGGATCATCGCGCCAACCTGAACGGATTCCATCCGCGTTGCGACGCGCGGGATGGATCCGGCATTCCCGGTCGTTCTGTCCTTACACGCGGACCCACCGCGGATGAAAGGAGAACTCCGATGCGCAAGACCCCTCTCACCCTGGTCGCACTCGCCGCCTTCGCCTGCGTGGCCCCTGCCCACGCTCAGGTACTGGGTGGCCGCGGCGACCTCACCGGCGGCCTCGGCGGCGCCATCGACGGCACTGGCGGCATGATCGGCGGCAACTTCTCCGGCAACAGCCGCATCGACGGCCGGTTGCCTGCAGCGAACGCCATCGACCGCCTCGAAACCGCCCGCGAACGCGCCGCCCGCCGCGCGCGGGCCAGCGGCAATGCCATCGCCGGCGCAACCAATGATGCCGTGGCACGCGGCAAACGCGCCGCAGAGGCCAGCGCCAGCCGCGCGACCAGCCAAGGCGAGCGCGGCATGGCACTGGCCGGTACGCTCGCGGGCGCGGCCCAGGGCACGCTGCAGGGCAACGATGCCACCACGCCGGCGCCAGCTGGCACGCAGCCGCACGCGCCCGGCCTGGATGTCGCGGGCACCGGCCATGGCGCCGCCAGCGCGGTGCTGGGACGCGGCGCGCAGGAAGACGCGAACGCCGATCCCGGCAGGTCCGACAACGCCCCCGCGCGTCGCCCGCTGTTGCCCAGCGTGGATGCCGATGGTTCGGCTGAGGGCAGCGCCTCGGCTTCGGCCTCGCGTGAATCCGGTGTCAGCGCTTCCACCGGCGGCACTGCAAACGGCTCGGCGCGCCTGAAGCGCGACAAGGCCAACGGGTCCGGCGAAACCGCCGCGGCGACCTCCGCGAACCAGGCGCCGGCACCCACCGCGGAACCGCGTCCGGCCACGGCCAAGCGCGACCGCAAACAGGTCGATGACCCCCGCTGAGCCCGCATACGGCGCCCCCGCCCGCAACGACGAAGCCCCGCGCAAGCGGGGCTTCGTCCTGGTACCGCGGCTGCCGGGGCTCAGGCGAACGGGTCGCGCAGCACCATGGTGTGGTCGCGGTCCGGGCCGGTGCTGACGATGCTGATCGGGCAACCGGCCAGCTCTTCCAGCGCGCGCAGGTAGGCGCGTGCCGCAACCGGCAGCTTGTCCCATTCGGTGACGCCGTGGGTGTTCTCACTCCAGCCCGGAAACTCCAGGTACACCGGGGTGATTTCTTCCCAGCCCTGGGCATCCAGCGGCGCGTACTCCGTGCGCTTGCCACGGTACTCGTAGGCAATGCACATCTTCAGCTTCTCCATGCCGTCCAGCACGTCGAGCTTGGTGATGCACAGGCCGGAAATGCCGTTGATCGCCACCGCGCGCTTCAGCGCCACGATGTCCATCCAGCCGCAGCGACGCGGGCGACCGGTCGACGCGCCATATTCGGCGCCGCGGTCGCGGATGCCCTGACCCACTTCATCGTCCAGTTCGGTCGGGAACGGGCCGCCGCCGACGCGCGTCGCGTACGCCTTGGCGATGCCCAGCACGTAGTCGATCGCATCCGCACCCACGCCGGCACCGGCCAGCGCACCGCCGACGGTGGTGTTCGACGAAGTGACGTAGGGATAGGTGCCGTGGTCGATGTCCAGCAGCGCGCCCTGCGCGCCCTCGAACAGCACCCGCTTGCCCTGCTTGCGCAGCTCATGGCAGATCCCGGCCACGTCCGACTTCATCGGCTCGACGTATTCGCCGAAGGCCAGCGCCTCGGCATAGACGGTGTCGAAATCCACCGCCTCCACGCCCAGATACTTGGTCAGCACGAAGTTGTGGTAATCCAGCGCGGCGCGGAGCTTTTCGGCCAGCTGCTCGGGATAGTGCAGGTCGGCGATGCGGATGCCGCGGCGCGCCACCTTGTCCTCGTAGGCCGGGCCGATGCCGCGGCCGGTGGTGCCGATGGCCTTGCCGCCGGCGGCCTTCTCGCGGGCCTGATCCAGCGCGATGTGGTACGGCATGATCAGCGGCGCGGCCGGCGAGATCTTCAGGCGGCTGCGCACGTCGACGCCGGCGGATTCGAGTTCCTCGATCTCCTTGCGCAGCGCGGCCGGCGAGATCACCACGCCATTGCCGATCAGGCACAGCGCGCCGTCGCGCAGGATGCCCGACGGGATCAGGTGCAGCACCGTCTTCTTGCCGTTGATGACCAGGGTGTGGCCGGCGTTGTGGCCGCCCTGGAAACGCACCACCGCACCGATGTCCTCGGTCAGCAGGTCAACGATCTTGCCCTTGCCCTCATCGCCCCACTGGGCGCCCAACACCACGACCGACTGGCCCATGGCCGCAACTCCTTGTTTTCTGGCGGCCATCGGGGCCGCTGGATGGGTGTGCCGGCAAGCCTGCCACCGTTTGCGAGCTGCCATCGGGGCGGCCCGCGGCGGCGGGAACGCCAGACACGGAAAAAGCCGAGGCGAACCCCGGCTTTTGCGCATTCTACCCGCTTCCGCAACCGGCCGCGAACTTGGCTGATGGCTGCGTTCAGCCCGCTGCCCGACAGTGCGGGCGATCGGAAAGCCTTAGCCGCGCACCAGCCACAGCGACAGCAGCCCCAGTATCAGCACGACGCCGCCGATCCGGCGCACGTGTTCGTCGGGCAGGTTCAGCAGCTGCGCCGCGGCGCGCTTCCACGCACCGGGGGCGGCAAACAGGAACAGGCCTTCGATGACCGCCACCAGGCACAGCGCCGCCCACAGCTCAGCCACGGCAACCCAGACGCGGGGCGCGCGTGTTCGCAATCGGACCGGAAACCATCAGCGGTCGCTGCGCATGTACTGCAGGAACGGGTCGTTGCGCTCCAGCACGATCACACTTTCGCCACCGGAGAACGCCTTGCGGTAGGCCTCCAGGCTGCGCTGGAACGCGTAGAAGGACGGATCGCGGTTGGCCGCATCGGCGTAGATGCGCGCGGCCTCGGCGTCGCCTTCGCCGCGCAGCTTCTGCGCGTCGCGCTCGGCTTCGGCCAGGATCACCTGCTGGTCGCGGTCGGCACCGGCGCGGATCTCGTTGGCCTGCTCCTCGCCTTCCGCGCGCAGACGGCTGGCCACCTGCTGGCGCTGGGCGCGCATGCGGTTGTAGACATCGTCGATGACGCGGCTGTCGGTCGGCAGGTCGAGCTGCTTGATGCGCAGGTCGATGATCCGCACGCCCAGCGTGGCCGCGCCCTTGTTGATGATGTCCAGCTGGCTCTTGACGATCTCGGTGCGATCGCCCGACACCGCCTGCTGCAGGGTGCGCGCGTTGATCTCGTTGCGCAGCGCGTCCTTGATGATCGGCGCCAGGCGGTCCACCGCCGCAGCCTCGTCGCCGCCGGTGGCGCGATAGAACGCGCGCGCGTCCTGGATCCGGCCGACCGCGAAGAAGTCCACGCTGACGTCCTTGCGCTCGGAGGTCAGGTAGCGCTCGGGCTCGGCCGGCAGCACCTGCAGGCGCTTGTCGAAAATGCGCGCGGTTTCCACCATCGGCCACTTGAAGTGCAGGCCGGGGCCGAGATCGACCCGCGACACGCGGCCGAGGTTCAACACGATCGCGGTATGGCCTTCGCTGACCACGAACACCGAACCCATCAGCAGCACCAGCGCGGCGACCACTGCCGCCATCCATGCCGGGAATTTCATCGCACGTTCTCCTCACGGCCGGCGGGGCGGCCGCTGCGGCCCGGGCGCGCCTGCGCCTCCGGCGCGGCGGCCTCCACCGTCGGCGACAACAGTTCGGGCAGCATCGCCTGCGCGGGTGCCTGCTTGGCGGCGCCGTCCAGCGGCACATAGATCAGCTGGCGACCGTCGCCACCGACGATCTTGCGGTTGCGCGCCAGTACATCCTGCACGGTTTCCAGCCACAGCCGCTTGCGGGTCACTTCGGGCGCGTTCTTGTACTGCGCCACCAGCAGGCTGAAACGTTCGGCGTCACCGGTAGCGCGGGCGATCTCGGCGGTCTTGTAGCCTTCCGCCACGGTGCGCACGCGTGCGGCCTGGCCGCGCGCTTCCGGCACCATCTTGGCGGCGTAGGCGCGGGATTCGGAAATCAACCGCTCCTTGTCCTGCTGGGCGCTGTTGACATCGTCGAACGCCGGCTTGACCTGCTGCGGCGGACGCGCGTCCGGCAGGTTGAGTTCGGTCACCACCAGGCCGGTGCGATAGGCCTCGAGCGACTTCTGCAGGCGCTCGCGCGCGCCCACCGCCAGCTGTTCGCGCGCACCGAGCACGGTATCCAGGGTGGAGCGTCCCACCGTCTCGCGCACGGTGCTGAGCGCCGCCTGGCGCAGCACTTCGTCGCCGTCGCGGGTGCCGAACAGGTACACCTGCGGGTCGGCCACACGGTACTGCACGTTCACCGCGACCTCGACGATGTTCTCGTCGCTGGTCAGTACCGGCACGCGGTCTTCGTAGTTCTTGATCTGGGTGGCGTTGACCTTGATGACGCGTTCGATCGGCCACGGCAACTTGAAGCTCGGGCCGGGCTGCATCACCCGGTCGAACATGCCGAAACGCAAGACCACGCCGCGCTGCTGCTCGGCAATCAGCACGAAGCAGTTGAACGCCAGCCACAGCGCCAGCGCCAACCCAATCCAGCGCAACGGGCTGCCACCGCCGCCGAAGTCCGGCAGCTTGTCCAGCAACCGGCCGAAACCGCCGCCTGCCGAACGGCCGCCGCCGGGCCGGTTCCACGCCATCCAGACCGCTTTTGGCCCGCGCGGGCCGCTGTTTTTTATCGTCATGTGCCTGATTCTACTGAGAAGCGGTCTGCCGGGTGGGGCTCATCCGGAAACTCCGGTTGCTGCGGCAACAGCGCGCGCAGCGGCGCGCCGTCGGATTGGGCCGCCAGCCTGGCGGCATCGGCCTGCGGCAGATCGATCGACAGGCGCCAGCCGTCGGCGTCGTGGGTTTCGCCGCGCACCGCGTCCAGCGCATGCAGGCGCGCACGCAGGCGCCCGGCGTCGGTGGGCAGGTGTACGTCGCCGACCACCCGGCGCAGGCCGAGGCGCTCGCCCAGGACTTCGTGCAGCAGGTTCAGCCCCAGCCCGTCGCGCGCCGACAGCCACACCGCCGCGCGAGCTTCGCCGGGCGCGTCGATCCGCGGCTGCGCGCCTTCGATGCGGTCGATCTTGTTGAACACCAGCAGCTGCGGAATCTCGCTGGCGCCGATTTCGTGCAGCACCATCTCCACCTGCGCCTTGCGCTCGTCGCGCAGCGGGTCGTCGGCATCGATGACATGCAGCAGCAGGTCGGCCTCGCGCGCCTCGCTGAGGGTGGAACGGAAGGCCGCCACCAGCTCGTGCGGCAGGTCGCGGACGAAGCCCACGGTATCGGCCAGAACCACGCCACCGCCGGGCAGTGCGATCCGGCGCACGGTCGGGTCGAGGGTGGCGAACAATTGGTCGGCGGCGTAGGCATCGGCGCCGGTCAGCGCATTGAACAGGGTCGATTTGCCGGCGTTGGTGTACCCCACCAATGCCACACGCGGCAGTTCGCTGCGCACCCGCGCGCGACGCATCTGGGTGTGCTGCACCTCGACTTTCTCCAGCCGCTTCTGCAGCATTTCCATGCGCTTCTGCAGCAGCCGGCGGTCGGTTTCCAGCTGGGTTTCGCCGGGCCCGCGCAGGCCGATCGAGCCACCGCGCTGGCGTTCCAGATGGGTCCAGCCGCGCACCAGCCGGGTCGCCATGTGCTTGAGCTGGGCCAGTTCGACCTGCAGCTTGCCTTCGGAACTGCGCGCGCGCTGCGAGAAGATGTCCAGGATCAGCCCGGTGCGGTCCACCACCCGACGCTCCAGCGCCTTTTCCAGGTTGCGTTCCTGGATCGGCGTGAGCGCGTGGTTGACCAGCACCAGATCGGCGCCGGTGGCCTCGCAGGCCGCCCTCACTTCCTCCAGCTTGCCGGTGCCGATCAGGATCGACGGGTTCGGCTTGTCGATCCGTGCCGGCAGCGTGGCCAGCACGCGCGCACCGGCCGAGCGCGCCAGTTCGGCGAATTCCTCCAGCACGCCTTCGGCCGGCGGGCCGCCGGCATGGGGTTGGATCAGCAGGGCGTTTTCGCCGCCGCGCGAGCGTTCGAACAATTGGGTCGGCATCGGGACGTAAGTGCGGGCGGCGGCCCGCGATTGCAAGCCCGCGCCGCGGCCGGGTCAGTCGGCGTCGACCTGAGCCGGAACCGGCTCGCCCGCGTCGGCAGCCTCACCGGCGGGGCCGCCCAGACGCACGTTGCGCGCCGGCACCACGGTGGAGATCGCGTGCTTGTAGACCATCTGGCTGACGGTATTGCGCAGCAGGATGACGAACTGGTCGAAGGATTCGATGGTGCCCTGCAGCTTGATGCCGTTGACCAGGTAGATGGACACCGGCACGCGCTCGCGGCGCAAAGCGTTCAGGAATGGATCCTGCAAGGACTGCGACTTCGTCATGGATTCCCCGTACTGTCGTGCGTTGTTGTTTGTCGTGGGCCGACGCCTGCGGCGATCCCCGGCCCCGCGCCCGTCCATCGCGGCGGGCGCATCCCGATGTTAACGCAGGAGTCAGCTCCGCGGGAACGCCCGCATTCCGCGCCGCCACTGCCGCATCGACCGCAACGCCTGCCGCACCTATGCGATTGCGCTGCAGCCGAGGAAACCGTCCACCGCCGCGTTCAGCGCATCGCGCTGCGAGGCCGGGTCGAACCAGCGTGCGTCCAACTCGCCGCGCAGCCAGGTGAACTGGCGCTTGGCCAGCTGGCGGGTGGCAGCGATGGCGCGTTCGCGGAATTCCGCAGCCGATGTCGCGCCGTCCAGATGCTCCCAGGCCTGCCGGTAGCCTACCGCGCGCAGCGCCGGCAGATCCAGCGGCTGCGGATGCGCGGCGAGCTCCGGCAGTGCGCGCAGCGCGCGGACTTCGCCGAGGAAACCTTCCGCCAGCATGGCGTCGAAACGGGCTTCGATGCGGGCATGCAGATCGGCGCGCTGCGGCGGCGCCAGCACCAGCTTCAACGTGCACACCGGCAAGCGCCGGCCGGACGCGTTGCACCGCCAGTCGCTGATGCTGCGCCCGCTGAGCCGGTAGACCTCCAGCGCGCGCTGGATGCGCTGCGCGTCGGTGGCGTGGACGCGCGCGGCAGCCGCGGGATCGATCCGCGCCAGCTCGGCATGCAGCGCGGCCCAGCCGCGCACGCCGGCCTCCTGCGCAAGCGTGGCGCGCAGCGCCGGATCGGCCGCAGGCATATCGGACAGGCCATCCAAAAGTGCGTGGAAATACAGCCCGGTGCCGCCGGCCAGGATCGGCAGCCGGCCACGCGCGACAATGCCGTCGATGGCACGTTTCGCATCCACCGCGAACTCCGCCGCCGAATACGGCTGCCAAGGCTCGCGCAGGTCGATCAGGTGGTGCGGCGCCTGCGCCTGTTCGGTGCGGGTGGGTTTGGCCGCGCCGATGTCGAGACCGCGGTACACCAGCGCCGAATCGACGCTGACGATCTCGCCGCCGAGACGCCGCGCGAGCTCGATGGCATACGCGCTCTTGCCCGACGCGGTCGGGCCCATCAACGCGATCGCGCGCGGGCGCGGGTCCAGCCCCATCGGCTTCAGTAGCCGCTTTCGCGCAGGCTGGCCTGGACCTGCGCATGGCGTACCTGCACCGCAGCCTGCGGTGCCCGCGACAACAGGCTTCCAGCCACGATCGCGATGCTCGCCACGATGAAGCCCGGCACCATTTCATAGAGCGTGCTGCCGGTGTGCTTCCACAGCACCACGGTCAGCGCGCCGGCGAGCATGCCGGCCAGCGCGCCGGTGCCGGTCATCCGCGCCCAGAACAGCGAGAACAGCACCACCGGCCCGAACGCCGCGCCGAAGCCGGCCCACGCATAGCTGACCAGGCCCAGCACGCGGCTGTCGGGGTCGCGCGCAATCCAGATCGCCAGCAGCGCCACTGCCAGCACCGTGGCCCGGCCCACCCACACCAGCTCGCGTTCGCCTGCACGCGGGCGGAAGAAGCCGTGGTAGAAGTCCTCGGTCAGCGCGCTGGAGCAGACCAGCAGCTGGCAGCTGAGCGTGCTCATCACCGCGGCCAGGATCGCCGACAGCAGCACGCCGGCCGCCCAGGGGTTGAATAGCGCTTCGGCGAGCACGATGAAGACGCGCTCGGGATTCTCGCCCAGCGCGACCGCCTGCTGCGGGTGCTGGGTGGCCCAGGCGATGCCCGCCAGCCCAACCGCGACCGCGCCCAGCAGGCACAGCACCATCCAGGTCATGCCGATCCGCCGCGCCTGCGGGATCACCGCCAGCGAATCGGCCGCCATGAAGCGGGCCAGGATGTGCGGCTGGCCGAAATAACCCAGCCCCCACGCCAGCGCCGACACCACCGCGACCAGACCACCACCGCCGATCCACTGCAGCCGCGCCGGATCGACCTGCTCGATCACCCGCAGCGTCTCGACCGGGCCACCCACGCTGAGGATGACGATGACCGGCGTCAGCAGCAGGGCGAAGATCATCAGGGTGGCCTGCACGGTGTCGGTCCAGCTCACCGCCAGGAAGCCGCCGATCAGCGTGTAGAGGACAGTCGCCGCCGCGCCCCACCACAGCGCCTGCGCGTAGGGCAGGCCGAACACGCTCTCGAACAGGCGCGCGCCGGCCACGATGCCGCTGGCGCAGTAGATCGCGAAGAACACCAGGATCACCAGCGCCGACACGATCCGCAACAGCCGGCCGTTGGCGGCGGAGCCATCACTGGAGAAGCGCGTGGTGAAATAGTCCGGCAGGGTCAGCGCGTTGTCGGTGCGCTCGGTATAGACGCGCAGCGGCCCGGCCACGAAGCGCCAGTTGCACCAGGCGCCGATGCACAGGCCGATGGCGATCCAGGCTTCGCTGACGCCGGTCAGGTACAGCGCGCCGGGCAGGCCCATCAGCAGCCAGCCGCTCATGTCGGAGGCGCCGGCCGACAGCGCGGTGACGTAGCCGCCCAGCGAACGGCCGCCGAGAATGTAATCGTCCAGGTTGCGGGTCGAGCGCCATGCGGCAAACCCGATCCCCACCATCGCCAGCAGATAGATGCCAAAGGTGATCAGCAGCGGGGTACTGGCAGTCATGCGCGGGCTCCGGTTGGACGGCGCACTTTAACCCGGCGCGAGTCCGCTCACTCTGGCCAGGCAATCCCCGGCTTGGCGGCCGGCTTGCGTGGCGGTGGCAACGCCGCCACCGCAGCCCAGACCTTCAATGCATCGACGGTCGCCGCCACGTCGTGGACGCGCACGATGGCAGCGCCGTTCTGTGCGGCCACCAGATGCGCCGCGACCGACCCCGCCATCCGTTCGCCGGCCATCTCGCGCCCAGTGATCTCGCCGATGCTGCGCTTGCGCGACAGGCCGGCGAGTACCGGCACGCCCAGCTCGGTGAAACGTCGCAACTGTGCAAGCAGCTGCAGGTTGTGCAGCGTGGTCTTGCCGAAGCCGAAACCGGGATCGACGATGATGTTCTTCCTGGCGACCCCCGCCATCTCGGCGGCGAAAATGCGTTCGGCCAGGAACCGATGCACCTCGCCCGCCACGTCGTCGTAATCCGGCGCCGCCTGCATCGATCGTGGCTCGCCCAGCATGTGCATCAGCACCACCGGCACGCCCAGCGCCGCTGCCGCATCGAGCGCGCCCTCGCGGCGCAGGCCGTACACGTCATTGAGAATGCCGGCGCCGGCTTCGACCGCCGCGCGCATGACTTCCGGCTTGCTGGTGTCGATGCTGATCGGCAACGTGGTCGCGCGCGCCAGGCCTTCGATCACCGGCAGCACGCGGCGCAGCTCCTCTTCGACCGACACCGCCTGCGCGCCGGGACGAGTGGACTCGCCGCCGATATCGAGGATGTCGGCGCCCTCCTCCGCCAGCCGCAACCCATGGGCGATGGCGGCTTCGGCATCGAAGTGCGCACCGCCATCGGAAAACGAATCCGGAGTGATGTTGACGATGCCCATCACCCGCGGGCAGTCCAGCCGCAGGACGCGGCCGTTGCAGTCGAGCTGGGGCGAGGTGTCGAACATCGAAAGTCCACAAAAAGAAAAAGGCCAGAGCGGACTCTGGCCTTTTCGTCATTTCCCGGCAAGCGCTGCGCGGTGCTTACTTAGCCTTGCACGCTAGCCTTGCACGCTTAGCCCTGCACGACGGGCCCGCCAATCGGCGCGGCCGGCGGCGCGGCATCGCCACCGGGCTTGTTGCCAGGCTTGCTCCAGCCCATCGGCGGCGGCACTTCGCGGCCATCCATGATCGCGTCGATCACCGGCACGTCGATGGTTTCGTACTCCAGCAGTGCCTTGGCCATCACGTGCAGCTTGTCGATGTTCTCGTTCAGCAGCTGCGTGGTGCGCGCATAGGCGCGATCGAGGATGCCGCGCACCACGTCGTCGATCCGGCGCGCTGTGTCATCGGAGACGTTCTTGTGCTGGGTCACGCTGCGGCCCAGGAACACCTCGTCCTCTTCCTCGCCGAAGGTGATCGGGCCGAGTTCCGACAGGCCCCACTTGGTCACCATGTTGCGAGCCATCTTGGTGGCGCGCTCGATGTCGTTGGACGCCCCGGTGGTCACCTTGTCGGCGCCGAAGATCAGCTCCTCGGCGACGCGACCGCCATACAGCGAGGCCAGCTGGGACTCGATCGCGATCTTGTTGTAGCTGTACTTGTCGCCTTCCGGCAGGTACATGGTCACGCCCAGCGCGCGGCCGCGCGGGATGATGGTGACCTTGTAGACCGGGTCGTGCTCCGGCACCAACCGGCCGACGATGGCATGGCCGGCCTCGTGGTAGGCGGTGAGCGTCTTTTCCTGCTCGCTCATCGCCATCGAACGGCGTTCGGCGCCCATCAGGATCTTGTCGCGCGCCTTGTCGAAGTGCTCCATGCGCACTTCCTTGGCGTTCTCGCGCGCGGCGAACAGCGCCGCCTCGTTGCACAGGTTGGCCAGGTCCGCGCCAGAGAAGCCGGGCGTGCCGCGGGCGATGGTCATCGGCACCACGTCGTCGGCCAGCGGCAGCTTGCGCATGTGGACCTTGAGGATCTGCTCGCGGCCCCTGACGTCGGGCAGGCCCACCACCACCTGGCGGTCGAAGCGGCCGGGGCGCAGCAGCGCCGGGTCCAGCACGTCGGGGCGGTTGGTCGCGGCGATCACGATCACGCCTTCGCCGCCCTCGAAACCGTCCATCTCCACCAGCAGCTGGTTGAGGGTCTGCTCGCGCTCGTCGTGGCCACCGCCGAGGCCGGCACCGCGATGGCGGCCGACCGCGTCTATCTCGTCGATGAAGATGATGCACGGCGCATGCTTCTTGGCCTGCTCGAACATGTCGCGCACGCGCGAGGCGCCGACGCCGACGAACATCTCGACGAAGTCGGAGCCGGAAATCGAGAAGAACGGCACCTTGGCCTCGCCGGCGATGGCCTTGGCCAGCAGGGTCTTGCCGGTGCCGGGCGGGCCGACCATCAGCACGCCGCGCGGGATCTTGCCGCCCAGCTTCTGGAAGCGCGACGGGTCGCGCAGGAACTCGACCAGTTCAGCCACGTCTTCCTTGGCCTCGTCGCAACCGGCAACGTCGGCGAAGGTGACCTTGACCTGGTCGTCGGAGAGCAGCTTGGCACGCGAACGGCCGAACGACATCGCGCCCTTGCCGCCGCCACCGCCCTGCATCTGCCGCATCATGAACAGCCAGAAGCCGATGATCAGCAGCACCGGCAGGAAGTTCAGCACTAGCGACCAGAACGAGATGCCGGAATCCGGCGGCGCCTGCTTGATCTCGACCTTGTGCTGGATCAGGTCGTTGATCAGGTCCTTGTCGCGCACCGGCGCGGTGGTGGTGCCGGTGCTGCCGTCGGCGCGCTCGAAGGTGATGCTGCGCTCGTTGCTGGAGATGTCGACCTTCTTGATGCGGTCGTTCTCCACGTCCTGCACGAACTGCGAATAGACCACGTCCTGGCTGGCGGCCAGCTTCGGCGAGAAGCTCTGGAACACCACCATCAGCACGGCGGCGACCACCACCCAGAGCAACAGGTTTTTCGCGAGATCGTTCATGTCGGCCCTTGGCTGTCCTTCCGCTTCACTTCGTTGTGGAACATCACTTGATCTGTGCCAGCTTGCCGGTGGCCAGTGCGTATACCTCCGGCGAGCGGTTGCGCGAAGCCGCCGGCTTGCGGATCGCCACCTTGGCATAGCGCCGCCGCAGCTCCCGCACGTAATCGTCGAAACCCGTTCCCTGGAACAGCTTGATCAGGAACGTACCGCCGTTGCGGAGCTGGCCATCGGCGAAGTCCATGGCCAGTTCCGCCAAGTGCATCGCGCGCGGCTGGTCCACCGCCGTCATACCGCTCTTATTGGGGGCCATGTCGGACAAGACAAGGTCGACCTGTTCCCCGTTCAGCATTTCCAGCAATTGCGATAGAACCGCATCTTCCCTGAAATCGCCATGAAGGAACTCCACCCCGGCCAGCGAGGGCATTTCCAGGATGTCGCTGGCGATGACCCGCCCGGGCCGGTTCGCGTCGAGCCGATCCAGCTCCTGGCGCACCCATTGCGACCAGCCGCCGGGCGCCGCACCCAGATCCACCACCACCATGCCCGGCTTGAGCAGGCGATCGCGCTCCACCAGCTCCTCGAGCTTGTAGGCCGCGCGCGAGCGCATGCCCTCGGCCTGCGCCTTCTTCACGTAAGGGTCGGAGAAGTGTTCCTTGAGCCAGCGCTGGCTGGATTTGCTGCGGGTCGCCATGCGTCTCGTCCCCCTCCCGGGGCCGGGAGGGTCGTGGGGGAATGGAGCCACCTGCGGGCGGCCCCCATCGTCCGCATGATACCCTGCGCACCCTTCTTTTATTCCGCCGCGTGCCGCATGCCGATTGCCTTGACCAACGCCCAGATCCGCTTCCTGCGCGGCCAGGCGCACGACCTCAAGGCGATGCTCCAGGTCGGCGGCAAGGGCATCACCGATGCGCTGGTAGCGGAAGTGGAACTGGCGCTGGAACACCACGAGCTGATCAAGGTGAAGGTGGCTGGCGCGGATCGCGAGGCGCGTGACGCCATGATCGTTGCCCTGGCCGAACGCGCCGACGCCGCGCTGGTGCAGCGGATCGGCCATACCGCGGTGCTCTATCGCCCGAGCACGGACAAGCGGCAGATCGTCCTGCCCCGCGGCTGATCGCAGCCAGCGACCCACGATGCAGCTGAACCTCGAACGCCCGGATTACCAGTATTTCCTGCGCGGCGCCGACGGCACCGGCGCACTGGTCAACGAGCGCCGGCTGACCGCCAGCTTCATCATCGCCCCGCAAGCGCTGGTCGAGGACTGGCCGGTGCACGACGCCTCCGCAATCGGCGCCGCCGACCTTGAACCGCTGCTGGCACTGGCGCCGGAACTGGTCCTGCTGGGCACCGGCGCCACCCAGGTCTTCCCGCCCGCCGCCGCGCTGGCCACCTGCCTGCGGCGCGGGATCGGCATCGAAGTCATGTCCAACGCCGCCGCCGCGCGCACCTACACGGTGCTGGCCGGCGAAGGCAGGCGGGTTACGGCCGGTTTCCTGTTCCCCTGAAGGTTGCCGGGCCGTTGAATCGCGGCTAATGTTCCCCCAAATTCCAGAACATCCGCGGGCGACGCGCCAGCCGCGCCGCCCGCATTGCTTTGCAGGAGCCTTTGTCGACATGAGCACCGCCACCCAACGTCCCACCCTGCTGCTGTCCCGCGTGGACGTGGAGCGCATCGAGGACCTGCTGGACCGCCCGCAATTCCGCAGCCTCAACACCGCGCCGCTGCGCGAGGAGCTGGAGCGCGCCGAGCTGATCGAGCCCGGCGATATGCCCGACGACGTCATCACCATGAATTCCACCGCGCTGGTGAAGGTGATCGACGACCAGCAGCAGGCCCACGAATACGAGCTGACCCTGGTGTATCCGCGTGATGCCGACGGCAGCAGCGACAAGGTGTCGATCCTGGCCCCGGTGGGCAGCGCCCTGCTGGGCCTGCGGGCGGGCAACAGCATCGACTGGCCGATGCCGGGTGGCCGCAGCGCGCGCCTGCACGTGCTGTCGATCCGCTACCAGCCGGAAGCCGCGGGCGAACTGCACCGCTGAGCCCGCACGATCAGGGCGCGCCTTTGTCCTTGGGCGCGCCCAACCGCCCCAGTTCGCCCAGCATTTCCCACGATTTCAGCCCACGGCCCCCCAGGTGGTGCAGCAGCACCGCCCGCAGCGGCAGGCGCAGGCTAGCCAGGTCCTCGCCTTCCGGCTGCGTGTCCGCGGCCAATGCCAGCAGCGCGCGGCCGGTCGCGGTATCGCGGCGTTCGCCGGCACGCTCGCTGCGCAGTCGGCGCGGCCCTTCCTCGGGGTCCAACCGATAGCGCGCCGCCGGATCGATATCGGTGCCGTCGCCGTCCACCTCGAATGCCGGCCCCACCCCCAGCGCCTCCAGCAGGTCGCGCTCGAACCGGCGCAATGTCCACGCCAGCGGCTCGCCCGCGCGCAGGCGTTCGCGCACCTGCGCATAAGCCGCGTGCAGCTCCGGCTGCGGCACGTGCCGTGGCGCCAGCCGCAGGCACAGTTCGTTGACGTAGAACGCCGCCAGCGCGGCATCGCCCTGCAGCAGCGGCGCGGCGTCCGCCGCTTCGGCGGCGGCCAGTTGGGCCAGTTCGCCCTTTTGCACGGCATCGAAACGGATCGACTGCAGCGGCTGCAGCGCTGCCCGCAGCACATGTTTCTTCGGTCCGGTCACCCCGCGCGCCACCAGTCCGATGCGGCCGTGCTCCGCGCTCAGCACCTCGACCAGCAGGCTGGTTTCCCGCCACGGGCGGGCGTGCAGGACGAAGGCGGGCTCGGCGCTGTAGCGCATGCGCTCAACTCTCCTCGTGCCGGACGGCCATCGCGATCAGTCGTGGTAACCCAGCGCGCGCAGCGCCGCCTCGTCGTCGCTCCAGCCTTCGCGCACGCGCACCCAGGTCTGCAGGAACACCTTGGCGTCGAACAGGCGTTCCATCTGCTCGCGGGCGTACTTGCCGATATCGCGCAGGCGCTCGCCGCCCTTGCCGATGACGATCGCCTTCTGGCCTTCGCGCTCGACCCAGATCACCGCATCGATGCGGTACATCACGCCGGTCTTGGGCGAAGGTTCCTCCTCGAAGCGCTCCACCTCCACCGTGGTGGAGTACGGCAGTTCCTCGCCGAGGCGGCGCATCAGCTGCTCGCGCACCAGCTCGCCGGCGAGGAAACGCTGGCTCTTGTCGGTGATCTCGTCCTCGCCGAACGCCGGCTCGCCTTCCGGCATCAGCCCCAGCAGGGTGGCGACCAGCGGCTCCAACCCGCGGCGCTTGAGCGCCGACAGCGGATGCACGGCGGCGAATTCGCGCCCTTCCGTGACCTTGGCGATGAACGGCAGCAGCGCGGTCTTGTCCTTCTCCTTGTCGACCTGGTTGACCACCAGCACCACCGGCAGGCCGGCTTCGCGCAGGGCGTCGAAGGCCAGCCCGTCCTCGTGGTCCCAGCGCCCGGCCTCGATCACCAGCAGCGCTGCGTCCACGCCTTCCAGCGCGCCGCGGGCGGCGCGGTTCATCATCCGGTTCATCGCCTTGCCGGAGCGCTTGCCCTGCTCGCCGTGGATGCCGGGGGTGTCCACCAGCTGCAGCTGGCCGCCGGGGAAGGTGGCAATGCCCAGCAGGCGGTGCCGCGTGGTCTGCGGACGATTCGAGGTGATGCTGATCTTGGCGCCGACCAGCGCGTTGACCAGGGTGGATTTGCCGACGTTGGGGCGGCCGATGACGGCCACTGCGCCGCTGCGTGATGTGGGATTCATGCGCGGATTGTAGAGCGCGGCCCGCTTTGACGCTGCGATTCCCGCAGATCGACCGACGATGCCCGCCCAGCCGGGGTCAGGCGGATTCGAGCAATTCCAGCATCGCGCCCGCGGCAACCTGTTCGGCCGCACGCCGCGAACTGCCCTCGCCTTCGGTGCGCAGGGCGGGACTGGCCAGGCTGCAGCTGACGCTGAAGATCCGCGCATGGTCCTCGCCGCCTTCGTGCAGCAGCGCGTAGACCGGCAGCGGCTGCTGCCGCCCCTGCAGCCACTCCTGCAGGCGGGTCTTGGCGTCCTTGCCGACCTTGTTGGGCGGCGGCAGGGCGGCGATCAGCGGCGCGAACCAGGGCAGCACGGCTGCCCGGCAGGCGTCGAAACCGCCATCCAGGTAGATCGCGGCGACGATGGCTTCCACCGCGTCGGCCAGGATGGAGTCGCGGCGGTGGCCGCCGGTCTTCATTTCGCCCGGCCCCATCACCAGCCGCGGGCCGATGTCGAGCCAGCGGGCGATGCCGGCCAGCGCGGATTCGCGCACCAGTTCGGCCCGGGCGCGGGTCAGCGCGCCTTCGTCGGCCTTCGGCCAATGCCGGTACAGCGCCTCGGCGACGAACTGGTTGACCAGCGCGTCGCCGAGGAATTCCAACCGCTCGTTGTTCGGACTGCCCGCGCTGCGGTGGGTCAGCGCCTGCGCCAGCAGCGCGGGGTCCGCGAACACATGGCCGGCGAACGCCGGCGGCGTGCGCTCACTCGCCGCTGGTGCCACGCGTCAGCACCTGCTCGGCGTGGAACTTGCCGACCACGTCGAGGTTCGCCATCAGTGATTCACGGCGCTCGTAGTCCACGATCATCTTCAGGCCGCCATCGGTGGACTCGAACTTCATCGCATCCATTTTCTTGACGTGATCGGCGTAGCTCATTTCCAGCCGCTTGAGATAGCGCGTGCGCACTTCTTCCTTGGAGGCCCCGGCCAGCTCCTTGTCGTCCGCCAGACCCTTGAGCGCCTGCTTCACCGAATAGAACTCGATGTACATGGGCACGATCTTCATCGCGCAAAAGGCGAAGAAAATCCCAAGGCACAGCACCATCAGGAACCCCAGCATGGTCATGCCGCGCTGCTTCTGCTTCATTCGTGCATCCCCTCTTGGTTTAACGGCCGTGCCCCTGGCCAGGCATGATCAAGGAATACGCGTTCCGATACGGGAAACGTCCACCCAATGATCCGCGCTGGCGTCGAAGTTCATCCACACCATGAACGCCTTCCCGCGCAGGTTGGTTTCCGGCAGGAATCCCCAGAACCGGCTGTCCTCGCTGTTGCCGCGGTTGTCGCCCATGACGAAATAATGCCCCGCCGGGACCGTCCAGTCACCATCGGCGACGCTGAATTCGCCTTCCAGCACGAAATGCGGCCGGCCGGGCATGCCTTCGGTCAGCTTGGAATCGCCGGTTTCGCCCGCGCCCTGGCCAACCCCGGTGTAGACCCCTTCCACCCGGTACGGCAGCGCCTGCCCGTTCACGCTGACCTTGTGGTCGTGGTAGCCGATGACATCGCCCGGCACCCCGATCACGCGCTTGATCCAGTCCTCGCGCGGATGGTGCGGCGGGCGGAACACCACCACGTCACCGCGCGCCGGCTCGCCAAGCTCGACGAACTTCTTGTTGCTGATCGGCCAACGCAGGCCGTAGCTGAACTTGTTGACCAGGATGAAATCGCCGATCAGCAGGGTCGGCATCATCGAGCTGGACGGAATGCGGAACGGCTCGGCGACGAAGCTGCGCAGCCCCAGCACCAGCGCCAGCACCGGGAAGAACGCCTTGGCGTAATCGACCAGAACCGGGTCCTTGGCCTCGTCCAGCGGGCCGGCCGCGGCGGCGCGGCGCTTGGCCAGGAACAGCTTGTCCAGCAGCCAGACCAGGCCAGCCAGCGCGGTCAGGGTGACCAGGATCGTTTCGAACCACACCATCATGCGATGTTCTCCATTTGCCGCCGTGTCGTCGCGCCCCCGCGGGGCGCTCCTACTTGTCCATCTGCAGCACGGCGAGGAAGGCTTCCTGCGGAATCTCCACGCTGCCAACCTGCTTCATCCGCTTCTTGCCTTCCTTTTGCTTCTCCAGCAACTTCTTCTTGCGGGAGGCATCGCCACCGTAGCATTTGGCCAGCACGTTCTTGCGCAGCGCCTTGACCGTGGTGCGGGCGATGACCTGCGCGCCGATCGCGGCCTGGATGGCCACGTCGAACATCTGCCGCGGGATCAGGTCCTTCATCTTCTCGGTCAGCTCGCGCCCGCGCCGGTCTGCGTGCGTGCGGTGCACGATGATCGACAGCGCATCGACGCGGTCGCCGTTGATCAGCGTATCCACGCGCACGAACGGGCCGGCGTCGAAGCGCAGGAAGTGGTAATCGAGCGAGGCATAACCGCGGCTCACCGACTTCAGCTTGTCGAAGAAGTCCAGCACCACCTCGGCCATCGGCAGCTCGTAGCTGATCTGCACCTGGCTGGCCATGTAGGTGATGCCGATCTGCACGCCGCGCTTTTCCTCGCACAGCTTGATGATGTTGCCGATGTAGGCCTCGGGGGTGAGGATGTTGGCGCGGATGATCGGCTCACGGATCTCCTGCACCTGGTTGATCGGCGGCAGCTTGGCCGGGTTGTCCATCGACACGATGCTGCCGTCGGTCTTGAGCACCTCGTAGACCACGGTCGGCGCGGTGCTGATCAGGTTGAGGTCGTACTCCCGCTCCAGCCGCTCCTGCACGATCTCCATGTGCAGCATGCCCAGGAAGCCGCAGCGGAAGCCGAAGCCCATCGCCTCCGAGCTTTCCGGCTCGAAGCGCAGCGCGGCATCGTTCAGGCGCAGCTTGTCCAGCGCTTCGCGCAGGTCCGGGTAGTCCTCGGCATCGACCGGGAACAGGCCGGCGAACACGCGCGGCTGCATTTCCTGGAAACCCGGCAGCGGCTCCGGCGCGGGGTCGGCCAGCAGGGTCAACGTATCGCCCACCGGTGCGCCGTGCACATCCTTGATGCTGGCATTGATCCAGCCCACTTCGCCGGCACGCAGCACCGGCATCTCCTTGCGCTTGGGGGTGAACACGCCGACCTTGTCGACCAGGTGCCAGCGCCCGGTCGACATCACCAGGATCTTGTCGCCCGGCTTGATCTCGCCCTGCATCACCCGCACCAGCGAGACCACGCCGAGGTAGTTGTCGAACCAGGAATCGATGATCAACGCCTGCAGCTTGTCGGTGGCGCGCGGCTGCGGCGGCGGGATGCGCTGGACGATGGCTTCCAGCACGTCGCCCACGTTCAGGCCCGTCTTGGCGCTGATGGCGACCGCGTCGGTGGCATCGATGCCGATCACGGCCTCGATCTCTTCCTTGACCTTGTCGATGTCGGCGGTGGGCAGGTCGATCTTGTTCAGCACCGGCACCACTTCCAGGCCCTGCTCCACCGCGGTGTAGCAGTTCGCCACCGACTGCGCCTCCACGCCCTGCGCCGCATCCACCACCAGCAGCGCGCCTTCACAGGCAGCCAGCGAGCGGCTGACCTCGTAGCTGAAGTCGACGTGGCCGGGGGTATCGATGAAGTTGAGGAAATAGGTATTGCCGTCCTTCGCGGTGTACGGCAAGGAGACCGACTGCGCCTTGATGGTGATGCCGCGCTCGCGCTCGATCGGGTTGTTGTCGAGCACCTGCGCTTCCATCTCGCGCGCGGTCAGGCCGCCGCACAGCTGGATGATGCGGTCGGCCAGAGTCGACTTGCCGTGATCGACGTGGGCGATGATGGAGAAGTTGCGGATGAACCGCATCGAATCGTGCTGCATTGGGGGGCGTCGGCTGAGTGCGGCAACGGCCGCGGGATCGCGGCCTGTGGGAAAGACAGCCGTGCATTATCGCACAGGCCCGAATGCAGCCCTGACGGCCTGCCGGCGCCGCGCCCGGCCGCGCTCACGACCGGGCGCAGGCTTGCACCATGCCCTCAGCGCTCGACCGGGGTCACCGTGACGTAGCGGGTGCCGCCGCCGCGCCGCACCAGCAGCATCACCGGCTTGTTGGCGCCGACCGCGCGCAACTGGGCGTCGAGGGCATCGACGCTGCCGACATCATGGCGACCCACCGCCAGCACCACGTCGCCGCGCTGCAGGCCCGCTTCGCGTGCGGCCTGCCCTTCGACGCGGGCGATCAGCACGCCCTCCTTTGGCTGCAGCCCCATGCCGCTGCGCTGCTGGGCGGTCAGTTCCTGGCCGATGATGCCCAGCGGGTTGGCCTGCGCGGGCGCCGCCGGCTTCTGGCCACTGCCCGCTTCGCCGCCGGCCGCTGCAACGCTTTCGTCGAGCGCGCCCAGGGTTGCGGTCAGGGTGCGCGGCTTGCCGTCGCGAATGACTTCCAGGGTGACCCTGCTGCCCGGTGCCATCGCGCCGATGATCGGCGGCAGATCGCTGGATTCGTACACGCGCTGGCCGTTGACGCTGCGGATCACGTCCTGCCGCTGCAGGCCGGCGCGTTCCGCGGCGCTGCCCGGCTCGATGGTCGCCACCAGCGCGCCGTTGGCATCGGCCAGGCCCAGCGCGCTGGCGGCATCGCGATCCATGCCCTGGATCTGCACACCCAGCTGGCCGCGGGTGACCTTGCCGGTCGCCTTGAGCTGCTGCACCGCGTTCATCGCCACGTCGATCGGAATGGCGAAGCTCACCCCCATGTAGCCGCCGGAGTTGCTGAAGATCTGCGAGTTGATGCCGACCACCTGGCCGCGGGTGTCCAGCAGCGGGCCGCCGGAGTTGCCGCGATTGATCGCCACGTCGGTCTGGATGAACGGCACGTAGCGCTGGTCGGCGCCGGGGTTGGCGCGGCCGACCGCGCTGACGATGCCGGCGGTGACCGAATGGTCGAGGCCAAACGGCGAGCCGATCGCCACCACCCACTGGCCGGGCTTGAGCGCGTCGGAATTGCCGATGCGCATAACCGGCAGACCCTTGGCGTCGATCTTCAGCAGCGCCACGTCCGACTGCGGGTCACTGCCCACCACCTTGGCGGTGAACTCGCGACGGTCGGACAGCTTGATGCGCACGGTGTCGGCGCCATCGACCACGTGATGGTTGGTGAGCAGGTAGCCGTCAGCCGAAATGATGAAGCCGGTGCCCAGCGAAGTGCCGCGCGGGCGCGCGTCCGGCATGCCCGGCATCCCCGGCATGGGGGTCATGCCGGGGCCGAAGAAGCGGCGGAAGAACTCGGGGATCTGTTCATCGCCCTCACCCCCGTCTTCCGGCATCTGCGGCATCCCTCGCGCCTGCGCCATGGCCTGCGAGCGGCCGCCGAGTTCCGCCTGCACGCTGACCACCGCCGGGCCAACCTGATCCACCAGCCGGGTGAAATCGGGCAGGCCGGCCACCAGCTCCGGCGCAGGCGTGGACGGCTGCGTCGCCAGCGGGGTCTGTGCATTGGCGGCGTTCTGGCCGCTGCAGGCACCCACGCCGGCCACCGCCAGCGCGGTGGTCAACAGCAGGGGACGCAGGGAAGCGAGCTTGATCGCGGGCATGGCAAGGGATTCCTCTTCGCGTGGATCGGAAACAGGGAAGGTGTGGCGCCGGGCGCGCCACGGGGCTGCACGGTCAGGGCTGCTGCTGGCCCTGCGCATCGGCGCCGGCGGCCGCTTGCGTGGAGGCCGCCTCGTCGGAAAGCAGCTTCGGCGGCGCGCCGAAGACCGGCGGGGCGAACGGATTGTCGGCACGCCGCGGGTGGTCGCCGAAGCCCACCGCAAGGCCGCCGCTGCCGGCGTACTGCGGCAGGATCGAACGTGGCCACGGACGGGTGACGATTTCGGCCTCGGGCAGGCCACGGAATTCCGGGGCGGCGACAGCGGGCGTCGCCGGAGTGACCGCGGCGATCTGCGCGTTGGCCTCGTCTGCGGTCGCGGTGGCCGCGACAGCGGCAGCCGGCCTGCTGCGCCGCGCCGGCTTGACGGACGCGGTGGCAGCGGCCGCCATCGAAGCAGCAGCCAGCATGTCCGACCCGCCGGCCGGGACCGTCGGCAACTGCGGCGCAGGCTGCGACGGTGCGGGCTGCCCATGCACCGGCGCGGCCGGAGTCGTCACGGCCACCTGCGCCGGTGCAGCGGGCGACGCATCGTTATCCAGCGCAGGCCGCCCCATCAGCACCACCACCGCCAGCGCGGCCGCAAGGGCGCCGATGCCGGCGCCGCGCCGCAGCCATGCCGGCCGCGAGGTTGTGGCAGCCGGGGCCGCCACCACTTCGCCGCCATGCAGCGCCGCGGAAACACGCGAGGCGAAATCGGCCGGCAGGCGCCGGGCCGGCGCCATCCCGCGCATCACGTCGCTGGCAATGCGCCAGCGATCCCAGCTCCCGGCCAGCTCGTCATCGTGCTGCAGCCGGCGCAGCAGGAAGCGGGTCTGGTCCTCCGGCAGCGCGCCGTCCATCAGCGCGGACAGCTGTTCGCGGCTGCTGAGCTGGGTGAGGTCGATGCAATGGCGGTCGGTATCGGTATTCATGGGCGTCATGAGGCGTGGGTACGCTTCGGAAGTTCATCGTGGTCCAGCAGGGGGCGCATGCGGGCATCGATGGCCTCGCGGGCGCGGAAGATGCGCGAACGCACCGTGCCGATCGGGCAGCCCATGCGTTCGGCGATTTCCTCGTAGCTCATGCCTTCCACCTCGCGGAAGGTGATGGCATCGCGCAGGTCCTGCGGCAATGCTTCGACCGCAGCCAGCACGGTTTGTTCCAGCTGGTGGCGCATCAACTCGCGCTCGGGGGTGTCGTTGTCGCGCAGGCGCAGGCCGGACTCGAACTGCTCGGCATCCTCGATTTCGATGTCCTCGCCCGGCGGGCGGCGCCCGTGCGAAGCCAGGTGGTTCTTGGCGGTGTTCACCGCAATCCGGTGCAGCCAGGTGGGAAACTGGGCCTCGCCGCGGAACCCGCCGATGGCCCGGTACGCGCGGATGAAGGTGTCCTGCGCCACGTCCTGCACTTCCGCCCAGTCGTGCACGTAGCGCGAGATCACCGCGGCCACGCGGTGCTGGTACTTGCGCACCAGCAGGTCGAAAGCGGCGGCATCGCCGCGTTGCACGCGGGCCACCAGGTCCTGGTCGAGGGCTTGCGACACCCGATCCTCCGTCATTTGCGCCGCAGCCTCGTGTTTGGGCCCGGTCGCCTCCGGGCGTTATGACAGCGATGTGCCGGCAAAGTTCCGCGACCCATGCCGCCTAGTTGATGGCGTTTAGACAAGTATTCAAGTTTTCGCGGGCTACGATAGCCGCTTCCCTGCTGATACGGATGGCATGCGCATGGCTGATTCCTCCGCCAACGGTTTCGACGGACTCCGCCTTCGTCACTGGCAGCCGCAGCGCCGCGACGACGGCGTGCTGGTGCTCTGCTTCGACCGCGCCGACGCGCCGGTCAACGCATTCTCGCAGGATGCGCTGATCGAGCTGGGCGAGGCGCTGGCGCGCATCGCCATCGAACCGCCGAAGGCGCTGGTGATCGCCTCCGGCAAGAGCAGCGGCTTCATCGCCGGTGCCGACCTGAAAGAGTTCCAGGAATTCGACCGTCGCGGCACCGTCAACGATGCCATCCGCCGCGGCCAGGATGTGTTCCAGACTCTGGCCAGCCTGCCCTGCCCCACGGTCGCGGCCATCCATGGTTTCTGCATGGGCGGCGGCACCGAGATTTCGCTGGCCTGCCGCTACCGCGTGGCCAGCAGCGACGCCTCCACCCGCATCGGCCTGCCGGAAGTGCAGCTGGGCATCTTCCCCGGCTGGGGCGGCAGCGCGCGGCTGCCGCGGCTGGTCGGCGCGCCGGCGGCGATGGACATGATGCTGACCGGTCGCGCGCTGAGCGCGAAGGCCGCGCGCGCCATTGGTCTTGTGGACAAGGTGGTGGAACCGGCGCAGCTGATCGACGCCGCCGCGGCGCTGGCGCTCAAGGGCAGCGTGCGTCCGTTCAAGCAGCGCGCACTGGGCTGGCTGACCAACACCTTGCCCGCGCGCAAGCTGCTGGCGCCGCAGATGGCCAAGCAGGTCGCGCGCAAGGCACCGAAGGCGTTCTATCCGGCGCCCTACGCGCTGATCTCGACGTGGGAGCGCAGCGGCGGCGCCGGCATCCGCACACGCCTGGACGCCGAGCGCCGCGCAGTGGTCAAGCTCGCCGGCAGCAGTACCGCGCGCAACCTGATCCGCATCTTCTTCCTCACCGAGCGGCTGAAGGCACTGGGCAAGGGCGAATCCGGCATCGCCCGCGTGCACGTGATCGGCGCCGGCGTGATGGGCGGCGACATCGCCGCGTTCGCCGCCTACAAGGGCTTCGAGGTGACGCTGCAGGACCGCGAGCAGCGCTTCATCGACGGCGCGCTGCAACGCGCGCAGGCGCTGTTCGAGAAGAAGGTGAAGGACGAGAGCAAGCGCCCGGCGGTGGCGGCGCGGCTGAGGTCGGATCTCGACGGCGCGGGCGTCAACGATGCCGATCTGGTCATCGAAGCCATCATCGAAAACCCCGACGCCAAACGCGACCTGTACCAGGCGGTCGAACCGCGGATGAAGGCGGACGCGCTGCTGACCACCAATACCTCGTCGATCCCGCTGGACGAGCTGCGCCCGCACATCGCGCGCCCGGCGCAGTTCGCCGGCCTGCACTACTTCAACCCGGTGGCGCAGATGCCGCTGGTGGAAATCATCCGCCACGACGGCATGGCCGCCGAGACCGAACGCCGGCTGGCCGCGTTCTGCAAGGCGCTGGGCAAGTTCCCGGTGCCCGTGGCCGGCACCCCCGGCTTCCTGGTCAACCGGGTGCTGTTCCCGTACATGCTCGAGGCCGCAACCGCCTACGCAGAGGGCATCCCCGGCCCGGCCATAGACAAGGCGGCCACCCGTTTCGGCATGCCGATGGGGCCGATCGAGTTGCTCGACACCGTGGGCCTGGACGTGGCCGCCAGCGTCGGCCGCGAGCTGGCGCCCTTCCTCGGTCTGGACGTGCCGGCGGCGCTGGCCACGGTCGAGGCCGGCAAGCGCGGCAAGAAGGATGGCCAGGGCCTCTACAAGTGGGAAAACGGCAGGGCGGTCAAACCCGAACTCCCGGCCGGCTTCGTGGCGCCCGACGATCTGGAAGACCGCCTGATCCTGCCGCTGCTCAACGAGGCGGTGGCCTGCCTGCACGAGGGCGTGGTCAGCGATGCCGATCTGCTGGACGCCGGGGTGATCTTCGGCACCGGCTTCGCGCCGTTCCGCGGCGGCCCGATCCAGCACATCCGCGCCGTCGGCGCCGACGCGCTGCTGGCGCGGCTGCAGGCGCTGCAGGCGAAGTACGGCGAACGCTTCGCACCGCGCGCCGGCTGGGATCAGCCGGTGCTGCGCTCGCCGCTCGCCTGATCCCCGCGATCGGCAGCACCGGCGCTCAGCGCGTCGGTTTTTTTGCCAGCGCGCGGAATTCCGGCCCCGCCGCGCGCAGGTTCTCGCGCAGGTAGGCCCGCAACTGCGGGCCCGCGGGCTCAGGCACCGGCCCGCCGAGGTGGCGCTGCAGCATCGTTTCCATCGCGAACAGATACGCCTCGCGCGGGATCGGTTCGAGCGGCGAATGGCCACCGCCGGGCTCCACCAGCAGAGTGACGGGCCACCCCGATGCTTTCAGCGTCGCCACGTAGTTCGTCACTTCGCGGATCGCCACGGTGCGGTCGGCGCCGCCAGCCATCACCAGCAGCGGCCGACGCATCCTTGCGGCATTCGCCAGCGGTGATTGCGCGTGCAGGCGGGCGAAGACCGCCGGATCGGTGGCGTCCAGCGACAGCGCCCGCAGGGTGTGGCGCAGCGAACGATCCGGCAGGTCGCCCTGCTCGCCGGCATCGACCAGCCAGCGCATCGACCAGCCGAGGTCCGTCGGCGGCGCGCCGGCCACGCCGACCTTGAACAACTCCGGCTGGAAAGTCACGCCCAGCAGCGCGGAATAGCCGCCGAACGAATGGCCGACGATGCCCACGCGATCGCCATCGCCGATGCCGCGGGCCAGCAGCCAGCGGACGCCCTCGACGATGTCGCGCTGCACGCGACCGTTGCCGTAATCGCCGTTGGGCGCAAACGTGTAGGCGCGGCCGTGGCCGGTGGAGCCGCGGAAGTTCGACTGGAACACCACGTAGCCGCGGTTGGCGAGGAACTGCGCCACGCCGTCGAAGCCGGGGCGGAAGTGGTTGATCGGCCCGCCGTGCACCTGCGCGATCAGCGGTGCGCGCGCCGGGTCCACGCCGGGCGGCAGCAGCACGAAGCCGTGCACGCGCAGGCCGTCGGAGGCGAGGTAGGACACCGCGAGCTTGCGCGCGAGCTGCGACTCCCGCGGCGAATGCGCGGTGATCGTGGCCTGGTCGAGGATGCGGCGATGCTTGCCGGTGCGCGGATCGAACAGGTGCCAACGCGGATCGCGCAGGGTCGCCGCGCGTTCGGATACCAGCCATTGCGCGCCCGGCCCGCTGCCGGGCTGCACGGCGATATCGCGGCCGGGGAATTGCTTGGCAATGCCAGCCACCAGCGCCTGCGCGTCGCCGATACCGTAGGTCGCCGCGGCCGTGCTGCGATAGCTTGCGACCAACGGCATCGAGGTGCGCGGGTCCAGCACGACCTCGTCGAGGTCGGCCTCAAGGCGCGGGTCTTCGTGCAGCGTCTGCAACTTGTCGTCGGCGGTCAGCCGCAGTAGGCGCCGGAAGTTGTCGGCGGGCACCCCGCTGCCCGGGTTGCCTTCCATCAGCAGGCTGCCATCGGGCATCGCGGCGAGCAGGTTCAGCCGTTCCATCGGCGCGAGGCGCAGCACTTCGCGCAGCGACCCATCCGGCAGCACGCGATGCAGGGCATCGTGGTCGCCCTCGAAACGCGCCAGCGCGACGATCCGGCCACGTGCATCCAGCGCGACATCGTGGACCCAGCGCGGGTCCTCCCGCAGCAGCGAGCGCTTGCCGTGCACGTCCATGCGAACGACCCGCCAGCGTTCGCGCTTGCCGATCGACACGCGCTCGCGCAGCAGCACCGCGGCCGGCTGCGACGGGTCGACCTTCATCGCCTGCCGGCGATCCGCGCCGCCCACCGGCACGCGCACGCCGGCACGGCCGTCCGCCGACACGCTGGCGAGCGACTTCGATCCGCGCAGGAACAGCCAGCGGCCGTCGCGCGACCAGAACAGTTGTTCGGCCTGGGTACTGGCGACCAGCACCCGCGGCTTGCCGCCCGCGACGGGCAGCAGGAACAGGCTGCGCGACTCCCCCTGCTCGCGCAGGTAGGCCACGTGGTCGCCGCCCGGCGACAGCTGCACCGCGGCCAGGCCGCGGCTTTCGAGGAAGGCGGTGCGCGGCAGTTGCGGTGCGCGCGGCAGCGCGCGCTGGGCGGCGATGGCGTTGCGCAGTTCGAAGGTGGAGTCGGCCGCCGGCAACTGCCCCGGCGCAAACAGCAGCGCGAGCAAGGCCAGCGTCCCGCACAGCTCACGGAACTTCGTCATCTCGATTTTCTCCGTAAGTCCGGGCGTTCAGGCCGCCGCGGTTTGCAGGTTGGGCAGCGCGGCTGGCAGGGTTTCGCGCTTCGGCACCATCAGCCAGAGCGCAACCAGCGCGGGCAGGCCGACCGCGCCGCACATCGCCACCCACAGCCAGCGTCTGCGCGGCGCAAGCTGCAGGCGCGCACTCAGCCAGATCGCGCCGAGCAAGGACGCCACGCAACCGGCCAGCGCCAGCCACAGCATGCTGCGCGGCATCGGCTGCGGCGGCGCGCGCAGCGGTTGCGGCGCTGCGTACAGGTCCTGCGCGCCCAGGCACAGCGTGCGCAGCACCGGCGACAGCCACCAGATGCGCGCGGTGTAGGCGGTCGGCAGGTCCTGGCCGATGTCGCGGCGCGCGATTTCGCGCACGCGGCCGTTGCCGTCCACGCGCAGCACCTGCTGGAACGGATGCTGCAACTCGCTCGACCACACGCCCCAGGTGTAGGTGAACGACACCAGGTAGCCATCGAGCAGTTCGATCACGTCCATCCGGCCGAGGTTGCCCACCTTGCCCGGCATCGGCACGCGCATCAGTGGCTGCAGCAGGTCGAGTCCGTTCATCGCCTCGCGGCCGGGATAGAAATAGGCGGCGCGGTCGCTGAGCAGCAGCAGGTTGTCGCCGGCCGGCTGCGGCGGGCTGGCCATCACTTCGCCCTGCGGCAGGTGGATGCGTTCATGGATGCGCCCCTGCCCGTCGTCGTACTGATAGACAGCGTGGGCGTTGTACAGATGGTTGGCGGCGAACGGCATCGTCGGTGCCGGGAACGCGGCCTGCGCCTCACCCACCCCGAGGTCGCCGCGCGTGCGCATGTCCAGCGTGCCGTAGCCGACGAAACGCATGCTGTCGTGCTTGAACACCCAGGTGATGTTGCGCTCGCCGTCAGTGAACTCCATCGGCTGCAGGTTGGTCATCTCGCCGCGGCGAGGCAGGTTGCGCAGCGGGTAATGCGTGTGCACGTCGGACAGCGCGATCTGCTCGCGCCACAGTTCCGCCTCCGGGTCGCGGCTGCGCTCGATGCCCATCAGCAGGATGTCCTTGCCTTCCGCGCGATCGGCCTCGATGTAGCCGCCGTGCGGCGGCGTTGCCATGTTGAGCGGATGGGTGCCGGAGGCCGTCCAGAACAGTTCGACCCCATAGCCCAGCATCCACGCCAGGAAATACGCGCCGAGCTGCACCGGCAGCGCGGTCGCGGCGGTGGCGACGAAGCTGCGCGGCGCGGCCACCGGATCGGGCCGGAACACGATGGCGACCAGCCCCGCCAGCACGGCCAGCAAGGTGGCCTGCAATGTCAGCATCGCCACGCCCGAGGCCTGCGCGAACATCAGCAGCATCGGCAGCACCAGCACCGCGAACGAATGCCGGCGGTCGCCGATCATCGCGTAGGCGCCCGCTGCGTAACCGATCAGGGCGACCAGCCAGCCGGCGATCGGCATCATCCAGTGGCGCATGTCCACCACGCGCGCGGTCATGGTGTCCTGGTACAGCGCGATCAGCGCGATCGGCAATGCCGCGGCGACCAACAGCAGCACCGCGCCCGCGCCACCCAGCGCGCCGGCGATCTGCAGGCGGTGCATCGGCCGGTGCAGCAGACTGAGCCATTGGTTCGGCTTGCGGTAGGTACCCATCTGGTACAGCCCGAGCAGGGTGCCGGCCACCGCGTAGGTCACGGCGAAGACCTGGTAGACCAGCAGCGGTTGCTGGGCGAGGTCGACGATGCGGGTCAGGAAACCCAGGACGCCGGCGTGCACCGCCGCGGCCGCGATGACCCAGGGGCGGAAACGCAGCAGTTCGCTCTTGAAGAGATCTTTCATGTTGGTGTCCTCAGGGCACGGCGCGGCTCAGGCCGCGATCGGCGCCGCATGGTTCTTGGCAAGGAAGGCGTTGACCGCGCGATCCAGGCTGACCGGCATCGACTGCACGTTGCGTGCGCCCGCCTCGCGCAGGAAGCGCTCGAAGCTGGCGTCCTGGTCCAGCACCAGGTAGTGGTGCAGGCCGTCGAGGCGCTGGGCTTCCAGCAGGCCGGGCACGCGGCGCGGGTCCGGACCCTTGAACGGCACGTCGGCCACCCAGTGGCTCACGCGCGCGGTGAAATCCTCCGGCGCCGACATGTGCCGCAGCTGCCCGCGCTCGAGGATGATGAGGTTGTCGGCAACCCGCTCGATCTCCTCCATCTGGTGCGAGCAATAGATCACCGTGCAGTCGTCGGCGGCGTTGCTGTACAGCAGCGACTCCAGGAAGGCGCGCTTGGCGACCACGTCCAGGCCCAGCGTCGGTTCGTCCAGCACCAGCAATTCCGGCCCTTGCGCCAATGCCAGCGCGAGGTTGAAGCCGGCCCGCTCGCCGCGCGAGAGCTGGCCGACCTTCTGCTCCGGCAGCACGTGGTAGTGGCCGATCACGCCGTCGAACGCCTGCTGGTTCCAACGCCCGTACTGGTGGTGCTGCATCGCCACCACCTGCGACACCCGCATCCAGTTAGGCAGGGTGTGTTCCTCGTTGACGAAGCCGATCCGGCTGCGGTCCTGCGGCGTGAGCGCTTGGCTGTCCTTGCCGAGGATGCGCGCATCGCCCGCGCTGGGCGGCATGAAGCCCAGCAGGATGCGGAACAACGTGGACTTGCCTGCGCCGTTGGCGCCGACGATGGCGTGGACCCGGCCGCGGGGAATCGCGAGGTCAAGCCGGTCCAGCGCCAGCTTGCGTCCGTAGCGCTTGGACAGCGCACGGGTTTCGATGATGAGGTCGTTGGGCATGTAGGCGTATCCGGATGGGCCCGCCGATCCGCGGATCGCTGTCCCCCTGCGTTGGACGCAGACGGACGGCCCCCGCGGCGGCGATGGCGGGGGGTCAGGCGGTCTTGCGGGGCACCAGCAGGTCGAAGGCGTCGGCGACCCGCGCCTGCACCTCGTCGGCTGCAAAGCCCAGCGGAATCACGTCATTGACGAAGCGGCCGACGGCGTCGTCCAGGCGGCGGTCCCGCTCGGCGTCGGACAATCGCTGGCGGGGTGCGGCAACGAACAGGCCCGTGCCCTGGCGCGATTCCAGCCAACCCTCGGTGGTCAGCTCGGCATACGCCTTGGCGACGGTATTCGGATTGATCATCAGCTGCTGGGCAAGCCCGCGGACGCTGGGCAGCTGATTGCCGTGCGTGAGCTCGCCGGTGGCGATCTTCATGCGCACGGCATCGACGATCTGGCGACCGATCGGGCGCGGATCGCCGGTGGCGACCTGGATCATCAGGGGGCTGGTTCGGGCCATGGTTGCACTGTCCTGTCTGTACTATTAGAAATAGTACAGCGCGAACAGCCATTCGTCGTCAACCTGCCTGCGACGAAACGCCTTGGGTGGCGATGAAGCCGGACCGGACGCGGCCCAACGAGGGCATGCGGGACTGGACTGCACGCACGGCCTCGCGTTTCCGCCGGCCAAGCATGCGCCGTCATCAGGGGCGTTCTTCAGCGCAGCGGGACAGCCACGCCGCTCCTCCAGACCGAAGCCGCAGTTACATCGTCTGGGTCGGCTGGTCCGCGTTGAGGGTGCCGGCCAGGGTGGTTTCGATCTTGCTGCGCACCGCCTCGCCTTCGGCGGTATCGGCGAACTGCACGCCGATGCCGGCGGCGCGGTTGCCCTGGGCGCCGGTGGGGGTCACCCACACCACCTTGCCGGCGACCGGCAGGCGTTCGGAGGAATCCGGCAGGGTCAGCAGCAGGAACACTTCATCGCCGATGAAGTAGCGGCGCGCGGTCGGCACGAAGATGCCGCCCTGGCGGATGAAGGGCATGTAGGCGTTGTACAGCGCCGCCTTGTCCTTGATTGCCAGCGACAGGATGCCCTGCCTTGCCCCACCGCTCGGATTGCTCATTCCCCGTTCCCTGTTAGTTGCCTGTCCCAAGCCTCAGCGCCACGCCAGCAGCGCTTCCGCCACCGCAAGGTCCGCGCGCACCGTGGTGTGCAGCAGCTCGCGGGCGCGATTGGCCGCGTCGAAGCGCGCGGCCAGCGTGCGGGTTGCCGCCGGATCGGTCAAGCCCGCGGCTTCGCGCAGCGCGAACTCGGCCAGATGACGCAAACGTTCCGCGGCGCGTCCGTCGGCCACCCAGCGCTGGGCGACTTCGCTGGCCTCGGCCTGCCCGCGCAGCAGCGCCTGCGCGTCCTTGACCACATCGCGGCGCAGCGCCAGACCATCGCCCGATGCCCATGCATCGGCCAGGCCGGGGTGCCCGCGAGCGGCATCCAGCGCTTCGCTGGCCAGCGCTTCCGCGTGGCCGCGCTGGCGCAGCCAGTGCAGGGCCTCGCCGCGCGACGGCAGCCGCAGCTCCAGCCGCTGGCAGCGGCTGCGGATGGTCGCCGGCAGCCGCGCCGGATTGGACGCCAGCAACCACAAATAACGGCCCGGCTGGGGCTCTTCCAGCGTTTTCAGCAGCGCGTTGAAGGCGCTCCAGTTGATCGCATCGCAGGGATCGACGATCACCACCTGCGCCCCGCCCAGCTGCGCGGTCATGCCCATCTTTTCCGACAGCACGCGGATCTGTTCGATCACGATTTCGCTGCGCGGCTTGCCGGTCTTATGGTTGATCTCGTAGCCGAGGAAGCGCAGGTCGGGATGCGCGCTGTGTCCCCACGGGTGCGCCGGCGCGCCGTCCGGGCGCACCTCAAGTGCTTCCATCTGCGCGCGCGAAGCAAACAGCGTGCAGCTCTTGCAAGCGTCACAGGCTTCGCCATCGGGGCGCGGCGACAGGCACAGCACGCGCCGCGCCAGGTGTTCGGCGAGCAGGCGCTTGCCGATCAATGCCGGCCCGGTGATCAGCGTTGCATGGCCGAAGTGGCCGGCTTTGATGGCGTCGGCCGCCTGCGTGTAGGCGCGCTGCAGCCAGGGCGAGAGCGGCGGCAGGTTCATGCCAGCGCCTTGCGGTAGTCGGCCAGCACCCCCAGCGCGGCGGCGGCGACGGTGGCCGCATCAGGGCCGGCGTCGAGCACGCGGATGCGCTGCGGATGGCGTGCGGCGCGGGCAAGGAAGCCTTCGCGCACGCGCTCGAAGAAGTCGTCGCGCTCGCGCTCGATTCGGTCGGGCGAGGCGCCGCCGAGCAGGTCGCGCCCGCGGGTGCGTTCACGTGCATGCGCCACGCCCAGATCCAGCAGCAGGGTCAGGCCGGGCTCGATGCCGACCGCGCGCCGCTCCAGTTCGGCGATGAAGCTTTCATCCATGCCGCGCGCCGCGCCCTGGTAGGCATAGCTGGAATCGGTGAAGCGATCGGAAATCACCCATGCGCCGCGTGCCAGCGCCGGCAGGACCACCTGCTGCACATGCTGCGCGCGCGCCGCGAACATCAGCAGCAGTTCGGCATGCGGATGCACCGCCTCGTCGCCGGCGTCCAGCAGCAGGCCGCGGATGCGCTCGGCCAGCGGCGTGCCGCCCGGCTCGCGGGTGCACACCACTTCGCAACCATCGGCCAGCAGCGCATCGCGCAGCGCGGACAGCACGGTGCTCTTGCCCGCGCCCTCGCCGCCTTCGATGGTCAGCAGGCGCGGCTTCGATTGCAACATCGTCACTTCGGCGTGGCTCCTTCACGCTCGGCTTGGCGCTGCGCGCGGTAGCGCTGCACGTAGCCGCGCACCGCGCTGTTGTGCGCGTCCAGCGAGGCGCTGAAGACGTGCCGCCCGCTGCCGTCGCCCACCGCGACGAAATACAGCGCATCGCCCGCCGCCGGCTGCGTGGCCGCCTGCAGAGCCGCCTTGCCGGGCATGGCGATGGGCGTCGGCGGCAGGCCGTCGCGGGTGTAGGTGTTGTAGGGCGTATCGGTGGTCAGGTCGCTGCGGCGGATGTTGCCGGCGTAGCTGGAGCCCATGCCGTAGATCACGGTGGGATCGGTCTGCAGGCGCATGCCGGTCTTCAGCCGGCGCACGAACACGCCGGCGATGGCCGGCCGCTCCTCGGCGATCCCGGTTTCCTTCTCGACGATCGAGGCCAGCGTCAGCGCCTGGTCGCGGTTGTCCAGCGGCAGGTCCGGTGTGCGCGATTTCCACGCCGCATCCAGCGCCTTGTCCATGCCGGCGTAGGCGCGCTTGAGGATGTCGAGGTCGGAATCGCCGCGCACCCAGGCATAGGTCTCGGGCAGGAAGCGGCCCTCCGGATGCTGGCCGGCGTGGCCCAGCGCCGCCATCAGCGCGGCGTCATCCATCTGCGTGGTGTTCTGCTCCAGCAGCGGCGCCTTGCGCAGCGCCGCGCGCAGATCGCGGATGTTCCAGCCTTCGATGATGGTGAACATGCGCCGCACCACCTTGCCGTCGCGCATGGCCTGCAGCAGCGCGCGCGGCGAGGTGTCCTCGCGCAGCGCGTATTCGCCCACCTGCAGCCGGCCGGCAGCACCGGTCTGGCGCGCCAGCAGCTGCCAGTACAGGCGGTCGCCGGTGTCCACGCCCTGCGCCTGCAGCTTGCGCAGCAGCTTGTCGAGGTTGTCGCCGCGCGCGACCACCAGCCCGGCGTTCGCCTGGATGCCGGACAGCGGCGTTTCGGCAAAGGTGCGGAAGCGATCCCAGTACCACGCCGCCACCGCCAGCACGGCCAGCAGCAGGATCAGCAGCGGCCGACGCGCCTTCATGCGCCCACCGCGGGATTGGAAAACATCGGATAGGCCATCGCCAGTCGCGCCTGCAGTTCGGTCAGCGCCGGGTGCGCCGCCCAGTTGCGCGCGCCCAGCAGGGAGACCGGCAGGATACCGCGCACGGCGTTGCAGAGCGCCAGTGCGTCGGCGTCCTCCACCTCGCCTGCCGTCAGTTCGGCCTCCTCCACCAGTCCCTGCGCCAGCAGCCAGCCGCGCAGCACCCCGGCCACGCCGCAGCGGGCAACCGGCGGCGTCAGCCAGCGGCCATTGCGATGCGCCAGCAGGTTGGCGGCAGTGGCACAGACCACGCGGCCTTCGCTGTCCCGCATCAGTCCTTCGTCGCAACCGGCGCGCTCGACTTCGCCGCGCGCCAGCACCTGTTCCAGCCGGTTGCAGTGCTTGATGCCGGCCAGCTCCGGCTGGATCGCCAACGGCATGTCGCAGACATGCAGGCGCAGGCCGGCGTTGACCATCGGCGGCAGTGGATGCAGCGCCAACGTCCAGACCGGCTGCGGATCTGCCGGCGGCGCATAGCCGCGGCCACCGTCGCCGCGGGTGATCAGCAGCTTGAGCACGCCTGCATCGGCGCCATCGATCATTTCGGCGATGCGTGCCTCGATGAAGGCCGGATCGGGCAAGCCGATGCCGAGCCGTTGCGCGCCTTCGCGTAGCCGCGCGAGATGACGCGACCACAGCGGCAGTTCGGCGCCATGCACGCGCATGGTTTCGAACAGGCCGTCGCCGTAGGCGAGGCCGCGATTGGAAATGGACAACTCCGTCGATCGAGTTACGCCGGAGAAAATCATTTTCTCTCCCAGCTGCCAGCGCAAGTTGCAAGCGGATGCCATGGGCCTTGGCGCACCAAGCGAGTATCGGGGAGCGACTGCGCCAAGGCCCATGGCATCCGCCGCTCGATCACTCGCATCCCAGTGCCCTCAACATTCCCCGCGCCTTCGCCCGCGTCTCCTCCAGCTCGCGCTGCGGATCCGAGTCGATCACGATGCCGGCGCCGGTGCGGAAACGCAGGGTGTCGCCCTCCACTTCGGCGCTGCGGATCAGGATGTTCAGGTCCATGTCGCCATCGTGCCCCAGCCAGCCCATCGCGCCGGTGTAGGCGCCGCGGCCCACGCCTTCCAACTCGGCCACGATCTGCATGCAGCGCACCTTCGGGCAGCCGGTGATCGTGCCGCCGGGAAACAGTGCCGCCAGCGCCTGCCCAGGCGTCACGTTCGCGCGCAACTGGCCGCGCACATTGCTGACGATGTGGTGGACGTGCGCGTAGCTTTCCACCGTCATCAGCTCGTCCACCTGCACGCTGCCCGGCGCGCACACGCGGCCGAGGTCGTTGCGCTCCAGGTCCAGCAGCATGACGTGCTCGGCGCGCTCCTTCGGATGGCCCACCAGCTCGCGGATGCGCGCGGCATCGTCGTCGCCGGGAAAACGCGCGCGGGTGCCGGCGATCGGGCGGGTTTCGGCAACGCCCGCGCGTACCGACAGCAGCCGCTCCGGCGAAGCGCTGACCACGCTGCCCCAGGCGCTGCGGAACAGCCCCGCGAACGGCGCGGGATTGTGCTGGCGCAGGCGCTGGAACAGCGCCGCGGGATCGAGCGCGCCGCCGAACCTCGCCTCCCAGCCGCGCGAGAGGTTGACCTGGAACACATCGCCGGCCGCAACGTAGTCCAGCACCCGCGCCACGCCATCGAGATAGCGCTGCGGTTCATCTTCTTCGATACGCCTCGGCGGCGCCCATGCCGGCAGCGGCGCCAGCGCGCGCGCGCGCTCGATGTCTTCCGCAAGGCGCAGCCGCCATGCATCGGAGTCGGCTTCCGCACAAACGCGAAGCTCACCGCTGCTGCGATCGCGCAGGACCACGGCCGGGCAGCGCAGCGCGATGGCCACCGGCAAGCCACCTTCCGCCTGCGGCAACGCCAGCACCGGCTCCACCTGCGCAGCCAACTCGTATCCCAGCAGCAGCGCCCAGCCGCCGGCCAGCGGCAGACCGGGGCCGGTCGCGGTCGCCTGCCATTGGCGGTCGAGCACGTCGAAGAAACAGCCTGCCAGCGCCTCGCCCGACAGCGTGCGCACCACCCCATCGCGATGCAGGGCGAAGCCCTCGCCAGCGTGTGCCAGCAGCAGATCGCGGCGACCGTGCGCGCCGGTGGCGCTGGATTCCAGCAGCACCGGGTAGCGCGCCGGAGCGAGCCGGTGCAGGTCGAGCAGGTCGATGTCGGCGGGAAGGGTTGGTTCGATCATCGGCAAGAGCACCCCTCCACGGCCCTCCCCTGCTATGCAAGGGAGGGAGCAAGTTTCAGACCCGCTTGAACACCAGCGTGCCGTTGGTGCCGCCGAAACCGAAGCCGTTGGATACCGCCACGTCGATCTTCGCTTCGCGCGCCACGTTCGGCACGTAATCAAGATCGCAGCCTTCGCCCGGGGTTTCCAGGTTGATGGTGGGCGGGATGATGCCGGTCTGCAGCGCCTTGATCGAATAGATCGCCTCCACGCCGCCCGCCGCGCCGAGCAGGTGGCCGGTCATCGACTTGGTCGAACTCACCATCGTCTTGTACGCATGCTCGCCCAGCGCGCGTTTGATCGCCAGTGTCTCGGCCAGATCGCCCAGCGGCGTGCTGGTGCCGTGCGCGTTGAGGTAGCCGATCTGGTCGGGATTGATGCCGGCGTCGCGGAACGCCATCGCCATGCAGCGCGCCGGGCCTTCGCCGTTCTCGCTGGGCGCGGTCATGTGGAAGGCATCGGACGATGCACCGAACCCGACCAGCTCGCAGTAGATGCGCGCGCCGCGGGCCTTGGCGTGTTCGTACTCCTCCAGCACCAGGATGCCGGCGCCGTCGCCCAGCACGAAGCCGTCGCGCTCGGCATCCCACGGCCGCGAGGCGCGGGTGGGATCGTCGTTGCGGGTGCTCATCGCCTTCATCGCGCAGAAGCCGCCCATCGCGGTCGGCGAGCTGCCGCGTTCGGCGCCGCCGGCGAACATCACGTCGGCATCGCCGTACTGGATCATCCGCATCGCCATGCCGATGCTGTGGTTGGCTGTGGCGCAGGCGGACACGGCCGAGAACGTCGGCCCCTTGATCCCGGTCGCCAGCGACAGCTGGCCCGGCATCATGTTGATGATGGTGCTGGGGATGTAGAACGGGCTGATCTTGCGCACCCCGCCCTCGTGCAGCTTGATCGCGGTTTCCTCGATGCCCCAGATGCCGCCGATGCCGGCACCGATCAGCGCGCCGATGCGCTCGGCGTTGGCCTCCGTCACTTCCAGCCCGGCATCGTCCTTCGCCATCAGCGAAGCGGCCATGCCGTAGTGGATGAAGTGGTCCATCTTCTTGGCGTCCTTCGGGTTCACCCAGCGGGTGATGTCGAAGTCGCGCACCTCGCCCGCGATGCGGGTGGGATAGGTGCTGGCGTCGAAGCCCTCCACCGTGCCAATGCCCGAGCGGCCGTTGACGATGCCGTCCCAGTTGCTGGCCAGGTCGTTGCCCAGCGGCGAGACGATGCCCATGCCCGTGACCACCACGCGTCGCTTGCCCATCGTCGTCTCCTCCACGCTTTTCGTTACGTTCGGTGCAAATACAGGGGGCCGCATGCGCGGCCCCCGGGGTACAGCTGGCGGACGCCGGGCTTACGCCTTGACGTGGGCCTTGATGTAGTCGATCGCAGCCTGCACGGTGCTGATCTTTTCCGCGTCTTCATCCGGGATTTCGCACTCGAACTCTTCCTCGAGCGCCATCACCAGCTCCACGGTGTCCAGCGAATCCGCGCCCAGGTCGTCCACGAACGACGCGCTGTTGGTGACGTCTTCTTCCTTGACGCCCAGTTGTTCGACGACGATCTTCTTGACGCGCTCTTCGATGTTGCTCATGTGGGTTGCTCCTCCCGGAAATCGGGTCGTTCAGTGGTGAAGTGTACGGGAAACCCGGGCGACATGAGGACAGGCCGCCCGGCGGTAAATCACGGCATGTACATGCCGCCGTTGACGTGCAGGGTCTCGCCGGTGATGTAGGTCGCCGACGGCCCCGCGAGGAAAGCCACCGCGCGGGCGATGTCGGCCGGTTCGCCCAAACGGCCCAATGCGATCTGGCCCAGCATCGCCTCCTTCGCGGCCTCCGGCAGGTCGGCGGTCATGTCGGTGGCGATGAAGCCCGGCGCAACCACGTTGACGGTGATCCCGCGCGAGCCGATTTCTTTCGCCAGCGACTTGCTGAACGCGATGATGCCGGCCTTGGCCGCGGCGTAGTTGGCCTGGCCGGCGTTGCCGGTGACGCCGATCACCGAGGCGATATTGACGATGCGGCCCTTGCGCGCCTTCATCATCCCGCGCAGCACCGCCTTCGACGCGCGATAGACGGAGGTCAGATTGGTGTCGAGGACGGTCTGCCAGTCCTCGTCCTTCATCCGCATCAGCAGATTGTCGCGGGTGATCCCGGCATTGTTGACCAGGATCGAGATGGCGCCGAATTCGCTGGACACGGCCTCCACCAGCGCTTCGATGGCGCCGGCTTCGTTCACGTTGAGGCGACGGCCGTGGCCGCCGCGCGCGGCCAGCCGCTCGCCGATCGCCTGCGCGCCGGCGTCGCTGGTGGCGGTGCCGATGACGGTGGCGCCGAGCGCCGCCAGTTCATCCGCGATCGCCGCGCCGATCCCGCGCGATGCGCCGGTGACCAGCGCGACTTCACCTTGCAGCAACAACTCGCTCATGCCTTCCATTCCTCGATGGCGCCGGCGAACTCGGCCGGCGTGCCCAACGCGCGTGCGTCGAGCGATTTGTCGATGCGCTTGGCCAGCCCGGCCAGCACCTTGCCTGGGCCGCATTCGCCGATGCGGACGACGCCGCGCGCGGCCAGCGCCTGCATGCAGCCGGTCCACTGCACCGGCAGGTAGAGCTGGCGCACCAGCGCGTCACGGATCGCATCGACGCTGTCGTGCGCGTGGGCGTCCACGTTCTGCACCACCGGCAGCGCCGGCAGCTTCCATTCCAGCCCGGCCATGGTCTGCGCCAGCCGGTTGGCCGCTTCGCGCATCATCGGCGTATGCGACGGCACGCTGACCGCCAGCTTGACCGCCTTGCGCACGCCCTTTTCCTGCAGCAGCGCCAGCGCGCGGTCCACCGCCGCGGCATCGCCGCCGATCACGATCTGGCCGGGCGAGTTGTAGTTGGCCGGCACCACCACCTGCGCACCGGAGGCCTCCGCGCAGACCGCTTCCACCAGCGCATCCTCGGCGCCCAGCACCGCCGCCATCGCGCCGGTGCCTGCGGGCGCTGCGTCCTGCATCAGCTGGCCGCGAATGCGCACCAGATGCGCACCGTCGTGCAGCGACAGCGCGCCGGCCGCGACCAGCGCGGTGTATTCGCCCAGACTGTGGCCTGCCAGCACCGACGGCATCGGCCCGCCCTGCTCGTTCCACAGCCGCCACACCGCCACGCCCGCGGCCAGCAGCGCCGGCTGGGTGTACTCGGTGCGATTGAGCATTTCCTCCGGGCCGCCCTGCGACAGCGCCCACAGGTCCACGCCGGCGCCATCGGAGGCCTCCTGGAACGTGGCCTTCACGGAAGGATGCAGCTCGGCCAGTTCGGCCAGCATGCCGACCGCCTGCGATCCCTGACCGGGAAACACCAGCGCGACCGGATTGGATTGGATGGCTTCGCTCACGCTATGCAAACCGTGCAGATGTGGCGCAGGACGGTGCCCTGCGTTGGGGCGGGCATGATACGAGCAATTGCTCTAGCCTGTCTGTACCGGGGCGTATTGGCGGGCCGGATGCGTGTCCGGCGGCGCGGACTCAGTAGCGCAGCAGCGCCGAGCCCCAGGTGAAGCCGCCGCCGAACGCTTCCAGCAGCACCAGCTGGCCGCGCTGCACCCGGCCCGAGCGCACCGCCTCGTCCAGCGCCAGCGGCACCGAGCCGGACGAGGTGTTGCCGTGACGGTCGACGGTGACGATGACGCGGTCCATCGGCATCGCCAGCCGCTTGGCAGTGGCTTCGATGATGCGCAGGTTGGCCTGGTGCGGCACCAGCCAATCCAGCGCGGTGCGATCCAACCCGTTCGCCTGCAGCGCTTCCTCGACCACCGAGTCCAGCGCCTTCACCGCGTGCTTGAACACCTCGTTGCCGGCCATCATCACCCGCACGCCGGCGTTCTCTTCTTCCGGCTTGAAGCCGACCGAGACACCCACCGGATTCCACAGCAGTTCGGCCTTGCTGCCGTCGGCATGCATGTGGGTGCTGAGGATGCCGGTGTCGGTATCGGCCTTCAGCACCACCGCGCCGGCGCCGTCGCCGAACAGCACGCAGGTGCCGCGGTCGTTCCAGTCCAGCATCCGGGTCAGGGTTTCGGCGCCGATCACCAGCGCGGTTTTCGCCGCGCCGGAACGGATGAACTTGTCGGCGATGGTCAGCCCGTAGATGAAACCGGAGCAGGCGGCGTTGACGTCGAACGCCGGGCAGCCGGCCACGCCCAGCTTGTGCTGGATCAGGCAGGCGGTGGACGGGAAGATGAGGTCGGGCGTGGTGGTGCCGACCACGATCAGATCCAGCTCACTGGCAGCGACGCCGGCAGCCTCCAGCGCGCGCAGCGCGGCCTGGTAGCCGAGGTCGCTGGTGGTCTGGCCTTCCGCCGCGACATGGCGCTCGCGGATGCCGGTGCGTGCGGCGATCCACTCGTCGCTGGTGTCCACCATCTTCGCCAGGTCGTCGTTGGTCAGGACCTTCTCGGGCAGGTAGCTGCCGGTGCCGGCGATGCGGGCGTAGATGCGGCTTTCGGTCTGGCTCATGCGGACGGCAACTCCCCTGATCAAGCGGACAAGATTAGCCGATGCGGGGCGCGGGCGCGGCCGAAGCCATCGCCGCGGCCGCCGCCATCGGGATTGCGGGCGCAGAAACGCCAACGGCCGCGCCATGAGGCGCGGCCGGGCGTGGTGCGTCGTGGCGCCGGCCTTGCGGCCGACGGATCACTCTTCGTCAGCCACCTTGGTCTTCGGCACGATGACCTGCTTGCCGCGGTAGTAGCCGTCGGCGGTCACGTGGTGGCGCAGGTGGGTCTCGCCGCTGGTCGGATCGGTGGCCAGCTGCTTGGCGGACAGGGCGTCGTGGGCGCGGCGCATGCCGCGGCGGGACGGGGAAACGCGGGACTTCTGGACAGCCATCGGACAACTCCAAGAAAAACGTATGTGACGCGCGATGCGGCGATTATCGCACTATTCCTTCTTCCACCCGGCCAACGCCGCGAACGGGTTGGCCTGGGCGGTTTCCTCCACGGTGGGCGCGAAGTCGCGCTCGACCGTCTCGGCATCGGGCGAGACCGGCACCACCGGCAACGCCAGAATCAATTCGTCCTCGACCAGCTCGGCCGGCCGCAGCATGCCGTCGGCGGGCACCAGCAGCGGATCGTAATCCGGCGGCAGGGCCGCTTCGTCGGCCTCGTCACGGATCAAGCCCAGCCGCTGCACCAGCCGCACCGGCTGCACGAACCGCTGCAGGCTGCGCTGGCATTCCAGCGGCAGTTCCGCATCGATCCGCAGCTCGACGTGGGGCACCTTCAGGCTGTCGGTATCGAAGGCCAGCATGTAGCGGACCTCGCCTTCGGCATCGACCAGACTGCCGCGCAGCCGCGTCATCGCCGCCAGCGGAATCCTGCCTTCGAACTCGCGCCGCGCCGCCACCATGCGCCAGGCATCCAAGACTTCTGGCACCCGGCTTGTCGGCTGTTCGGACATAAGCCGCAAAATGCTACGCGTCGCCCCGACCGCTGTCAAATCCATCCGCGCGCGGGCCGCAGCAGCATCCTCGCCGGTTTGCGGGCCCGGGCGGGCTCGCGCAGACTGCGCCGATGGAAATCCTGCTCCCATTGCTCTTCCTCGCGCTCGCTGGCTGCGCGTCCTGGCTGGCGCTGCGCCTGCGCCGCGGCAGCCGTGGCCGCCAACAGGCGATCTCGCAGCTGCTGGACGCGGCCGATGCGCTGGAGTCGCGCCTGCGGGCGGCGCGCGCAGAGATCGAGGCGGTGGCCGGCAGCGACGAGAACCCGGTGCGCACGGCCATGCAGGAGTTGCTGCGGCAGCGGCTGTGGCTGCAGGAAAACGCCGAGCGCGCCAGCCTGGAGCAGCTGCACGGCGTGCGCGATGCGCTGGACGCCGCCCGCGCCAGCATCGAGCGGCAGCTGCAGCAGGTCGATCGCGCCCGCGCCGGGACAGCCTGACCGATGCCCCGGCTGACCCTCGCCTCGACCTCGCGCTACCGCCGCGAATTGCTGGAACGGCTGCGCCTGCCGTTCGACGTCGCGAGACCGGATGTGGATGAAACCGCCCTGACCGGCGAAACCCCGCTGACGCTGGCGACGCGCCTGGCCGAAGCCAAGGCGCAGGCGGTGGCGCGCACCCTGACCGGCGACAGCTGGGCGCTGGGCTCGGATCAGGTCGCCGACCTCGGTGGCCGGCCGCTGGGCAAGCCGGGCGGCCGCGACGCCGCCATCGCCCAGCTGCGGGCGATGTCCGGCGGCGTGGTGCATTTCCATACCGCGCTGTGCCTTGCCCATGCCGACGGCCGCGCGCTTGCCGCCATCGACCTCACCGAAGTGCGTTTCCGCGCGTTGACCGACGCCGAGATCGAACGCTACGTGGATGCCGAACAGCCGTTCGACTGCGCCGGCAGCTTCAAGTCGGAGGGCCTGGGCATCACCCTGTTCAAGTCCATCGACAACCGCGACCCGACCGCGCTGATCGGACTGCCATTGATCGCCACCTGCGCGCTGCTGCGGCAGGCGGGTTTCACCCTGCCTTGAGTGGACGCGGGCACCGTCAGTCGGCGTCGGCGCGGTCGAACGGGGCGAAACCCCATTGCCGCAGCAGCGCCAGCCGCTGCCGCGCGGCGGCGGCGCGGTCGCCGTAGGCCTGCGCCAGCAGCGCGTCGTCCAGCTGCGGCCAATCCGCGCGGATCTGCGCGGCGAACGCGACCGCGCGCTGGTGCGTGGTCCGGGCCTTCTTCGCCAGATGCGCGCCATTCACCGCCGCGAACAGCAGCGTGACAATCAACAGCGGTCGCACCCAGCGCCAGGCCGTCGCGACATCGCGCCAGGCCAGCACCATCAGGCCCAGCCAGCCGATCCAGAACAACAGCGCGAAGCTGGCATAACGGGTCACGAACGCATGGTCCGTGCCGAAGCTGCCGACGCGCCCCAGCGCCGTGAGCAGGGCGCAGCCCAACGCGAACGCCATCAGCGCCAGCCACGGCCGGGCCTGCGCCTGCCGGCGGCAGCGCCCGGCGGCGGGGATCGCCAGCACCAGGGCCAACAACGTCCACCACGGCGCGATGTTTTCGGCGAACCGCAGCACCCCGCCGCCAAGGTAGTTGAGCGCGTACAGCGCCAGCACGCCGGCGCCGGGCAGCGTCACCGGCTGGCCGCGCGCCGCCAGCAGCCATGCCACCAGGGCGCCGCCGGCCAGCAGCCATGGCAGTGCAAAGGCGATGCGCCGCGACCACGGCCACTCGCCGCGCAGCGCCACCAGCGCCAGCGCCACCGGGAACACCGCCAGGGTGGTGGAAAACCCCAGCACGCCGACGATCGCCAGCACCACGCCAGCGAGGTTCAGCACCAGCGTAGGGCGTTCCAGCGTCAGCCAGTGGATCGGCGCCACCGCCCCCAGCAGGCTGATGAACACCGCCACCTGCCAGCCCCACTGCAGGTTGGCCAGATGGCCCGGGTGGGCGATCAGCAGCAGCATCGCCCACCACCAGCCGCGCCCCTCCCGGCCGCCGCGCCAGCCGTTGCCGACCAGCCGCCACAGCGTCCACGCCAGCAGCGCGTAGAACCCCCAACCGGCCACGCAGTCCAGCCACGCCCGCCCACCCGACAGCCAGGTGGTGGCCAGCAGCACCGCATAGGCCGCGGAATGGAAATGGCTGCCGTCGTGGATGCGCCAGAACTGCGAGGCGGCAAGCGCGCCGCGCTGCCAGGCGTCGTAGATCGGGACCAGATCGATGTGGTCCCACAGCATCAATGGCAGCTGCAGCTGCAGGGTGGCGGCCAGCAGCAGGCACAGGGCCAGCGGCAGCGCCGCGGCCGGCAGCGGGGAAAGGCGGGAGGCGGTGGGCATGGGCAGGCTCAACGCAGCTCGACGGGTTGTTCGGGGCCGTCCTCGACCGCGCCGTCGCCGCCGGTCACGCGCAGGCCCAGCCAGTGCGTGCCGGTCGGCAGCGCGCGCGCGTCCACCTCGGCGCTGAACTGCACCTGCGGCACGGCCGGATCAAGCGAGCGGCCCTGCAGGAAGTCGTCGACCACCCATGGGTTGGCGCCGGCGCGTTGCGCCGTGCCTATCACCCGCCCATCCAGCAGCACTTCCAGCCTGCGCACCCCCGCCACGTCCTTGGCCGCCCACGCCGTCACCCTGAAGCGCCGCCCGACCTGCGCACCGGCTGCAGGCGCATCGATATTGGCCAGCGCCGGCGTCACGCACGCCCCGTCGCCGCGCCGTGCCGGCAATGCGAACAACAGGAAGCGCTGGCGGCCGTGGTCGATGTTCAAGACCCGCGGCGGCGGCAGCGGACCGACCTGTTCGCACAGCTGCTGGAAATACGCCAGCTGATCGCGGAACTTCACGTCGGTGGCGGCGGCCACCAGCAGCATCGGCGCATCACGGGCACCGTCGTGCTGCAGCCCCCACAGCGCCAGCTGCGGCGCGCGGCCGTGGTGGTGGTTGAGCGGATGGTCGAGCACGGCGATGCGCGGGTCGGCTAGCAGGAATCCGAGTTCGGCGCCGATCTTGAAATCGCCGGCCAGCAACCGCGTGCCGGCCGGCATGGCGGCACGCTCGGCGCGTACCGCCTCCTCCAGCGCGTTCCAGCCGGCGAAGTTGGCCGGATACAGGCGATGCCCCGCGGTCTGCTCGCGCCATGCCGGCACCGAGGCCATGAGGAAGAAGCCCAGCACCACCGCCAGTCCCGCCGCCGCGGTGGCCAGCGTGGCGATGCGCCAGCCGCGCGGCCAGCCGGCCAGCACCGCCGGCAGCAGCGGCAGCAGCGCGACGAAGCCGGGCAGCGGCCAGTGGAAGCTGACCCGCTCGCGATCGGCGAAGAATCCCAGCAGCAGGAAACCCAGCACGATGCCGCTGCCGCACAGCGCCAGATAGCGCGCGGCCGGGCGTCCCCCGCGCAGGCCGCGCCATGCAGCCACCGCCATCGCCCCCAGCAGCAGTGGCGTGGCCGGCAGGAGCTGCAGTAGGCCCAGCAGCAGGCCGTCGCCACCGAAGTGCCAGGGATGCCGGTCCACCAGCTGGAAGCGCAGGCCGGCATCGGCGTTTCGCAGGTTCCACAGCAGCAGCGGCAGCCAGGCCAGCGCGCCGATGGCCACCGCAAGCCACGGTGCAGGATGGCGCAGCGCGCGGCGACCGTCGCGCAGCATCAACAGCGCGGCAAACCCCATCGCGATCACCGCAACGAAGCGGTAATGGGTCAAACCGCCCAGCAGCAGGCCCAGCGCCAGTTCGCCGACCGCGAATCCATCGTCACCGCGCAGCAGCCGCAACCCAGCATCCAGGCACAACAGCGTGGCCAGCAGCAACGGAACATCGGGCAACCCCAGGATTCCCAGGCTGCCGGCCAACGGCATCAACAGCGCCAGCAGCCCGGCCTGCCAGCCGGTGTTCGCATCGAATTCGCGCGCCGCCATCCGCACCACCAGCCACGGGATCGCCGCGCCGATCAGCAGGAACGGCAGCCGCAGGCCCAGCGCATGCTGGCCGAACACCTCCACGCCCAGCCGCGCCAGCCACGCGGTCAGCGCCGGCAGGTCGGAATAGGCCCAGGCCGGATGCTGACCCTCCTGCCAGTAGAAGGCCTCGTCGACGAACAGCGGCAGCCGCACCGCCAGCGCCAGCTTGAGCACGCACAGCAACAACCAGCAGGCAATGAACCCGCGCCGCGCCGCCGCGCTTCTCGCATCCTGCATTCCCGGCGTCCTCGCTACACTCGTTGCCACTTCCGAGAACCGATGCCCAACGACATGTCCGCGATCCCGGTACCGGCGCCGATGCTAACCGATGAGCTGCAGCAAGCCCTGCGCGACGCGCAGGCGCAGGTGAACACGCTGGTGCTGGGCAAGCCGGTGCAGGTCCGGCTTGCCTTCGTCGCCCTGCTGGCGGGCGGCCACCTGCTGATCGAGGACCTGCCCGGGCTCGGCAAGACCACCCTGGCGCATGCGCTGGCGGCCACGCTGGGGCTGGATTTCAGCCGCGTGCAGTTCACCTCCGACCTGCTGCCGTCGGACATCCTCGGCGTATCGGTGTACGAGGCACAGGCACGCCGCTTCGAGTTCCATCCTGGCCCGGTATTCACCCACGTGCTGCTGGCCGACGAGATCAACCGCGCCCCGCCGCGCACCCAGAGCGCGCTGCTGGAGGCGATGGCCGAACACCAGGTCAGCATCGACGGCCAGACCCGCGCCCTGCCCGATCCCTTCCTGGTCATCGCCACCCAGAACCCGGTGGACCTGTCCGGCACCTACCCGTTGCCGGATTCTCAGCTGGATCGCTTCCTGCTGCGGCTGGCGCTCGGCTATCCCGATGCGGCGGCGGAACGCGCGCTGCTGGCCGGCAGCGACCGCCGCGAACTGATCGCGAACATAGCGCCGGTGCTGGACGCGCCGCGCATCCTCGCGCTGCGCCGCGCGGTGCCGCAGGTGCATGCCGCCGAGCCGCTGCTGGACTACGTGCAGGCACTGATCGCGCGCAGCCGCCAGCAGCCCGGCGTGCGGGTGGGCCTGTCGCCGCGGGCCGGGCTGGCGCTGCTGCGCGCGGCGCGCGCGCATGCGCTGCTGCTGGGCCGCGGCCACGTGGTGCCCGAGGACGTGCAGGCGCTGTTCCCGGCGGTGGCCGAGCACCGGCTGGTGGCGGATGCCGACACCCCGGCTGCCAGCCTGGCCAAGGCGATCCTGCACGCGGTCGCGGTGGACTGAGGTGATCGCCGCGCTGCGCAGGCGCACGCGGGCGTGGATGCGCCCGCGCGCCCCGGAAACGCTGCCGGCGCAGCTCACGCGCCACCGCATCTACGTGCTGCCCACCGCCAGCGGGCTGTTCTTCGGCCTGCTGCTGGGGGCGATGTTGCTGGGCGCACTCAACTTCAACAACAACCCGGCGCTGCTGCTGGCCCTGCTGCTGGCCGGCGCAGCGCAGGCCAGCCTGATCGCCGCGCACATGCAGCTGTCCGGGCTGCGGGTGGACGCGGTGGCGGCCGAACCGGTGGCGGCCGGCGAGGACCTGCATCTGCGTATCGCCCTGGGCGCGACCGATGCACGCCAGCGCCGCGGCCTGCGGGTGGCGATGGGCAGACACGCCACCCATATCGCGCTGGACGCCAGCGGCGCCTCCGCCGAACTGCGCTTGCCCACCACGCACCGCGGGCTGCTGCCGCTACCGCGACTGGAACTGTCCAGCGTGCAGCCGCTGGGGCTGGCGCGGGCCTGGGGCTATGCCTGGCCGGCGCAATCGCTGCTGGTCTACCCGGCGCTGGAAACCCAGGCGCCGCCACTGCCGGTGCCCGCCGGCGGGCAGGACCATGCGCAGGCCGCGCGCTCCGGCGACGACCCGCACCATCTGCGCGGCTACCGCCCCGGCGATCCGCCGCGCACGGTGGCGTGGAAGGCCTCCGCCCGCCACGACAGCCTGCTGGTGCGCGACTACGAACAGCAGCGCGGCGGGGAACTGCTGCTGGACTGGCAGCAGACCGCCGGCCTGCCCTACGAGCAGCGCATCCGCCGGTTGGCGCGCTGGGTCGACGATGCCGAGCGCGACGGCCGCCGCTACGGCCTGCAGCTGCCGGCGCAGCCGCCCATCGCCAGCGACCGCGGGCCGCCGCACCGGCACCGCTGCCTGCGCGCGCTGGCGCTGCTGCCGCATGACCCGCCGGCGTCGGAGCCTGCGCATGGCTGAGCACGCATCGCCGCCGATGACGCCCCGCGCCCGCATGCAGGTGCTGCTGGCGGCCGCCGCCTGCCTGCTGCCGCTGCTGCTGCAGCTGTCGGCCTGGCTGGGGCCGGCCTTCGGCGTCGGCGCGCTGGCGGTGGCCGCGGCTTCGTGGCGGCGGCCGATGCCGGCGCTGCTGCGGCTGCTGCTCAGCGCCTGCGCGCTGCTGGCGGTGGCGGTGGTGGCGCCGGGCATCGGCCGCGACACCGCGTGCGCGGTGCTGGCGGCGATGCTGGCGCTCAAGCCGGCCGAAACCTTCAGCCTGCGCGACGGCCGCAGCCTGGTTGGCTTCGGCCTGTTCGCACCGTTCGCCACCTTCCTGCTCGATCAAGGTCCGGCCAGTCTGGCGCTGGCGCTGCTGGCGGTGCTGCTCGCGCTGCTGGCGCTGCAGCAGCTAGCCGCGGACGAGGGCGAAGTCGCGCAGCCCGCCGGGCGCGGCGCTGCGACCTTCGGCGTGCTGCGCCTGTTCGCGCTCGGGCTGCCACTGGCGCTGGCGGCGTTCTGGCTGTTCCCGCGCCTGCCTTCGCCGCTGTGGGGGCTGCCGCACCGCAGCGTCGCCACGCCGGGCCTGTCCGACACGATGACCCCGGGCAGCATGGCCGAACTTCTGCTGGACGACAGCCCGGCCGCCCGCGTGCAGTTCTTCGGTGCCACTCCCGCGCCGCAGCAGATGTACTGGCGCGGGCCGGTGCTGTGGGATTTCGATGGCCGCAGCTGGCGCCAGGCGCGCGACCTGCAGCGCTTCCCCGCTGCACCGATGCAGCCGGCCGGCGCGGGCTGGGATTACCGTATCGACCTCGAGCCAACCGAGGACCGCCAGCTGGTCGCGCTGGACCTGCCCACCCTGCTGCCGGACGGCGCCTACGCCAGCCGCGACTACACGCCGTGGGCGGAAACCGCGCAGTACAACGTGTCGCGCTGGCGCATGCATTCGGCGCCGCCGGCTGCGTTCGAGACCGAACTCCCGCCGCCGCTGCGCGCGCGCGCACTGGCGCTGCCGCGGGGCTACAACCCGCGCACAGTCGCACTGGGCCGGCAGTGGCGGCACGAAGCCGGCAGCGACGCGCAGGGCCGCAGCGACGACGCCATCATCGGCCGCGCGCTGGCGATGATCCGCCGCGACTTCGCCTACACCCTCAACGTGCCGCTGGCCGGCCGCAACGAGGTCGACGACTTCCTGTTCGACCGCAGGGAAGGCTATTGCGAGCACTTCAGCTCCGCATTCGTGGTGCTGATGCGCGCCGCCGGTATTCCCGCGCGGGTGGTCACCGGCTATGCAGGCGCCTATCGCAATCCCATCGGCGACTACTGGCTGGTGCGCAAGTCGGACGCCCATGCCTGGGCCGAAGTCTGGTTGCCGGCGCGCGGCTGGGTGCGCGTGGATCCCACCGCCGCGGTCGCGCCCGAACGCGTCTACGACACCATCGCCGACCGCCAGCCGGGCCGCATTGCCGGGCTCGACGCGCTGGTGCCGATGTTCAACGCCAGCGACTGGCTGCGCCGCGGCTGGAACGACTTCGTGCTGGGCTTCAACGCGCAGCGCCAGCAAAGCCTGCTCAAGCCGCTGGGGCTGGACCGGCTGGGCGCGGGCGCACTGGTCGCGCTGTTCGCCGCCATCGCCGCGCTGGCGCTGGCATGGATGGCCTGGCTGATCGCCCGCGGCGAACGCCAGCGCGATCCGCTGCTGCGCGCCTGGCACGCGCTGGAAGCGCGCTACCGCAGGCTCGGCCGCGGCCGCGCGGCGCACGAACCGGCGCTGGCCTGGGCCACGCGGGTGGCGGCGGACAGCCCCCGCGCCGGCCAGCACCTGGCCACGCTGGCCGCGCGCTTCAACCAGGCGCGCTATGCGCCGGCAGGCAACCGCGCGGCACTGCAGGCGCTGCTGCGCGACCTGCGCGTGCATCGCCCCTGAGGCACGGCGGGCCGGGCCAGCCCGTCGAAATCATGCCGACCGCTGATCGAGATGCACCGGCCGGCCGCTTCCGCGTGCCCACCTGGATGAAGGCGCGACGGTCGCCCCCCTACTTCTGCGGCGTACCGAAACGCCCCAGCGGCGCCCCGGCCAGCAAATGCAGGTGGATCTGGAACACCGTCTGGCCACCTTCGCCATTGCAGTTCATCACGATCCGGTAGCCGTCTTCGGCGAAGCCCTGCGCCTTTGCATAGCGCGCCGCGGCAGTGGCGAGCCGGCCGATCACCACCGCATCTCCTTCGGGTACGTCATTGAGCGTGGCGAAATCCTGCTTCGGCACAAACAGCACGTGTACCGGCGCCTGCGGCGCGATGTCGCGGAACGCGATCAGCTGTTCGTCCTCGAACACGATGTCGGCGGGAATTTCGCGGCGGATGATCTTGTGGAACAGGGTGTCGGACATGGCGGGCTCCTGTCGGAATTACCGTGCATTGTAGGAGCGCAGCACAGGCCCGATGCCCCTTGTCGATCCACACGCAACGCAACGCGCCGCGCGCTGCGTTGCTACGGGATTTCGCTGCGGCTGCCGAACGCGTGCGAAAGAGTGCCGCGGTCCACGTATTCCAGCTCGCCGCCCAGCGGCACGCCGTGCGCCAGCCGGCTGGGCGCAACCCCGCGCGCGCGCGCCAGCTGCGCCAGGTAGTGCGCGGTCGCCTCACCCTCCACGGTGGGATTGGTGGCGACGATCAGTTCGCGCACTTCGCCCTGCTCCAGCCGCTGCGCGAGCTGGTCCAGGCCCAGCTCGCGCGGGCCGATGCCGTCGAGCGGGCTCAACCGCCCCTGCAGCACGAAATACAGGCCGCGGAAGCCGGTGGCCTGCTCGATCGCCAGGCGGTCGGCCGGGGTTTCCACCACACAGAGCAGCTGCGCGTCGCGGGCGCTGTTGGCGCAAGTGGGGCAGACCTCGGCCTCGCTGAAATCGCGGCAGCGGCTGCAGTGGCGGATCCGCTCCATCGCTTCGGCCAGCGCATCGGCCAGCCGCCGGCCGCCGTCGCGCTGGCGCTCCAGCAGGTGGTAGGCCATCCGCTGCGCGGATTTCTGGCCCACGCCAGGCAGCACCCGCAAGGCGTCGATCAGTTGTTCGAGGAGGGAAACTGTCATGTGTTCTTGATCGTCATTCCCGCGAAGGCGGGAATGACGGCGGGGACTCAGAACGGCAGCTTGAAGCCCGGCGGCAGCTGCATGCCGGCGGTGGCGCCGGCCATCTTTTCCTGCGAGGCGGCATTGATCTTGTTGACCGCGTCGTTGAAGGCGGCGGCCACCAGGTCCTCGGCCATTTCCGGGTCGGAGAACACGGTCGGATCGATGCGCACCTTGCGGCAGTCCATGCGCCCGCCAAGGGTCACGCTGACCATGCCGCCGCCGGCGCTGCCGGTGGCTTCCAGCGCCGCCACCTCTTCCTGCGCGCGCGCCATGTTTTCCTGCATCTGCTGCGCCTGCTGCATCAGCTGGGCGATGTTTCCACGCATGTCGTTCTTCCGTAGTTGCGATGTTGATTTCAGTTCGCGCCGAGCGGGCGGATCGAGTCCGGCACGATCTGCGCGCCGTGCTGCTGGACCAGCCGCTGGATGCCGGGGTCGGCAGCGAAGCCGCTCTCCGCTCCAGCCTGGCGCGCGTCGCGCTCGCGTGCGTTGCGGGCGTTCGCGGTTTCGCCGCGCGGCTGGCCGATCTCGAAGCGGACCTGCACCTCGCCACCAAGCTGCCGACCCACCGCATCGCACAGCTGCAGCACCAGGCTGGGTGACTTCAGGTGCTCCTGCTCGGACGCCAGCGAGAGCCGCAGCACGCCATCGGCATGGCCGACGAAGCCCGCGTTCTCCGCCAGCAGCTTGGCCGGGCCGCGCAGGCCGCAGCCCGCGACCAGCTCCAGCCAGTGCTCCGAATCGGTGACCAGCAGCGCACTGCCCGCAGATGCGTAGGCGTTGCTGGCGGGCACGACGTCCGCCACGCGCGGCTTGGGCGCGGGTAGTATCTCCGCGGGCGCGGAAGCTGGCGCGGGCGGCGGCGGTGCCGGCACCACTTCGGCCATGGCCGCACGCGCCCGGGCGGCGGCATCGGTGCGTGCTTGCGAAGACTGCGGTACGGCCTGCGCGGCAGCGGCCGGCTGCGGCCGCGGGGCCGCCAGCTGCGCGGCGGCATCCGGCCGGAACGCCAGCATCCGCAGCAGGGTCATTTCGAAGCCGCTGCGCGGGCTGGGCGCGTGGCCGAGGTCGCGGCGGCCGTTGAGCGCCATCTGGTACCACAGCTGCACCAGCTCGGGCCGCAGCTGCGCGGCCAGCCTTTCGACGTCGATGGCATCGCTGCCGACATCCACCGACGGCACCAGCTGCTTCACCTGGATGCGGTGCAGCGCATGCGCGAAGGCATCGAGGATGCTCGCCCAGTCCGGGGAGAACTCCGCCAGCTGTGCGGCCTCGTCCAGCAGGCGCTCGCCATCGGCGTCGGCCAGCGCGGCCAGCAGCGCCTGCACGCGGCTGCGGTCCACCGTGCCCAGCATCGCGGCCACGGTCACCCCGTCCAGCCGGCCGCCGGCGTAGGCGATGGCCTGGTCCAGCAGCGACAGGCCGTCGCGCAGGCTGCCGTCGGCGGCACGCGCCAGCTGCGCCACCGCGTCGTCGTCGGCCTCGATGCCCTCGGCGCCAAGGATCTTGACGATCTGGCCGTGGATCTGCGCCTCGTCCAGCCGCTTGAGGTTGAACTGCAGGCAGCGGCTGAGCACCGTGACCAGCAGCTTTTCCGGGTCGGTGGTGGCGAACAGGAACTTGACGTGCCCGGGCGGCTCTTCCAGCGTCTTCAGCAGCGCGTTGAACGCCGGCTTCGACAGCATGTGCACTTCGTCGATCAGGTAGACCTTGTACTTGCCGCGGCTGGGCATGTACTGCGCGTTTTCGATCAGCTCGCGGACGTTGTCCACGCCGGTGTTCGAGGCGGCGTCGATCTCCAGCAGGTCGATGTAGCGGCCGGCGTCGATGGCCAGGCAGGTCTCGCACTCGCCGCAGGGATCGCTCGACGTACCGCGCTCGCAGTTGAGCGATTTGGCGAAAATGCGCGCGATGGTGGTCTTGCCGACGCCGCGGGTGCCGGTGAACAGGAATGCGTGGTGGACGCGCCCGGTTTCCAGTGCGTTGGTCAGCGCACGCACCACGTGTTCCTGGCCGACCAGTTCGGCGAAACGCCGGGGACGCCACTTGCGGGCAAGCACGAGATAGGACATGCCGTCATTGTGGCATGGGCCGCCGGCGCGTCGATGCCCCTGCCCAGGGTTCTGTTGTGGAACGGCCGGGCCACCGCTAGAATGCGCGGTTCCGGAGAGGTGTCCGAGTGGTTGAAGGAGCACGCCTGGAAAGTGTGTAAGCGTCTAAACCGCGCTTCGGGGGTTCGAATCCCCCTCTCTCCGCCAGGTTTCAGGGCAGCGCGCTGCGCGGCCCACGTCTATGGTGGCCCCGTCGGCCCCTCGCGACGCTAGGTCGAAAACTCCGCCAGGGCCGGAAGGCAGCAACGGTATCGACTGACGCGGGCGCCGAGGTCAGCCGGCGGGGTCACCGCCTTTTCGGGCTTTGCCATGAATCCGAAGTCTGCTTCGCAAGCCTTGGGCCGCAGGCTCGTCGTTTCCAATCCCCCGCTCGCTGCGCGAGCCGCCCCTTGCAAAGTGGGCTGAAGCAATCGCTTCGGCCTGCTGCAAAGATTCAGTAACCGCGATCCCACGTTACCGCGTAGGCGGCGCGCAGACGGGCGAAGTCGGCATCCACCTCCTCCGCGCTGCGCATGCCGCGCAGCTTGCGCAGCGAGCGGTGCAGGCGTTCGAGATTGGCTTCGCGCCAGGCGGTGGCGGGAATGCGCAGGCGCGACTGATCGAGGTCGATGAACCAGCCGCGCCCCTGCCCATCGAACAGGATGTTGTGCGCGTTCAGATCGGCATGGTCCAGCCCGGCCCGATGGAACTTCGCAATCAGCTGACCCGCGGCCTCCCAAGGCGCGATGCCGTCGGCCGCCAGCGCGGCCAGCGGGCGCACGTCCTGCAGGCGCTGCATCAGGATCGCCGCGCGGTAATGCACCCCCTCCCGGTGGTACCAGGCGGCAAACGGCAGCGGCACCGGCAGCTTCTTCGCCCGCAGGGTGCGCAGCAGACGGAACTCGGCAAAGCTGCGCACCCGCTGGATGCCGCGCCACAGGTGGCGGTCGCGGTTGAAGCGGGCGACCAGGCCGCCGCGCAGGTAGTGCCGCAGCAGCGCATCGCCTTGGCCGAAATCGATGAACCAGGCGCCGCCGCGGCCGCCTTCAGCCACCCGCTGGGCGGCCATGCCCCAGTGTTCCGGGTCGAACCAGTCCGGCTCGGGTTGCCGCAGCTGCGTGCGGTCGAACAGAATCGCGCCATAGCCGCGCGCGTCGCGGAACGGCGTCAGATGTTCGTTGGCGTCGAAGCCCGTCATTCTTCCGAGTGTAACAACCGCGTGCAAAAACCCCATGCCCCGCGTTCGATCTGCCTGCTGCGACTGTCCGCGCTGGGCGATGTCACCCACGTGCTGCCGCTGGTGCGCACGCTGCAAGCGGGCCTGCCCGGGGTCGAGCTGACCTGGGTCATCGGCCGCGGCGAGCACCGCCTGCTGGACGGCCTGCCCGGCGTGCGCTTCGTCGAATACGACAAGAAGGCCGGGCTGGCCGGGATGCGCGCGCTGCGCCGCGAACTGGCCCAACGCTTCGATGCGCTGCTGCAGCTGCAGGTCTCCGCGCGCGCGAACCTGCTGTCGGCGTTCGTGCCGGCGCGGCGTCGGATCGGCTACGACAGATCGCGCAGCAAGGAAGGCCACGGCCTGTTCGTCAGCGAGCGCATCCCCGACCACGGCGACATCCACGTGCTGGACGCCATCGGCAGCTTCTGCGAACCGCTGGGGCTGGTGCGCGACGAAGTGGTCTGGAATCTGCCGGTGCCGGATGACGCCCATGCATGGGCGCGCGCGCAATGGCAGCACGACGGCCGCCGCACGCTGATGATCTCGCCCTGCTCCAGCCACGCCCTGCGCAACTGGCGCGCCGAGCGCTACGCCGCACTGGCCGACCACGCCGCGGCGCAGGGCTGGCGGATCCTGCTGTGCGGCGGGCGCAGCGAACTGGAACGTAGCACCGGCAACGCGATCCTGGGCGCGATGACCGCGCGCGACGGCGTGCTGGACCTGATCGGCAAGGACACCCTCAAGCAGCTGCCGGCCCTGCTGGCCCGTGCCGACCTGCTGGTCACGCCGGACTCCGGCCCGATGCACATCGCCAATGCAATGGGTACGAAGGTGCTGGGCCTGCACGCCGCCACCAACCCGCACCGCAGCGGGCCGTATTCCGACCGCCGCTGGTGCGTGGACCGCTATGACGATGCCGCGCGCAGGTTCCGCGGCAAGCCGGCGGCGGAACTGAAGTGGGGAACGAAGATCGAGGCCGAGGGCGTGATGGACCTGATCGGCGTGGCCGATGCCATCGGCGCCTTCGAGCGCTTCCGCACGACCTTCGGTTGAGGGCTCAGGCGCCCTGCCCGCTGCCGTAGTCCTGGTAGGACTTTTCCTCGACGTAGGCCGAGCCCAGCGCCAGGTTGATGTCCTTCTTCACCCGCGCGCGGATGTCGTTCTGGAAGTAGACCGAACGGGCCAGCTGGATGAACTCCTCGTCGAAGGCCTGGGCCTTTTCCTTCAGGCGGATGTCGTCCTCGATCACCCACAGGCGCTCGTTGACCGCCTTCAGCTCGGCCCGCAGCGTGACGATGTCCCGACCGGCGGCGGGATGGGCCATCCAGGTCTTCTCCAGCGCGGACAGCTCGGCACGGACGTTGGCCAGCTTGGCCGGGTCCGTCATGCGCTCGGACTTGATCTGCAGGATGGCGATCTTGTCCAGCAGCTCGCCGAACGACACGGGCACCAGGATTTCGGACATCGGGACGCAGCCTCCGGAGGGGCGGCCAGTGTAACGCCTTGCCGACAGGCAGCTGGCCCCGTATCATCTGCGGCCCACTTCCGGAGAGGTGGCAGAGCGGTTGAATGTACCTGACTCGAAATCAGGCGTAGGTTTATAGCCTACCGAGGGTTCGAATCCCTCCCTCTCCGCCAGACATGAAAGCGCCCCCGTCAGGGGGCGTTTTCATGTCTGCGGGGACGCGACGTACGAGCACCCGCGCAGGGTTCGACTGCTCGGCAGGATTGCCGCCGCAGGCTGCCCGCAGGACGAGGGCCATGGATGACCCGAGTCCATCCCTCCCACCGCGACCGACCCAAACGCCGCCCCACGCCAGACTTCCGGCACAGGCGCCCCGTCGCGCCCTCCACAATCATTGCCCAACGGCAGCGCAAATCCGCATTGCCGTCACGTCCGGTTCCTGCGCATGATTCCGTTACTTCCCATGACACCCGGACAAATGCCGCGCGCATGATCGAATTCGGACATCTGACCCATGTCGGCCTGCGGCGCGAGCTGAACGAAGACACCTATTACGGCGACAGCGACCTGGGGCTGTGGCTGGTCGCCGACGGCATGGGCGGCCACGAGTACGGCGAGGTCGCCAGCGCCCTGGCGCGGGAAACCATCGTCCGCCAGGTGCGCGCCGGCAGCACTCTGGCCGAGGCCATCCGCATCGCCGACGAGGAAATCATCCGTTGCTCCCGGCGCCGCGGCGACAGCCTGCCGATGGGCACCACGGTGGTGGTGGCCCGGGTCAACGGCAATCGCTTCGAAGTGGCCTGGGTCGGCGACAGCCGGGTCTACCTCTGGCGGGACAGCACCCTGACCCAGATCTCGCACGACCATAGCTACGTGCAGGAACTGATCGCCCAGGGCGCCATCAGCGCCGACCAGGCCCGCAGCCACCCGCATCGCAACGTGGTGACCCAGGCGCTGGGCGTGACCGCGCCGGAACAGCTCAACGTGGAAACACTCGCGGGCGAGCTGCGCCCGGGCATGCAGCTGCTGCTGTGCAGCGACGGGCTGACCGAGGAAGTGGATGACCGTCACATCGCGCAGGTGCTCGCGCACCGCGAATGCAGCGCGCAGGAATGCGTCGATGGCCTGGTCGCGGCGGCGCTGGATGGCGGCGGCTCGGACAACGTGACGGTGGTGCTGGTTCGGCGGCACTGAGCCGCGATCCGCAACCACCGCCGGGCTTGTCGGCACTGAATCGCTAAGCGGCGCCCGCTTCGGCTTCCGCTTCCAGCTCCAGCCATACGCAGCGCCCGGCCTTCTTGGCCAGGCCGGCCAGCCGCGCGGCGTGGGCTTCGGCCTCCTCGGCGCTGACATGCACCCGTGGGCGCGGCGCAGCTTCGCCCAGCTCCACCACGAACGCCACCTCGGCCGCTGCCTGCGGCGCCGCCTCGCTGTCGAAGCCGATCTCGCCCTGGCCCGAGGTCAGCGCCAGGTACACATCCATCAGGATCTGGGCGTCGAGCAGCGCGCCGTGCAGCTGGCGCTGCGAGTTGTCCACGCCCAGCCGCTTGCACAGCGCGTCCAGCGAGTTGCGCTGGCCGGGATAGCGCTGGCGCGCCATCAACAGGGTGTCTTCCACCGTGCAGCGATCCTGGATGCGTCCCAGACCGTCCAGGCGCGCCAGCTCGGCATTGAGGAAGCCAAGATCGAAAGCGGCGTTGTGGATGACTAGCTCGGCGCCGTCGATGAAGTCCAGGAATTCGCCGGCGACCTCGGCGAAGCGGGGCTTGTCGGCAAGGAACTCGAGGGTCAGGCCGGTGACTTCCTGCGCACCGGGCTCGAACTCGCGATCCGGCTTCAGGTAGCGATGGAAGGTGCGCCCGGTCGGCCGCCGTTCCAGCATTTCCACGCAGCCGATTTCGACCACGCGGTTGCCTTTCTGCCATTCCAGGCCGGTGGTTTCGGTATCGAGGATGACCTGCCGCATCAGCCCGTGTACTCCTTGTGCTTGAGCGCCTGCAGACGTGCCAGCTGATCGACGCGCTCGTTCTCGGGATGCCCGGCGTGCCCCTTGACCCAGCGCCAGTCGACCGCATGCCGGCTGGCGGCCGCATGCAGTCGTTCCCACAGGTCGCGGTTCTTGACCGGATCGCCGCCTGAAGTTTTCCAGCCACGCCGGATCCAGCCGGCCATCCATTCGGTGATGCCTTGGCGGACGTACTGCGAATCGGTGGTCAGCACCACGTTGCAGGGCTCCTTCAGGGTCTCCAGCGCGGCGATCGCCGCCATCAGCTCCATCCGGTTGTTGGTGGTGGCCGCTTCGCCACCGGACAGTTCGCGCTCGACGCCGCGCCAACACAGCAGCGCGGCCCAGCCACCCGGGCCGGGATTGCCCAGGCAGGCGCCGTCGGTATGGATGTCCACGTGCTTGCGTGCAGGACTCACGCCGTCGTCCCCGCCTGCAGCGCCAGCGGCCGCGGCTTGCGCAACGGGGTCATCGGCAGCCTGCGCTTCTCGGCGCGCAACAGGAACGCGGCGCGCAGGCCCACGCCGTCCTGCAGGCGCGCATCCGCGGCGATCTCCCAGACCGGGCCGATCCCCTGGGTCAGCGAATCCGGCGACAGTCCGGCCGCGCGCAGGCGCTTGCGCCAGGTGACCGGCTCGCGCGCATGCAGCCCCTGCCCCCACCAGCGCAGCCGGTAGGGCGACAGCGGGTTCAACGCCAGCAGCCACAGCCAGCCACCGGGCAACAGCACTCGCGCGCATTCGGCCAGCAGCTGGTCCTGGTCGCAGCCGGAGGCGTCGCCATGCTGGACGATGACCACCGCGCAGGATTCGCTGGCCAGCGGCAGCGGCAGGCCGCAGCGCAGGTCGCCGTGGAAGGCGGCGCCGTCCAGGTTCAGGCGCAGCGGCAGCGGGCCGTCGGCAGCCTCCGGCAGCGGCGCAGCCGCTGGCCCCAACCACAGCGCGGCCTGGCCTGGGCGCTGCTGCAGCGCGGCGCCCACGCAGTCGGCTTCGCTATCCAGCAACACCTGCCCCATCGCCCCCGCAAACCAGGCAGCGGCGGCGGGATCGGGTTGTGGGCGGAACGGCGACAGCGGCATGATCGGGATTCTGCGGGAAAGCCCGCATCACGTCACGGCTGGACAAATGCACGCGCTGCCGCTCCCGGCGTTCGACGACAATTACATTTGGCTGCTGCGCGATGGCACCGGCCGCGCGCTGGTGGTCGATCCCGGTGATGCGGCCCCGGTGCTGGCCGCGCTGGGCGATGGCCCGCCGCCGCATGCGATCCTGCTGACCCACCATCACGGCGACCATATCGGCGGCGTCGACGAGCTGCTGGCGCGCTGGCCGGGCACGCCGGTGTTCGCGCCGCGGGACGAGCGCATCGCCAGCGCCAGCCAATGGGTGGAGAGTGGAGACGAGGTGGCCGTCGGGCCGTGGCGCTTCCGCGTGCTGGCCGTCCCCGGCCACACCCGCAGCCACGTGGCCTACCACGGCGAGGGCCTGCTGTTCTGCGGCGATACCCTGTTCAGCCTTGGCTGCGGGCGGATGTTCGAGGGCACGGCTGCGCAGATGCACGCCTCGCTGGCGCGCCTGGCTGCGCTGCCAGGCGACACGAAGGTCTGCTGCGCGCACGAATACACGCTGGCCAACGCGGCGTTCGCACTGGCGGTCGATCCCGAAAATCCGGCGCTGCAGGCGCGGGCGGACGCAATCCGCAGCCTGCGCGCGGCAGGCCAGCCCACGCTGCCGACCCGGCTGGGCGAAGAGCGCGCCTGCAACCCGTTCCTGCGCTGCGCCGAACCGGCCGTGCGCGCGGCGGCGCAGCGCCATGCGGGCCGGCCGCTGGCCAACGACGCCGAGGTGTTCGGCGCGCTGCGCGTATGGAAGGACGGCTTCCGCGCCTGATCCGCTCCGTACGGGCGCGAACACTGGCCGCAGCCCCGCGCGCAGGGCACACTAGAGCATTCGCTCGACGCGCCCCACGCGCACATTCAAGGAGACACCATGGGATTCCTGCAGGGCAAGCGCGCGCTGGTCACCGGCATCGCCAGCCAGCGTTCGATCGCCACCGGCATCGCCGACGCCTTCCACCGCCAAGGCGCCGAGCTGGCGCTGACCTACCAGAACGAAAAACTCAAGTCGCGCGTCGAGGACGCCGCCGCTGGCTACGGCAGCAACATCGTGCTGCCGCTGGACGTGGCCGATGACGCCCAGATCGACAACTGCTTCGCCGAGCTGGGCAAGCACTGGAGCGACGGCTTCGACATCCTCGTCCATTGCATCGCGTTCGCACCGCGCGAGGCGATCGAGGGCGACTTCCTCGACGGCATCAACCGCGAGCGCTACCACATCGCCCACGACATCAGCGCCTACTCGCTGGCCGCGCTGGGCAAGGCCGCGCGCCCGCTGATGAAGGGCCGCAACGGCAGCGTCCTCACCCTGTCCTACCTCGGCGCCGAGCGCGCGCTGGCCAACTACAACACGATGGGCGTGGCCAAGGCCTCGCTGGAAGCCACCGTCCGCTACATGGCGATGGCGCTGGGTCCGGAGGGCACCCGCGTCAATGCGATCTCGGCCGGCCCGATCCGCACGCTGGCCGCATCGGGCGTCGCCAATTTCCGCAAGATGCTGAGCAGCTTCGAAGCCGCCGCACCGCTGCGTCGTGCGGTCACCATCGAGGACGTGGGCAATACCGCCGCGTTCCTGTGCTCGGATCTGGCCAGCGGCATCACCGGCGAGATCACCTACGTCGACGCCGGCTACAACATCATGGGCATGAGCGGGATCGACTGATCGCACTCCGCCGCAACAAAAAACGCCCGGCATTGCCGGGCGTTTTCACATCCGGGCGATGGCGGCGCGATCCACCGCGCCGCCCGCCACGCGTCAGAGCCGGTCTTCCGCCACCTTGATGGTGTACTTGGCGCGCGCCGCGCGGATGAAGGCGTCCTGTGCCTGCATGCCGTGCGCCGCCGACATCTGCTTGCGTAGGGTGTCGCGCTCCTGCGGCGTGACCTGACCGATGTCCGCATCGCGCACCGCGCGCACCGCGAACACCACGTACTGGCCACCTGCCAACACCTTGTTGACCGAAGCCTGCCCGGCCTGCGGACGCGGCTCGTTGAAGAACGCCTGCGCCGCCTGCGGCGACGGCACCGGCATGCCGCGGGTGATGTCGTTCAGGTCCGCCACGGCCAGCCCGGCCTCCTGCGCAGCTGCCGCCAGGCCCTTGGCCTTCGCCGCCTTCACCAGCGCGTCCGCCGCGGCCTCAGCCGCCTTGCGCTGGCGATCCGCACGGATCGCCGCCACCACCGCGTCGCGCACCTGCGCCAGCGGCAGCGCCTTCTCGGCCTCGTGTTCGATTACCCGGACCAGCACCGTGCGCTCCGGGCCCAGCTCGATCGGATCGCTGGCGGTGCCGTCCTGCAGCATGGTCTCGGAGAACGCCACCCGCAGTACCTTCTGGTCGCTGGCAATGCCCGGGCCACCGGCGCGGGTAAACGCCGGCGTGGTCTGCAGCGGCAGGCCCAGCGCCTTGGCGGCCGGCTCCAGCGAGGTCGGCGTGCGGTAGGCCGCGTCCACCAGCTTGCCGGTCAGCTCGTTGAAGGCGCGCTCGCGCGAGCCTTCCTGCAGCTCCTTCTCCAGGTCCGCGCGCACGTCCTCGAACGGCCGCTGCACCGCCGGCTGGACGGCGTTGACCTTGATGATGTGCCAGCCGAAATCGGTCTTCACCGGCCCACGCACTTCGCCCGCCTGCATCGCGAAGGCGGTGTCGTCGAAGGCGCCCGGCATGCCGCCCTTGGCGATCAGGCCCAAGCTGCCGCCGCCGGCCTTGGAGCCGGCGTCGTCCGAGTTGGCGCGCGCCAGCGCGGCGAAGTCCGCACCAGGCGCCTTCGCCTCGGCGGCCAGCTTCTTGGCCTTGGCTTCCGCGGCTTTCTTGTCTGCGTCGCTGGCATTCGCGGCCACGGTCACCAGGATATGCGCGACGTCGCGCTTCTCGGTCGAGGAATACTTGCCGATCTGCTCCTGATAGCGCTTGTGCAGCGCGGCCTCGTCCACCGCCGCGGCCGGCACCGCGCTGCCGTCGACCTCGACGTACTCCAGCCGCACCGTTTCCGGCTTGCGGTATTCGGACTTGTGGGCCTGGTACCACGCATCGATCTGCGCTGCAGTCACTTCGCCGGCATCCGGCGCGACCGGCGGCAGGGCCACGAAGCCGACGTCGCGATGCTCGCCCAGCAGGCGCATCAGGCGATCCAGCTCGGCATCGGTGACGAACGCGGAGCGGGCGATGCCGGACGGAATCAGTTCGTTCTTCAGGCTGTCGCGGATTCGTGCTTCGAAGTCGCGCGGGCTCATCGGCGGGTTCTGCGACGCCAGCAGCAGCTGGTAACGGTCGGCGTTGAACGCGCCGTCCACCTGGAAATCGGGGAACTTGCGGATCGACTCGCGCACTTCGGCGTCGCTGATGACGATGCCGTCGCGTTCGGCGGCCAGCTTCATCAGCTGTTCGTCGATCAGCGCATCGAGGATCCGGCGCTTGTTCTCGACCGACTCGAACGCCTTCGGGTCGAAGTTCTCGCCCTGCTGCTCGCGCATGTTCATGCGGACCATTTCCAGGCGCTCGCGATAGACCTGCGAATCGATGTCGTGGAACGTCCACAGGTAGCTAACCGGCCATACCTGCGGCGCCGACTTCCACCACGAGGGCGGCTGCGCGATGCGCGCGGCGTAGTTGTCCACCTGCTGCGACATGTATGACTCCATGCCGAAGAAGGCGAACGGGACGATCAGCAGGCCGAGGATCACGGTGGCGATCCAACCGGAAGTCTTATCGCGAAGTTTCTGCAGCATGGGCGAACCGGCAGTGAGACGTAGCCGGTTAGTCTAACCCGAGCGAAGCGGCCGACACGCGCGGCGCGACCGGCGCACAGCAAAAAGCCCTGCATCGCTGCAGGGCTCTTGCTTCAAACTGGCGGAGTGGACGGGACTCGAACCCGCGACCTCCGGCGTGACAGGCCAGCATTCTAACCGACTGAACTACCACTCCGCTGTGAGCCCGCAATCATACCTACATTTTTCGTAGGCGCAACACTTTTCTTTCGCGACCTGGTGGGCACTGAGGGGATCGAACCCCCGACCCGCTCCGTGTAAAGGAGCCGCTCTACCGCTGAGCTAAGTGCCCAGGCCGGTGATTATCGCAGCAGGCGCCGCGCAACGGAACCTTTGCGCCGGTTCCAGCCACGAAAAAGCCCGGCTTGCGGCCGGGCTTTTCGAAGATCCCTGAGGGAAACGGTCAGTTGACCGCGTCCTTCAGCGCCTTGCCGGCCTTGAACGCCGGGTTCTTGGAGGCCTTGATCTTGATGGTGTCGCCGGTGCGCGGGTTGCGGCCGGTACGGGCGCCACGCTTGCGGACCGAGAAGGTGCCGAAGCCCACGAGGGTCACGGTGTCGCCCTTCTTGAGGGCCTTGGTGATGGCGGCGACCATCGCATCAACAGCGCGACCGGCATCGGCCTTGGTCAGTTCGGCATTGTCGGCGACGGCTTCGACGAATTCGGCTTTGTTCATTTGCTTGTTGGCTCCGTTGCGGAAAGTGACGCGGAGAATTCTCGTTGACCGGAACCGCGGCGCTCCCCTGCCTTGGTTCCGGGCTTGCCGCGACGCCAGGTCAGACCGCCGCGGTTGCCAACCTTATACCAGCGCCGTTTCCGGCGCGCAACACGAAAGCGAGCAGTGGTGCGGCTTTCAGACACATGTCGGCAATCATGCGCGCATCTTCGCGTGCGGGGCTCAATGCTGCACGGCGGGACGGCTGCCCGCCTTGCCCCTGGATTTGCCCTTCGATGCCGCCGCCGGCTTGCCGCCGCCGCGCGTCTGCGCCGGCAACGGCCGCTCCAGCGCCAGATCCAGCACCTCGTCGATCCACTTCACCGGCACTATCTTCATGTGCTTGGTCACCGTCGCCGGGATGTCGGCCAGGTCCTTGCGGTTCTCGTCCGGGATGATCACCGTGCGGATGCCGCCGCGCAGCGCCGCCAGCAGCTTCTCCTTCAGCCCGCCGATCGCGGTGACCTTGCCGCGCAGGGTGATCTCGCCGGTCATCGCCACGTCGTGGCGCACCGGGATCTTCGTGAGCATCGATACCAGCGCAGTGGCCATCGCGATGCCGGCGCTGGGGCCATCCTTCGGCGTCGCGCCGTCCGGCACGTGCACGTGCACGTCGTGCTTCTGCAGGAAGTCCAGGTCGATGCCGAGCTGTTCGGTGCGCGCACGCACCACCGACAGCGCTGCCGATGCCGACTCCTTCATCACGTCGCCGAGCTGGCCGGTCAGGATCAGCGCGCCCTTGCCAGGCACCAGCGTGGATTCGATCTGCAAAAGGTCGCCGCCGACTTCGGTCCAAGCCAGGCCGGTGACCAGGCCGACCTCGTTTTCAGCCTCGGCACGGCCGAAGTCGTAGCGCTGTACGCCCAGGTACTTGTCGAGGTTCTTGTCGGTGACGGCCACCGTCTTCGGTTTCGCCGGCTTGCCCTTCTTCGGCGCCGGCTGCGGGCCCTTCAGCGCGATGTCCTTGACCACCTTGCGGGCGATCTTGGCGATTTCGCGCTCGAGGCTGCGCACGCCGGATTCGCGCGTGTAGTAGCGCACGATGCCGGTGATCGCGCTCTCGTCGATGCGCAGCTCGCCCTCGCGCAGGCCGTTGGCCTTGAGCTGCTTGGGCACCAGGTAGCGCATCGCGATGTTGAGCTTCTCCTCCTCGGTGTAACCGGGGATGCGGATCACTTCCATGCGATCCAGCAACGGGCCGGGAATGTTCAGCGAATTGGAGGTAGCGACGAACATCACCTCGGACAGGTCGAGGTCGACCTCCAGGTAATGGTCGTTGAAGGTGTGGTTCTGCTCGGGATCGAGCACTTCCAGCAACGCCGAGGACGGATCGCCGCGGAAGTCCATCGACATCTTGTCGATCTCGTCCAGCATGAACAGCGGGTTGCGGGTGCCGACCTTGTTGAGGTTCTGCACGATCCGGCCCGGCATCGAGCCGACGTAGGTGCGGCGATGGCCGCGGATCTCGGCCTCGTCGCGCACGCCGCCCAGCGCCATCCGCACGAACTTGCGGTTGGTCGCTTTCGCAATGCTCTGCCCCAGCGAAGTCTTGCCCACGCCAGGCGGGCCGACCAGGCACAGGATCGGGCCCTTCATCTTGGCCACGCGCGACTGCACGGCCAGGTATTCGAGGATGCGGTCCTTGACCTTCTCCAGCCCGTAGTGGTCGGCATCCAGGGTTTCCTGCGCGCCCTTGAGATCCTTGCGCACCTTGCTGCGCTTCTTCCACGGCACGCCCAGCAGCCAGTCGAGGTAGTTGCGCACCACCCCGGCCTCGGCCGACATCGGCGACATCTGCTTGAGCTTGGCGAACTCGGTGCGCGCCTTGGTTTCCACCGCCTTCGGCATGCCGGCGTTGGCAATGCGGCGGGCGATCTCGTCAAGGTCGTTGGGCGCGTCGTCGAGCTCGCCCAGCTCCTTCTGGATCGCCTTCATCTGCTCGTTGAGGTAGTACTCGCGCTGGCTCTTCTCCATCTGCGTCTTGACCCGGCCGCGGATGCGCTTTTCCATCTGCTGAACGTCGATTTCGCCGTCGACCAGCCCCACCAGCAGCTCCAGCCGGCCGGCGGTGTCCAGCGTTTCCAGCAGCTTCTGCTTGTCGGCCAGGCGCACGCCCAGGTGCGCGGCGATGGTATCTGCCAGGCGGTCGGGTTCTTCGATGCCGGAGAGGGTCTGCAACAGTTCCGGCGGCAGCTTGCGGTTGGTCTTGATGTACTGCTCGAACAGCGACAGCAGGGTGCGCACGATCGCCTGCACCTCGCGCGGCTCGCGCTCGTCGCCCGACGCCACTTCGTGCGCGCTCGCGAACAGCGCGCCATCCTGTGCATGCACTTTTTCGGCGCGCGCGCGCGACAGGCCTTCCACCAGTACCTTGATGGTGCCGTCCGGCAGCTTCAGCAGCTGCAGCACCTGCGCCATCGTGCCGATCTCGTGGAGATCGCCGGCCTCCGGGTCGTCGGTGTCGGCGGCCTTCTGCGCCACCAGCAGGATGCGCTTGTCGCCTTCCACGGCGATGTCCAGCGCGCGGATCGACTTCTCGCGACCCACGAACAGCGGGATCACCATGTGCGGGAATACCACCACGTCGCGCAGCGGCAGCACCGGCAGCACGGGGGATTCGGATCGGGTCGGGGCAGCCATGTGGGGGACTCCGTTGCGGCCGCGGCGCGCCTGCGCCGCCATGCTTCGTTTATGGGGATGTTGCGCCCGGGTTGCAAGCGATCTCCGCCATGAGCGCGCAATCCCAGCCGAATCAATGCGTTGCGGACGCATTACCCGACCCGGACGGGCGTATCTTCCCGCTGAAACGCGAAAGCCGCCCGAAGGCGGCTTTCCACGCATCCGCGGCGGAAGGGGCTCAGTCCGCGGCCGCGGCCTTGGCCGGCGCCGGCACGGTCTGGTAGATCAGGTACGGCTCGGACTTGTGGTCGATCACCGACTCGTCCACCACCACCTTGCTGACGTTCTCCAGCGACGGCAGTTCATACATCGTGTCCAGCAGCACCGACTCGACGATGGTGCGCAGGCCGCGTGCGCCGGTCTTGCGCTTGATCGCCTGCTTGGCGATCGCCGCCAGCGCGTCGGGGCGGATTTCCAGCTCCACGCCTTCCATCTCGAACAGCTTCTTGAACTGCTTGGTGATGGCGTTTCTCGGCTCGGTCAGGATCCTGATCAGCGCCGCCTCGTCCAGCTCTTCCAGGGTGGCGACCACCGGCAGGCGGCCGACGAACTCCGGGATCAGGCCGTACTTGATCAGGTCTTCGGGCTCGACCCGCGCCAGCACCTGGCCGATGTCGGCCTTGCGCTCGGCGCTCTTCACCTTGGCACCGAAGCCGATCCCGCCGGAATCGCTGGAACGCTGCTGGATCACCTTGTCCAGGCCGGCGAACGCGCCGCCGACGATGAACAGGATGTTGCGGGTATCGACCTGCAGGAACTCCTGCTGCGGATGCTTGCGCCCGCCCTGCGGCGGCACGCTGGCAAGGGTGCCTTCGATCAGCTTCAACAGCGCCTGCTGCACGCCTTCGCCGGACACGTCGCGGGTGATCGACGGGTTCTCGGACTTGCGGCTGATCTTGTCGATCTCGTCGATGTAGACGATGCCGTGCTGCGCCTTCTCGACGTCGTAGTCGCACTTCTGCAGCAGCTTCTGGATGATGTTTTCCACGTCCTCGCCGACGTAGCCGGCTTCGGTCAGCGTGGTGGCGTCGGCCATCGTGAACGGCACGTTGAGCATGCGCGCCAGCGTTTCCGCCAGCAGCGTCTTGCCCGAGCCGGTCGGGCCGACCAGCAGGATGTTGGACTTGGCGAGCTCGATGTCGTCCGACTTCTGCCGGCTCTCGATGCGCTTGTAGTGGTTGTAGACGGCCACCGCCAGCGTCTTCTTCGCCCGCTGCTGGCCGATCACGTACTGATCCAGCACTTCGAGGATCTCGCGCGGCTTCGGCAGCGAACTGCGGTTGGACTGCGCCTTCTCCTCGAGTTCCTCGCGGATGATGTCGTTGCAGAGCTCCACGCACTCGTCGCAGATGAACACGCTGGGCCCGGCGATCAGCTTGCGCACCTCATGCTGGCTCTTCCCGCAGAAGGAGCAGTAAAGGATCTTGCTGTTGTCGCCGGTGTTGCGTCCCTGACGGTCTTCGCTCATTCGCCACTCGCTCGCCGCGCAGTGCGGCTTCGGCCCGAGAATACCATACGCCCCCGCCGGGCCCAGCCGGGGCGGTTCTTCGTTGTACGCCAGTTATCGGCCGGCGGGCGGAATCCGTGAGTCCACGGCCCGCCGCACGGTTCAGCTGGTCTGGATCGATTCTTCCGGACGCCGGCTGAGCACTTCGTCGACCAGGCCGTAGTCGCGGGCGGCCTCTGCGCTCTTGAAGTTGTCGCGCTCGGTGTCGCGGGCGATCACGTCGATGGCCTGGCCGGTATGGCGGGCCAGGATCTCGTTCAGGCGCTCGCGCATCGCCAGGATCTCGCGCGCCTGGATGTCGATATCGGTGGCCTGGCCCTGCGCGCCGCCCAGCGGCTGGTGGATCATGACCCGCGAATTCGGCAGCGCGTAGCGCTTGCCGGCGGCACCCGCCGCCAGCAGCACCGCGCCCATCGAGCAGGCCTGGCCGACGCAGATGGTGCTCACGTCCGGCTTGATGTACTGCATGGTGTCGTAGATCGCCATGCCGGCGGTGACGATCCCGCCGGGCGAGTTGATGTACAGGCTGATGTCCTTCTCGGGGTTTTCCGCCTCGAGGAACAGCATCTGCGCGACGACCACGTTGGCCACGTGGTCGTCGATGCCGCCGACCAGGAAGATCACCCGCTCCTTCAGCAGGCGCGAATAGATGTCGTACGCGCGCTCGCCGCGGCTGGTCTGTTCGACCACCATCGGCACCAGGTTGAGGTTCTTGATCGGATCCATTGGTTGCTCGCTCGGCGTTTCCGCCTGTTGAAGTTACTGGTTGATCGCTTCCTGGAAGCTCAGCGCATTTTCGGTGTGCTGGGCACGCTCGGCGATCCAGTCGGTGACCTGCTCTTCCATCACGCGGTTCTGCAGGCCCTGCATCAACTGGGGGTCGTTGCGGTACAGATCAATGACCTGCTGCGGCTGTTCGTAGGTGGAAGCGATCAGGCGCATGGTTTCGTTCAGGCGCTCCGGCTCCAGGCGCAGGTCGTTGCGACGGGCCACTTCGCCCACCAGCAGCGCCACCAGCACGCGCTTGCGCGCCGCTTCCTGGAACGCCTCGGGCGCGGCGGCCAGCTGCTGGCCCTGGCGGCGGGCCTGCTCGGCGGCGTTGGCCATCAGCGCCTGCGCCTCGTTCTCGACCAGGCGCGGCGGCAGCTCGACGTCCTTGTAGACGGTCGCCAGCTGCTCGCCGACTTCGCGGCGCAGGCGGTTCATCAGCGCACCCTTGAGCTCGCGCTCGAGGTTGCTGCGGATGTCGGCCTTGAACTGCTCCAGGTCGCCGCTCTTGACGCCGAAGCTGCGGATGAACGCGGCATCGACTTCCGGCAGCACCTGTTCGGCCACGTCGACCAGCTTGAAGGTCGAGGTGATGGTCTTGCCGGCGAACTGCGCGGCGTGCCAGTCGGCCGGCAGGGTCACGTCGAGGGTCTTCTCCTCGCCCGGCTGCATGCCGGCGATGGCGGATTCGACCTCGGGGTAGATCGCGGCGGAGCCCAGCACGGTGCTGGTGCGCTCGGCGCCTTCGGCCGGCATGCGGGTGCCGTCGACGGTGCTGCTGGTTTCCAGGTTCACCAGGTCGCCGGCCTTGGCGGCGCGGGTGACCTGGGTCCAGCTGGCGCGCTGCTGGCGCAGGTTCTCGAGCATGCGCTCGACGTCGGCATCGGTGACTTCCGCGGTGTGGCGCACGACTTCCAGCTTGCTCATGTCGAGCTCACCGAAGTCCGGCGCCAGCTCCACCGAAGCCACGTACTTCAGCTCGCCCTCGGCGGCGTCTTCACCCGGCATCATCTGCGGCGCGCCGACAACGTTCAGCTCGTTTTCGCGCACCGCCTTGCCCAGCCCCTCGCGCAGCAGGCCGTCGAGGATTTCGGCGCGGACCTGGCCGCCGTAACGCTGCTCGACCACCTTGGTCGGTACCTTGCCCGGGCGGAAGCCCTTGATCCGCACCGTGTGCGCAATCTCGCGCAGGCGGCTGCCGATCTGCGCCTCGACGTCGCCGGCGGGCAGGCTGAGGATGACGCGGCGCTCGAGGTTGCCGATGGATTCGACCGAGACTTGCATGATGCGATGACTCCTGGACGGGTTCGCGAGAACCCGGAATTGTGCGGATGGATGCGGTTACCGGAACAGCCGTCCCGGGCGCGGCCACGACCGCGCGGAACTTGCTAGTTTCCCCGATTTCCGCCCGCCTCGCCACCCATCTGGCGATGACGCGTTGACAGACGGCGCGCGCAGTCGGACAATGCCCGGCCTTTCGTTGCGCTGGCGTGCTCGGAAGACAGTGATCGCAGCAACCGGGCGGGCGCTGGAATGAAATCGGTTCCATCGGGCGGGGTATAGCGCAGTCTGGTAGCGCGCCTGCTTTGGGAGCAGGATGTCGGGGGTTCGAATCCCTCTACCCCGACCATTCCGGTGTCGCCTGGTTCAAGTTCCGGCCCGGGCGCCCGTAGCTCAACCGGATAGAGCACCGGCCTTCTAAGCCGGTGGTTGCAGGTTCGATTCCTGCCGGGCGCGCCAAACAGCGGGACAGTTTTCGGTGGTGGCTGTAGCTCAGTTGGTTAGAGTCCTGGATTGTGATTCCAGTTGTCGAGGGTTCGAGTCCCTTCAGCCACCCCACCCTTTGATGAACGATCGACCGCGGGTATTTGCAGTTGATCGAGTGTTTGCTACAATTTCGCTTCTTCGGGGCCGTTAGCTCAGTTGGTAGAGCAGTTGACTCTTAATCAATAGGTCCAAGGTTCGAATCCTTGACGGCCCACCAAACCCCGAAACGCCCGGCCACAAGCCGGGCGTTTTCTTTTGCCCGACGCGCCAGCGCGGATTCGAACCGGCGGTTCGCCCGCGGTGCCAGCCGGCGCCGCTACAATGCCGGCGCGCGAAAGTGGCGGAATTGGTAGACGCCCTGGATTTAGGTTCCAGTGCCGCAAGGCGTGCGGGTTCGAGTCCCGCCTTTCGCACCATCCTGCAACGGCTGTTATCCTCGCCGCATCCCGGCAGCAGCCGACCAAGCACAGGATGATCCCCATGCGCAGCGGCAATCCCGCACTCAAGGACAACACCTTCCTCGACCTCGGCAGCGGCACCCTGGTGCAGGGCGACGCGGGGGCGATGACGCTCAACGGCGCGGTCAACAAGACCGCCATCCTGCTGGTGCTGACGCTGGCCGGCGCGCTGTTCACTTGGGCGCAGTTCTCCGCCGCGATGGCCGCCGGCAACCCGGGCGCGGTGATGCCCTACGTCTGGGGCGGCGCGATCGGCGGCTTCATCGTCGCGCTGGTGACGATCTTCAAGAAGACCTGGTCGCCCTATACCGCCCCCGCCTACGCGGTGCTGGAAGGGCTGTTCCTCGGTGCGGTGTCGGCGATGTTCGAACTGCGCTTCCCGGGCATCGTGATGCAGGCGGTGGGCCTGACCTTCGGCACCCTGGCCGCGCTGCTGCTGGCCTATCGCAGCGGCCTGATCAAGGCGACCGAGAACTTCAAGCTCGGCGTGGTGGCGGCCACCGGCGGCATCGCCCTGCTCTACCTCGTCCAGATCGGACTGGGCCTGTTCGGCTTCAAGGGCATGAGCTTCATCCACGACAGCAGCCTGATCGGCATCGCGTTTTCCGGCTTCGTGGTGGTGATTGCCGCGCTGAACCTGGTGCTGGACTTCGACTTCATCGAACAGGGCGTGGAACATGGCGCGCCGAAGTACATGGAGTGGTACGCCGCGTTCGGCCTGCTGGTGACGCTGGTGTGGCTGTATCTGGAACTGTTGCGCCTGCTCAGCAAGCTGCAGTCGCGCAACTGATTGCCGATCATTGCCGGACATGAAAAAGGGCACCGCAGGGTGCCCTTTTTCGTTGCGATGCCGGCATTGGCGCCGGCGCGCGATGGATCGCTTACAGGCGTGACGCGATCGCCTTGGCGAACGACATCGTGGTGCCCTCGCCGCCCAGGTCCGGGGTCAGCGAATCCTTGGCTTCCAGGGTGGCGATGATGGCTTCGCGCAGGCGGGCGGCCTGATCCGGCTTGGCCAGGTGGTCGAGCATCTGCGCCGCGCCCAGCAGCAGCGCGCACGGATTGGCGACGCCCTTGCCGGCGATGTCCGGGGCGGAGCCGTGCACGGCTTCGAAGATCGCCACGTCGGTACCGATGTTGGCGCCGGGCGCCAGGCCCAAGCCGCCGACCAGGCCGGCGCAGAGGTCGGAAATGATGTCGCCGAACAGGTTGGTGGTGCAGATGATGTCGAACTGTTCCGGCTTCATCACCAGCTGCATGCAGGTGTTGTCCACGATCATCTCGTTGCACTCGATGTCGGGGTACTGCTGGGCCACTTCGCGCGCGGTCTTCAGGAACAGGCCCGAGGTGGACTTCAGGATGTTGGCCTTGTGCACGATGGTGACCTTCTTGCGGCCGGTCTTGCGGGCCAGCTCGAAGGCGTAGCGGACGATGCGCTCGGAGCCCTTGCGGGTGACCTTCTGGGTCAGCACCGCGGTCTCGCCGTCCTCGGAAACGCTCTGGCCCTCGCCGATGTAGGCACCCTCGGTGTTCTCGCGCACGGTGATCAGGTCGACGCCGCCACTGAAGCGCGACTTGGTGTTCGGGAAGCACTTGGCCGGGCGCACGTTGGCGTACAGGTCGAAGCGCTTGCGCAGCTCGACGTTGATCGAGGAGAACCCGCCGCCCACCGGGGTGGTCAGCGGCGACTTCAGCGCGATCTTGTTCTTGCGGATCGAATCCATGGTCGCCACCGGCAGCAGGTCGCCATGCTTCTCCAGCGCGACCATGCCGGCATCCGCGTACTCGTACGAAAGGCCCAGCTGCATCGCGTCCAGCACGTGCAGGGTGGCGTCCATGATTTCCGGGCCGATGCCGTCGCCGCGGATGACCGTGATCGTTGTCATTTTCCAGTTTCCAGACAGGCCGGCACCGCGCGCCGCGCGATGCCGTGGGTGGGGGCAGATAGCCCGCGATTATCGCAGATGCCGTGCGACGGCGTATGTCCGCCGGTCTTCAACCATGGTCGTGGGTGGCCGGCGCTTCGGCCTCCCCCTGTTCCAGCCGGTCCAGGAAATCCACGGCGCGGCGCAGGTGCGGGATGACGATGGAGCCGCCCACCACCAGCCCGACAGAAAACGCCTCGAACATCTCCTCGCGGGTGACGCCGGCGTCCTTGCACTGGGCCACGTGGTAGCTGATGCAGTCGTCGCAGCGCAGCACCATCGAGGCGGTCAGCCCCATCAACTCCTTGGTCTTCACGTCCAGCGCGCCGGGCTGGTAGGTCTGGGTATCCAGCGCGAAGAAGCGCCGCACCACCTGGTTGGGTTCGTCCAGGATGCGCTTGTTCATGCGCTGGCGGAATTCGGTGAACTGCTTGATCCGGTCGTCGGCGTCGCTCATGCGGGCTTGCCCTCGAGCAGCGGCTCCAGCTTGCCTTCGCGGTGCAGCGCCATCATGTCGTCGTAGCCGCCGACGTGGACGTCGCCGACGAAAATCTGCGGCACGCTGGTGCGCCGGGTCAGCGCCACCATCTTTTCGCGCTCGGCCGGGTCGGTGTCGATGCGGACCTCGGTCCACTCGCGGCCTTTGCTCTTGAGGAAGTTCTTGGCCATCACGCAGTACGGGCAGACCGCCGTGCTGTAGATGGTGATGGCGGGGGTCTCTGCGGCACTCATGGGATCTCCTGAACCTGTGGGCGGGAATCTGGTCGAATATGGGGCCGCCGCGCTGGTTTTCCAGCCGCTCAAGCCCCATTCACGCCCCGCCTTCGCCCAGCCCGCATCCTGTCCGCATGACTCCTTCCCCGCGCCGCCTGTCCACCGCCCTGCTCGCCTGTCTGCTGGCCACCGGCACCGCCGCGGCCATCGCCCAGGACCGCGGCCTGCCGGACATCGGCTCATCCGCCGGCAGCATGCTCTCGCCCGCCCGCCAGGCCGAGTACGGCGCGATGGTGCTGGCGCAGCTGCGCCACGCCGGCTACGTGCTGGACGATCCGCTGCTGGACGGCTGGCTGGACGACGTCGGCCAGCGCCTGTCCGGCGCCAGCGACCGGCCGCAACAGAGCTTCACCTTCTTCATGCTGCGCGACCGCCAGATCAACGCTTTCGCCACCCTCGGCGGCTACATCGGCATGAACGCGGGCCTGGTGCTGGCGGCGGACAGCGAGGACCAGGTAGCCGGCGTGCTGGCGCACGAGATTTCCCACGTCACCCAGCAGCACGTGCTGCGTGGCGCCGAGAAAGCCCAGCGCGAAAGCCTGCCGATCCTGCTGGCCACGCTGGGCGCGATCGTGGCCGCCCAGCAGGCGGGGGGCAACTCCAGCGGCGACGCCACTTCGGCCGCGCTGATGACCGGCCTGGGCGTGCTGCAGCAGCGCCAGATCAACTACACCCGCGACAACGAGGCCGAGGCCGACCGCATCGGCATCCGCACCCTCGCCCACGCCGGCTACGACCCGGAAGCGATGGCGGACTTCTTCCAGACCCTGCAATCGGTGGTGCGGATGAACCAGGGCGACGAGCGCAGCGCCGTGCCCGGCTACCTGCAGACCCATCCATTGACCCTGTCGCGGATCAGCGAGGCGCGCGAACGCGCCGCCAAGCTGGAGCCGACGCTGGCCAATACCGCTGCGACCGGGCCCAGCAACAACCCGCTGCTGCCGCCGGGCCTGCGCATCGCCACCGGCGCGCGCAGCCGCCAGGGCCAGGGCAGCACCGGCGATTTCGACTGGGCGCGCGAGCGCCTGCGCGTGCTCAGCGCGCCGACGCCGGCGCAGGCGATCCGCGAATACCAGCAGATGCGCGCCAAGGCGCCGCTGGACGAGGCGCGCCGCTACGGACTGGCGTTCGCCCACCAGCAGGCCGGGCAGCATGCGCAGGCCCTGCAGGAGCTGGCCCCACTGGCGCAGGCGCGGCCGGACAACCTGTGGCTGCAGATCGCGCTGGGCGAATCCGAGGCCCGCACCGGCCACGCCCAGGACGCCGACCGCCGCTTCGAGGCGCTGCTGGCGCGCATGCCCACCCACCGCGCGCTGGCGCTGGGCTATGCGCGGTTGCTGGGCGAGCGCAATACCCGCGAGGCGGGCATCCGCGCGGTGGCGGTGCTGCGCCCGCTGCTGGGCGGTGCCGGCGACGACCTGCCGTTCCAGCAGGCCTATGCGCGCGCCAACGAGATCGCCGGCGAGCCGGTGCGCGCGGGCGAGGCCTGGGCCGAGGCCGCCTACCTGTCCGGCCGCCCCGAGCAGGCGCTGGTGCAGCTCAACAACCTGAAGAAGCGCGACGATCTGGACTACTACGCCCGCGCCCGCATCGACGCGCGCATCGCCGCGATCACCCCGACCGTGCTGGAGCTGCGCCGGCAGGGCGTGCGCGACGACGAAGCCAGCGGCGGGCGGCTGGGTTTCGGGGTGCGCAGCGGCAGGTGACAGGGTCACGAAACTGTCACCAAACCGTCGTGTAATGATGGGGTGCGCCCCTCCGCGGCGCGACCATCGGACGACATGCAAAAGCACATCCTGATTGTCGAAGACGAACCCGCGATCCGCGACATGCTGGCCTACGCCCTGCGCAAGGGCGACTACGCGCCGCTGCTGGCCGCCGACGCCCGCGAGGCGCAGGAGCGCATCGCCGAGCGCGTGCCCGACCTGATCCTGCTGGACTGGATGCTGCCCGGCACCAGCGGCCTGGAACTGGCCCGGCGCTGGCGTCGCGATGCGCTGACCCGCGACATCCCGATCATCATGCTGACCGCGCGCGGCGAGGAAAACGACCGCGTCGGCGGGCTGGAGGCGGGCGTCGACGATTACGTGGTCAAGCCGTTCTCCGCGCGCGAGCTGCTGGCGCGCATCCGCGCGGTGCTGCGACGCTCGCGCGACGACGACGACGACGGCAGCGTGCAGGTCGGCGCGCTGCGCATCGACGGCGCGGCGCACCGGGTGTTCGCCGACCTCGACGGCGCCTCGCACCCGATCCAGATGGGTCCCACCGAGTACCGCCTGCTGCACTTCTTCATGACCCACGCCGAGCGCGTGTATTCGCGCACCCAGCTGCTGGACCATGTCTGGGGCGGCAGCGTGTACGTGGAGGAGCGCACCGTCGACGTGCACATCCGCCGCCTGCGCAAGACCCTGGAACCGCATCTGCTGGACGCGATGGTGCAGACCGTGCGCGGCGCCGGCTACCGGTTCTCCGCCTCGGCCTGAATCTGCTTCGTGCGCTGCGCGCCCGCGGCACACGCAGCGACGCCACGCGCCGTCGCCCACTTCCCGCCTCCCCGGCAAGCAGGCCGGGGGGCAAACACGGATACTTGCCCGATGTCGCCCGACGCCCGCCAAGCCTGGTTCCGCACGCTGGGACAACTCGCCCTGGTGCTGCTTGCCGGGCTGGGCCTGGGCCTGCTGCTGGGACATCCGTGGCCGGCGCTGGCGATCACCGCGCTGGGCGTGGTGGGCTGGCATTACTGGCGGCTGCACCGGGTGCTGCAGCGGTTGGAGGCGCGCCAGCGGCCGGAACCAGTCGGCGGCAGCGGCGCCTGGAATTCGCTGGACGCCCTGCTGTTCCGCGGCCAGACCGAAATGCGCATGCGCAAGCGCCGGCTGCTGACGATGCTGCGCGCGTATCGCGCGGTAGCCGCGGCGCTGCCCGACGCGGTGGTGCTGGTGGAACGCAACAGCCAGCGCGTGCTGTGGTTCAACGAGGCGGCCACGCCGCTGCTGGGCCTGCACTACCCGCAGCACCACAACGCGCCTGTGGCGCAGGCGCTGCAGCCGCTGCCGATGGCGCAATGGCTGGCGGCCGGGCGCAACGCCGAGCCAATGGAGGACGTGGCCTCGCCGGTCGATCCGGGCCGGCGCCTGAGCCTGCGCCTGCTGCCCTATTCCGACGAGCTGTGGCTGCTGCTGGCGCGCGACGTCAGCAAGCTGCTGCGGCTGGAACACATGCGCCGCGACTTCGTCGCCAACGTCTCGCATGAACTGCGCACGCCGTTGACGGTGATCCACGGCTATCTGGAAATGCTCGACACCGATGACAACCCGGAATGGGCGGCGCTGCTGGCGGAAATGCGCCGGCAGTCGCAGCGGATGACCCGGCTGGTGGAGGACCTGCTGACGCTGTCGCGGCTGGAGGCGCGCGACCAGCTGCCGGAGGAACACGTGGCAATGGCGCCGATGCTGGCCAGCCTGCGCCGCGAAGCCGAGGCGCTGAGCGGCGGTCGCCATCGCGTGCAGGTCGAGGACCTGGCGCAGGTGGACCTGCGCGGTGCGTCGAAGGAACTGCACAGCGCCTTCGGCAACCTGGTCAGCAACGCGGTGCGCTACACCCCCGACGGCGGTGGCATCAGCATCCGCCTGAGCCGCGAAGCCGACGGCGGCGCGCTGCTGTCGGTGCGCGATTCCGGCTACGGCATCCCGGCCGCGCACCTGCCGCGGCTGACCGAGCGCTTCTACCGCGTCTCCACCAGCCGTTCGCGAGAATCCGGCGGCACCGGCCTTGGCCTTGCCATCGTCAAGCACGTGCTGGGCCTGCACGAAGCCCAGCTGCGCATCGACAGCGAAGTCGGCATCGGCAGTACCTTCTCCTGTCGCTTCGGCCCCGAGCGCGTGCTCGACCGCAGCCTCGACCACGACTCATCGGCTATCCATCCGACATGACCACCGATTCCAGCCTGCCGTCGCTGCACGACCCGTCGCTGTACGCCAATCGCGAACTGGGCCAGCTCGATTTCAACTTTCGCGTGCTGGCGCAGGCGCAGGACCCGTCGGTGCCGCTGCTGGAGCGGCTGCGCTACCTGTGCATCTCCTGCACCAACCTCGACGAATTCTTCGAGATCCGCGGCGGCGCGGTGCGCCACGCGGTGGAACTGAACCTGCCCGCGGGCATGGACGGGCTGGCGCCGGCGGTGCTGCTGGAGCGCATCCACGAACGCGCGGCGGCGCTGGTCGATGCGCAGTACCGCTGCTTCTACGAGGAGCTGCGGCCGGCGCTGGCCGAGCAGGGCATCCGCCTGCTGCAGCGCGAGCAATGGACGGCGGAACAGGCCAGCTGGCTGCGCGCGCATTTCCAGGAAGAGATCATGCCGGTGCTGTCTCCGCTCGGCCTGGACCCGGCGCATCCGTTCCCCAAGATCCTCAACAAGTCGCTCAACGTGGTGGTGCAGCTGGAAGGCCGCGACGCCTTCGGTCGCGAGGGCCATCTTGCGGTGGTGCGCGCGCCGCGCTCGCTGCCTCGGATCATCCGCCTGCCCGATGCCGACGGCGATGGCGATGCCTTCCACGACTTCGTGTTCCTGAGCGAGGTGCTGTCCGCGTTCGTGCATGAGCTGTTCCCGGGGATGATGGTCACCGGCGCGCACCAGTTCCGGGTGACCCGCAATTCCGAACTGATCGTCGATGAAGACGACATGGACAACCTCGCGCTGGCGCTGCGCGACGAACTGCTGGGCCGCGGCTACCTGCGCGCGGTGCGGCTGGAGATCGACGAGCGCTGCCCGCAACCGGTGGTGGACAGCCTGCTGGCCAATTTCGAACTGTCGGAAAGCGCGGTCTACAAGATCAATGGCCCGGTCAATCTCAACCGGGTGGTGCAGGTCTACGACATGGTGCAGCGGCCGGACCTGAAGTACCGCCCGTTCCAGCCGCGGCTGCCGCGCGACATGGACGCAATGTTCGAGCTGATCCGCCAGGGCGATGTGCTGCTGCACCATCCCTTCGACAGTTTCACCCCGGTGCTGGAGCTGATCCGCCAGGCCGCCGAAGACCCGGACGTGCTGGCGATCAAGCAGACCCTGTACCGCACCGGCAAGGAGTCGGCGATCGTCGAGCACCTGATCCAGGCGGCGCGCAACGGCAAGGACGTGACCGTGGTGGTGGAGCTGCGCGCGCGCTTCGACGAGGAAGCCAACCTGCGCCTGGCCGACCGCCTGCAGGATGCCGGCGTGCAGGTGGTGTACGGGGTGGTGGGCTACAAGACCCACGCCAAGATGCTGCTGGTCGTGCGCCGCGAGGGCAGCGCGCTGCGCCGCTACGTGCACCTGGGCACCGGCAACTACCACAGCGGCACCGCACGCGCCTACACCGACTTCGGCCTGCTGACCGCGCATCCGGACATCGGCAACGACGTGCACCTGATCTTCCAGCAGCTGTCGGGCCTGGCCGCGCCGCTGACCCTGTCGCGCCTGCTGCAATCGCCCTTCACCCTGCACCCGGGGGTGCTGCAGCGGATCGCGCGCGAGGCCGCGCATGCGCGCGCCGGCCGGCCGGGACGGATCGTCGCCAAGATGAACGCGCTCAACGAACCGGAAGTGGTGCGCGCGCTGTACAGGGCGTCGCAGGCCGGGGTGGAGATCGACCTGATCGTGCGCGGCGCCTGCGCGGTGCGACCGGGCATCCCCGGGATTTCCGACAGCATCCGGGTGCGCTCGGTGGTGGGGCGTTTCCTGGAACACCACCGGATCTGGTGGTTCGGCAACAACGACACGCCGGAGCTGTACTGCTCGTCGGCCGACTGGCTGGAGCGCAACCTGCTGCGGCGGGTGGAGACCGCCTTCCCGCTGCTGGACCCCGGCGTCGCCGCACGGGTGCAGCGCGAAGGCCTGCTCAACTACCTGGCCGACAACCAGAACGCCTGGGAACTGCGCGCCGACGGCTGCTACGAACGTCGCCTGCCGGCGCCCGGCGAGCAGCCGTTCTCGGCGCAGCTGGCCTTGCTGGCCGCGCTGGACGCCTGACGGCGACCGCGCAGGCGATAATGGCGCATGCGCCCCCCTATCCGACCGATCGCATGAGCCCGCTTCCGCCCCGGGCCCCCGCACCGCTGCGCGACGGCGACCTGGTGGCAGCAGTCGACCTCGGCTCGAACAGCTTCCATATCGTGGTGGCGCAGCGGGTGCTGGGCCAGCTGCGGGTGGTCGATCGCCTGCGCGAAACCGTGCGCATGGGCGAAGGCCTGAACGCATTGGGCGGGTTGGCGCCGGAAGTGCGCGAACGCGCGCTGGCCTGCCTGGCCCGGTTCGGCCAGCGCATCGCCGAGATCCCGCCGCGGCATGTGCGCGCGGTGGCCACACATACGGTGCGCCAGCTGCGTGCGCCGGAATCGTTCCTGGCCCCGGCCGAAGCGGCGCTGGGCCATGCCATCGACGTGGTCTCCGGCCGCGAGGAAGCGCGCCTGGTCTATCTGGGCGTGGCCCATGAGCAACCCCCGCAGGAAGGCCAGAAACGGCTGGTCATCGACATCGGCGGTGGTTCCACCGAATGCATCATCGGCGAAGGCTTCATCCCGCTGGAGCGCGAAAGCCTGCAGGTCGGCTGCGTGGCCAGCACGCGCCGCTTCTTCGAGGGCAGCAAGCTCACCCGGAAGCGCTGGAACGCCGCGTTCACCGAGGTGTCGGCGCAGCTGCAGCAATTCGCCGCCACCTACCGCCGGCTGGGCTGGGACGAAGCCATCGGCACTTCCGGCACCCACAAGGCGATCGGCGGCATCTGCGCGGCGATGAAGCTGACCAAGGGTTCGATCACCCCCGAGGGGCTGGCGCAGATCCGCGACCGCATCCTGCAGGCCGGCCGGATCGAGGACATCGTGCTGCCCGGCCTGTCCGACGACCGCCGCCCGGTGATCGCCGGCGGCGTGCTGGTGCTGGAGGCGGTGTTCGCCGCGTTAAGGCTGGAACGGCTGCAGGTCAGCAAGGCGGCGCTGCGCGAAGGCGTGCTGTACGACCTGCTGGGACGCGGCGGCGCCGACGACCCGCGCGACGTGTCGGTGGCCGCGCTGATGCACCGTTATGGCGTGGACGCCACCCAAGCCGCGCGGGTCGAAGCCACCGCGCTGGGCCTGTTCGAACAAGTCGCCGGCGACTGGGGGCTGAGCAACGACGACCGCGCGATGCTCAGCCGCGCGGCGCGCCTGCACGAGCTCGGCCTGGCCATCGCCCACAGCGGCTACCACACCCACGGCGCCTACGTGCTGCAGAATTCCGACATCGCCGGCTTCTCGCAGCAGGGCCAGCGCTTCCTCGCCGCGCTGGTGCGCACGCACCGGCGCAGCGTGCCCAAGTCGGCGTTCGAGATGATTCCCGACCGCCTGCTGGCCAACGCCCGCCGCAGCGCCGCGCTGCTGCGACTGGCGGTGCTGTTGCACCGCTCGCGCAGCAGCGAACAGCCGCAAGGCCTGCAGCTGCGGGCCGATGGCGACCGCCTGCTGCTGCAGCTGGATCGGCGCTGGCTGCAGTCGCGCCCGCTGCTGCGCGCGGACCTGGAGGCGGAGCCGGAAGACATGCTGGGGCTGGGCATCAACCTGAAGCTGGCGCTCGACTGAGCGCTTCAACCCGCCGCCACCGCGCGGGCGCAGGTGCTTGAAAACAAAGGGCCGGCGCATGGCCGGCCCTTCGCATCGCACGCGGCAAAGCGCTTACTTCGTTTCCACGAACGGCTTGCGCGGCAGCTTGGCCGGGCGCATCGCGGTGTTGTAGACGAACGAGGCGACGATCGCGGAAGCCTGCTTCAAATCGGCCGCCACCGCGTGGTCCTGCACGTCCAGATGGGTGTGGTGGACGTGGCTGAAGTAGTCCAGCTGGTCCTGCACGAACTGGAAGCCGGGGATGCCCACCGCGTCGAAGCTGACGTGGTCGGTGCTGCCGGTGTTGCGCTGGGTGACGATGGTGGCGCCCACGTCGTTCCACGGCTTCAGCCATTCTTCGAAGATCGGCGCCACGGCGAGGTTTTCCTGCGCGTAGATGCCGCGGATCTTGCCGCTGCCGTTGTCGAGGTTGAAGTAGGCGGAGATCTTGCCGTGGTCGGCGGTGCGGATCAGCTTGCCCTTGCTCTGGCGGAAGAACGCCGGCAGCGCCTTCTGTTCGGGGTCCTTCGGCTCCTCGAACTTGCCGAAGTGCTTGCCCACGTACGACTGCGAGCCGATCAGGCCCTGCTCCTCGCCGGTCCACAGCGCCACGCGGATGGTGCGGTTGGGCCTGGCGCCCACCGCCTTGAGGATGCGCATGGCCTCCATCATCACCGCCACGCCGGCGCCGTTGTCGTTGGCGCCCGAGCCGGTGTGCCAGGAATCCAGGTGCGCGCCCAGCATCACCACTTCATTCTTCTGCGGCCCGGTGCCCGGGATCTCGGCAATGGTGTTGTAACCGGGCTGGTTGGCTTCGTCGATGAAACGCGCATCGACATTGAGCCGCAGCTTCACCGCTTCCTTGCGCTCCAGCGCGCGCATCACCGTGTTGTAGTGCTCGGCCATCATCACCAGCGCCGGCACGCCGACCGACTCGCCGGCCTTGCGCGAACCGCCCCCCATCACCCGCACGATGCCGTCGTTCCAGCTGCTGATCGACACCGTGGCAGCCACGCCCTCGTCGATCAGGAACTGGTTGACCAGCGGCGCCAGCTCCATGCGCGCGCGGTAGCGCGCCATCATTTCGGGATCGCTGTTGCGCTCCTGCGGCAGCGGGTAGGACAGCAATTCCTCCAGGCTGTCGTGGTCGTGGCGGCTGAAGTCCGACTTCTCGTTCGGCTTGTAAGGGCGCAATGCATCGGTGAAGACGATCTTGCCCCTCAGCTTGCCCTTCCACTTCTCCAGGTCGGCCTTGGACTCGATCTTGGCGAAGATCGCCTCGCCCTCGACCGCGCCGTTGGTGCCGGGCGTCCATGCCTTGGGCAGCGCGTGCAGCGGCATCGCGCGCGGGGACAGCATTTCCATGCTGGCGTCGGTGAACGCCCAGCCGCGGCCGATGTCGGCCACCGCTTCGTCGTGCACGTTGGCCATGCCCCATTCGCTGAACTTCGAACGCGTCCACTGGTTGGCGTTCGCCATCGACGGCGAATTGGTCAGGCGCGGCCCGATCACATCGGTCAGGTGATTGAGCGTGGCCATCACCTGCGAACGCTGGAATGCTTCCTGGCGGATCTGCGAGGTCACGTCCAGGTCCACCTTTTCCTGCGCCTGCGCGCTGCCCAGCGCGGCCACCAGCAAGGCGGCCGTCAACATCAATCGCTTCATCGTCATCCCCGGGGAACTGCGGCAAAGACCGGAGTCTAGCCAGCGCCGTGGCATCGGCACCCGGGCCTTTGGTCATGGCTGCCTCACCTGCAGCCGTGACGGGGCGCACGTTCCGCGCGCCCCGTTCGATTCGGCACGGCCCGGCCTCAGCGCAGCCCGCCCTCGTCGCGGCCGGACAGCTGGTACCAGTCCACCTGCCGGGTCGCCAGCATGATCCCCGCCAGGATCGCGAACAGCAGCCCGGCGCCCAGCGCCAGCGCGTTGTCCTCCGACAACAGCAGCCCGTACAGCGCCGCGTACAGCGCGCCCAGCATCACTGCGAACCCCAGCCCGCGCGCGCGGCTGCGCAGCACCGCCGACAGGTAGAACCCGATCAAACCGATGCAGGCGGCGGCGGCCAGCAGGTAGGACAGGCCGAAAGCGAGGTGCTCGCTCAGGCTCAGCAGCAGCAGGAAGAAGATCGCGATGGCCATGCCCACCAGCAGGTACTGGATGGGATGCACGCGCACCCGCTTGATCAGTTCGAACATGAAGAAGCCGACGAAGGTCAGCAGCACGAACAGCAGGCCGTACTTGCTGGCGCGGTCGGCCTGCAGATAAGGGTTCACCGGGTCGATCAGCGCCACGCTGACCGCATCGCCCGGCGGCGTCCACGGCATGCCGGCGCTCAGCGCCGCGCGGGCCGATTCGGACAGCGCCTGCTCCGGTGCCATCGCCGGCGACTGCAAGTAGCGCCGCTGCGCATTGCTCGCCACCGCGGCGATCTGCCAGCGCGCGCGGAAACCGTGCGCATCGATATCGTGCTGCGGCGAGCGGCCCTCGAACTTCGGGCTGCGCCAGCGCGAACGCAGGCGCAGATCGTTGGCCTCGCCCAGCGGCAGCATCGCGAAAGATTCGGTGCCGCGCAGCGACAGTTCGGCGCGCACATCCAGCCGCAGCCGGCTTCCTGCAGCGGGCACCGCCAGCCGCGCGTGTACGCCGGGACCGTCGGCATGGCCGAGGCCCTGCGCCACCGCCACCGCTGCGCCGTCCACGCTGATCCGCGGCGTGCCGTGCAGGCCACCGACGTCGGCGATCCCGAGACTCAGCCACGGCTGGCCGATGCGGCGCTGCACGCCCTCGGCCTCGGCCGGCACCACCGCATCGAAGCGCGCCAGCGCCTGGCCGTCCCACTGGTACACGCGCACCTCGTGCAGGCCGCGCCGACGCACGTCCGGCTTGAGCTCGCCGTCGATCGACAGGCTGGCCGGGAAGAACGTCCACTGCCCGCTCCTGCGCCGCAGGCTGCGGCGCTCGTTGCCATTCTCATCGCTGGTCACCTCGACCACGCGCTCCTCATAGGGCACCACCAATACCGGCCCGGCGATGGTCTGGCGCGCGCCGAAGCTGGCGCCGATGTCGCGCACCGCCTGTTCGCGATAGCGCTGGCGTTCGTGGATGGTGCCGCGGATCAGCTGCAGCGGAATGAGGATGGCCAGGGTCAGCAGCACCACCATCCCGGCCTTGAATGCCAGTCGCATCGTCTTGCTCCGTCGGAAGATGGCGACAGCCTGGCGCGGCGGTTCGAGGCGACGATGGCGCGATGATGAGGCCGGCGTGAAGCGCGCCTATGCGAGCGGGAACACGACCACGGCGATGGCGCCACCGCCGTCGCGATTGACCAGGCTGACCGTGCCGCCATGCAGCTTGGCGATTTCGGCGACGAAGTTCAGGCCCAGGCCGTTGCCGCGGGCGCCGCCGTCCGGGCGCGGCAGCGAGTAGAAGCGCTCGAACACCCGCTCCAGCGCGAAGTCGGGAAGGCCGGGGCCGCGATCCGCGACCTCGATGCGCAACCCGTTGGATCGGGCATGCAAGCGCACGTCGACCACGCCACCGGCGGACGAGAAATCGATGGCGTTGTCGATCAGGTTGCCCAATAGCTGGCGCAGCAGGAACGCATCGCCTTCGACCGCCGGCAACGCATCGTCCACCTGCAGATTGACCTGCACGCCACGCGCCTGCGCACGCGATGCCGCGTCGTCGAGCGCATCGCCCGCCAGCGCGGCCAGGTCCAGCGGCAGCGGCGCGTCCAGGCCTTCGCGATGCTCCAGCGCGGCCAGCGCCAGCAGCCGGTCCACCATCGCCGCCATCCGCCGGCCCTGGGCGTCGATGCTGGCGACGAAGCGGGCGCGATCGGCCTCCGGCAGCGGCCCTTCCAGCAGCTCGGCCGCGCCGCGGATCGCCGCCAGCGGGCTTTTCAATTCGTGGGTCAGCGCGTGCACGTAGCGCTCGACGTATTGCTTGCCCTCCAGCTGCCGGCGCATGCTTTCCAGCGCGCGGCCGAGGTCGGCGAATTCGCCGGCGGCGTCCGGCAGCGACGCGCGTTCGCCGCGCGCCACCGCGTCGGCATAGCGGCGCAGTGCGGCCAGCTGGCGCGACAGCCACCACGCGGCCAAGCCACCCACCAGCAGCGCGCTGCCCAGCAGCACCCAGCCCCAGCGCAGGATGGTGGTCTGGCTGCGCTCGATGAACGGCTGGATGCTGCGGTTCGGCTTGGATACGGTGAGCACGCCGGCGATCCGGCCACCGGCATCGCGGATCGGCGCGGCCACGTACATCACCGTGCTGGCCTCGTCATCCGGGTTGTCGCGGGTGGAACGCGCGCCGTATTGGCCGCGCAGGGTGCGGTAGACGTCGTTCCAGCGCGAGTTGTCGCGCCCCACTTCCTTGCCGGCGGAATCGAACACCACGATCCCGCGCGCGTCGGTGATGGTCACCCGGTAGCTGGCGCGGCGCTTGGCCTGCCCCCAGATGTCGGCGTCCAGCTCGCGCCCGGTCATCGCCCGTACCCGCGTCGCGAAGCGGCCGTCGGCGATGCGGCCGGCCAGCAGGTCGTCGCTGGCCAGCTCCGCCAGCAGGTTGGCGGTGTCCGCCAGGGTGTCCTCCATCGCTTGGCGCACGCCGGGCTTGACCTGCTGCAGGAACACGTTGACCAGCAGCAGCGCCGCCAGCGCGACGATCAGAAAGTAGCCCAGCAGCACGCGCAGCGCGATCTTCACCGGGATTCAGTCCACCTCGATGGAATAGCCCAACCCGCGATGGGTGCGGATCGGGTCGCGCGCGGGGTCGAGCTGGCGCAGCTTGGCCCGCAGGGTCTTCACGTGGGTGTCGACGGTGCGCTCGCCGGATTCCAGCGCATCCGCCCACACCCGGTCCAGCAGCTGCGCACGGGCGAGGATGGCGCCGGGACGGCGCAGCAATTCGGCCAGCAGCGCGTGCTCATAGCGGGTCAATTCCAGCCAGTGGCCGGCGTAGCGGATGCGGTGGGCCTCGCTGTCGATCTCGAACCGGCCGCGCTGGCGGGCCAGCCCGCCCTCGTGCCGGCGCAGCCGCGCGCGCACCCGCGCCACCAGCTCGCGCGGCGAAAAAGGCTTGGCCATGTAGTCGTCTGCGCCCAGCTCCAGCCCCAGCACGCGGTCGATTTCGTCGCTGCGCGCGGTCAGGAAGATCACCGGCAGCGCGTGGTGTTCGCGCAGCCGGCGGCAGACCTCGAAGCCGCTCGCGTCGGGCAGGCCCACGTCGAGGATGACCAGGTCGATCCCGCCTCGCGCCAGCCGCGACAGCACCTGCCCGCCCAGCAGCACGTGCTCGGCGGTGAAGCCTTCGGCGCGCAGCGCGTACAGCACGGTCTCGGCGATGGCGACTTCGTCTTCGGCCAGCAGGATGGAGGACATGCCGGCATCGTAACCGGGCGTGCGCCGCGGTTTGGGGGGCGAATGTGAAGTCCTGCGACAATGCGCGCATGAATTACCGCCACGCCTTCCATGCCGGCAACCACGCCGATGTCCTCAAGCACGTCGTGCTGCTGGCCCTGTGCGAGGCGCTGACCGCCAAGCCGTCACCCTGCTTCGCGCTGGATACCCACGCCGGCCGCGGGCTGTACAAGCTCGACGGCGAGGCCGCGCAGGCTACCGGCGAGGCGCAGGACGGCATCGCCCGGCTGCAGGCCGAAGCCCCGCGCGATCCGGCAATCCAGCGCTACCTGGCCGCGGTGCGCGCCTGCCGCGGCCAGCATGGCAACGCAGCGTATCCCGGCTCGCCCTGGCTGCTGGGGCACGCACTGCGGGAGACCGACCGGATCGCCGCCTGCGAGCTGCATCCGGAAGAAGCCGCAGTGCTGAAGCAGCACTTCGCCGCCGATCCGCGCATCGCCGTGCACGCCCGCGACGGCTACGCCGCACTCAAGGCGCTGCTGCCGCCGAAACACGGCGCGCAGAAGTTCGCCCGCGGGCTGGTGCTGATCGATCCGCCGTTCGAGGCGCAGCTGGCCGAATTCGACCTCGCGCTGGCGGCGCTGAAGGAAGGCCTGGCGCGCTGGCCGCAGGGCATGTTCGCGCTGTGGTATCCGATCAAGCAGGGCCGCGCGCTGCACCCGTTCCGGCGCGCCGCGGCGAAACTGCCGGCGAAATCGGCGCTGCTGCTGGAACTGCTGGTACGCCCGGACGATTCGCCGCTGCGGATGAACGGCAGCGGCCTGCTGATCCTCAATCCGCCGTGGCAGTTCGACGTCGCCATGCGCCCCACCCTCGACGCCCTGCGCCGCGTGTTGGGCGAACCCGGCGCCAGCGCGCGGCTGGAGTGGCTGCGCGAAGCGGCATAGGCGGAAAGTGGGGTCGGAGTGGCCTTTCCACGCACGGAAAGGCCACTCCGACCCCACTTTCATTCGCGCATGCGAGACTTTCGCTACTGCCCTGACTGAATCCGCCCATGGCCTCCAGCTTCTTCGCCCTCTTCGACGACATCGCCACCCTGCTCGACGACATCTCGGTGATGGCCAAGGTCGCCACCAAGAAGACCGCCGGCGTGCTGGGCGACGACCTGGCGCTGAACGCGCAGCAGGTGACCGGCATCCAGGCCGAGCGCGAGCTGCCGGTGGTGTGGGCAGTGGCCAAGGGCTCGCTGGTCAACAAGGCGATCCTGGTGCCGGCGGCGCTGGCGATCGCGGCGCTGGAGGCGTGGCTGAAATCGCGCGGCATCGGCATTCCGCTGATCCTGCCGCTGCTGATGCTGGGCGGCGCCTACCTCTGCTACGAAGGCGTGGAGAAGCTGGCGCACAGGTTCCTGCACAAGGGCGATGACGCCGAACACCACGACATGCTGGTGCAGGCGGTGGCCGATGAGTCCATGGACATGGTGGCGTTCGAGCGCGACAAGATCCGCGGCGCGATCCGCACCGATTTCATCCTGTCCGCCGAGATCATCGTGATCACCCTCGGCACCGTGGCCACCCAGCCGTTCCTCAGGCAGCTGGGCGTGCTGGTGGTGATCGCGCTGATCATGACCCTGGGGGTGTACGGGCTGGTCGGCGGCATCGTCAAGCTGGACGACCTCGGCCTGCGCCTGACCCGCACCGGCGCCGGCCGCGCCAGCGCCGCGCTGGGTCGCGGCATCCTGGCGTTCGCGCCCCGGTTGATGCGGTTCCTGTCGGTGGCCGGCACCGCGGCGATGTTCCTGGTTGGCGGCGGCATCCTGGTCCACGGCATTCCGCTGCTGCACCACTGGGCGCAGGCCGCGCACGCGCTGCCGCCGGGCTGGTTGTGGGAAAACCTGTTCAACGCCTTCGCCGGCGTGGTGGCTGGCGCGCTGGTGCTGGGCGCGGTGACCGCCTACACCCGTGTGCGCGGCCCGCGACCAGCCGCGACGGGCTGAACGCGCGCCCAGACACGCGCCGTTCATTTTTTTAACGTCGTCCACGCCAAGATGCCCGAATGGCCGCCCGCAACCGCATGCCCCCGTGGCACGAACATGTCCGCCTCGCCAATGGGCGCGACATCCTGATCCGCCCGATCCGGCCGGAAGACGCCGGGCCGATGCAGGCCGCGTTCTCCCTGTTGGAGCCGGACGAGATCCGCCAGCGCTTCCTGCACCCGATGAAGGAGCTGAGCACGCAGCAGGCCGAGCGGCTGAGCCGGCCGGATCCGCGCCGCGATTTCGCGCTGGTGGCCGCCGAGCCGCTGCCGCCGGGCGAGGCGCTGGTCGGCGCGGTGGCACGCATCTCCATCGACGCCAACGGCAGCGACGCCGAATTCGCGATCCTGGTCAGCCACTACGTCAACGGCATGGGCCTGGGCCGCCACTTGATGCGTAGGCTGGTGCGCTGGGCCAAGGGCCGCAAGGTGCGGCGCGTGTACGGCGACGTGCTGGAAAGCAACCTGCCGATGCAGGCGCTGGCCACCTCGCTGGGCTTCCGCCAGGAGGCGACCGGCGAACCCGGGCTGGTGCGGGTGGTGCTGGATATTCCGCCGCCGAAGCCGAAGATCACCCCGCCGCCGATGCCGCTGCTGGTCGGCTGAGCGCTTGGCGCGTCCGTGAGGCGCGAGGTTCGACCCGGTAGAATCGGCCTCCAATTCCATCGACAACGCGCTGGCGCACGCCGTCCGGCGCGGGCGCGTTTTACATGCCTGACCTGCTGCTGCAAGCCCCCGTCCCCCTACCGCGCGCCGGCCAGCAGCGCGCGTACTGGCGCGCACCCGCCTCCGGCACCGCGCTGGCCGCCGCCGCGCTGGCCGCAGCGCAACGCATTGATGGCCCGCTGTTGCTGGTGGCGCGCGACAACCACGCCGCACACCAGCTGGAAAGCGACCTGCGCACCCTCACCGGCGCCGATCCGGCGCTGCCGGTGCTGGGCTTCCCCGACTGGGAAACCCTGCCTTTCGACCGTTTCAGCCCGCACCCGGAAATCGTCAGCCAGCGGCTGGCCACGCTGGCGCGGCTGCCAGAACTCGGGCGAGGCGTGGTGGTGGTGCCGGCCGCCACCCTGATGCAGCGGCTGGCGCCGCGCAGCCACGTGCTGGGCAACCGCTTCAGCGTGCGGCTGGGCCAGCGCATGGACATGGACGCGGAGAAGCGCCGGCTGGAATCGGCCGGCTACCGCAACGTGCCGCAGGTGTTCGATCCCGGCGACTTCGCGGTGCGCGGCGGCCTGCTGGACGTGTATCCGATGGGCGCCGACGCGCCGTTCCGGGTGGAGCTGCTGGACGACGAGATCGACAGCATCCGTGCCTTCGACCCGGAGTCGCAGCGTTCGCTGGAAAAGATCGACGCCATCGAACTGCTGCCCGGCCGCGAAGTGCCGATGGACGATGCCCACGTGCGGCGCGCACTGGAGGCGCTGCGCGAACGCTTCGACATCGACACCCGCCGCAGCGCGCTGGTGCAGGACCTCAAGGCCGGGCTTGCGCCGGCCGGCGTGGAGTATTACCTGCCGCTGTTCTTCGCCACACAACGCGGCGCCGTCGGCAGCACCGAAACCCTGTTCGACTACCTTGCCGCAAACGCGCTGCCGCTGGTCTGCGATGGTGCGCTGGAGGCCGCGGAACACGCGTGGAAGCAGATCGGCGAGCGCTTCGAACAGCTGCGCCACGACATCGAACGGCCGCTGCTGCCGCCGGCCGAACTGTGGCTGTCGCCGGATGCGCTGCGCGAGACGCTGAACCGGGGCGCGCGCATCGAAGTCTGCGGAGCGCAGCATCCGCGCCACGAAGAAGCACAGCCGCTGCCGGTGCAGCCGGCGCCGGCGATGCCGCTGAGCACGAAGGACCAGCCCGCGGGGCAGGCACTGCGTGACTTCCTGTCGAACTATCCCGGCCGCGTGCTGGTGGCCGCGGATTCCGCAGGACGCCGCGAGGCGCTGCTGGAAGTGCTGCAGGCGGCAGGGTTGCAACCCGAAGTGCTGGCGGACTGGTCGGCTTTTGCGGGAGCCACCCAACGCGCGATCGGCCTTGCCGCCGGGCGCGACGGGCAGACCGACCAAGCGAGTATCGGGGAGCGACTCGGGCTGGCCACCGCGCCCGGCGGCAAGGCCGGTCCGCACGCGTTCGCCATCGCCGTCGCCCCGTTCGACGACGGTTTTGCGCTGGACGCACCGGCGCTGTGCGTGCTCACCGAACGCCAGCTGTTCCCCGAACGCGCCGCGCAGCCGCGTCGGCGCAAGCGCGCGGGGCGCGAGCCGGAAGCGATCATCCGCGACCTCGGCGAGTTGACGCTGGGCGCGCCGATCGTCCACGAGGACCACGGCGTCGGCCGCTACCGTGGGCTGGTGGCGATGGACGTGGGCGGCATGCCCGGCGAATTCCTCGACATCGAATACGCCAAGGGCGACCGCCTGTACGTGCCGGTGGCGCAGCTGGACCGCATCAGCCGCTATTCCGGTGCCAACCCCGACACCGCGCCGCTGCACAACCTCGGCGGCGAGCAGTGGGCGAAGGCGAAGAAGAAGGCCGCCGACAAGGTCCGCGACGTCGCCGCCGAACTGCTGGAGATCCAGGCCAAGCGTCATGCGCGGCGGGGCCTGGCGATCGACGTGGACCGGGCGATGTACGAGCCCTTCGCCGCCACCTTCCCGTTCGAGGAAACCCCCGACCAGCACGCCGCCATCGAAGCGGTGCTGCGCGACCTTGCCTCCTCGCAGCCGATGGACCGCGTGGTCTGCGGCGATGTCGGCTTCGGCAAGACCGAAGTCGCGGTGCGCGCCGCCTTCGCGTCGGCAAGCGCGGGCAAGCAGGTGGCGGTGCTGGTGCCCACCACCCTGCTGGCCGAGCAGCATTACCAGAACCTGCGCGACCGCTTCGCCGACTGGCCGCTGAAGGTGGAGGTCCTGTCGCGCTTTAGGTCGAAGAAGGAAATCGAAGCGGAACTGCAGAAGCTGGCCGAGGGCAAGCTCGACGTGATCGTCGGCACCCACCGCCTGCTGCAGCCGGACGTGAAGTTCAGCGACCTCGGCCTGGTCATCGTCGACGAGGAACAGCGCTTCGGCGTGCGCCAGAAGGAGGCGCTGAAGAAGCTGCGCGCCAACGTGCACCTGCTCACCCTGACCGCCACGCCCATTCCGCGCACGCTGAACATGGCGATGAGCGGACTGCGCGACCTGTCGATCATTGCAACGCCCCCGGCCAACCGCCTGGCGGTGCAGACTTTCGTCCACGTCTGGGACGACGCGCTGCTGCGCGAGGCCTTCCAGCGCGAACTGGCGCGCGGCGGCCAGGTGTATTTCCTGCACAACGACGTGGAGAGCATCGGCCGCATGCACGACCAACTGCAGGCGCTGGTGCCGGACGCGCGCATCGGCATCGCCCACGGGCAGATGCACGAGCGCGAGCTGGAGCGGGTGATGCTGGACTTCCACAAGCAGCGCACCAACGTGCTGCTGTGCTCCACCATCATCGAATCCGGCATCGACATCCCCAATGCCAACACCATCCTGATCAACCGCGCCGACAAGTTCGGCCTGGCCCAGCTGCACCAGCTGCGCGGCCGCGTGGGCCGCAGCCACCATCGCGCCTATGCCTACCTGCTGGTGCCGGACGGCCGCAGCATCACCGCGGACGCGAAGAAGCGGCTGGAGGCGATCAGCTCGATGGACGAACTGGGCGCCGGCTTCACCCTGGCTACCCACGACCTGGAGATCCGCGGCGCCGGCGAACTGCTGGGCGAGGACCAGAGCGGGCAGATGGCCGAAGTCGGCTTCAGCCTCTATACCGAGCTGCTGGAACGCGCGGTCAAGTCGATCAAGCAGGGCAAGATTCCCGATGTGGACGACGCCGACCGCTTTGGCGCCGACGTGGACCTGCACGTGCCGGCGCTGATTCCCGACGACTACCTGCCCGACCCGCACGCGCGGCTGACCCTGTACAAGCGCATCAGCGCCGCCCGCGATGCCGATGCGCTGCGCGAACTGCAGGTGGAGATGATCGACCGCTTCGGCCTGCTGCCGGAGGCCAGCAAGCATCTGTTCGCTACCGCCGAACTGAAGCTGGATGCGACGCGGCTCGGCATCCGCAAGCTCGACCTTGGCGGCAGCGGCGGGCGCATGCAGTTCGTCGAGAAGCCCGCGGTCGATCCGATGGCGGTGATCCGGTTGATCCAGGGCCAACCGAAGCACTACCGCATGGACGGCCCGGACAAACTTCGCATCACCCTGGAACTGCCGGATGCGACGACCCGCTTCAGCGCCGCGCGCGGGCTGCTGACCGCGCTGCGGCCGGGATAGCCCGCCATCAACGGAAGCAGACCCGGCAAAGCGGGGCGTCTCCGGCGACGGACCGTACGCGCGGCCTATGATGTGCGGATGCGCCTCCGCCTTTCCGCTCCCATCGCAACGCTGGCCTGCATGCTGCTGGCCAGCTGCGCCTCGATGCCCGCCGCCCGCGATGCCGGCGCCACCTACCTGCTGGTGCGACACGCGGAGAAGGACGTGGCTGCCGGCAAGGATCCGCCGCTGACCGCCATCGGCGCAGCGCGCGCGCAGCGGCTGGCCGCTTCGCTGGCGGATCAGCCACTGGATGCGATCTACAGTTCAGCGACACGGCGCACCCGCCAGACCGCGGAGCCCGTGGCCCGCGCAAAAGCGCAGGAGGTGATTGCCTACGACCCCACCGATGCCGCCGCCTTCGCCCGGCGCCTGCGCGCCGAACATCCCGCCGGCACGGTACTGGTGATCGGCCACAGCGACACCCTGCCGCCGCTGGCGCGCGCCCTGTGCGCCTGCGCCGTGGCCGACATGGACGAGGGCAACTACGGCATCCGCTACCGCGTCCACTTCGACGCAGGCGGCCATGCCAGCCTTCGCGAGTTCCGCGACTGATGGCGGCCACGCCTCCTCCCCCAGCCTCGGCCGGCGACATCGACGCCCTGCACTACCTGCAGCAGCAACTGGTCCAGCAGGTGGAGCTACGCGACCGCTTCGCCCAGCCGCTGCGCAGCATCGCCGGCTTCGTGACGGCCAGTGAGGACGACGGCGCAACCCTACGCGCCACCGCGTTGTTGCTGGACGCAGACACCCTTGCGATCATCGACCGACAGGTGGCGCGATTGCCGGCAGCGATGCCGGAGATTACCGACCTGCAGGGCTTCCGTGTACTGCCCGCACTGCTGGAGGCGCTGGCAATGCTCAAGCACCCGCCGGATCTCGCCTTCGTCGACGGCCACGGCACCGCCCACCCGCGCCGGTTGGGCATCGCCGCGCACTTCGGCGTGGCCACCGGCCTGCCCAGCATTGGCGTTGCCACCTCCATCCTCACCGGCGAGCCGCGGATGGCGCTGCATGAAATGCGCGGCGCCTTCACCCCACTGCGCGACGGCCGCCAGCAGATCGGCTGGGTGCTGCGCAGCAGGCCGGACAGTCCCCCGCTGATCGTCTCGCCCGGCCATCGGGTGGCGATGGCGGCGGCGCCGGAACTGGTGATGCGCTTCACCACCAGCCACCGACTGCCGGAACCGATCCGGCTGGCCGGGCTGGCCGCATCGGCGACCTGAAACGCGACCGCGGCTGAACCCGGGCGGTCGCCGGACACATCGCCTCGATCCGGGTAGTGCTATACCCGTAAACCGTTGCCCCTACCGCGAGCCCGCCATGCGCCGTATCGCCAGCCTCCTCGCCGCCGCCCTGCTCGCAGGTTGCGCCGGTGCTGCCCCTTCATCCCCACAAGCGCCGGATCGCGAGGACACCAACGTGCACGAAACCGCGCCGCAGACCGTGACCCTGGGCGTGGGCGAGCGCGCCACATTGGCCGACGACAGCCAGCTGACCTACCTGCGTCTGGTCAACGACTCGCGCTGCCCGCCCGACGTGCGCTGCGTGTGGGCAGGCGACGCGGAAATCCGCCTGCGCTGGCAGCCTGCACGCGGGGCGGCCAGCGAGCTGTCACTGCACACCAGCCCGTTGCGCGGCCAGGGCCAGACCGATGCGACCGTGGGCGGGCTTCGCATCGCGTTGCAATCGCTGGAGCGCGGGATAGCCCCGAAAGCGACTCTGGCGATCACCGCCGCGCCCTGAGCCTCATCCATCCAGCGGACTGCGCACCCCGCGCCCACCGCGGTTGAGGACGTGGGTGTAAATCTGGGTGGTGGCCACATCCTTGTGCCCCAGCAATTCCTGGATGGTGCGGATGTCGTAGCCGGCTTCCAGCAGATGGGTAGCGAAGGAATGGCGCAGGGTATGCGCGCTGAGCAGCTTTTCTATCCCCGCCTGCGCCCGCGCATTTTTCAAGGCGCGGGCCAGCACCGCATCGTCCACATGGTGACGGTGCAGGCCGCCGCCGCGCGGATCCACCGACCGCCGCTCCGACGGGAACACGAACTGCCAACCGAACTCGCGGCCCGCCTCCGGGTACTTGCGCGACAGCGCGTCGGGCAGCGGCGTCTTGCCGAAGCCCTCGGCAAGGTCCTGCCGATGCAGGACCCGCGTCCGCTCGATCTCGCGCTGCAGCGGGCCTTCCAGCGCACGCGGCAGCATCGTGCGCCGGTCCTTGCCGCCCTTGCCATTGCGGATCAGGATCTCGTTGCGCGCGAAATCCACGTCCTTGACCCGCAGCCGCAGGCATTCCATCAACCGCATCCCGGTGCCGTACAGCAGGCTGGCCATCAACCAAGTGCGTCCCTCCATCATCGACAGCAGGCGCCGCACCTCCTCCACCGACAACACCGTGGGCAACCGGCGCGGCCGCTTCGCCCGTAGCACCGAGGCCATCCATGGCAGATCCACGCGCAGCACCTCGCGGTACAGGAACAGCAGCGCCGACAGGGCTTGGTTCTGGGTACTGGCCGCCACGTTGCGCTCCGTCGCCAGCCGGCTGAGGAACGCTTCCACCTCCGCACCGCCCAACTCACGCGGGTGACGACGACCGTTCGCCAAAATGAATTGCCGCACCCACCCCAAGTAAGCCTGCTCCGTACGCAAGCTGTAGTGTTTTGCACGGATCCTGCGGCGAACAGCCTCCATCAGGCTAACTTTTCTCTCTTGTGCCCGATCACTTGCTACACCCCGTTTTTCAGGCACCTGTGCCATTACGCCCCCGAATCCGCTCCATATACAGAGATGTTCAGCATTCGCCGCACCGCCGCATAGCAGGCAAGGGATTGTTTTTGCGTAGGAAATTGGCTTGACCGCCCCCAACCAACCGCGCAACATCCCGTCCTATACCCCGCTCTTGGGGTCTACTCAGGTGTTAGGCCGCAGATGATCTACTTCGCGCACTCAAGGAATAGCTACGATCAACTTGTAGCCTCGTCGGCTTGGCCTCCTGCTGCCTTGTGGGT